>NZ_JBHJYS010000007.1:0-178233 GCF_042270245.1 Streptomyces sp. NPDC055955
GGCCGGCCCTGGGCCGGCCGGAGCGCGGGCGTTCAGGGATCAGACGGCGAGGACCCCGCCGTCCACGGGTACGGTCGCACCGGTGACGAAGGACGACGCGTCGCTGCACAGCCACATCGCCGCCTCGGCGACCTCGGACGGCGCGGCGAAGCGCTGCTGGACGGCCCGCGCGAAGAAGGTCTTCTCGATACCGGGCGCCTGGTCGATGACGGACTCCATCATCTCGGTCAGCGTGCTGCCCACGGCGAGCGCGTTGACGCGTATGCCGCGCGTGCCGTACTCGGCGGCGGCCGCCTTCGTCAGGCCGATCACCGCGTGCTTGGCGGCGACATAGGGGGCGCCGACGCCGGTGGCGATGAGGCCCGCCGTGCTCGCCGTGTTCACGATGGAGCCGCCGCCGGTGGGGAGCATGGCGGCGATCTGGTGGCGCAGGCAGTTCCACACGCCTCGCACGTTGATGTCCATCACGGCGTCGAAGTCGTCGTCCGGCGTCTCGTGCAGGTCTTTGCCGAGCGTGGCGTGACCGGCGTTGTTGAAGGCGGCGTCCAGCCTGCCGAAGCATTCCACGGCGGTGGAGACGGCCCGCTCCACGTCCTCGCCGCGGCGCACGTCCCCGACGACGGCCACCGCTCTTCCCCCGTCCGCCGCTATCTCCTCGACGAGCGCGTCGAGTTGCTGCTGTCTGCGGGCCATGAGCACCACGGGGGCGTTCCTGCCGGCGAACAGGCGCGCCGCCGCCGCGCCGATGCCCGACGAAGCCCCCGTGATCATCACTACCCGGCCGTCCATGTCACGTACGTCCTTGATCATGACGGGCAGTCAAGCAGGTGCGGGTGAAGGCCGGGAGGCGTCATTTCGCCACTCGGGCGCGACCGACCTGCCAAGAACGTTCCGGGGTGCCGCCCATGGGGTGTTCTTGGGAAAGTCTTGACCTACGGTAGATCCATGGCACGCCAGGAGAGAGCAGAACTGACCCGGCGCCGGCTCATCGAGGCCGCTGCCGCCGAGTTCGCCGCCCACGGGTACGCCGGCACCTCCCTGCTCGGGATCGTGAAGTCGGCCGGGGTCACCATGGGCGCCCTGACCTTCCACTTCTCGTCGAAGTCCGCCCTGGCGGACGCCGTCCAGGAAGCCGGGGCCGCCGCCACGCGCGCGGTGCTGCACGGCGACGGGGCCGACCCGGGGCTGCGGGGCGCGCTCGTCGACACCCTGGCGCTCGCCGAGGCCCTGGAGACCACCCCGTGCATCAGGGCCGCCGCGCGCTTCACCCGCGAGGGCCGCGACGCCGAGTCCAACTGGTACGCGGCCTGGGTCCCGCACCTGCGCGAGAGCATGGAACGCGGCTGGGCCGACGAGCGCCCCGGCTCGGGGCTGACCCCGGTCTCCGCCGCCGCGCTGCTCACGTACGTCATGGCCGGCGTCGAGGCCACCACGTCGTCCCGGGGCGCCCTGCGGGACGCGTACGGCGCCGACCCGAAGGGCGAGCTGACGCAGGCGCTCCAGGCGCTGAGCGCGCTCGCGTCCCCGGCCAAGCCCCTCTGACGGGACCGGCGTTCACGGGTCGGCGCCCTCGACTCAGGTAAGGGACAGGGCCCTTCGGGCGTGCGTGCATCAACTGAATGCACTGTTCCGGGCACGGACCGTCCGCTCGGCGGCACCCGACGACGGGCCGGATCACGCCCGCACCCACATATTCAACTTCCCCTCCACGCACCCCTGAGCGCACTCCCTCCCAGCTCAGAACCCCTGCCGTCGGACGGAGGGGCACGCTCTTGCCGCGCTTCTCCCCGCCGGCTCCGAGAACTGGGCTAGAAAAATAGAGAACGTTCGCTATATTTCCTGGGCGGCCACGCAGAGAGAGGAGCCCACTCATGGACCGGACGTTCGACGACAGCGCACCGACCACCGGCGCGGCCCCCGCGCCGCCCGTGCACCGCCTCTTCGCCCACCTGCCGCGCGCCGATCAGCGCCGGTGGGCCGAGGTCTATGTGAAGGGGCTGCTGACCACCCCGGGCAAGAAGTCGCTGCGGCGGATGGCGGCCTCCGTCACCCCGTCCCCGACGGCGTCGCAGTCGCTCCAGCAGTTCGTCAACGTCAGCCCCTGGGAATGGCGTCCGGTCCGCGCCGAGCTCACCCGCTGGGTCGCCGGACACACACCCGTGCGGGCCTGGACCGTGGCCCCCGTGGTGATCCCCAAACGGGGCAGCCTCGCCGCCGGCGTCCACCGGCGGTTCGTGCCCGGCCTCGGACGCACCGTCAACTGCCAGCTGGCACTGGGCGCGTTCCTGACCTCCGGGCTCGGCGACGTCTCCGTGGACTGGCAGCTCTACCTGCCGCGCGAATGGACCGCGGACAGCCGGCTGCGCGAGCAGGCCCGCATCCCCGGCTCCACCGGCTACACCGACGCCACCGGGCTCTGCCTCGCGCTGCTCGACCGGCTCGCGCGGACCACCACCCGCCGGGCGCCCGTCGTCATCGACCCCGAAGGCCACCTGGATGCCGAAGCGCTCATCGAGGGCCTGGAGGCACGCGGCCACGACTGGATCGTCGCCGTGCCCGACACCCTCCGCCTCGCCCTCGCGCCCGCCCTGAGCACCGCCCCCCGCCCGCCGCTCGAAACCGTGCGCACCCTGGTCCGCCGGCACGCGGCACCGCGTACCGCCGCCCGGACGGAACACGGCAGTGCCCGCCTCGGCGCGCTGTCCACGCTGGTGCCGCTGCCCGGCGGCGACCGGCCCTGTCTGCTCGTCGGGGAATGGACATCGCCGTCCGTCCGGCCCGACCGGACCTGGCTGACCAACCTGCACCCCGACCGCCACTTCCAGGCGGGCGCGCTCATCGCGGGGCGCGCCGCCGCACGGGCCGGAGCCGCCGAGACCGAGCTCGGACTGCACGACTTCGCCGGCCGCTCCTACGCCGGCTGGCACCGCCACGCGACGCTGGTCTCCGCCGCTTCCGCGCAGCGCAGGCTCGGCCACGGCGGGTGTCCGCACACCCCGCACCGTACCGCACCGTAGGGACCACGACCTGTTTGTCCACCCACTCGCCGTCCGCCGAAACGGACTGCGCGTCCATCACGAGGGAGGGGCTGTGGAGTTCCGTCTCCTTGGTCCGATCGACGTATCCGAGCAGGGGCGCGACATCACGCCCACCGCGCCCAAACAGCGGCAGGTACTCGCCCTGCTCCTGGCCAGAGCCAACCGCCGGGTGTCCGTACCGACGCTGCTCAACGAGGTGTGGGGCCACGAGCCGCCCCGCACCGCCACCACCGCGCTGCAGACCTACATAGGGTCCCTGCGCAAGACGTTCGCCACCGCGACCGGCACCACCGCCCGCCACATCGCCGAACACCGCCTCGTCACCGACGGGAACGGCTACGTCCTGAAGCTCGCCGACACCGAATGGGACCGGCCCCGCTTCGAGCAGCTCGTCCTGGAGGCGCGCGGTCTGATGGAGGAGCGCGAGGCGCAGCGCGCCACCGAGGTACTCGGCGAGGCCCTCGCCATGTGGCGCGGCACCCCGTTCTGCAACGTCAAGGCCGGCAGCCAACTCACCGCACAGTCCAGGGTGTTGAACGAGGCCCACCTCGCGGCCTGCGAGGTGCGGGTCGACGCGCTGCTGTCGGCCGGGCGGTTCCAGGAGGCGGTGGGTGACGCCGTCGCCCTCGTCGAGGAGCACCCGTACCACGAGAACGTGCACGCCCAGCTGATGCGCGCCCTGTACGCGTCCGGCCGCCGGGCCGCCGCGCTCGAGGTCTACCAGTCGCTGCGCCGCCGCATGGGCGACGACCTCGGCATCACCCCGTCGCCCACCACCAGGTCCCTGCACCACGCGATGCTCCAGGACCGCCCCGACCAGCGCTATCTCTCCGCCGCGGGAGCCGTCCGCTGACCGTGCCCCGCACCACCGTCCGCGGCCCTGACGTCCCTCAGGCGCCGCCCTCGGACTCCCACAGGGTCTCCAGCGCCCTGGTGGGCCCGCCCAGCGAGCGCACATGCTCCAGCGCGGCACCCACGAACGCCCGCAGCCGGCCCGTCTCGTGGTCGGCCGGCCAGATGAACGCGTACTCGATGCGGGGGGCATCGGCGAACGGCCGGAACGCCAGGCCGGGGCGCGCGTAGTACCGCTCACCCGCCGCCGCGACCGGCGTCACCCCCTTGCCCGCGAGGACCAGTGACAGCGCGTCCTCCCAGTGCGTGATCGCCTGGCCGTGCGGAATGGGCCGCCCCGACGGCGTCTGCCGCGGGAAGTGATGGTCCAGCCAGTGGGCCGGCACCGGCCTCGTCACCGTCAGCAGCGTCGCCTCCGCCAGATCCTCCACGCTCAGCGTCTCGCGCCGCGCGAACGGGTGCGCGGACGGCATCAGGAGCACCCGCGGCTGCGACAGCAGCACCGGACCGGTCGTCAGGTCGGCCTCCGCCACCGGGAGTTCGGTGACCTGAAGGTCGATGTCCCCGGCCCGCAGCGGCCCGTACGGGTCGGATATCTGCACCTGTCGGATCTGTACGTCCACACCCGGGTGACGGCGCGCGAACACCGCGGCGACGCTGTGCAGCAGATGGCCGGTGAACGCCCCCGAGAAGCCGATCCGCAGCGTGCCGGTGATCCCCCGGCCGGCCGCCGTGGCTTTGGCGATCTCCTCCTCGATGCGGCGCTGAGCAGGGCCGATCCCGTCTCTCAGCTGCTCCCCGATGGCCGTCATCGTCACACGGCGGCTGCTGCGCTCGAACAGCTTCGCGCCGATGCGGCGCTCGACGCGCGCGATGGTCTGGCTGACACGGCTCTGCGAGACACCCACGCGTTCGGCGGTCCGGCCGAAGTGCAGTTCCTCCGCCAGCGTCAGAAAGATCTCGATCTCCTGGCGTTCCATGTCCTCCCCGTCCCCGGCCTCGTACCCCTCACTCACCCGCTCACCTCGAACGATGAGCCCGGCGAATCGATCGTTGCACAGATCGTTCTTGTTGCGCAGGTGCCCCGATTCGATGCTGGTCAGGCCCGATCGCATACGAAAGGACACCCCTGATGGCTGTCACCGAGTCCTCTCCCCCCACCGATCCCCTCGTCGAGACCGGTGTCCTCGCCCCGCCACCGCCGGTCGCCGACGTCGGCCCCGCCGACAGCTCGTTCAGCACGCGGGGCTGGCTCGTCCTGATCACCCTGTGCTGCGCGACCTTCATGTGCGGCCTGGACTTCTCCATCGTCACCGTCGCCCTGCCCGACATCGGCAGCAGCCTCGGCTTCTCCTCGCCCGGCACGCTCCAGTGGGTCGCCACCGCGAGCCTGCTGCCCTCCGCGAGCCTGCTGCCGCTGTTCGCCCGCGTCGCCGACCTCGTGGGCCGCAAGAAGCTCTTCACGTTCGGCGTGGCCCTGTTCACCCTGTTCTCGCTGGGCGCCGCCCTCGCGGGCGGCCCCGGCGTCCTGATCGCCACCCGCGTGGGCCAGGGCACGGCCGCCGCGATGATCGCCCCCGCCGCCATCGCCCTGATGACGGGCTACTTCCCCGAGGGCCCGCAGCGCGCCCGCGCCCTGGGCCTCAACGGCGCCGTCATGTCGCTCGGCTTCGTGCTCGGCGCGCTCGGCGGCGGCGTCATCACCAGCGGCTTCAGCTGGCGCTGGACGATGGTCGTGCTGTGCGTCATGGGCGCCGTCGCCCTGGCCGGCGCGCTCGCGCTGCCCGTGATGCGGGAGTCCGCGGCCGCCCGGCGCATGGACATCCCCGGCGCGGTCCTCGCCACGCTCGGCCTGTTCGGTCTCGTCTTCGGCATCTCCACCGGCGGCGACAAGGGCTGGGTCCGCGTGGACTCGCTCGGCTCCATCGTCGGCGGCCTCGTCCTGCTCGGCGTGTTCCTCCTGGTCGAGCGGCGCCACCCCGAACCGCTGATCCCGCTCAGCGTTCTGGGCCGCCCCACCGTCAAGTGGTCCGGCCTGTTCGGTGTCGTCACCTTCGGCATGTGCGCCGGCACGACCGTGCTGCTCAGCCTCTACATGCAGGACGTCCTCGGCTTCACCCCGCTCCAGGCCGGTCTGAGCTACCTCGGCGAGGGCGCGGCCGCGATGCTCGGCGGCATGTACGTCTCCAAGCTGCTCGGCCGGTTCGGCGGCCCGCGGGTCCTCGCGGCCGGCCTGCTGATCCAGGGCGCCGGCACCGTCGCCATGTTCACCCTGCCGCAGAGCGGCACCATCGCGCCGCTCGTCATCACGTCCTCGGTCATGGGCCTCGGCCACGTCTTCAGCGTCGTCTCCTTCATCACCGTGATGACGACGGGCGTCAGCGAGGAGGACCAGGGCGTCGTCGGCGGCCTGTCGCAGCTCCCGCAGTACGTCGCCGCGATCGGCGTCGCCGGTCTCAGCGCGATCGCCGCCGCCCGCACGAACGCCCTCGCGGGCGGTTCGGGTCCCGACGCGGCCGCCACGCTCGGCGGACTGCACGCCGGCATGGTCACCGCCGGCGTGGTCGCCCTGGTGGGTGCGGGCCTTGCGGCGACCGTGCTGCGCAAGCGCGGCTAGCCGCGAAGCGGGTGCGGGAATGTGGTCGCGGGGAGCGTGCGTGCCGTCGGCGCACCTCCCCGCGACCCTCGTCCGGGGTTCCGGCGCCGTCGCTTTCTGCGGGCCGCGGGCCACATCCGCGCCCGTTCGGAACATCACCAAGGAGACCGATCCGTGAACGACAGGCGACTGCGCAGGCCCTCTGCCGTGTGTTCCGTGCAGGTGGGTGATCTGAAGGTCAGTTACGTGCCTGACGGCGCCATGCTGTTCAAGCCGCCCGAGCCGCCACGGGCGGACGTCGGTGCCGCCTATCTCAACGACACCGCCCATCTGGTCGCCAACACCGGCGGCCTGCTCGTCCAGTCCGACGGGCGGGCGCTGCTCATCGACGCGGGGTTCGGCCCGCACTCCGTACCGGAGGACCCCGACCACCCGTACATCGGCGCGGTGCACGGCGGTTCGCTGCTCGACAATCTGGCGCGGCTCGGGGCGCGGCCCGACGAGATAGAGGTCGTGGCCTTCACCCATCTGCACCGGGATCACATCGGATGGGCGTGCGCGGATCCGCCGGTGTTCACGGCGGCCGCGTTCGCCGTGCCGAAGAGCGAGTGGGAGAACCGCCATCAGATGCCGGGGCTGACCGCCGGGGCGCTCGCCGCGCTGGAGCGCCGGCTGCGGCTCGTCGTCCCCGGCGAGGAGATCTTCCCGGGTGTGCAGACGCTGGCGCTGCCCGGCCACACCGCGGGCCACACCGGCTTCACGATCACCTCGCGGGGCCGTCGCCTGCTCGCGTTCGGGGACGCGCTGCACTCGCCGCTCCAGGTGCGCCACCCCGAGTGGTTCACGGTGTCGGAGGGCGACCCGGCCCAGTCGGAACGCCACCGGCGCAGCCTGATCAGCGAACTCCAGCAGCCGGGCACCCTCGGCTTCGGCATCCACTTCGCGGACGTCGTCTTCGGACAGGTCGTCCCGGGCGCGGCGGGGGAGGGCGCCGACTGGCTGCCCGTCTGACCGCCGTGCCGGGACCCTTACCGGACAAGCCAGTACGCGCTTTCCCTCCCCGGGCCCGTGGACCCCTTGTCGCCCTCGGGCCCATCTGCTTGACTCCGCGCGCCAGCACGCCAACTCACCGGCGGAGGAAGCCATGGAGATCACCCGCAGACGCCTGCTGTCCGCCCTGTCAGCCGCGGGTCTCCTCACGGTGATCCCCACCGGACGGGCGAACGCCGCCGACGCGGCCGCGGACAGCGCGCGGCTCCTCGCCAACACTGTGGACGTCTTCGCGGGCACCGAGGCCTCCAACTCCCGTACGGAGACGGCCGCCAAGCGCGCCGCCATCGACAAGGCCGCCCGCGCGAACCTGAAGTCGATGGACGCGGCCGGCCCCGGCGAACTCTTCGCCGGGCTCGTCCTCGGCACCGACGAGGGCCGGCTCAACACGGCCTACAAGCAGTTGTACGAGATCGCCCTCGCGACGCGCGCGCCGGGCGCGTCCCCCGACCTGTACCACGACGAGGCGGTGCAACGCCGCGTCGTCGACGGCCTCGCGTGGCTGCACGAGCGCTACTACGGCGACCAGTCCAAGGGCTACTACGGCAACTGGTTCTACTGGGAGATCGGCCTCTCCCAGTACATCAGCAAGACCCTCGTCCTCCTCGCCGACGCGGTCAAGGCCCACCGCCCGGACCTCCTGCGCACCTACGTCGCCTCCATGGACGCGTACCTGCGCAACGGCACCGACGGCGACGTGAACCTCGACTCCCGCTTCCACACGGGCGCCAACCTCGCCGACATCACCACGAACCGCATCCTCCAGGGCGCGCTCCTCGTCGGGGACGGGGGCGGCGCCCCCGACGGCGAGGCCCGCATCCGCAAGGCCCTCACCGACCAGCTCACCGTCTTCGCGACGATCGACCCGTACGCACTCGCCCACGGGGTCACGGACGGCTATTACGCCGACGGCTCCTTCATCCAGCACGCGTCCGTCGCCTACACCGGCTCGTACGGCAAGGGCCTGCTCACGCGGGTCGTGCAGACCCTCAAGTTCCTCGACGGCACGGGCTTCGCGCACGGCGGGGAGCTGGTGCCGACCGTGGTGGGCTGGGTGCGGAACGGCTTCGCGCCACTCATCTTCGAGGGCTGGATGATGGAGATCGTCAAGGGCCGGGCCGTGTCCCGCCCCGACACCGGCTACACCGACGTCGCGATCGTCGTCGAGGCGGTCGTGGATCTCGCGTCACTCGCCGAAGACACCGCCGGAGCCGACGCCACCGCCCTCAAGAGCTACGTCAAACACATCCGGGCCACCTCGCGCGCCGCCCTCGACCCGTCCTCGTTCGTCTCCCCCGTGAGCATCACGCGCTACGCCGACATCACCGGCGACGCGTCCCTCCCCGCCGAGGACCTCAACCCCGGGGCCCGCACGGTCGCGTTCAACGCCATGGACCGGACCGTGCACCGCAGGCCGGGTTTCGCCTTCGCGCTCGCCCGGAGTTCGAGCCGCATCAGCAAGTACGAGTACATGAGCGGCGAGAACCTCATGCCGTGGTTCCAGGGCGACGGCGCGTACTACCTGTACCTGTCCGGCCAGGACCAGACGCAGGCGTACGGCGTCGACTACTTCACGACGGTCTCGCCGTACGCGCTGGCCGGGGTCACCGCGCCGGTCGAGGAGCGCCGCACCGTCCCCGAGCTCTACGGGAAGCCGTACTACGACAACCCGGGCCACCCGCTGAACTTCACGTCGTCGTCCGAGTCGCAGAACACCTACGTCTACTTCCCCTGCGGCACCGGCCCGCACTCGGGCGGTGCCGTGCTCGGCGCGTACGGCGCGGCCGCCATGGTGCAGTCGGACGACGTCCCCTACCGGGACAAGCAGAAGGGCATCCTGCCCGACGACTTCGTCGTCTATCGCAACGCGACGTCGACGAAGTCGTGGTTCCTGTTCGACGACGAGATCGTGGTCCTCGCGGCGGATGTCGGCGACGCGGCCGGGCGGGCCGTGACGACGACCGTCGACTCCCGCACGGCAGCACCGGACGACCGGACCACGGTCACCGGAGCGCTGCGCGACGGCCGTCCGTGGAGCGGCCCGGGCACCGGCGACCTGCACTGGCTGCGCTACGCCGACGCGACCCGCGGCACGTCGCTCGGCTACGTCTTCCTCGACACCCCGCGCGTGCGGGTCTCGCTCGACGAAGTCACCCGCAGCCGCCGCGTGGTGCGCACCGCGAACCCGGACACGGCGGTGACCCGCACGGTCCTCGGCGTGACGGTCGACCATGCGGCCGGAGCCGAACCGGCCTCTCTGGCCTACGCGTTGGTGCCGAACGCGGCGGAGGCCGCCCTGCGCTCGTACACGCGCCACGACGGCCCGCTGACGGTCCACGCGAACACACCGCGCCTCCAGGCCGTCACCCACAAGGGCCTCGGCCTGACCGCCGTGAACACCTTCACGCCCGGCCGCCACGAGACCGCGGGTCTGCGCGTCGAGGGCCCCGCCTCGGTGCTGGTGCGGCGCGGGCGGGGCCACGGCGACCCGGTCACAGTCGCCGTCGCGGACCCCACGACGCGGCGCGACACCGTGACCGTCCTGCTCCACGGGCGTCCACTTCGCGAAGTCACCGCGGACCCGCAGGTGCGGGTGACCCGCGTCCCCGGCGGCACCCGCCTGGACGTGGACACCCGCCACACGTACGGGCGGAGCCTCACGGTGACGCTGCGCTAGCGGGAGTCGTCACGCCGCCGGGATCCGGTCCAGGAACCCCTGCACCGTACGGATCCGGCCGTCCTTGGCCAGCGAGATCACGTCGGACCCCGCGACGGGCGCGGAGCCGTCCGCGGCGGACACCAGCTCCCAGGTGAACCGGGCGATGTCGTGGTGCGCGTCGACCGTGCCGGTCCGCCGGAACGCGAATCCGGGGAACTGCTCACGGGCCGCGGCGATCACGGCGGCGACGCCCTCGTGCCCGGTCACGTCGGCCAGGGGGTCGGTGTAGCTGCCGTCCTCGCTCCACGCGGCGGCGACGGCCTCGGCCCGGGCGTCTGCGCCCTCGGCGTTCCATGCCTCGAAGTAGCGGGCGACGGCGGCTTCGTGAACGGAGATGACGGACATGCGAATCGGCCTCCAGTCAGGTCGGGTGCGGGACCGGAGCCCGGGAGGAGTGCGCCGCCCGGGTTCCGGATGCCTTCAGCCTGCCGGGCGGGCGGACGAGGGTCGATTACGCCGGAGGTAATGCCACGCGAGCCCGGTTCGCCCATGCTGTGGGCGGACAGAACCTGATCTGTTGTTCATCGTCTGTGCTCGGGAGGCCAGGATGATCGTCCCGTTCGGGGCCCTTGATTTTCTGGAACGTGCCGCCACCGTCTACGGGGACCGGATCGGCGTCGTCGACGAACCGGTCCAGCCTGCCGAACCCTGGGAGGACCTCACCTACCGCCGGGTGGCCGAGCTGGCGCGCGCCCAGGCCGCCGGACTCGACGCGCTCGGGGTGCCGCTCGGCGCCCGCGTCGCGGTCGTGTCGCCGAACAGCGCGCGGCTGCTGACCTCGTTCTTCGGGGTGAGCGGCTACGGCCGCGTCCTCGTCCCGGTCAACTTCCGTCTCACCGCGGAGGAGGTGAGCTACGTCGTCTCCCACTCGGGCGCCGACGTCCTCCTCGTGGACCCCGAACTGACGGACCGCCTCGCCGGCGTCCCCGCCAAGCACCGGTTCACCATCGGGGCGGCCGCCGACTCCGAGCTCTACCGCTTCGGCGCGGACCCCGCCCCCTGGACGCCCGACGAGAACGCCACCGCCACGATCAACTACACGAGCGGCACGACCGCCCGGCCCAAGGGCGTCCAGATCACCCACCGCAACATCTGGGTCAACGCCGTCACCTTCGCCCTGCACGCGGGCGTCACCGACCGGGACGTCTACCTGCACACGCTGCCGATGTTCCACGCCAACGGCTGGGGCATGCCGTTCGCCATGTCCGCGCTCGGGGTGCGCCAGATCGCGCTGCGCAAGGTCGACGGCGCCGAGATCCTGCGCCGCGTCGACGAACACGGCGTGAGCGTGATGTGCGCCGCGCCCGCCGTCGTCAACGCCGTCCTGGACGCCGCCCGTTCCTGGAAGGGCGCGATCCCGGGGCGCGACCGGGTCCGCATCATCGTCGCCGGGGCGCCGCCGCCCACCCGTACCGTGGCCCGCGTCGAGTCCGAACTCGGCTGGGAGTTCATCCAGATCTACGGCCTCACGGAGACGTCGCCGCTGCTCACGGTGAACCGCAGCCGCGCCGAGTGGGACGGGCTGGACACGTCGGCACGCGCGGAGAAGCTGGTGCGGGCCGGGGCGCCCGCGCTCGGCGTGACGCTGCGCACCGACGAGGAGGGCGAGGTGCTCGCCCGGTCGAACGTGATCCTTGAGGGCTACTGGGAGCAGCCCGAGGAGAGCGCGAAGGCCCTCGCGGGCGGCTGGTTCCACACGGGCGACGGCGGCACGGTCGACGAGGACGGCTATCTGACGATCAGCGACCGCAAGAAGGACGTGATCATCACCGGCGGCGAGAACGTGTCGTCCATCGAGGTGGAGGACGCGCTCTTCAGTCACGCAGGCGTCGCCGAGGTCGCCGTCATCGGTGTCCCGGACGAGAAGTGGGGGGAGACGATCAAGGCGCTCGTGGTCCGGTCCCCCGACTCGGCGGTCACGGAGGACGAACTGATCCGCCACTGCAAGGAACGCCTGGCCGGTTTCAAGGCGCCCACGTCGGTCGAGTTCCGCGACGAACTGGCCCGCACGGCCACGGGCAAACTCCAGAAGTACAAGCTGCGGGCGCCGTATTGGGAGGGCCGGGACCGGGGGGTGAGCTGAGCCGCACCCCGCCGCGGCGGGGCGACCCCGGCCCCTCGTCCCTTCTTGTCGTCCGCGGCGGCCGGGGCCGGTGCGTGCGATCGCAAGACGCCGGGAGCGTGCGCCCCGGCCCCCGCCGACCACTCGGGCGGACGACCCGGGGTGCCCGGGCGTCCTCCCGTCGGCAGAGTTACCGGCATGGAACCCCAGTACGGCACGGTCCCGCTGTTTCCGGGCGCCGAGGCCCTGCCCGAGTTGGACATCCCGCAGCCGGGGCGGCAGAACCGGCTCGCCGTGCTGGTGCGGCTCCTGCTGCTCCTGCCGCACTTCGTCGTGCTGGCCGTGCTGTCGGTGGCGGCGTTCTTCGTGGTGGTCGCCGGCTGGTTCGCGGCGCTGCTGCTGGGGCGGCTGCCCGCTCCGGTCGAGCGGTATCTGGCGGGGTTCCTCGGCTACGACATCCGCGTGAACGCCTGCGCGATGCTGCTGACCGGCCGCTGGCCGCCCTTCGAGCTCGACGCACCGATGGGTCACCCGGTGCGGGTGCGCATGCAGCAGTCCGTGCGCCTCAACCGGCCGGCCGTGCTGTTCCGGCCACTTCTGGTGATCCCCGCGGCGCTCGTCGCGGTGGTCGCCACCGCCGGCTGGTGGGTCTTCTCCGCGCTGTCGTGGCTCGTCGTGCTGTTCCTCGGTCGGATGCCGCTGCCGCTGTTCGAGGCGACGGCGGCGGTCCTGCGCTACCGGATGCGGCTCGGCGCGTACGTGCTGCTGCTGACCCCCGCGTACCCGAAGCGGCTCTTCGGCGACCAGTCGGCGCCGGACGCCGTCGTCGGCACCCTCTCGGGCCCGTCCGCGACGCGGCCGCTGTTCCTGGGCGCGACGGCGAAGGTGCTGGTCGGAGCGTTTCTGGTGCTCGGTCTCGTCGGCGGGGCGGTGAACAGCTCCCGCTACGGCGCGGACGGCTCCGCGGCCGTACAGGCCTCGCTGCCCGGCTTCTGATCCCTCGCGCGCGGTCGCCGGACACGCGAGGCGCTGCCGCGCCGGGCGGTCGTCCCCCCACGGACACGGCGATGTGGTCCGTTGCGGATATCAGCGCCCGCAGGGACGCGGCCCGTGGGCCGCGTCCCTGCGTGGGACGGGTGACGGTCAGGCCGCGAGGCCGTCCGTGTCCTTGTAGGGCACGCCGTCCTTCGCCACGAGCAGGACGTTCTCGGGCTTGCCGAGGGACGCGATGTCGGTGAGCGGGTTGCCGCGCGCGATGACGAGGTCGGCGCGCTTGCCGGGCTCCAGTGTGCCGATCTCGTGGGCCAGGCCGAGCAGTTCCGCCGCCTCGGACGTCCCCGCGAGGATCGCGCCCATCGGCGTCATGCCGCACTCGACGAGATGTGCCAGCTCGCGCAGGTTCGTGCCGTGCGCCGCGATGCCGCAGTCCGTGCCCATGGCGACGCGCACGCCGCGCTCGATGGCGTGCGGGATGTGCCGGCGCGCGACGCTCTGCCAGTGCTTCTTCTTCGCGTACGCCCAGCTCGCGGCCTTCAGCGGGTCGGGGTCGGTGTTCGCCGTGGTCAGCGTCGGCACGAGGAACGTGCCGCGCTCCAGCATCAGGTCGATGGCCTCGTCGTCGATCTCATAGCCGTGCTCGACGCTGGCGACGCCGCCGCGCACGGCGTTGAGGATGCCGCCGCGGCCCTGGGCGTGCGCGGCGACCCGCTTGCCCCGGTGGCCCGCGGCGATCTCGGTGATCGTGCGGATCTCGTCCTCGAGGAACCCGTCGTCGTCGGGCTGGTCGGTGGGGCTCCACACGCCGCCGGTCGCGGCGACCTTGATGCAGTCGGCGCCCTTGCGCAGCAGGTCGCGCACCGCGCGCCGGCAGTCGTCGACGCCGTCCGCGAGGCGGCTCATCGTGGGGTCGGTGACGCCGTCGTCGGTTCCGGCGCGGAAGTCGCCGTGGCCGCCGGTGGGGCTGAGCATGGCGATCGCGACGAGCAGGCGCGGCCCGACGAGGAGCCCGTCGTCGACGGCCTTCCTGTGCCCGGCGTCGGCGCCGCCCAGGTCGCGCGCCGTGGTGACCCCGGCGAACAGCGTCTGCCGCATCCTGGGAGCCGACAGGAAGGTGCGCAAGGTCCTGGGCATCGCGCCGAGTGCGGCGTGGTCGAGCGCTCCGCCCGGCGCCGCCATGTGGACGTGGCAGTCGATGAAGCCGGGCAGGATCGCGTCGCCCCGCACGTCCATCTCCCGGGTGCCGGCGGGGAGTTCGGGCCGCTCGGCACCGGGCCCCGCCCACCGGACGAGTCCGTCCTCGACGAGGACGGCACCGTCCCGCACCGGCTCTCCGCCTCTGCCGTCGATGAGCAGCCCGTTGTGGAACAGGAGGGGGACGGTGGAGGCGGGAGCGGCGGTGGCCTCGGTGGTCGGTCCGGTGGTCATGGCGGGCGGGTCCTTCCGTGATGCGGGTGGAGAGGGATGCTGCGGTCGGTACGGGGGCGCGTGGCCGTCAGGAGACCGGGGCCGGCTGCCGCGGTGCGGTGTCCGTGCCGGCGGGGGCCTGCCGCGTCCGTACGACCAGGGCGGCCGAGGCGGCGACGAGCAGCGAGACACCGGCGCAGCACCACCACACGGTCGTGTAGGCGGACTCGGTCGGGATCTCGGTGCCCTTGAAGGTGATCGCCGTGAGGATCGCGGCGAACACGGCGCCGGAGACGCTGCCGCCCAGGGTCTTGGAGGTGTTGTAGACACCGGTCGCGATGCCGGTGCGGTCGGCGGGGCTGGCGTCGAGGACCAGGGCGGGCATGGCGCTCAGGGCGAGCCCGATGCCGAAGCCGAGGACGAGGTTCGCGGCGACGAACTGCCACGGCTCGGCGTGCGCGAGGACGAGCACCGTATAGCCGGCCGCCATGAACACGCCGCTCAGGCCGAGGACGGCACGCGCCCCGATCGCCCGGGCGAGCCGGGGCACTGTCGCCGAGCCCGCAAAGGCCATCAGCCCCCAGGGGGCCATCATCCAGCCGATGCCGAGGGTCCCGTAGCCGAAGCCGTAACCGAGCTTCTCGGGCGGGCCGGCCAGGAACAGGGACGCGGCGGTCTGCGAGCCGAACAGCGCGGCGCCGAGCAGGAAGCTCGCCCCGTACACCGGCAGCAGGGTGCGCTTCACGGTGAGGCGGATGTCCACGACGGGGTGCGCCACGCGCAGTTCGACGAGGACCCACACGGCGAGGACGAGCGCCGCGACGGCGAACAGGCCGAGTGTGCCGCCGCCGGTCCAGCCCCAGCGCGGGCCCTGCGAGATGGCGAGCAGCAGGGCGGCGAGCCCCACGCTGAGCAGCCCGGCGCCCGCCCAGTCGACGGTGCCGCGGGCGCGGGTGCTCGACTCGGGGACGAGGAAGAAGACGATGCCGACACAGAGCACGGTCGCGGCGGCGGGGATCCACAGGATGCCGTGGACGCTCGTGACGACCTCGCTGAGCAGGCCGGCCAGGACCGTTCCCGCGCTCGCGCCGAAGGTGAGCGCGCCGACGAGGAGACCGATCGCGCCGCGCGCGCCCTCCGGGCTGAGCCGGTCGCGGACCAGTCCCATCTCCAGGGGGAGCAGCGCGGCGAGCGGCCCCTGGAGGACACGGCCGAGCAGCAGCAGCTCGAACGACGGCGACCAGGCGACGAGTACGGAGCCCACGGCGAGGCACAGCGCGGCGACACGCAGGAGGCGGCGGTGACCGTACAGGTCGCCGAGCCGGCCGAAGATCGGCACGGAGACGGCGGCCGCGAGGAGCTGTGCGCTGCTGACCCAGTTCAGGTCACCGGCGGTGATCTTCAGAGCGGCGCCGAGCCCCGGCAACAGGGTCGGCATCATGCCCTGGAGGATGCCGCTGATGAGCTCGACGAAGACCAGGAAACCGACGACCGCGGCGACGCGGGCGCCGCCGGGACCGGGCGCTGCGGGGCCGTGACCGGCCTTGACACGCGACATGGGTTCTCCAGGGTGAACGGCCGCACACGGGCGGCGGGGACGGGGCGTTCGGGCGGGGCGTGGGGGGTGTCTGCCTTGCTGTCGGGGATGGGTGGTCGAGTCGAATGCGCTTGATCACAGGGGGAGTCGGGGCCCCGTGAACGGGTCAGGCGGGCTCGGGGTGGGCCTGTGCCAGTTCGTGGGCGGACCTGAGGAGGGCGTGGGCCGTGGCCCGTACCGCCGTCAGGTCCTCGGGGTCGGGGGTGAGGCCGGCGGCGGTGAGCGCGGCGGTCACGAGGTCGTCGGCCGGCTCCCGCGCTCCCTCGGCGGGAGGCGGTTCCGGCAGGGGGCGGGGGCGGATGGCCGGGTCGGGGGTCGCGCGGCGCAGATGCCAGGCGGTCGCCCGCTGGTAGGCCGCGCCCGCCCCGAGCAGCGCGCGCTCGGCGTACGGGCGGGCCACGAGCTGGAGCGACAGGGGCAGGCCCGCCCCGTCCGTGCCCATGGGCAGCGCGAGCGCGGGGAATCCGGTCGCGTTCCAGGGCGCGGTGAGGTTCAGCTCGTCGCCGGGCGCCGCCTCATGGACGTAGGGGCGGGCGCCGGCCGGCCAGGTCGGGGTCGCGATGACGTCCACGCCGCCGGGGCCGTCCATCCGCTCCAGGAGACCTGCGGTGAGCGCCGCTCCGGTGAGGCGGGCCCGGTCGACGAGCCCCGGCCCGAGCGCGGCACCGGCCGCGGCGAGACGGCGGAAGGCCCGCCCGTGCAGCTCCCAGCGCGCGGCGAGCCGCGCCCCGTGGGCGGCGAAGGCCTCGCCGAGCATGACGGTCGCGTTGACGGCGAGCAGCGACGGGAACTCGGGGAGTTCGAACTCTCGTGTCTGCGCGCCGAGTCCGGCGAGCACGCGGAGCGCCTCGGCGAAGGCGGAACGGCAGGCGCCGGTGACCGAGGGCCCTTCCACGAGGCTGTACGGCACGCCGATGCGCAGCCCCCGCAGGCCGGTCCCGCCGGTCTCGCCAGGTACGTACGAGCGTCCGGTGAGCGCGGACAGCAGCAGGCCGCAGTCGGCCGCGGAGACCCCCATCGGGCCCGCCACGTCCTGCGACGGGCTGAGCGGGAGGCAGCGGTCGAGGCAGACGAGGCCGTGGGTGGGCTTGAGGCCCGTCGTGCCGCACAGGGCGGCGGGCAGCCGCACGCTGCCGGAGGTGTCCGTGCCGAGCGCGCCGAGGAAGATCCCCGCGGCGATCCCGGCGCCGTTGCCGGTGCTGGAGCCGCCGGTCCAGCGCTCCACGTCCCACGGGTTGCGCGGCACGGGGAAGGAGTGTGCCGGGTCGGGGCGGCCCATCGCGTACTCGGCCATGGTCGTCTTGCCGATGACGACGGCTCCCGCCGAGCGCAGGCGCGTCACGGCGGGGGCGTCGAGCCCGCGCCACAGGCCGGGGTCGTGGGCGGGGCTCTGCGCGGTGACCGGGCCCTCGGCGGCGGCGAAGTTGTCCTTCACGGCCAGGGGCACACCGTGCAGGGGGCCGCGCTCACCGGCGGGCAGCGCGTCCGCCTCCCGCGCCGCGGCGAGGGCCCGCTCGGGGAAGCGGGTGACGAAGACGCCGAGCAGCGGGTCGAGCGCGTCGGCGTCGGCGAGCGCCGCGGTGACGACCTCACGGCTGCTGACGGCGCCGGTGCGCAGGGCGTGCACCGCACCGCTCAAAGTTTCGAACTTTTGTTCTATGCAGGGCATACGACGTTCCATGCGGTGACACCTCCGACCTCTCGGCGTGGCTGATTCCGATCGATGGAGCGATGCTATTCAGACGTCATTCGGACCGGCAGAATTGCGTTTCTGTGGCACTCACGTAGATCGAATGCAGTTCTGTGTCACATCGCCATCACGCCGCCCGCGTCGTGGAGAAGGAGCCGATCCCCCATGGCCGAAACACCAGCCCGCACCTTTGCGCGCACCCCCGACCATCTCGACGAGCTCGACCTCGCCCTGGTCAACGCCCTGCAGATCGATCCCCGGGCACCCTGGACCAAGCTCGCCGCCGCCCTCGACGTGGACGCGGCCACCGTCGCCCGGCGCTGGGAACGGCTGCGCTCGGCAGGCCTCGCCTGGGTCACCGCGTACGCGTACGACGTCGGCGGCGGCGCACTCGTCGAGGTCGACTGCGCGCCCGGCCAGGACGCGGCCGTCGCCGCCGCCCTGTCCGCCGACCCGAAGGTCGTCACCGTCGAGCACACGGCGGGCGGCCGCGACCTCCTCGTCACCGTCATGACGCCCGACTTCAGCACCCTGTCCGCGTACATCGTCGACACGCTCGGCGCCGTGCCCGGCGTCACGTCCTCACGCGCGCACCTCATCACCCGCAGCTACACCGAGGGCAGCATCTGGCGCCTGCGCAGCCTCACCCGCACCCAGCAGGAGGCCCTCGCCGCGTCCCGCCGCTCCGCGGGCGGCGCCGCCCCGTACCTGGCCGACCACCGCGCCCTGGTGACCGCGCTCGGCGAGGACGGCCGGCTCCCCGTCGGGGAACTCGCCGCGCGCCTCGGCGTCAGCGTCAACACCGCGAGCCGGCGCCTGGGCCGGCTCCTCGACTCGGGCCGCCTCGTCCTGCGCTGCGACCTGGCCCGCTCCCTGTCCGGCTCCCCCGTCTCCGTCACCTTCTTCGGGTCCGTGCCGCCCGAGCATCTCGACTCCACCGCACGGGAGTTGGCGAAGCTCCCGGAGATCCGGCTCTGCGTGGGGACCGCGGGTCCGCAGAACCTGATCGCCACGGTCTGGGTCGCGTCCCTGCTCGACGCGCAGCTCCTGGAGGTCAAACTCGCCGGAAGACTGCCCCACCTGCGCATCGCCGACCGCGCCGTCGCCCTGCGCGCGGTGAAGCTGATGGGACGGCTCCTGGACGCCGAGGGGCGGGCCGTGGGGTACGAGCAGGTGGACGTCTGGGCGTAACCACCCGCCGTCCACGGCGTGTTCGCTCCGCTCGGCCCCGCCCGCACTGCCAGAGTGACCAGGGACAGAATCACCCGTTTCGCGCGTTTCATAATTTTAGTGCGTTACGCCGGTCTCCCAGGGAGTGTGGTGAGCATGGCCCACGTGCACGTGATCCTCAATCAGAAGGGCGGCGTGGGTAAGTCCACGCTCGCCGTCAATCTCGCCGCCGTGACGGCGGACGTGCTCGGCGCGGGGACCGAGGGCGGTCAGCCGCCCGTCGTCGCCGTCTCGATCGACCCGCAGGGCTCCGCCGTGTGGTGGTCGGAGCGCGTCGGCGACGGCCTCCCCTTCGACTTCGTGCAGGCCCACGACGACCTGGCCGGACTCGCCGCGCTCTCGCGCATCCCCTCCGCCCAGCACGTCTTCGTCGACACCCCGGGCTGGCTCGACCTCGCCGAGTCCGCCGGCGAGGACCCGCTCGGCAAGGGCGCAGCCGCGGACGCGCTGCGCGCCGTCCTGTCCAACGCCCACGACGTGATCGTGCCGATCGAGCCCGAGCCGCTCGGCTTCCAGCCCACGCAGCGCACCATCGAGCGCGTCGTGAAGCCGCGCGGCCTGCCCTACCGCGTGGTCATCAACAACTGGGACCCGCGCGACGGCAAGGCCGACCTGGAGCAGACACGCGCCTTCGTGGAGGCCCAGGACTGGCCGCTGGCCCGCACGGTCGTACGGCACTACAAGCTGCACACGCGCGCCTCCGCCGACGGCCTCGTCGTCACCCAGTACGGCGCGAACCGGGTCGCGCTCCAGGCCCGCGAGGACTTCTTCCGCCTCGCCCTGGAGGTGGGCCTCGCCGCGATCCCGGCCCCCGCCAAGCGCTCCACGAGCGGCACCCGTACGCCTGCGAGGAAGGACGCGCAGAAGCAGGACGGGCAGGCCGCGACGGGCAAGAGCACCAAGGGCAAGAACGCCAGGAACGCCAAGAAGGTGAACGTCTGATGGGGCGCCGTACCGATCTGTCCTCCCTGCTGTCCTCCGGCGCCCCGGCACCCGCCACGGCCCCGGCCCCGGCCCCGGAAACAGCCGGCGAAGGCACCCGGCCCGGCGCCCGCGACGCCGCGCACCCCGTCACCGTCGCGCTCGCCGACCTGGCCGAGAACCCCGACAACCCGCGCCACGAGCTGCGCGACCTGGACGGGCTCGCCGAGACGGTGCGCGAGCGCGGGGTGCTCCAGGCGCTCGGGGTGGTCCCCCGCGCCGTGTTCCTCGCGGCGCACCCGCACCACGAGGGGGCCGTGGGCCGGGCCCCGTACGTCGTCCTGCACGGCCACCGGCGGCTCGCCGCGGCCCGGATGGCGGGCCTGGACGAGGTGCCCGTCCTGGTGCGCGAGGACGCGTCCCGCACCGACGAGGACGCCCTGATCGAGAACGTCCAGCGCGACGACCTCACCGAGCTGGAGCAGGCCCAGGCCATCCAGGGCCTCATCAAGAGCTACGGCTACTCGCAGCGCCAGGTCGCCGCCCGGATCGGCAAGACGCAGGGCTTCGTCTCGCAGCGCCTGTCCCTGATGAAGCTGCGCGAGGACCTCCAGGAGGCGCTGGCCGACGGACGCGTCTCGGTCGAGGACGCCCGCCGCATCGCCCGCCTCCCCCAGGAGGAGCAGGCGCTCCCCGGCGACACCGGCGCACCCCCGCCGACCGTGCCGAAGGCCCGGCGTGATTACGGCGTAATCAAAATCGACAGCCGGGGCACCCCGGAAGAGGTCGTCGAGTCCCTCCGGCGTCATCTCGCCCCCGCGGCCCTCGACCGGATCCTGGAACTCCTCGGCCGCTGAGCGCACCCGCGGGCGGCCGGGAACCGGGAGGCGGGGGGATTCCTCTACCGTTGCCTGAGAATGCGCCACGGAGAGCAGTCATCGCACATGTCCACTGGACCGGTTCCCACCCTCGACCCCGGCGTCGCGACGCCCGCGGAGGCCGTCGCGCCGCTGATGCGCGGCATCGACGTGCTGCGCAGGCTCACCGACGCCGGCGGCACGCTGAGCCTGAGCGAGCTCGCGCGGGCCACCGGCCTCGCCCGGTCCACGGTCGACCGGATCTGCGCGACCCTCGCGCACATGGGGTGCCTGCGCCTCGACGGGCGTGACGCCACGCTCGCGCCACCGCTGATGGCCGTCGGCAACGCCTATCTGGGCGCTCTGCGGCTGCCCGCGCTGCTCGGCCCGCGCGCCGAGCAGCTCGCGGACGAACTCGACGAATCGGTCTCTCTCGCGGTCCCCGACGGCGACGGGATCCGCTTCATCCACCAGGCGACCCGGCGCCGCGCCATGTCGCTGAGCTTCCGCATCGGCGACCTGCTGCCCGCCGAACGCACCGCGCCGGGCCCGCTGTTCGCGGGTACGTGGGACGAGGACCAGTGGGAGCGGTGGCGGGAGCGCCGGGCCGCGGATCCCGAGGACCGCGCCTTCCCCGCGGTGCCGCCCCGCCAGGAGGCGGACAAGGAGCCGTTCGAGGAGCGCGTGGCGCGCGCCGGGACCGCCGGCTGGGCCCTCGACGACCAGCTCATCGAGCCCGGCCTCGTGGCGCTCGCCGTGCCCGTGCGCGACCCCTCGGGTGACGTCGCGTGCGTGGTCAGCGTCGTCAGCCACACCAGCCGCCACACCGCCGCATCGCTGCGCGAGGCGATGCTGGGGCGGCTGCGGGACGCCGTCACCGAGATGGAGACGGCACTGCGCGGGCCCGTGCCCGACGCCCCCGCGCCGGCGGGAGCGGACGCGACGGGACCGGACGCCGCGTGGGCCGCCGAGGCCAAGCAGCGGCTCGGCCGGGACTTCGTCGAGTCGCTGGCGCGCGGCCTCGCCGTGCTGACCGCCTTCGGGCCCGGGCGGGCCGAGCTGAACCTCACCGACATCGCCGCGGCGACGGGCCTGGCGCGGGCCACCGCGCGCCGCGCCCTGATCACCCTGGAGCACCTCGGGCACGTCGCCTCGCGCGGCCGGAGCTTCCGGCTCACGCCCCGCGTCCTCGCCCTCGGCTTCCCGCCCCTGTCCCACCTCACACTGGCCGAGATCGCCACGCCCCACATGCGGGCCCTCTCCGCCGAGCTGCACGACTCGGTGTCCCTGACCGTGCTCGACGGCGACGACATCCGGTACACGGCACGCGTCGCGACGAGCCGTGTGATGAGCGTGAACATCGCGGTCGGAACCCGCTTCCCCGCCTTCGCCACATCCATGGGGCGGGTCCTGCTCGCGGGTCTCGACCCGGCCGAGCGCGCCGCGTTCCTCGCCCGCGCCGACCTGACCCCGCTCACCCCGCGCACCGTCACCGGCGCCGACCGGCTCGGCGCGCTCCTGGACGACGTACGGCACCAGGGGCACGCGCTCGTGGACGGGGAGCTGGAGGAGGGGCTGCGCTCCGTCGCCGTGCCGGTGCGCGACCTCGCCGGGCAGGTCGTCGCCGCGGTGAACGTGGCCACGCACAGCAGCCGTCGCGACCTGGCCCGCGTCACGGACGAGGTTCTTCCCGCGCTGCTCGCCGCGGCCTCGCGCATCGAGGCGGATCTGCACGTCGCCGGGCGGTTCGCCCGCATCCCCGCGGCATAGGGACACGCCGCGATGTTGCGGATCGGAAGGCTACGGAGGTCAATGGAAGGCGGGGGGAAAGGCAGAAAGGAGCCGTCATGGCTCACGCGGCACCCGCCTCAAGGACCTCCGGCCTGCGCTCCATGGCGGCCGGCTCCAGGCTCTCGATGGCGCTCCCTCTCCTGCTCGGCATCGTCTACGGCATCTGGGCCTCGGGCATCCGGCGCGACGCCGGCCCGATCACCACGGGCAACGTCCTGTTCGGTTTCCTCACGGGCATCATCGTCGCCGTGGTCACCTTCGGGATCCACCGGGCGTCGTCCCGGCTGCCGCGCGAACTGCGCGCCGTCACCTGGGCCGCGTGGGCCGGTATCGCGTTCGGCTATCTCTACAGCCTGACCGACGCCACCGTCCTGCGGTCCACGATCATGGCCCTGGTGGTGGCCGCCGGTGTGTTCGCGGCGATGTTCTACCACTACTACACACACGAGTGACGGACCCTCAGGACCACCCGCAGGTGAATTCAGCTCGGCGCGGGAGGTGACGGTGCGCCCGGACGGCGCCGTCCCTCCCGCTCGCCGGTCCCTCCGTGGCGAGGGCGAGCGGGAACCCACCGGGTGACACCCGTTCGGCCGAGCCCTCCGCCGCAGACCCCGCCATCTGCCCTGTCTCCGCTGGCGCCCCCTGCCGCGCGCGCGTTGCCTGGGAGGGTGATGCGAAGCGCCCTGTCCGCCGTTCTGCTGGCCCTGGCCTGCCTGCTCGTGCCGCTCGGCACGCTCTCCGCCTGGGCGAGGTACGAGGTCGGGGACAGTGACCGGTACGTCGCGACGATGGCTCCGCTCGCCGCCGAACCGGCCGTGCGGGGCGCGGTCGCCGACGCCGTCACGAACGGCATCGTGACGCAACTCGACGCGGGGCCGCTGCAGTCGGCGGTCGACGCGTTCGTGCACGACGCGGTGAAGTCGTTCACCGGCACCGCGGCCTTCCGGACGGCGTGGAACACGGCGAACCGGGCCGCGCACGACGCCGTGCAGCAGGCCGTCGACGACGGCGCCGACGGCCCGGTCACCATCGATCTCGCGCCCGTCACCGGGCAGGTCAGACAACAGCTCAGCGCCGACGGCGTCCCCTTCGCCAACCGCATCCCCGTCACGCACACCACGATCATCGTGATGAGCTCGCGCGATCTCGACCGGCTGCGCCAGTCGCTGCGCCTGCTCCAACGGGCGGGCCCGTGGCTGCCGTTCGCCGCGTCCGCCTGCGCCGCCGCCGGGCTCGCGCTCGCCCGGCGCCGGCGCCGGGCCCTCACCGCGACGGCGCTCGGCGTGGCCCTGGCCGCCGCGGCGCTCCTCGTCGCGCTCGCGATGTGCCGCTCCCTCACCCTCGACAACCTGCCCTCGGACGTGGACCGCTCCGCGGCGGGCGCGGCCTACGACGCCCTCGGCTCATCGGTGCGCACCGCGTCCCTGTGGACGGCCGGTACGGCCCTCGCCGTGGCCGTCTGCGCCTGGCTGTCGGGGCGCCTGCGCCGCAGGCCCCCACCACACCCTCCGGCTCCTCCCGAAATGCGGCCCGCCGCTTCCGGGGTGAGCATGCCAGTGACACCGAGGAGGACTGAATGAGTGAGACCCCCACCACCCCGACACCGCCCCCCGGCCCCGACGCCGGACCCGGACCCGGCCCCGGCGTCTGGTCGGACAAGCACCGCTCCGCCGGTCCCGACCCGACCCGGGGCGACGGCGCGGGCAGCGGCTGGGCGTCCGGCGGCACGGTCTTCGCCGGCGTCCTGATGATGGTCGGCGGCATCCTGGGCATCCTGAACGGCATCGCGGGCATCGCCAAGGACGACGTGTACGCCCACATCGGGAACTACACGTACGCCTTCAACCTCACCACGTGGGGCTGGATCCACCTGATCATCGGCGTCATCGTCGCGGTCACCGGCTTCGGCGTCCTCAAGGACGCCGGCTGGGCACGCGGCGTCGGCGTCGCCATCGCCTCCCTGTACATCATCGCGTACTTCATGTTCCTGCCCTACGAGCCCCTCTGGGCGGTCATCGCGATCGCCATCGGCGTCTTCGTCATCTGGGCGCTGGTCAGCGACAGTTCGCGCCACGCCGCCGGGGCCTGAGGCCGGGCAACCGTTCCCCGCGCGGGCCCGTCTTCGAGGGAGGATCGCGGTGTCCGGCGCCGGAGGGTGTCGGAGCGAGCGGAAGGCGGGCCCGGACCTTGGAGCATGTGACGCACGCGCCCGGCCCATCGCCGGTCCTCTCCCCCGACGACCGGGACCGCGGGCCGGGCCGCACCCTGGCCGCCGGGGCCGCGGGCCTGCTCCTCGCCGGAGTCAGCGCGGTCGTGGGCTGCCGGATCGCGGACGTGGACGGGGTCACCCCCGTCCCGCAGCTCCTGGCGTTCCTGCCCTGGCTCCTCGCCCCCACGGGCGCCGCTCTGCTGCTCACGGCGCTCGCCCGATGGCGGCTCGGCATGGTGTGGGGCGTCGCGGCCCTGGGCGCCCTCGCCTGGTACATCGAGCCGTACGGCAAGGACGTCGAGGCGAGCGGGCCGCCCGTCGCGGACGTGCGGGTGCTCTCCTCGAACGTCCGGTTCGGGCGCGGCACCGAGTCGCTGGTGGGCGCGGTACGCCGCGAGCGGCCCGGCCTGGTGTTCGTGGAGGAGTGTGATGACGGGTGCCAGGACACCCTGCGCCGTGAGCTGCCGCGTGCCGACTTCCCTCACCGGCAGGCCGTAAAGGCGGGCGGATCACAGGGGTCGGTGATCCTGAGCCGCTATCCGCTCAAGGCCACCGCGGGCGTCCCCGGGACCATGGGCATGCCAGGCGCCGTCGCCGATGTGAAGGGCCACGACGTGCGGGTCCAGCTCGCGCACCCGATGCCCCCGCTGCCCCGGCAGGTCGGCCTGTGGCGCTCGGAGCTGGGCGGACTGCGCGACTTCGCCGCCGCGGGCCGCTCACAGCCGACCATCCTGGCCGGGGACTTCAACGCCACGCAGGACCACGCCGCGTTCCGCCGCATCCTCGACGCGGGCCTGCACGACAGCGCCCGCCTCACCGGGAAGTCCCGCGCCCCGAGCTGGCCCTCACGCCTGCGCCCGCCGCTCGGCACCCAGATCGACCACGTGCTGGTGAGCGAGGAGTTCTCCGCGCACACCGCCCGCTTCGTCGAGCTGGCCGGCACCGACCATCGCGCCCTCCTGGTCGACCTGACGATGCACCGACCCGCGACGTCCTGAGCGTCGGGGCGCCTTGGCGTTCAATGGACGGCATGCGACCAGAGTCCCCGTCCCGCCATCTCGCACCGCCCGACTGGCTGGTCAGGTCCCTGCGTCCGCACCCCGCGCCGATTCCCTGGGCGGCCGTCGCACGCGCCTGCCTCGCGCTGGCGCTGCCGCTCGCGATCGGGCTCGCCGCCGGGCAGCCCGCGTACGGGGCGCTCGCCTCCATGGGCGCCCTGTCCGGCGTCATCGGCGACACCGCCGACGCCTACCGGATGCGGATCCTCAACATCGCGGTGCCGCAGCTCTTCGGCGCGGTCGGCGTGACGGTCGGCGCGCTCGTGTACGGGCAGGGCTGGGTCGCCGTCGCCACCGTCACGGGCGTGGCGCTCGTCTCCGGGATGATCTCGACGATCGGCGCGGTCGCCTCGGTGTCCGGGCTGCTGCTCCTGCTCAACTGCGTGATCGGCGCCGGGCTGCCCCTGCCGGGCGAGTGGTGGCTCGCGCCGCTCCTGATGACGGGCGGCGGGCTCCTCGTCCTCGCGCTCGCGCTGCTCGCCTGGCCCCTGCGGTCCGGGGTCCCGGAACGCGCGGCCGTCGCCGCCACGTACCGCTCCGTCGCGAACCTGCTCGCGTCGGCGGGCGACCCCGAGAACTACGTCGAGACCCGCTACGCCGTCACCCAGTCCTTCAACCAGGCCTACGACCTCGTCCTCGCCCGGCGCGCCCTCGCCCACGGCCGCAACCCCGAACTGGTGCGCCTGATCGCCCTGTTGAACGCGCTCACCCCGATCGCCGAGTCCGCGCCCGCCGCCCACCAGCAGGGGGTGCCACTCCCCGCCGCCGTCCCGGGCGCCGTGCGCCGCCTCGCCGACGCGGTCGACACCGGCAGCACCGACGTGGGCCCCCTCGACCTGCCCGCACCCGAAGGACCCGCCGCCCGCGCCGTCGACCACGCGGTGCGGCACGCCGCCCACCTCGTCACCAGCAAGAACACGGACCCCCATCGCGCCCTCGCCGCCGACCGCCTCGGCCGGCCCGCCGCCCTGCGCGTACGCGCAGGGCGCGCCGCGCGCAACGTCGTGCTGTCCGGCGCCTCCTGGCGCTACGGGCTGCGCCTGGCCCTGTGCATCGGCCTCGCCCAGGTCCTCGTCTCGACGGTGCCGGTCCCGCGCTCCTACTGGGTGGCGCTGACCATCACGTTCGTCCTCAAGCCCGACTTCGGCTCGGTGTTCTCGCGGGCCGTCCTGCGCGCGCTCGGCACCGCGGTCGGGCTCGTACTGGCCACGGCGGTCCTCGCCGTGGTGCCCCGCGGGTGGTGGGACGTGCCCGTCATGATGGTCCTCGCCGCGCTCATCCCGGCGCTCACCCCGCGCGGCTACGGCTACCAGACCGCCGCCATCACGCCGGCCATCCTGCTGCTGTCCGACACCCTCAACCACCAGGGCATCGGGCTCGTCCTGCCCCGGCTCCTGGACAGCCTCATGGGCTGCGCCATCGCGCTGGTCGCCGGATATCTGCTGTGGCCCGAGAGCTGGCACACCCGCATCGGCGACCGGCTCGCCGACGCCGTCGCGGACACCGCGACGTACGTGGAGCGCGCGTTCGGGGCGTCCGCGGACCCGGACGTCCTGGCCGCCCGCGCGCGAATGCGCCGCGGGCTCTACCGCGACCTGTCCGTCATCCGCTCGGAGTTCCAGCGCGCCCTGACCGAACCGCCGCCCACGGGCCGCCGCGCCGCCGCCTGGTGGCCGCTCGTCGTCGCCGTGGAACGCATCGTGGACGCGACGACCGCGGCGCGGGTCCGGGTCAGGCAGGGGGCGCCGGTGCCGGGGCCCGCCGAGGTGGCCCAGGCCGCGGAACAACTGCGGGAGCTGGCAGAGCGGCTGCGCACGTCCGACGTCCTGAGGGGGGTGCGCGCCGACTTCGGCGAGGCGGACCCCGACGGGGTGCTGGAACCCGTACGCCAGGAGGTCGCGGCCGCCCGCTCCATCGCCTCACCGCACTGACGCGGGCACGGGACGCGGATGCGGGCCGCCCCGGGGAGGGGACGGCCCGCATCGGTGTGGGGGGGGGTGGCTCCAGTACGTCGGCCGGTGAGAGCCGGCGTGAGGGTCAGCCGGTCTTGGCGGACTTCTCCAGCGACTTCAGGGCCTTCGCGAAGCCGTTGGCCCACAGCTGGTCGACACGGGACTTCTCGTTCGCGTCCGGATACGGGTTCGTGCAGGACGTGCCCGGGCCGCCGCCCGACATCAGCTCGCTGCACGGCCCCTCGTAGTGGTCGGGGAGCCCGAGGACGTGACCGGTCTCGTGCGCGGTCACCCGGGTGGAGTCGTACTCCTGGTTCTGCGCGTAGTCCAGGAAGACGTAGCCGCTGCCGTGCCCGTCCGTGGACGCGTACGAGCCGCGCGGGTCGTTGCCCTCACGGTAGGAGAAGTCGCCGCCGCCCGAGGACGCCTGGAGCTTCACGTTCGACACGGAGGAGTTCCATATCGACGTGCTGTTGGCTATCTGCTGCGCGAAGGACGGGGCGCCCGACGCGTCGTACGTGACGGTGACCGACGCGGCGTGCGGGTGCGCGGCGCGCTTTTGCGCCACCGACTTCAGGACGGCCTGGAAGAACGCCTTGTTGGCGGCGGCCTCCTCGGCCGAACCCGCGTAGTGGGTGTAGCCGGCGACGACCGGGGCCGGGGCGGCGGACGCGGGGGCCGCGGTGGCGAGCGCGCCGGCGGCCAGGCCGATGCCGGCCGCGACCGAGGCGTAGCGCAGGGAGAGCTTCATGTGGGGGGCTCCTCCTCGTTCCGTGAGTGGGGGTTACGTGAACGGTTCGGTACGAGGGAGAGTGTGGTGGCGCACGAGGCCCGTGGGGATGATGGCAATTGGCGATAGGACGGAGCTATCACCCGCCCAACTCGCCCGTTTCGGTTCGCATTTGGACGTCTGGTGCGACCTCCGTGACCGCCTTACGCTCGATGCCCATGGAGCTCGAGGTGAGGCACCTGCGCGCGCTGTGCGCCATCGACGACACCGGGAGCCTGCACAAGGCGGCCCGTCTGCTCGGCATGACCCAGCCGTCCCTGTCCACCCAGCTCAGGCGCATCGAGGAGACGCTCGGCGGCACGCTCTTCGCCCGGGAGCGCACCGGCTGCCGCGCGACCCCCCTGGGCCGCGTCGTCCTCAGCCGCGCCCGCCCCCTCGTGGACGGCATGCGCGCTCTCGTCACGGAGACCAGGGCGGCCGCCGCACCCGCCGCGGGCGGCCCCCAGCTGCGGATCGGTTCCACGGCGAGCAGGGCCCTACCGGGCTGGCTGCGCCGGCTGCGGCAGCGCGAACACCCGCCCGGCGGCGAGCCGGCGCTCCGCATGGACGTCTCCGCGAACGCGCTCCTGCGGCTCGTCGGCGACGGACAGCTCGACGTGGCGTTCGTGCACGAGGTCGAGGGCAGCCCGCTGCGCGTCCCGCCGGGTCTGCGCTGCCGCGTCCTGGTCGAACGCGAACCCCAGTACGTGTCCCTGGCCGCCGACCATCCGGCGGCCCGGCGACGCGTCGTACGCCTCGCCGACCTCGCGGACGACCGGTGGATGGTCGACCCCACCGTCGACGGCGAGTGGCACGGGCTCCTGCGGGTGCTCCGGGCCGCCGGCCTCAACCCCCTGATCCTGCACGGCGACTACCTCACCGCGGCGTCCCTGGTCGCCACGGGCGAGGTCGTCACCCTGTGCCAGCCGACCTCACGCGGCCGCCCCGACATGGCCATAAGGCCTCTCGACGGCGACCCGATCGGCGTACGCCTCGTCGTCGCCGCCCGCACGGAGGCCGAACTGGACGCGGTCTACGGGGACTTGGAGGACGCCTACTGGGAAGCGGCCCGGCAGGCACCCGCGTATCGGGAGCGCCTGCCGGACGCGGCATCGGCCTGAGGCGGCCCGGGCCGGATCAGACGCCGATGTCGCCGCCGTCCTCGCGCCACACGCAGACCACCGACGGACGGACGATCCTCCCCGGCCCGTCGGGCCACGCGCTCGCCGGCTTCTCGACCGACGCGCCGTCGACCTCGCCCGGGTGCTGCACCGCGACGAGGACCCGCCGGTCCTGGACCAGCGGACCGCAGGTCTCGGCGCCGTTCGGCATCGTCAGGAACTGCTTGAGCTCACCGCGCCGCTCGCCCCGCGTCGCGACGCCGAACAGGCCGTCGTGCGTGCCGAGCGCGTTGCCGTCCGTGGAGATCCACAGGTTGCCGTGCGGGTCGAAAGCGACGTTGTCCGGGCAGGAGATCGGGCTGACCCGGTCCTTCGGGAAGCCCGCGAAGTACGTCGCCGGGTCGTTCGGGTCGCCCGCGACGAGGAAGAGCGACCAGCCGAAGGCGGTGGCGTCGGCGCGGCCCCGGTGCTCGGTCAGCTCCAGGATCTGCCCGTGCTTGTTGAGGTTGCGCGGGTTCGCCTCGTCGACGGGCGCCTTGCCGGCCTTGCCGCGGTCCGAGTTGTTCGTCAGCGCGACGTAGACCTTGCCGGAGTGCGGGTTCGGCTCGATGTCCTCGGGACGGTCCATCTTCGTGGCGCCCACCTTGTCACCGGCGAACCGCGTGAAGAGGTAGACCTCCTCCGCCGTCATGCCGTCGACGTGCGAGACCGCGCCGTGCGGGCCCGCCGTGGCGAGCGGCAGCCACTCGCCGCCGCCGTCGAACTCGCCGTCCGCGGGCAGCTTGCCCGTGCCGTCGATCTCGGCGGCCGGGGAGTTGCCGGTCAGCCGGGCGACGTAGAGGGTGCCCTCGTCGAGGAGCGTCAGGTTGTGCTCGTGCGCAGCGCGCGAGCGGCCCTTGGCGACGCGCTTGCTGCTCACGAACTTGTAGAAGTAGTCGAACTTCTCGTCGTCGCCCATGTAGACGACCGGGCGGCCGTCGTCGGTCAGGCGCGGCTGCGCGGCCTCGTGCTTGAAACGGCCGAGCGCGGTGCGCTTGCGCGGCGTCGACTCCGGGTCGTACGGGTCGAGTTCGACGACCCAGCCGAAGCGGTTCGCCTCGTTCGGCTCCTTGGCCAGGTCGAAGCGGTCGTCGAACCGCTCCCACTTGCGCTCGGAGGCCTCGCCGGTCACGCCGTAGCGCTTGAGGCGGGCGGCCGTGGCCGGGTCGGTCACCTTCGCGGCATTCGCGAAGTACTGGTTGAAGTTCTCCTCGCCGTGCAGCGTGGTGCCCCACGGGGTGGTGCCGCCCGAGCAGTTGTTGAGCGTGCCGAGGACGGTACGGCCGCGCGGGTCCGCCTTCGTCCGCACGAGCGCGCTGCCCGCGACCGGGCCCGAGAGGCGGAACTCGCTGGTGGCGGTGAGACGGCGGTTGAGCTGGTGACGCGTGACGGCCGTCAGCCTGCCGTCGCGCCGGGACTCCTCCACGACGACGACCGACAGACCGTGCGCCGCCCAGGCGGTCTCCACCTGCTCGCGCGTCGGGTTCTCGGGGTCGTACCCCTTGAACATCAGGATCTCGTCCGTGTACTCGTGGTTGGCGACGAGGACCTGGCGGCCGTGCTCACCGTGCAGGGGCAGGAGGCTCAGGAAGTCGTTGTTGTAACCGAACTGTCCTGCCTGGGCCGTTGCGGACTGCTTGTCCGGGTCGAAGGCGGGCGCTCCGCGCAGGATGGGCTGGCCCCAGCTGATGACGACGTTCTGGGCGTGGCCCTCCGGGACGGTGACCCGGTCCGCCGTGTTCGGCGCGACGGGCGTGAACCGCAGTCCGCGCGCCCCCTTGTCGCCCTTGTGCGCTACGCCCGTTGCCGCTCCCGACGGCGTGGCGGCCACGGCCTGCGGGGCCCCCGAGCCCACGACCGTACCGGCCGTCGCGGCGGCGACGGTCACGACGGCGGCCGTGCGCAGCATCGAGCGGCGGCTCAGCGCACCGGCGATGACATCACCGACGTACTCGTTGGAACTGGTGTTGGGCACCTCCTGGAAACAGGCGTCCCCACAGCGGAACCGGCAGGTCAGCGCGGCACGGCCCCCGTTGTGCGAGCCGATGAGCGGCAGCGTTTTACGCACTCTTTTCCTCCCCTTTACGGTCACTCGGGCGTGACGCTAGGGGCGTGGCCGAGCGCGGAGGGGGACGGCGGGTGAACGAGCGGTGAACCTGTGCCGGGCGTGCGGCAGTTGCATGGCCTTCGCCCGGGTGGGCGACCCTGCCCAAGATCACGGAACGTGGCGGCTAACCTTACGTGTCCGCCCTGGCCAGGGGTTACGGAAACCAACTCATGCGAAGGGTTGCGCACATGGGCATTCGGAATCTCCTGCGGAACGCGTTCGGAAGGTCGCGGAAGTCCTCGCGGGGTGACGAGGCGGCAACCGCCGCACCCGAGGCGGCGGTCCCGGCACCGGCCGGCGAGGCGACCCTGCCGGAGGCTGCGCCCGCCGCCTCGGCAGATGCGCCCGAGGCCGCGCCCGCCGAGGCAAAGGTAAAGGTGCCCGCACCGTCGACCGAGCCGACGCCCGCGTCGTCGACGCGCGAGGCGGACGACCTGGTGGCCGCGGCGTTCGACAACGTCAAGGTCCCGAAGCCGTCGGCGCCGGTGGACGAGAAGCCCACCGCCGACGCAGAAGCGGAACCGACCACGCAGCCCGCGGAGAGGGCGACCGAGCCGACGGCGGAGACGGCGACGGAGACGGCGGCGGAGGCTGCCGCACAGCCTGTCGCCGAGCCTGACGTGAAGGCCGAGGCGGAGGCTGCCGCAGAGCCCGCCGCCGAGCCGGAGGCCGAGGCAGAGACGGAGGCGGAGGCTGCCGCAGAGCCCGCCGCCGAGCCGGTGGTGAAGGTGAAGGCGGAGGCGTCCCCCGAGGCCCTCGTCGAGCCCGTCGCCGAGACCGCACCGGAGCCCGAGGCCCTCGTCGAAGCCGAAGCGGAACCGGCGGCCGAGAGCCCTGAGCCCGTCGTCGAAGCCGAAGCGGAACCGGAGGCTGACGCAGAGCCCGTCGCCGAGCCGGAGGCGAAGACGGAGGCCGAGGCCGTCGCCGAGACCGAGCCGGAGGCCGAGCCCGTCGCCGAGCAGCCCGAGGCCGTGGTCGCGCCCGCGCCCGCCGCTCAGCCCGAGCCGGAGGCCGCCGCCGAGCCGGTCGCCGAGACCGAGCCGGAGGCCGCCGCCGAGCCCGTCGCCGCGGCCGCGTCGGAGCCCGAGGTCGTCGCCGACCCCGAGCCCATCGCGGAACCCGCGCCGCGGGCCGTCGCCGAACCCGCGCCGCAGGCCGTCGCCGAGGCCGGTGTCAAGGCCTCCGCCCCCGCCCTGTCCCTCGCTCGGGTCAAGTCGCGTGCCCCGGGGCTCGCCGCCGCCTACAAGGCCGCCGGGAGCGCGCTCAAGAAGAACGACCTCGCCGGGGTCCGGGCCACCGTCTACCTCGTACTCGACCGGTCGGGTTCGATGCGTCCGTACTACAAGGACGGGTCCGCGCAGGCGCTCGGTGAACAGGTGCTCGCCCTGGCCGCGCACACCGACCCCGAGGCGACCGTGCACGTCGTCTTCTTCTCCACCGACATCGACGGCACCGGCGAGCTCACCCTCGACGGGCACGAGGGCCGCGTGGACGAGCTGCACGCATCGCTCGGCCGCATGGGCCGTACCAGCTACCACCGCGCGATCGAGGAGGTCGTGGCGCACCACGAGAAGTCGCAGTCGCAGACGCCCGCCCTGGTCGTCTTCCAGACGGACGGCCCCCCGGACGCGAAGGGCCCGGCCAATCAGGCCCTCGCGGACGCGGCCCGGCACCCGCTGTTCTTCCAGTTCGTCGCGTTCGGCGAGCACGAGGCCAAGGGCTTCGACTACCTGCGCAAGCTGAAGGCGCCCAACGCCGCGTTCTTCCACGCGGGCCCCACCCCCCGCGAGCTCACGGACTCCGAGCTGTACGAGGGGCTGCTCGCGGACCTGCCGCGATGGCTGGGCTCGCAGCAGGCCTGACCCCCGCACCCTCCGCGCCCCCTGTCCCCGCCCCCGCGGGACAGGGGGCGCCGCCGTTTCCCCCCGCGCCGTTCCCCACGAATCGGGAGAAGCTGGAGGAATTCCGGCACCGAGGGAAGGACCGCGCACCATGAAGGCCGCCGTAGTCACCGACTTCACCCGGCCCCTGGAGATCCAGCACCGCGTGATCCCGCGCCCGGCCGCGCAGCAGGTCCTCGTCCGCATGGAGGCGAGCGGGCTGTGCCACACGGACATCCACGCCGCCGCCGGTGACTGGCCCGTCAAGCCGGTCCCGCCGTTCGTCCCGGGCCACGAAGGCATCGGGATCGTCGAGGACCTGGGCGAGCGGGTCGGCCACATCAACATCGGCGACCGCGTCGCCATCGCCTGGCTGGGCGAGGCGTGCGGCTACTGCGACCACTGTGTGTCCGGCTGGGAGACGCTCTGCCTGGAGCAGCGGAACAGCGGCTACTCGGTCGACGGCTCCTTCTCCGAGTACGCCGTCGCGCACGGCGACTACGTCGTGAAGGTCCCCGACGGCCTCGACCCCCTGGACGCCGCGCCGCTGACCTGCGCGGGAGTGACGACGTACAAGGCCGTGAAGGTGTCGGGCGCCGGCCCCGGCAAGCGCGTCCTGATCTCCGGGATCGGCGGCCTGGGCCATCTCGCGCTCCAGTACGCGCGGATCGCGGGCGCCGAGACCGTCGCCGTGGACGTCACCGACGACAAGCTGCGCCTCGCGCACGAGCTGGGTGCCGACCATGTCATCGACGCCCGTACCCGGGACGTCGCCGAGACGGTGCGCGGGCTGGGCGGCGCCGACGTCGCGATCGGGCTCGCCGTGTCGAACGCGTCGCTCCGGGCGGCGTACGGCTCCCTGCGCAGGCACGGCACGCTCGTCCTGGTCGCGCTGCCCGCCGGGGGCACCCTGGAGCTGCCCGTCTTCGAGCACGTGCTCGAAGGCAAGAGCGTGATCGGTTCGATCGTCGGCACCCGGCAGGACCTCGCCGAGGTCTTCCAGCTGCACCGCCTCGGCCGTACCCGTGTCATCCGCGAGCAGCGCAGGCTCAAGGAGGTCAACGAGGCGATCGAGGACATCCTGGCGGGCCGGGTCACGGCCCGCCTGGTCTTCGACTTCCGCTAGGCACCGCACGCCCAGGGCCGTCCACCCCGTAAATACCGGGAGGGGCGGCCCCGCCGTGTCGGATACGATTCTTTGATTCGACTGACGTACACCGTCACCGCACGCAGCGACTTGGGAGCAGCCCCCGATGGCTCGACACCTCATCACCAGCGCCCTTCCGTACATCAACGGAATCAAGCACCTGGGCAACATGGTGGGGTCCATGCTCCCGGCGGACGTGTACTCCCGGTACCTCCGCCAGCGCGGCCACGACGTCCTGTACATCTGCGCCACCGACGAGCACGGCACGCCCGCCGAGCTGGCCGCGAAGGAGCAGGGACTGCCGGTCGCCGAGTTCTGCGCGCACGCGCACGACGTGCAGAAGGCCGTGTACGACGGCTTCGGCCTGGCCTTCGACCACTTCGGCCGCAGCTCGTCCGCGGAGAACGCGGAGCTCACGCAGCACTTCGCGCGCAAGCTGAACGAGAACGGCTTCATCGAGGAGCGCGCGATCCGTCAGGTGTACTCGCCTGCCGACGGCCGCTTCCTGCCGGACCGCTACGTCGAGGGCACCTGCCCGCACTGCGGCTACGACAAGGCGCGCGGCGACCAGTGCGAGAACTGCACGCGCGTCCTGGACCCGACGGACCTGATCAACCCGCGCTCGGCGATCTCCGGCTCCACGGACCTGGAGGTCCGCGAGACGAAGCACCTCTTCCTGCTCCAGTCGAAGCTGCAGGTCGAGGTCGAGGAGTGGATCGCGCGGACCGCGGGCGAGTGGCCGCAGCTGGCCTCCTCCATCGCCCGCAAGTGGCTGACCGAGGGCCTGCACGACCGCGCGATCACCCGTGACCTGGACTGGGGCGTCCCCGTCCCGGCCGACACGTGGCCGGAGCTGGCCGCCGAGGGCAAGGTCTTCTACGTCTGGTTCGACGCCCCGATCGAGTACATCGGCTCGACGAAGGAGTGGGCGGACCAGAACCCGGCGGACCGCGACTGGAAGTCGTGGTGGTACGAGGCCGACGACGTCCGGTACACGCAGTTCATGGCCAAGGACAACGTCCCGTTCCACAGCGTGATGTTCCCCGCCACGGAGATGGGCGTGCGGGAGCCGTGGAAGAAGGTCGACTACCTCAAGTCCTTCAACTGGCTGACGTACTACGGCGGCAAGTTCTCCACGTCGCAGAAGCGCGGCATCTTCACGGACGCCGCCCTGGAGATCCTCCCGGCCGACTACTGGCGCTACTTCCTCATCGCCAACGCGCCGGAGTCCGACGACTCCTCCTTCACGTGGGAGCACTTCACGGCCACGGTGAACAAGGACCTCGCCGACACCCTCGGCAACTTCGTGAACCGCGTCCTGTCCTTCTCCCGCAAGCGCTTCGGTGACGACGTGCCCGCGGGCAAGGAGGCCGGCGAGGCGGAGGCGAAGCTGGGCACGGAGATCGCCGCGCTGCTCGCCGAGTACGAGGCCCAGATGGAGGCCCTCCAGTTCCGCAAGGCCGCGTCCGCGCTGCGCGCCCTGTGGTCGGCGGGCAACTCCTACCTGGAGGAGAAGGCCCCCTGGCTGGAGATCAAGGCCGACCCGGAGGCCGCGGCCCTCACGCTGCGGACGGCGATGAACCTCATCCACCTGTACGCGGTCGTGTCCGAGCCCTTCATCCCGGCCTCGTCGAAGGCGATGCGCGGCGCGTTCGCGCTGGCCGACGACACGGCCACGTGGGTCACCGCCGAGCAGGCGAAGGCCCTGGACACCGTCCCCGCGGGCACGGCCTTCACGGTCCCGCCGGTGCTCTTCGCGAAGATCACCGAGGAGGACCTGGAGTCCTACCGCGAGCGCTTCGGCGGCGCTCCGGAGTAACGCATTCCGGGGGAAAGGGGTGCGGGGACAGGTCCCCGCACCCCTTTCCCGTACCCCGCTACTGGCATGTCCACGACCGCGATTAGGGTTTCGCCATGCCAGTTCCCGCAACCATCCCGATCGCCCACGAGCCGGACCACCGCACCGCCACCATCGGCCGGTACACGGACGGCCAGTTCCTGGCCACGGTGACGTACGCCTTCCCGGAGGGCTACCGCCCCGACGACGGCTGGGAGGAGCACAAGCGTCTCTACGCGGTGCTCCACACCTTCGACGCCTCGGGCAGGTACCGCGACTCGGAGATCTGGTGCGCGGGGACCTGGGCCGAGGGTGCCGAACTCGCCCAGGCCCACGCCCACTTGGACAAACTCCTGGCAGCCCTGCCCGGCCGCACCTACGGCGACATCGCCGTCCGCCCGTTCCGGCTCGCCGTGGACCGCGTGCTGTTCGGCCTGATCGCCGAGGACGACGACGAGGGCGGCTGGGCCGAGCTCTACCCGGACCGCCTCGGCTTCGGTGAACCGTGGGACGGCCGGTACGACACCTGAGCGCAGCCCGCGGCGGCGCCCGTCAGGAAGCCGTCGAGGCGGAAGCGCCCGGCTGCGTGTCCGTGCTGTCGTGCGTCTCGTCGGGCGCCACCGCCATCGTGATCGACCCGATGACGCCCTTCGCGATGCGCCCCTTGCCGTACGTCAGCTTCAGCAGGCCGCCCGTCGTCCCGCTCTGGTCGTAGATCGTGTCCTCGGTCAGCGTCGTGCGCTCGGTCGTGCTCGTCGAGTACGGCGCGACCTTCCCCGAGGCGATGACCGCCGCCTCCTCGAAGAAGAACTGGCCGGTGTGACAGGTGTGGCCGCCCTCGTAGCCGGCGTCGGTCCACTTGCCGTCCACATGGACCTTGGTGTGGATGTGCACGGCACGGCCCCGGTACCAGCCGGGGAAGATCGTCCTGAACTCGACGCTGCCGTGCTTGTCCGTCTTCCAGGTGCCCCGCAGATACCGCTCGTCGTCGGTGGGCTCCTCGTGCCCGCCGCCACCGCCGCCCCCGGGCGGGGCGCCCGTCGGGGTGCCGGACGGCTGGTCGGTCGGAGCGCCGCTCGGGGCGTCACTCGGGGCGCCGCTCGGGGGCGTGCCACCGCCGCCTCCGGTGGAGAGGGACTCGTACCCGGAGTAGATCCCGAGCGCGTCGCAGTGCCAGATGTCGACCGCCGCGTTCCGCAGGGGCTTGCAGGTCTCGGCGTCGATCACCTTGAGGCGGAGGACCATCGGGATGCCCTCCTTGTCCTCCGTGATGTCACGGCGGAGCTTGTCCGCGTCGATGTAGTACGGGCCCTCGGTGGTCTCCGAGGTGAGCTTGTAGCAGGAGTCGGCCTCGGACTTGCTGTCGGCGGTGTCCGTCTCCCCGGCGAACGCGTCGGCGGCGATGGAGCCCCCGACGCCGACGGCCGCCACGGCGGCTCCGCCCGCGAGGATGACCTTCCGGCGGGTCATGTCACGTTTGTGCGCTGGTCCCTGAGTCTCTGTCATGGGAAACGAAGCTAGGACCGCCACCTGTCAGGGACATGGAGATGCGCTGTGAGTCCGCACAGCGAAGGGGCCGGAACCGATCAACGGTTCCGGCCCCTTCGGACGACTGGCGGGTGCTACTTCTTCTCGCCCACCGGCTTGCGCAGCTGGATGTTCAGCTCGCGCAGGCGCGTCTCGTCGAGCTCCGTGGGCGCGCCCATCATCAGGTCCTGCGCGTTACCGTTGAGCGGGAACGCGATGGTCTCGCGGATGTTCGGCTCGTCGGCGAGGAGCATGACGATGCGGTCGACGCCGGGGGCGATCCCGCCGTGCGGCGGGGCGCCGAAGCGGAACGCGCGGAGCATGCCCGCGAACTGCGCCTCGACGGTGTCACGGTCGTAGCCCGCGATCTCGAAGGCCTTGAGCATGATCTCGGGCTCGTGGTTCCGGATCGCGCCGGAGGACAGCTCCACGCCGTTGCAGACGATGTCGTACTGCCAGCCCAGGATGTCCAGCGGGTCCTTGGTCTCCAGGGCCTCCAGGCCGCCCTGCGGCATGGAGAACGGGTTGTGCGAGAAGTCGATCTTCCCGGTGTCCTCGTCCTTCTCGTACATCGGGAAGTCGACGATCCAGCAGAAGCGGAAGACGCCCTCCTCGAAGTGCCCGGCACGCTTGGCGGCCTCGACACGGACGGCGCCCATGATCTTGGAGACCTCGTCGAACTCGCCCGCGCCGAAGAACACGGCGTGGCCGGCCTTCAGGCCGAGGCGCTCGGTGAGGACCTTGACGTTCTCGTCCGTGAGGAACTTCGCGATCGGGCCCGTGAGGGACCCGTCCTCGGCGACGCGGACCCAGGCCAGGCCCTTCGCGCCCTGCTCGACCGCGTAGTCGCCGAGGCCGTCGAAGAACTTGCGGGACTGCGACGCGGTGTCCGGGACGGGCAGCGCGCGCACGTGCTTCCCGGCGAACGCCTTGAACTCGGAGCCCTCGAACACGTCCGAGATGTCGACCAGTTCGAGCTGGGCGCGCAGGTCCGGCTTGTCCGAGCCGTACTTGAGCATCGACTCGCGGAACGGGATCCGCGGGAACGGGGACGTGACGTGGCGGCCGCCGCCGAACTCCTCGAAGAGCTCGGTCATCAGCTTCTCGATCGGCTGGAAGACGTCCTCCTGCTCGACGAAGGACATCTCCACGTCGAGCTGGTAGAACTCGCCCGGCGAGCGGTCCGCGCGGGCGTCCTCGTCACGGAAGCAGGGCGCGATCTGGAAGTAGCGGTCGAAGCCCGAGATCATCAGCAGCTGCTTGAACTGCTGCGGGGCCTGCGGCAGCGCGTAGAACTTGCCCGGGTTGAGGCGCGAGGGGACGACGAAGTCGCGGGCGCCCTCCGGGGAGGTGGCGCTGAGGATCGGCGTCGCCATCTCGTTGAACCCGAGAGCCACCATCTTGGAGCGGATGGAGGCGATGACGGACGAGCGCAGCATGATGTTGCGGTGCATGCGCTCGCGGCGCAGGTCCAGGAAGCGGTACTCCAGGCGCCGCTCCTCGTTCACCCCGTCGTCCGCGTTGATCGTGAACGGGATCTGCTGGGCAGCGCCGAGCACCTCGACCTCGGCGGCCTCGATCTCGATCTCGCCCGTGGGCAGCTCGGAGTTGACGTTGTCGGCGCCGCGCGAGACGACCTTGCCGTCCACGCGGACGACCGTCTCCTTGGTCAGACGGTCGAGGACCTCGGCGGCCGCGGTGCCGGGGCGGGCGACGAGCTGCGTGATCCCGTAGTGGTCCCGCAGATCGATGAAGAGGATGCCGCCCAGGTCGCGCCGATTGTGCAGCCAGCCGCTCAGCCGGACGTCGGATCCGACGTCAGAGGCGCGGAGCTCGCCGCAGGTGTGGGACCTGTACCGATGCATCGTCGTTCATCCAGTCTTTGCGATTGGGGATTGGCCGGGCATGCCCGAAACCCCAGGGTACCGGCCGCCTCAAGATCGCTCTGCGAATAGTCTCGGTGGCCGTTCACGATCACCTCTTCTTAGAGTGGGGCCATGCGCACTGGTGACCCCCTGCCGCCCGTGGGGGACGTTCTCGCCGCCCTCGACACCGGTGTGTGGCGGTGGGACAACCGGGCCGGGCTGGTCACCTTCGACGCGGAGGCAGCCCGGCTGCTCGGTCTGCCCGCGTCCCGGGTGACGCTGCCGGAGGCCGCCGTACGCTCCCGATTCCACCCCGTCGACTGGAACGAGATCTACGGTGTGGTGCAGCTCGCCGTCGCCGAGGGCACCCTCGCCGAGGCCCGGCTGCGGATCATGGACGATCAGGGCGTGGTCATCAGGACCGTACGCAGCCGCTCCAAGCCGCTCGTGCACGGTGACTCGCACGCGTACGAGCTGATCGGCACGCTCCAGGAGGTCAGCGAGCCCACGCCAGGGTCCGCGGCGCGCACCCCCGTGACCGGGGACTGGCGGCGCTCGCGCGAGGCGTTCCTGCTGGACGCCGGGCGGGCGCTCGCCGAGGCGGGGTCCACGGAGGAGGTCCTGCGGGTCGCGGCCGGGCTCTCCATGCCGGGGTTCTCGCCGGACGGCCTCGCCGTCTTCGGCGTCGGCGGCGACCGGCTCACGGTCATCGGACACCACGGGCACGAGCCGGGCGAGGAGGGGCCCTTCACGGACATGCCCCTGGACACCGACTATCCGGCGGCCGAGGTGGTGCGCACCGGCCGCGCCGTCTATCTGTCGTCGCCCGAGCAGTACCGCCTGCGCTACCCGGCCGCCTGGCCACTGGCCCAGCGCTTCCAGCGCCAGTCCTGGGCGTTCCTGCCGCTCATCGTGGCCGGCCGCACCATCGGCACCTGGATGGCCGGGTTCGCCTACCCGGTGTCCTTCACTCCCGACGAGCGCTCCGTCCTGACGACGGTGGCGCGCATGCTGGCGCAGGCCCTGTCGCGGGCCGGGATCACCGAGTCGGAACGGGAGCTGACGGACGGACTCCAGCGCTCGATGCTGCCCACGCTCGGCCCCGAGATCCCGGGGATGAGCGTCGCCGCCCGCTATGTGCCGACCGGCGGCGGCCTCCAGGTCGGCGGCGACTGGTACGACATGATCCCGCTGCCCACCGGGCGCATCGCGCTCGTCATCGGCGATGTGCAGGGGCACGACGTGCGGGCCGCCGGCCTGATGGGACAGCTGCGGATCGCGCTGCGGGCGTACGCGGCCGAGGGACACCGCCCGGACGCCGTCCTCTCCCGTGCCTCACGCTTCCTGTACGGGGTCACCGACTCCATCACGTACGGCTCCACCGGCGGCCCCGGCAAGGACGTCGAGAAGGGCTCGGAGGCGGGCGACCCACGCTTCGCGACCTGTCTGTACGTGGAGGCCGACCCGAAGACCGGGATCCTGGAGATCGCCCGAGCCGGCCATCCCGACCCCGCGATACGCATGACCGACGGAACGGTCCTGGTGCGGCCCACCGCCGGCGGGCTGCCCCTCGGCGTCGACCCCGACGCCGACTACCCCACGACCCGGCTCGCGCTCGAACCCGGCGACACCCTGCTGATCTGCACCGACGGCCTCATCGAGACGGGCGGACACGACCTCGACACCGGCTGGGCGCGCATCCGCGGCATCCTCGAGGAGCACGGCGGGCACGCGGAGCACTCCACCGACCCCGACCGTCTGGAAGACCTGGCCGACGCGCTCGTGCGGGCCGTGCACGGCCCCTTCTCGCACTACACGACGGGCCCGCTCGCCGACCGGCGCGAGGACGACATAGCGGTGCTGCTCCTCGCCAGGACGGGCCTGCCCGAGGCGCCCGTACCCGCGCGCCGCACCGTGATGACCGTCGCCCAGGCCGAGCCGGAGCGGGTCGCCGCCGCGCGCCAGCACCTGCGCGAGCTGCTGCACGACTGGACCGACGAGGACCAGGTCGACTCGGCGGTCCTGATGATCTCGGAGATGCTCACCAACGTCCTCGTCCACACGGACGGTGACGCGCTCCTGGTCGCCGAGGTCGCCGACGGGCCCGCGCGGCGGCTGCGCGCCGAGGTCACCGACTCCAGTGACGACCTGCCGCACAAGCGCCACCCGGGCGAGCTCGCGTCGTCCGGGCGCGGCCTCGTCCTGATGGACCTGCTCGCCGACCGCTGGGGCGTGGACCCGAGGGGCGAGGGCAAGAGCATCTGGTTCGAGCTCTACGAGTCCTCCGCCGACGTTTCACGTGACCCCCCCGACGGCGCCGACGGCCCCTCGCCTGCGGAGTAGCGCTTGCGCAGCTCCCCGATCACCCCGAAGACCGCCGCCGTCACCGGCACCGCGAGCAGCATGCCGAGGATGCCCGCGACGGAGGCGCCCGCCGTGATCGCCAGCATCACCATCGCGGGATGCATCTGCACGGTGCGGGACTGGATCATGGGCTGAAGGATGTGGCCCTCCAGCTGCTGCACGGCCAGGATGACGCCGAGCGCCCACAGGGCGGTCACCCAGCCCCGGTCGGCCAGTGCCACCAGGACGGCCACCGCGCCGGAGATCGTCGCCCCGAGGTAGGGGATGTACGCGGTGACGAAGACCAGGGAGCCGAGCCCGACCGCGCCGGGCACCCGCAGGATGAGCAGACCGACGGTGATGCAGACCGAGTCGATGAGCGCGATCAGCGTGGTCCCGCGCATGAAGCCCTCGACAGCCTGGAAGGCCCGCCGCCCCATCGCCTCCAAGGTCTCCCCGGCCCGGCCGGGCGCGAGGCTGTGCGCGAGGCCCGCGGCGCGGTCGGAGTCCTTGAGGAAGAAGAAGGTGAGCAGGAGGGCGAGAACGCTGGTCGTCAGGAGCGAGCCGAGGACGGACAGCCCGGCGATCACTCCGCTCGCGGCGCTGGCGCCCCATTTGGACAGCAGCTTCTGGAGGCTTCCGGCCGCGGATCCGAGGTCGTCGGCCACGGTGATCCCGAAGTGGCTCTTGATCCAGCTGCCGGCCTCCCGCACCGAGTCGACGATCTGGTCACCGGTTTCGATGAGGGTCCTGACGACGATGTAGCCGGCGCCGCCGACGACGGCGACGAGGGCGACACACGTGAGGGCCGCGGCGAGCGCACGGTTGACCCTCCTGCGGATCAGCCAGCCGTGCACCGGCCCGAGCAGGGCCGTGCCGAGCAGGGCGAGCAGCAGGGGCGTGACGGCCGTCTTGAAGACGATGCACAGCCAGACGCCGACGGCCGCCACCCCGGTGACGAGCAGCGCCAGGGCGCACCAGGCCGCGGTGCGGCGGGCTGGTTCGGGAAGAAGCGGCTTACCTGTACCTGGGTGCACCCCCACAGGGCATCACGCGCGCGTGGCCCCGACCTTCCGGACGGGGCCACGCGAGTGACGGGCAATCAGATACCGCTTACGTGTGCGGGATCCGCTCTCCCGGGATGACCCCGAGCCGGCCCGCCTGGAAGTCCTCGAACGCCTGCTGGAGTTCGTCGCGGGTGTTCATGACGAACGGACCGTAGTGCGCCATCGGCTCCCGGATCGGACGCCCGCCCAGGAGGACGACCTCGAGGTCCGGGGTGTGGGAGTCCTGCGTCTCGTCCGCGCGGACGGTCAGCGAGGAGCCCGCGCCGAAGACGGCGGTCTGGCCCATGTGGACCGGCCTGCGGTCGGTGCCGACGGTGCCGCGGCCGGCGAGGACGTACGCGAGGCCGTTGAACTCCTCGCGCCACGGCAGCGTCAGCTCGGCGCCGGGGCGGACGGTCGCGTGGACCATCGTGATCGGCGTGTGCGTGATGCCGGGGCCGTCGTGGCCGTCGAGCTCACCCGCGATGACGCGCAGCAGGGCGCCGCCGTCGGCGGTGGTGAGGAGCTTGACCTGGCCACCGCGGATGTCCTGGTAGCGGGGGTCCTTCATCTTGTCGGCGGCCGGGAGGTTCACCCACAGCTGGAGGCCGTGGAAGAGCCCTCCGGACATGACGAGCGCCTCCGGCGGCGCCTCGATGTGCAGGAGGCCCGAGCCGGCCGTCATCCACTGGGTGTCGCCGTTGGTGATGGTGCCGCCACCGCCGTTGGAGTCCTGGTGAACGAAGGTGCCGTCGATGATGTAGGTGACGGTCTCGAAGCCGCGGTGCGGGTGCCAGGGCGTTCCCTTGGGCTCTCCGGGCGCGTACTCCACCTCACCCATCTGGTCCATCATGATGAACGGGTCGAGGTACTTGTAGTTGATCCCGGCGAACGCTCGGCGCACCGGGAAGCCCTCGCCCTCGAATCCGCTGGGCGCGGTCGTCACGGCCAGCACGGGGCGTGCCACGGCATCGGCGGACGCGGCCACACGGGGCAGGGTCAGCGGGTTTTCGACGGTCACTGCAGGCATGTCGGGACCTCCTTGTGCTTCAAGTTTAGTTGAACGTAGAACTTTCTGCCACCTGGAACGCGGAACGCCCGGAGGGAATTCCCTCCGGGCGTCGTGGATGCCTGCGCGTGCGGTGACCGCTAGCCGTACATGCGGCGCATCGCGAAGTCGACCATCTGCTCGACCGCCTTGGCGTCGAAGACCATCCGGTGCTCGCCCTCCATGTCGAGGACGAAGCCGTACCCGGTCGGGAGCAGGTCGATCACCTCGGCGCCGGTGATCACGAAGTACTTGGACTCCTTGCCCGCGTACCTGCGCAGCTCCTTGAGCGAGGTGAACATCGGGATGACCGGCTGCTGGGTGTTGTGCAGCGCGAGGAAGCCGGGGTTGTCGCCGCGCGGGCAGTAGACCTTCGACGTGGCGAAGATCTGCTGGAAGTCCTCGGCGGCCATCGAGCCCGTGGTGAAGGCGCGGACCGCGTCCGCCAGTGACGGAGGTGACGGCTCCGGATACAGCGGCGGCGCCTGCTGGCCGTACCCGCCCTGCATGCCCTGCTGCGGCGGCGCGTACTGCTGCCCGGGTCCCGCGGTCTGGTCGTAGCCGTACATGGAGGCCAGACTACCGAGCGGGGGCCACGGCGGGGGCGCCGTTAGACCCTGCTCACATTGGCGGATCAGGGGTTGCGCGTTATTACCGACGGGTAGCATCATCGTAGGCACTTGCTACTTGCGAGTAGTGCGTGTTTACGAAGATCCCGCCCGCCCGCCACCCGACCACCACCCCTCAACGGGGCGCTACGCGCCGCCCTATTGATTGAGCCAAACGGAGCCGTCGCCATGGGGCACTACAAGTCGAATCTCCGCGACATCGAGTTCAACCTCTTCGAGGTGCTCGGGCGCGACAAGCTGTACGGCAGCGGCCCGTTCGCGGAGATGGACGTCGACACCGCCAAGAGCATCCTCGACGAGGTCGCCCGCCTCGCCGAGAACGAGCTGGCCGAGTCCTTCACGGACGCCGACCGCAACCCGCCGGTCTTCGACCCGGAGACCAACACCGCTCCGGTACCGGCCAGCTTCAAGAAGTCGTACCAGGCCTTCATGGACTCCGAGTACTGGCGCCTGGGCCTGCCCGAGGAGATCGGCGGCACCACCTCCCCGCGCTCCCTGATCTGGGCCTACGCGGAGCTGCTGCTCGGCTCGAACCCGGCGGTCTGGATGTACTCCTCCGGCCCGGCCTTCGCCGGCATCCTCTTCGAGGAGGGCAACGAGGCGCAGAAGAAGGTCGCCGAGATCGCCGTCGAGAAGCAGTGGGGCTCCACGATGGTCCTGACCGAGCCGGACGCCGGCTCGGACGTGGGCGCCGGCCGCACCAAGGCCGTCCAGCAGGAGGACGGCTCCTGGCACATCGAGGGCGTGAAGCGCTTCATCACGTCCGGTGAGCACGACATGTCGGAGAACATCCTCCACTACGTGCTCGCGCGCCCCGAGGGCCACGGCCCCGGCACCAAGGGCCTCTCCCTCTTCCTGGTCCCGAAGTTCCACTTCGACTGGGAGACCGGCGAGCTGGGCGAGCGCAACGGCGTCTACGCGACGAACGTCGAGCACAAGATGGGCCTCAAGGCGTCCAACACCTGCGAGATGACGTTCGGCGACCGCCACCCCGCCAAGGGCTGGCTCATCGGCGACAAGCACGACGGCATCCGCCAGATGTTCCGCATCATCGAGTTCGCCCGCATGATGGTCGGCACGAAGGCGATCTCCACGCTGTCGACGGGCTACCTGAACGCGCTGGAGTACGCCAAGGAGCGCGTCCAGGGCCCCGACCTGGCCCAGTTCATGGACAAGACCGCCCCCAAGGTCACCATCACGCACCACCCGGACGTGCGCCGCTCGCTCATGACGCAGAAGGCGTACGCGGAGGGCATGCGCGCGCTCGTGCTGCACACCGCCGCCGTCCAGGACGACATCGCGGTCAAGGAGGCCACGGGCGAGGACGCCGCCGAGCTCCACGCCCTCAACGACCTCCTCCTGCCGATCGTGAAGGGCTACGGCTCGGAGAAGGCCTACGAGCAGCTGGCGCAGTCGCTCCAGACGTTCGGCGGCTCGGGTTACCTCCAGGAGTACCCGATCGAGCAGTACATCCGCGACGCCAAGATCGACACCCTGTACGAGGGCACCACCGCGATCCAGGGCCAGGACTTCTTCTTCCGGAAGATCGTCCGCAACCAGGGCGCCGCGCTCAACGGCCTCGCCGAGGAGATCAAGAAGTTCCTCGCGGTCGGCACCGGCGGCGAGGAGCTCGCCCCGGCCCGTGAGGCGCTCGCCAAGGCGGCCGTCGAGCTGGAGGCCATCGTCGGCGTCATGCTGACCGACCTCGCGGCCACCGAGCAGGACACCAAGAACATCTACAAGGTGGGCCTCAACACCACCCGCCTGCTGCTCGCCTCCGGCGACGTGGTCGTCGGCTTCCTGCTGCTGCGCGGCGCCGCCGTCGCCGCCGAGAAGCTGGGGACCGCCTCCGCCAAGGACCAGGCCTTCTACCAGGGCAAGATCGCCGCCGCGAAGTTCTTCGCCGCGAACGTCCTGCCGGGCGTCGGCCTGGAGCGCCGCCTCTCCGAGAAGGTCGACCTCGACCTGATGGAGCTGGACGAGGCCGCGTTCTAGTCACCGGCCCGCCCGTGGTCACCGGCGCCGCCATCCGGACACATCCGGGTGGCGGCGCCGTCGTGTCGAGACCGGCCGAACCCCCGGCCGCACCCGCGCGGACCCCCCGCGCGCCGGGCCGAAGGCTCGTTAGGCTGACCCGCATGAGCAACCCCTCCCGCTTCGACCGCGGTCACACCGACGACCTCATGTCCTTCCTCGCGGCCAGCCCCTCGCCGTACCACGCCGTGGCGAACGCCGCCGCGCGCCTGGAGAAGGCCGGATTCCGCCAGGTCGCCGAGACCGACGCGTGGGACGGGACGACCGGCGGCAAATACGTGACGCGCGGCGGCGCGATCGTGGCGTGGTACGTCCCCGAGGGCGCCGCGCCGCACACCCCCTTCCGCATCGTCGGCGCGCACACCGACTCGCCGAACCTGCGCGTCAAGCCGCTGCCCGACATGGGCTCGCAGGGCTGGCGGCAGGTCGCCGTCGAGATCTACGGCGGCCCGCTCCTCAACTCCTGGCTCGACCGGGACCTCGGACTCGCGGGCCGGCTCACCCTGCGGGACGGCTCGACGCGGCTCGTGAACATCGACCGGGCACTGCTGCGCGTGCCGCAGCTCGCCATCCACATGGACCGCTCCGTCCACACCGACGGCCTCAAGCTCGACAAGCAGAAGCACATGCAGCCCATCTGGGGCCTCGGCGACGACGTCCACGAGGGCGACCTCATCCGGTTCCTGGAGCAGGAGCACGGACTCGCCGAGGGCGCCGTCACCGGGTGGGACCTGATGACGCACTCCGTCGAGGCGCCGTCCTACCTCGGCCGCGACAAGGAGCTCGTCGCCGGACCCCGGATGGACAACCTCCTGTCCGTGCACGCGGGAACGGCCGCCCTCGCCGCCGTGTCCGCCTCGGACGACCTCCCCTACATCCCGGTCCTCGCCGCCTTCGACCACGAGGAGAACGGGTCGCAGTCCGACACCGGCGCCGACGGACCTCTGCTGGGCGGCGTCCTGGAGCGTTCGGTGTTCGCGCGCTCGGGCTCCTACGAGGACAAGGCCCGCGCCTTCGCCGGGACGGTGTGCCTGTCGTCCGACACCGGCCACGCCGTGCACCCCAACTACGCCGAGCGCCACGACCCCACCCACCACCCGCGTGCCGGCGGCGGCCCCATCCTCAAGGTCAACGTCAACAACCGCTACGCCACCGACGGTTCGGGCCGCGCCGTGTTCGCCGCCGCGTGCGAGAAGGCCGGCGTGCCCTTCCAGTCGTTCGTCTCCAACAACGCCATGCCCTGCGGCACCACGATCGGCCCGATCACGGCGGCCCGCCACGGCATCAAGACCGTCGACATCGGCGTCGCGATCCTCTCCATGCACAGCGTCCGCGAACTGTGCGCCGCCGACGACCCGTTCCTCCTCGCGAACGCCCTCGCCGCGTTCCTGGAGGGCTGACCTTCCCGACAGGCGGTGCCCCGCGGCCCGCGGACCCCCCGGCGGTAAACTCGACCTTTGCCGTGCGGGGGGCCAAGGAAGGACACGGGCCGTGGAGTTCAGGATTCTCGGCACCGTCGCGGTGGCGACGGAGACCGGCGAACTGCCTCTGGGCCCCGCCAAACGCTCCGGCCTCCTCGCGATGCTGCTGCTGCGGCCCAACAGCGTCGTCCGCGTCGAGCAGCTGATCGCCGCCCTGTGGGAGGACGAACCGCCCCTCCACGCCAAGGCCGTCCTCCAGAGCCACGTCTCGCGCCTGCGGGCCCTGCTCACCGCGCACGACGCCGAGATGTACGGGGTCCGCCTCACCACGCAGGGCTCCGCCTACGCGCTCCAGCTCCCGGAGACCCTCCTCGACGCCCACCGCTTCGAGGAACTGGTCGCCCTCGCCCGGCTCCAGCACCGGCCCGCCGACACCGTCCAGATGCTCCGCGAGGCCCTCACCCTGTGGCAGGGCCCCGCACTCACCGGCACCGTGCGCAGCGCGCCCCTGGAAGCCGCCGCACTCGCCCTCGAAGAGCTGCGCATCGCCTCCGTGGAAGGACTGTCGGAGGCGTACGGGCAGCTCGGCGAGCACACGCGGGCGGCAGCCGTCCTGCGTCCCGAGTCGGTGGCCCACCCCCTGCGCGAGTCGCTCGCCGCCGCGCTGGTCCTCGCGCTCGGCCGCTCCGGGCGGCAGTCCGACGCCCTCGACCACTACCACCGCACGCGACGGCTCCTCGCCGACGAACTCGGCGTCGATCCCGGGCCGGTCCTCGTGGCGGCGTACCGGACGATTCTGGGGACGCCGTCGGTGCAGGCGCCGCCCCAGGCCGCGTTCGCAGCCCAGCCGCAGACGCCGGCGCGGCCGAGGCCGTCGGCCGGTCCCGCGGGCACCGTCCCGCCGCCGCGGCCCGTGTCCGACGATCCGGCCGACGGCACCGGGCCCGCCCCGTCACCTTCCCTGCCCCTGTCACCGCCTCCGGGGGCCGCCTCGCCGCCCGCCGGGGCGGGAACCCCGAGCGCCCCCGACAGCGCGTCCGGCCAAAAGCCCCGGACCGACGCCGCATCCGGACACCCCGCCGACCCCCACCCCGAACACCCCACCGCGCCCACCCCCGTACACACCCCCGTCGAACCCCCCACACCCACGCCCAACCTGCTGCCCCGCCTCCCGCGTGGCTTCTCCGGGCGCGAGGCCGAGCTCGGCGCTCTCGACCAGGCGCTGGCCGGCGACGACGCGCCCGTCTGTCTGCTGACCGGGCCCGCCGGCGTCGGCAAGACCGCGCTGGCCGTGCACTGGGCCCACCGCCGCCACGCGCGCGCCGGCCGGTTCCCCGACGGCGTCCTCTTCGCCGACCTGCGCGGCTTCAGCGACACACCCGCCCCCGAAACACCCACCGTGCTGCGGGAGTTCCTCCTCGCCCTCGGCGTCCCGGCCCGGCGGATCCCCGAGACCACCGCCGCGATGGGCGCCCTCTACCGCTCCCTCGCCGCGCACCGCCGCCTCCTCGTCGTCCTCGACAACGCCCGCACCTCCGCCCAGGTCCGCCCCCTGCTCCCCGGCGGCGACCACTGCGCCACCCTCATCACCAGCCGCGACCGGCTCGGCGGCCTCATCGCCTCCGACGCCGCGGCCCCCGTGCCCCTGAACCCCCTGCCGCCCGGCGACGCGGCCGGACTCCTCGCCGCCGTGCTCGGCGAAGAGCGCGTGGCCGCCGAACCCGAGGCCGTCGAACGCCTCGCGGGCCTGTGCGACGGACTGCCGCTCGCCCTGCGCGTCACCGCGGCCCGCCTCGCCGAGCGCCCCGACGGCACCCTGGCCGCGATGGCCGGTGAACTCGCCGACGAACAGCGCCGGCTGAGCCTGCTCGACATCGAGGACACCGGCGTATCGGCCGCGCTGCGGCTCACCGTCCGGCACCTGCCCGCACCCGCCGCCGAACTCTTCACGCTCGTCGGACTGCACACCGGATCCGACCTCGACCGCTTCACGGCCGCCGCGCTCGCCGGCACCACCCCCGACGAGGCGGACGCCGCGCTCGGCCGGCTCGCCGCCGCCCATCTGGTCGCCGAATCCGCCGGAGGCCGCCGCACACCCCACGACCTCGTACGCCTCTACGCGCGCACCCTCGCGCCCGAGCCCGCCGCCGAACCACTCGGCCGCCTCCTCGACCACTACCTGCGCACCGCCCTCGACGCGGCCGCCGCCGCCCACCCCGAGAGCCGGCCCTGCTGCGCCCTGCCCGCGGACGTGCGTCCGCCCGCCGCCGTACGGGAGTTCCCCGACCGCGCCGCCGCGCTCGACTGGTTCGAGGCCGAGCGGTCCGGCCTGGAAGGCGCCGTCGCCGCGGCCGCCGGCGCCGGACTGCACGACCGGGCCTGGCGGATCGCCCTCCTGCTGTGGCCCGTGATCCTGCTGCGCGTCGGCGACGGCTGGGTCCCGCTGCTCGAACAGTGCCTCGCCTCCGCGGAGCACGAGGAGGACCCGGACGCCCAGTCGCGGGCCCGCGCCCTGCTCGGCTGGGTCCTCCACGAGGAAGGCAGGGACGACGAGGCCCTCGTCCACCTCGAACAGGCCCCCGGACTCGCGGCCCGCGCCGGCGACGTCACCAGCGAGGCCATCGCCTGCGTCAACCTCGCCGTCGCGCTCAACGGCACCGGCGAGCACGACCGCGCCGGGCTCCTCCTGTCCCGCGCCGTCACCCTCGCCGTACAGGCCCAGCACCCGCCGACGGAGGCGCTCGCGCTGCACCACCTGGCCCGGCACTGCCTCGACGCCGGCGCCCACGAAGCGGCCCTCTCGCACGCCGTACGGGCCCTCGACATGACCTCGTCCGACGAGGCCGCCCGGCGCGTGCTGCTCCAGACCGCGTGCGGCGAGGCGCTGGCCGCGCTCGGACGCCCCGCCGACGCCGCCGACCTGCTCGGACAGGCCCTGCGGACAGCCGAGTCGACGGGTTTCGAGGACGGCGCGGCAGCCGCGCGGAAGATGCTGGACGGGCTGCCAGCGGATCGTTAGCGGCACGCAAGCCGATCGAGAGAGGCACCCCCGAAGCTGAGATCAGCGCCGAGACAACGGTGCAGACCACACAGCGGACCGCACGCACGGACCGTCTTCGCACGGACCTTTCGCACGGACCATTCCCACGGGGGAGCCCACCATGAACGCCCACCGCAACCGTTCCCGCACCGTCCTCGCCGTCGCCGCCCTCGCGGCCCTGAGCCTGTCCCTCACCGCCTGCGACAGCGGCGAGGGCACCAAGGACTCGGGCGCCGCCGCCACGGACAGGACGGCCACCGACTCCGCCGGTTCCGGCGCCGAGAACACCGGCTCCGACAGCGGCTCGGGCACCGGATCGTCGAAGGCCTCCGGCGGCACGGACGCCGCCGCGGCCGGCGCGAAGCAGGCCGGCACCGGCAAGAACACCGCCGGCGGCACCGGCACGACGGCGAAGAAGACCCCCGAGTGCAAGGTCGGCTACCTCGACTACTCCCTCAAGCGCGAGAACCCCGAGCAGCAGGGCGACCACCTGCTCATCACGGCCGTCAACCGCTCCGCCACCGCCTGCACCGTCCAGAAGTTCCCCGTCGTGACCCCGGGCGAGGCCAACGGCGACGCGCCGCTCGCCAAGGACGACCGGCGGCCCGCCCAGCCGATCGTCGTGCAGCCCGGCGGCACGGTCTACTCCGCGATCGACGTCTACCAGGAGACCAAGGCCGAGGACGACTACTTCACGTCGATCCGCCTGTCCCTGGTCAGGAACGACTCCGACGAGTCGGGCGAGTCCGTCAAGCTGGTCACGCCCGGCGAGGTGGAGTACGCCGGCAAGCGCGCCGACGGCATCGAGGTGCTCTCCTGGAACACCGAGCGCCCGTACGCCGGCTGACCGGCGCTCCGTCCTCCCCGGTCAGCCCTGACAGCCGGGATCAGCCCCGGTCGTCCATCCCCGCCAGGACCAGCGGCAGCCGGTCCGCGCCACCCTCGGTGAGCCGGACCGGCACACCCCAGTCCTGCTGGTGGACGTGGCAGGCCGGGTACTCGTTGGCCGGGTCGTCGTCGCACGAGGCGGCCATCGCCGACACGTGCAGGACGCCCTCCGTCACCTTCGCGTTCAGGACCAGCTCACGCGACAGGTCCGTGTCCGCCCCGTCCCCCGCGACCAGCAGCTCGGGCGGGGTGGAGGAGACCAGGAGCCGGGTCGAGGGCCCGTAGCGCACGTCGAGCTTCTGACCCGCAGGAGCCTGGAAGATCACGTCCAGCTGCAGCTTGCCCGCGGCGACCTCGGTCGCCGCCCGCTGCGTCCGGTGCGCGACCGACTCGACCCGCACGGCCTCCTCCGGAAGCCGCAGCCGCGTCAGCCGGTGCCGCGCCGACTCCACCACGACGATGTCGTCCCCCACCAGCACCGCGTCACTGGGTTCCCGCAGGTCCGTCGCCAGCGTGGTGACCTCACCGCTCGCCGGGTCGTAGCGGCGCAGGGCGTGGTTGTACGTGTCCGAGACCGCGACGGAGCCGTCCGGCAGGGCCGTCACACCCAACGGGTGCTGGAACAAGGCCTGTCCGGCGGCGCCGTCCCGGTGCCCGAAGTCGAAGAGACCCGTACCGACCGCCGTGTGCACGGCGCCGTCCAGGTCGACGTACCGCAGCGCGGACGTCTCCGAGTCGGCCACCCACAGCCGCTCGCCGGCCGCCGCGAGCCCGGACGGCTGCGCGAACCACGCCTCGGTCCCCGGCCCGTCGACGAGCCCCTCGTTCGTCGTGCCCGCCGCGACGGCGACGGTCTTCGTCTCCGGGTCGTACGTCCACAGCTGGTGCACGCCCGCCATGGCGATCCACACCTTGCCGCCGAAGACGGCGACGTCCCACGGCGAGGACAGCGACACCTCGAGGGCGGGGCCGCTGGTCGGCGCGCCCTGCCACCACTGCCGGCCGGTACCCGCGAGCGTCGTGATGTCCCCGCTCGTGAGGTCCACGGCCTTCAGCGAGTGGTGCACCGTGTCGGCCACGACGACGGTCGCGTCGTCGAGGAGCGTGAGGCCCTGCGGCTCGTTGAAGTCGCCGGGCGAGCCGATCCGCCGTACGACGCTCTCGCCGTCCTCGGCCAGCTCGACGAGCTGGTGCCGGGTCGTGTCCGAGACCAGGAAGTTCCCGGACGGCAGCACGAGCGCCTTGCCGGGGAAGCGCAGATCCGTCGCGACCGGCTCGGGGGCGACATACGGCCCGTCGCCGCGGCGCAGCGTCCCCTTGGCGCCGTGCTCCGCCTCCAACTGCTCGACCAGCTTCTCGATGGCGTGGGCGTGCCCCTCGCCGGCGTGCTGCGCGACGACGTACCCCTCGGGGTCGATCACCGCGAGCGTGGGCCAGGCCCGCACGGCGTACTGCTTCCAGGTCGCCAGCTCGGGGTCGTCGAGGACGGGATGCTCGACGTTGTACCGCTCGACGGCGTCGACCACGGCGGCGTGCTCGGCCTCGTGCACGAACTTCGGCGAGTGCACCCCGACGATCACGACGGTGTCCCGGTGCTTCTCCTCGAGCTCACGCAGCTCGTCGAGGACATGCAGACAATTCACACAACAAAATGTCCAGAAGTCCAGGATGACGATGCGTCCCCGAAGCTCGGCCAGGGTGTATTGCTTACCGCCCGTATTGAGCCAGCCGCCCTTGCCGATGAGCTCGGGGGCACGGACACGGGCGCGACGGGGTGCGGGGTCGACATCGTTCATGGGTCAAGGGTGCCACTAAGCGAGCGCATGCCCCGTAGTGGCATCCACGTGATCAGGCACGTCGTCGTGGCGGTCCCCGACCGTGGGGGTGCCGGTGGGCTCCAGGAGGAGGATCGAGGCGCCCTTCGGTGAGCGCGGTCTGTGCCACGTCCCGCGCGGAACCGTGAAGACCGAGCCCCGGGGCAGGACGACGTCGCGCTCGCCCGCGGGCTCGCGCAGGGCGATGGTCAGCTCGCCGTCGACGACCAGGAAGAACTCGTCCGTGTCGTCGTGCACGTGCCAGACGTGCTCCCCCTCGACCTTCGCGACGCGGACGTCGTAGTCGTTGACACGGGTGACGATGCGGGGGCTCCACAGGGCGTCGAAGGAGGCCAGGGCCTCGTCGAGGGCGATCGGCGTGTGCGCGCGGGTGGTCATACGCCGATCCTGTGCCCGGCAACCGGTCCGCGGCGAGTGCTAGAAATCGCATATGGCGAAAGAATCCTCGCAGCGCCCCGCACAGGGCCTGCCGCGGCGCCCGCCGCACCGCGTCGTGGTGATCGTCGACGAGAACTCCAACCCCTTCGAGCTGTCCTGCGCCATCGAGGTCTTCGGCCTGCGCCGGCCCGAACTCGGCGGCGAGCTGTACGACTTCCAGCTCTGCTCGCCCCGGACGCGGACGGTGATGCGGGACGGATTCTTCACACTGACCGACGTGGCCGGTCTCGACGCGGCCGAGACCGCGGACACCCTGATCGTGCCCAACCGGCCGGACACCGACGTGCCGAGGCGGCCCGCCGTCCTCAGCGCCGTGCGCCGGGCGCACGCGCGGGGCGCCCGGCTCATCGGGTTCTGCTCGGGCGCGTTCACCATCGCCGAGGCCGGGCTCCTCGACGGGCGGCGGGCCGCCTGCCACTGGATGTGGGCGGACTCCTTCCGCTCCCGCTTCCCAGCGGTACGCCTCCAGCCCGATGTGCTGTTCGTGGACGACGGGGACATCCTCACCGCCTCCGGCAGCGCGTCCGCGCTCGATCTCGGACTGCACGTCGTCCGCCGCGACCACGGCGCCGAGATCGCCAACGCGGTGTCGCGGCGGCTCGTGTTCGCCGCCCACCGGGACGGCGGCCAACGGCAGTTCGTGGAGCGGCCCGTGCCCGCGGTGCCGGACGAGTCCCTCGCGCCGCTGCTCGCGTGGGCGCAGGAGCGGATCGGTGAGCCGCTGAGCGTGGCCGACCTCGCCGCGCACGCATCGGTCAGCCCCGCCACCCTGCACCGCCGCTTCCGCGCCGAACTCGGCACGACCCCGCTGGCCTGGCTCACCGGCGAACGGGTCGCCCTGGCCTGCCGCCTCATCGAACGCGGCGAGGAACGCCTCGACGTGGTGGCCGCCCGCAGCGGCCTGGGCACCGCGGCGAACCTGCGCGCCCGGCTCCGCCGGGAAACGGGCCTGAGCCCGTCGGCGTACCGGAGAAGGTTCGGCCGAGGCCCGGCCGAGGCAGCGGTGCCGTAGGGCCTTTCGTCTGGATCAGGCCGGATCAGGGGGCGGGTGCCGGCACCCGCGAGCCCGGCCTGATCCAGACGAAAGGCCCCAGGTCCGGCCGGGGCAGCGCCGAAGCCGTGTGGGCGCAGCCCCCGGAGCCGCATCCCGGCAGGCGCCGCAGGCCCCGGCGGCGCGTCTGCCCGCTGTGCACAGGACGCGTGGCCGACGCTTGGCAGCTATGAGGGACGACAGCGGGCGCGGCGGTCTCACCGGGACTCTGGCCAAGGTCACGCGGTGGGGTACCGCGCGGGCCGGTGAGCTGCGGGAGCGGCTGCCGTTCGTCACGCGCCTGACCCGGCAGATGGTGGACGTGAGCCTGCTCGACTCCTCGACGCGGCTGGCCGCGCAGGCGTTCCTGACGGCGTTCCCCGTGCTCTTCGTCGTCGCCGCGTTCGCCCCGACCTCGGTGCGCGACCGGCTCATCGAGTCGGCCACGTACGCGCTCGGCCTGTCCGGACCCGCCCTCGACCAGGTCCGGCAGGTGTTCGGGTCGCCCGACGACGCCACGCGCGAGAGCACCGGGACGGTCGGCATCCTCATCACGCTGCTGTCGGCGACCTCGTGCAGCCGCGCCCTGCAACGCGTGTGCGAGCGCTCCTGGCACGTACCGCCCGCGGGCCTGCGCCTCATCGCGTGGCGGTGGCTGGTGTGGCTGCTGGTGTGGCTGTCCGCGCTGATGGTCCAGGGGCTGCTGAGCGACGGGTTCGGCCTGGGCCCCGGGCTCGGCCTGCCGCTGTCGTTCGCGTCGAGCACCCTGCTGTGGTGGTGGACGCAGCACATGCTGCTCGGCGGCCGCGTGCCGTGGCTGCCGCTGCTGCCGGGCGCCCTCCTGACCGGCGTGGGCGTGGTCGTCCTCGCCTGGGCGTCGCGCTTCTACATGCCGGTGACACTGAACCGCTCCGTGGCGGAGTTCGGCCCCCTCGGCCTCGTGTTCACGCTGCTGTCGTGGCTCATCGTGCTGTTCACGGTCGTGTGCGTGGGGATCGCCACGGGGTACGTCATCGCCCAGGAGCCGTCCCTCGCCCGCCGCCTGCGGACGCCGCCGCCCGAGTGAGAGGGGGGAGTCCGCGCGCGCGGGCCGGGCACCCTTCGACGTATGAGATACGAAGTTCGGGAGCGGCTCTTCGCGGTGGGCGAGGACTACTGGATCGAGGACGAGCAGGGCCACAAGGCCTTCCTCGTCGACGGCAAGGCGATGCGCCTGCGGGACACCTTCGAGCTGAAGGGGCCCGACGGACGGGTGCTCATCGACATCCACGAGAAGATGTTCGCCCTGCGCGACACGATGGTCATCGAGCGCGGCGACGAGGCCCTCGCCAAGATCAAGCGCAAGCGGCTGTCGCTGCTGCGCAACCACTACCGGGTCGAACTGGTCGACGGCACGGAGCTCGACGTCAGCGGAAAGATCCTGGACCGCGAGTTCGTCGTCGAGTACGAGGGCGAGATGCTCGCCCACATCTCACGCCGCTGGCTCCGGGTCCGCGACACGTACGGCGTCGACGTCATCCGTGAGGACGCGGACCCGGCGCTGATCATCGCCATCGCGGTGTGCGTGATCCACCTGGCGGAGAAGGAGCGGGGGGCCGGCTGACGTCTTCCTCACCGCCGGGGCGGCTCCAGCCCCAGTCGCCGGTCCTTGAGCGCCGGGAACCGCTCGCGGGCCGCGGCGACGCCCGCCGCGTCGAACTCGACGGTGAGGACCTCCTCGTCGGCGCCCGCCTCCGCGACGATCCGGCCCCACGGATCGACGACGACGCTGTGCCCGGCCTGCGCCACCCCCGCGTGCGTACCGGCGGTGCCGCAGGCCAGTACGTACGCCTGGTTCTCGACGGCGCGCGCCTGGGCGAGCAGCGTCCAGTGCGCGCGGCGCCGCTCGGGCCAGCCGGCGGACACGAGGAGCGTCTCGGCGCCCCGGTCGACGAGGCCCCGGTACAGCTCGGGGAAGCGCAGGTCGTAGCACGTGGTGACGCCGAGGACGGTTTCCGGCAGACGTACGGTGACGAGGTCTTCGCCCGCGCCCATCAGCACGGCCTCGCCCTTGTCGAAGCCGAAGCGGTGGATCTTGCGGTAGGCGGCGGCGAGTTCCCCGTCCGGAGAGAAGACGAGCGCGGTGTTGTAGAGCGGCCCGTCCGGGTCGCGTTCGGGGATCGTGCCCGCGTGCAGCCAGACGCCGGCATCGCTCGCGGCCTTCGCCATCGCCTCGTACGTCGGGCCCTCCAGGGGCTCCGCCTCGGTCGTGAAGGCCTCGTAGGCGAAGGCGCCGGTGGTCCACAGCTCGGGGAGGACGACGAGGTCGGCGGACCCGGCTTGTTCCCGCACCATCGAAGCGGCCCGCAGCCGACGGGAATTGGGCGATTCGTCATCATCTACACGGATCTGGATGAGCGAGGCGCGCACACTACCACCGTCCTGGCATTCGAGCCGTCTACACGGGCCTACGATCGTCACACGAAAGCACTGCCGGGGTGACTGCCAGCAGCGTACTGTGCATTTCCGGGGGTTCCCCCCGGACCCCGCAGACGCGTTCCAAGACACCCACTGCCCGCGCCACAACCGCCCGAGGGGTCCCGTTCCGTGAGTCTCCACCCCAGTCTTCAGTCCTACGCCGATGCCTGGACCCATTCCATCGAAGCGATATCCGAGCTGGTGACGCCCCTGGTGGAGGGCGAATGGAACCGTGCCACGCCATGCCCCGGCTGGTCGGTGCGGGACATCGTGTCCCATGTCATCGGTCTCGACTGCGAGATGCTCGGCGACCCGCGGCCCATCCACACGCTGCCGCGCGACCTCTACCACGTGAAGACCGAGCACCAGCGGTACATGGAGATGCAGGTCGACGTGCGGCGCCACCACACGGCGCCCGAGATGACCTCCGAGCTGGAGTACACGATCATCCGGCGCTCCCGGCAGCTGCGCAACGAGTCGCGTGAGCCGGGCGCGATGGTGCGCGGGCCGCTCGGCACGGAGGAGACCCTCGAATTCGCCATGCGCAAGCGGGCGTTCGATGTCTGGGTGCACGAGCAGGACCTGCGCGCGGCCGTCGGACGGCCGGGCAACCTCGACTCGCCGGGCGCGTACGTCACGCGGGACATGCTGCTCGCCGTTCTGCCGAAGGTCGTCGCGAAGGACGCCTCCGCGCCCGCGAACTCGGCGGTGGTCTTCGACGTGCACGGGCCGGTCGAGTTCCTGCGCACGGTGCGTGTCGACACGGACGGGCGCGGCACGATCGACGGCGCCCCGTCGCTGGGCCCGGCCGCGACGCTCTCCCTCGACTGGGAGACCTACGTCAAGCTGGCCTGCGGCCGCGTGACGCCCGACGCGGTGTCCGACCGGGTCAAGACGGAGGGCGACCTGGACCTCGCCCGGGCGATCCTGAACTCGCTGTCCACCACGCCGTAGTCCTGGCGGGGGCCAGGGCGGCGGAGCGGACGGAAAGGCCCCGGTGCCGAAGGCGGCAACCGGGGCCCGTCGCTCACCCGCTACGGCTCGGGCAGGTACCTCTTCCGCGGATACGGCTCGGACAGGCACCTCTTCCGTGGATCCGCTCGGGCGGAGTACGGCTCCGGACGGCTACGCCTCAAGCCGGTCACGTCTACGCGCCGAAGCCTCACGCGGGAACCGCTCACGCGGGCACGTGCACCGCCTCCACCCGGCTCGCCACCAGGCGCTCCCGCTCCCTGCGGTCCGCGCGCCTGCGCAGCCGCAGGATCTGGCTCACCCCGAGCGCCTCCAGGACGAACACCGCGGAGAACGCGATGCGGTAGTTGTCGCCGGTCGCATCCAGCAGGACCCCGACCGCGAACAGCGTCGTCATCGACGCGACGAACCCGCCCATGTTGACGATCCCGGACGCGGTCCCCTGCCGCTCCGGCGGGTTCGCCGGACGCGCGAAATCGAACCCGATCATGGACGCGGGCCCGCACGCCCCGAGCACGACGCACAGCATGACGAGCAGCCACATCGGCGCGTGGTCCCCCGGGTAGGCGATCGTCACCGCCCACATCAGCGCCGTACCGGCGACCGTGCCGAGCGCGAGCGGCAGCCGGGCCGTGTGGTGCCGCGCCACGATCTGCCCGTAGACGAGCCCGATCAGCATGTTGGACAGCACGACGAGGGTGAGCAGTTCACCGGCGGTCCCGCGCGAGAGGCCCTGCGCCTCGACCAGGAAGGGCAGGCCCCACAGCAGCAGGAACACCATCGCCGGGAACTGCGTCGTGAAGTGGACCCACAGGCCGAGCCGTGTGCCCGGCTCGCGCCAGGACGCGAGGATCTGTCCGCGGACGAAGGCCCCGCCGGTGTGCCGCACGGGCTCCGGCTCGAAGCCTTCCGGGTGGTCCTTGAGGAAGAGCAGCATCAGGACGAGCACGAAGACCCCGGCGAGCGCGCTGCCGGCGAACGCGGCTTCCCAGCCGACGCCGTGCAGCAGCCGCGCGATCACGAGCGTCGACACGAGGTTGCCGGCCATACCGACGAGACCCGCGAGCTGGGCGACCAGCGGCCCGCGCCGGGCGGGGAACCAGCGCGTGCCGAGCCGCAGCACGCTGATGAACGTCATCGCGTCGCCGCAGCCGAGCAGGGCGCGCGAGACGAGGGCCGTCCCGTACGAGGGCGAGAACGCGAAGCCGAGCTGGCCGATGGTGAAGAGGACGACGCCGATCGTCAGGACGCGCTTGGTGCCGAGCCGGTCGACCATCAGGCCGACGGGTATCTGCATGCCCGCGTACACGAGCAGCTGGAGGATCGAGAACGTGGACAGGGCCGAGGCGTTGATGTGGAAACGCTCGACGGCGTCGAGGCCCGCGACGCCCAGCGAGGTGCGGAAGATGACGGCGACGAAGTAGACGGCGACGCCGATGGACCAGACGCCCATGGCCCTGCGGCCGCCGGGCGGGTCCCCGGGCAGCGACACGGTGCCGGCGGAGCTGCTCATCGGACCTCGCCCCGCGCCAGGTTCGAGAACCAGCCGACGTGGCGGCGCACGACGGTGACGGCCGCCTCGGCGTCGCCGGCGCGCAGCGCGTCGAGGATCTCCTCGTGCTCGGTCAGTGTCTTGGCGATCCGGTCCGGGTGCGAGTGCATCACGGCGACGCCCATTCTCAGCTGACGGTCACGCAGCTGGTCGTAGAGGCGGGAGAGGATGGCGTTGCCTCCGCTGCGCACGATCTCGGCGTGGAAGCAGCGGTCGGTGCTGGCCGCGTCCGCGAACTCGCCCGCGGCGGCCTGGGCCTGCTGGAGCGAGAGCAGCTCCTCCAGTCGGGCGATCAGGCTCGCGGGTGCGGGGACCGCCTTGCGTACGGAGTGCTCCTCGACGAGGAGGCGGGTCTCGACGACGTCCGTGATCTCCTGCGCGGAGACGGCCAGGACCAGGGCGCCCTTCTTCGGATAGAGCTTGATCAGCCCCTCGACCTCCAGCTTGAGCAGCGCCTCGCGCACCGGGGTGCGGGACACCCCGACGGCCTCGGCGAGCTCGCCCTCGGTGAGCAACGTCCCTCCCTCGTAGCGGCGTTCGAGGACGCTGCGCTTGACGTGGTCGTAGACGCGGTCGGCCGCTGGTGGTCGCTTGACGGCGGTGGGGGACGGGGGCACTGAAGGCATGCGCACATCATAGATACAACACGTACGCATCGCCGGAAGGCGTCCAGGATGCGGACGCAGCACCCCGAAACGGCGGGCGCCCCAACTCTCGCCGCAAATAGTCCGCATCCCGGCACATCCATTCGCCGCGCCCGTGCGTCTTTTCAGCGAGCGGCACCCTCATGTGGCCGCACTCCTGGGGCATTTGGAGCGTTCAACTTGAAAACCCGCATCAAGGGCATTCGTCGCGTATCTGCCGCCGCCACCGTGACCGCCGGCGCGGTCCTGGCGAGCGGGGTCTTCGCCACCTCCGCGCAGGCAGCCACGCTGCCCACCCCCACGATCGTCGCCAAGGGCGGCTATGTGATGAACAACGGGACCGGTACGAGCCTGTTCACCAAGGCCGCCGACACCCGCCGTTCCACCGGCTCCACCACCAAGATCATGACCGCCAAGGTCGTCCTGGCGCAGTCGAACCTGAACCTGGACTCCAAGGTCACGATCCAGAAGGCGTACAGCGACTACATCGTCGCGAAGAACGCGTCGTCGGCCCGCCTGATCGTCGGCGACAAGGTCACGGTCCGCCAGCTCCTGTACGGGCTCATGCTTCCGTCCGGCTGCGACGCCGCGTACGCCCTGGCCGACAAGTTCGGCTCCGGCAGTACGCGCGCCGCCCGCGTGAAGTCCTTCATCGGCAAGATGAACAAGGCCGCCACCGACATGGGCCTGAAGAACACGCACTTCGACTCGTTCGACGGCATCGGCAGCGGCTCGAACTACTCGACGCCGCGCGACCTGACGAAGATCGCGTCCTCCGCGATGAAGAACTCCACGTTCCGCTCGGTCGTCAAGACGAAGTCGACGAAGCAGAAGGTCACCACGAAGAGCGGCGGCTACCGCTACATGTCGTGGTCCAACACGAACAACCTGCTCGGCAGCTACTCCGGCACCATCGGCGTGAAGACCGGCTCGGGCCCCGAGGCCAAGTACTGCCTGGTCTTCGCCGCCACCCGCAACGGCAAGACGGTCATCGGCACGGTCCTCGCCTCCTCCTCCGTCACGAACCGCACGGCGGACGCGAAGAAGCTCATGGACTACGGCTTCAAGAAGTAACCCGCAGAAGTACCTGCACGCCGAAGGGGGCCCGCCGCGCATCCGCGGCGGGCCCCCTTCGGCGTACTCACACGGGGCCGCCCCTCAGGGACGGCCCCGTGCCGTTCGCTCACGCCCAGGTGATCAGCCGCTTGGGCTGTTCCAGGATCGCTGCCACGTCCGCCAGCACCTTCGAGCCCAGCTCGCCGTCCACCAGGCGGTGGTCGAAGGAGAGAGCCAGGGTGGTGACCTGGCGGGGCTTCACCTTGCCCTTGTGGACCCAGGGCTGGAGCTTGATCGCGCCCACGGCGAGGATCGCGGACTCGCCCGGGTTCAGGATCGGGGTGCCCGTGTCGACGCCGAAGACTCCGACGTTCGTGATCGTCACCGTGCCCCCCTGCATGGCGCCCGGCGATGTCTTGCCCTCGCGGGCCGTCGACACCAACTCGCCCAATGACGCAGCCAGTTCGGGCAGGGTCTTGGCGTCCGCGTCCTTGATGTTCGGCACGATCAGACCGCGCGGCGTGGCGGCGGCGATGCCCAGATTCACGTAGTGCTTCTGGACGATCTCCTGGGCGGCCTCGTCCCAGGAGGCGCTGATCTCGGGGTTCCGCTTGATCGCGACGAGCAGGGCCTTGGCGATGAGCAGCAGCGGGTTGACCCGCAGCCCCTGCATCTCCTTGTCGGCCTTGAGCTCCTCCACGAGCTTCATCGTCCGCGTCACGTCGACCGTCACGAACTCCGTGACGTGCGGTGCGGTGAAGGCGGAGCCCACCATCGCGGCCGCGGTCGCCTTGCGTACGCCCTTGACGGGGATGCGGGTCTCGCGGACGCCGCCCTGGACGACGGCCGGCGCGACGGCGAACGCCTCCTGCACCTGTGTCTGCACCTGCACCTGCGTCACGACCGGCTCGGGAGCCGGGGCGACGGCCGCGCGCACGTCCTCGCGGGTGATGATGCCGTCGGGGCCGGAGGGCGTGAGCGAGGCGAGGTCGACACCCAGGTCCTTGGCCAGCTTGCGCACGGGCGGCTTGGCGAGCGGACGCCCGTTGCCCTTCGCCAGAGCTTCCGGCTCGATCGCGAGTGCGGGCGCGGGCGCGAGCTGCGCGACCGCCGCGGGGGCCGCCACCACGTCGCCCTTGCGAGGCCGGCGCTTCGTCGACGCCTCGGAGACCCCGTACCCCACCAGCACCGGCTGCCGTCCCTGGGGCTCGGGCTCGGGCTCGGGTGCCGTGGGCTCCGGCACCGAAACGGGCTCGGGAGCAACGGCCGTGGAGCCGGATCCTCCCGCGACGTCCACCGCGATGATCACCTGCCCCACATCCACCGTCGTCCCCTCGGGGAAGCGCAGCTCGCGCACCACACCGTTGAACGGGATCGGCAGCTCGACGGCCGCCTTCGCCGTCTCCACCTCGCACACGACCTGCCCGTCGGTGACCGCGTCACCCGGCTGGACGTACCACTTGAGGATCTCGGCCTCGGTGAGTCCCTCGCCCACGTCGGGCATCTTGAACTCGGCCAGCGCAGCGTCTGTCATCGTCGTCACGGCCCTCTCCTCAGTACGCCAGCGAGCGGTCGACGGCATCGAGCACCCGGTCGAGGCCCGGCAGGTACTCGTCCTCGAGGCGCGCCGGCGGGTACGGCACGTGATAGCCGCCGACCCGCAGCACGGGCGCCTCCAGATGGTAGAAGCAGCGCTCGGTGATCCGCGCGGCGATCTCCGCGCCCGTACCGAGGAAGACCGGGGCCTCGTGCACCACGACGAGCCGGCGGGTCTTCTCGACGGACTTCTGCACCGCGTCGAAGTCGATCGGCGACATGGAGCGCAGGTCGAGGACCTCCAGGGACTTGCCCTCCTCCTGGGCGGCCGCGGCCACCTCCAGGCAGACCTTCACCATCGGCCCGTACGCGACGAGCGTCAGATCCGTGCCCTCGCGCACCGTGCGCGCGCCGTGCAGGGGTCCGGGGATCGCCTCGGTGTCGACCTCGCCCTTGTCCCAGTAGCGCCGCTTCGGCTCGAAGAAGATCACCGGGTCGTCGCTCTGGATGGCCTGCTGCATCATCCAGTACGCGTCCGACGAGTTCGACGGGGAGACCACCTTCAGGCCCGCCACGTGCGCGAACAGCGCCTCCGGCGACTCCGAGTGGTGCTCGACCGCGCCGATGCCGCCGCCGTACGGGATCCGCACGACGACCGGCAGCTTGATCTTGCCGAGCGCGCGGGCGTGCATCTTCGCGAGCTGCGTGACGATCTGGTCGTACGCGGGGAAGACGAAACCGTCGAACTGGATCTCCACGACCGGCCGGTACCCGCGCAGCGCGAGGCCGATGGCCGTGCCGACGATGCCGGACTCGGCGAGCGGGGTGTCGATGACCCGGTCCTCGCCGAAGTCCTTCTGCAGCCCGTCCGTGACGCGGAAGACGCCGCCGAGCTTGCCGACGTCCTCGCCCATGACGAGGACCTTGGGGTCGGTGTCGAGCGCCGTGCGCAGCGACTCGTTGATCGCCTTGGCGAGCGGAAGCTTCTGTACCGCCATGATCAGTTGCCTCCCGAGCCCGCGACGGAGTCGCTATCGGATTCCGTGGAGAACGACGCCTGGTAGGCGGCGAACTGAGCACGCTCCTCGTCGACGAGCGAGTGCCCGTCCGCGTACGCGTTCTCGAAGATGGCCATCCGGTCCGGGTCCGGCATGGCCCGCACGACCTCGCGTACTCGAAGACCCAACGCTTCGCTCTCGGCCTCGAGTTCCGCGAAGAATCCCTCGTCCGTGTCAGTTTCGGACTCGAGATACGCGCGCAGGCGCAGGATCGGGTCCTTCGCCTCCCACGCCTCGCGCTCCTCGTCGGCCCGGTACTTCGACGGGTCGTCGGAGGTGGTGTGCGCGCCCATGCGGTACGTGAACGCCTCGACCAGCGTCGGCCCCTCGCCCCTGCGGGCCCGCTCCAGGGCCCACTTGGTGACTGCCAGGCAGGCCAGCACGTCATTGCCGTCGACACGGACGCCGGGGAAGCCGTAGCCCTGCGCGCGCTGGTAGAGCGGCACCCGGGTCTGCTTCTCGGTCGGCTCCGAGATCGCCCACTGGTTGTTCTGGCAGAAGAACACTACGGGCGCGTTGTAGACCGCGGAGAACGTGAACGACTCGGCGACGTCGCCCTGGCTGGAGGCGCCGTCACCGAAGTACGCGATCACCGCGCTGTCCGCGCCGTCCTTGGCGACGCCCATGGCGTAGCCCGTGGCGTGCAGCGTCTGCGAGCCGATGACGATCGTGTACAGGTGGAAGTTGTTGCTGTTCGGGTCCCAGCCGCCGTTGTTCACGCCGCGGAACATGCCGAGCAGGTTCGTCGGGTCGACGCCCCTGCACCAGGCGACGCCGTGCTCGCGGTAGGTGGGGAAGACGTAGTCGTCGTCGCGCGTGGCGCGGCCCGAGCCGATCTGTGCGGCCTCCTGGCCGAGCAGCGAGGCCCACAGGCCCAGCTCGCCCTGTCGCTGCAGCGACGTGGCCTCCGCGTCGAAACGGCGGGTGAGGACCATGTCGCGGTACAGGCCGCGCAGCTCGTCGGCCGTGATGTCCTCGACGAACGCGGCGTACTCGGCGTGGGCGGGGTCCTCCACGCGCCGGCCCTCGGGGCTCAACAGCTGAACGAGGTCGGGCGCTCCCGCCCCCGGGGACTTCTTCGCAGACTTTTTCGCAGCGGTGCGCTTGCGCGGCGTACGCGCGGCGGCAGTGCTGTCCACGGTCACGTGTGCTCCTCCGTCGGTCCGGCCCCCGGGTTCGCCGGGAAAGCCTGGGGGTCTCCCCCCGGCCTTTTGAGGGCCCGGGGGAGGCTCGCCTGATCCGTCCTGCGCACGGGGTGGGTGCGACTCGGCCGGGTAAAGGCGTGACAGGTGTCCCGGCGAGCGCCCTGCACCATGCACGTTACCCAGTGCCCCACATATCTGCGAAACCCCATCTGACCTGCGATTTTGCTTGGATATCCAAGTAAATCGAGCAACTGCGGAACACTCGCTGGTCAGACGTGGTCAAAGCACTGTTCGGAGCACCGGTCACAAGCCTGGCAGGCGGCCGGAACACGGGCACGTTATCCCGGTCACCTCGGGCACGGGAAGAGCCAGTATGTGAGACTGGCCGCGTGTCCGAAGACGGAAAAATTCGCGTATTTCTACTCGATGACCACGAAGTCGTACGCCGTGGAGTGCACGAGATGCTCTCCGTGGAGGAGGACATCGAAGTAGTCGGAGAAGCGGGCACGGCCGCCGACGCCATGGTCCGCATCCCCGCCACGCGCCCCGATGTCGCCGTCCTGGATGTGCGGCTCCCGGACGGCAGCGGCGTCGAGGTGTGCCGCGAGATCCGCTCCCAGGACGAGTCGATCAAATGCCTGATGCTGACCTCCTTCGCCGACGACGAGGCGCTCTTCGACGCGATCATGGCGGGCGCATCCGGCTACGTGCTCAAGGCCATCAGGGGCAACGAACTCCTGAACGCGGTCCGTGACGTCGCCGCCGGGAAGTCCCTGCTCGACCCCGTCGCCACCGCCCGCGTCCTCGAAAGGCTCCGCGACGGCGGGCGCGGCAAGGAGGACGACCGGCTCGCGAGCCTGACCGACCAGGAACGCAAGATCCTCGACCTGATCGGCGAGGGCCTGACGAACCGGGTCATCGGGGAGCGTCTCCACCTCGCCGAGAAAACGATCAAGAATTACGTGTCCGGTCTGCTGTCGAAACTCGGCATGGAACGCCGCTCGCAGGCCGCCGCGTATGTGGCACGACTGCAGGCCGAGAAGCGCCGCTGAATTCGGGACCGACGTCCCTTTCACCTGGGGCCGGGGCCTCTTTCACGGGGCGCTTTCGCGGGCGCACCGTGAAAACCTGCCCTCCGAATTCCAGGAAGACCGCGCCCGGGAAAGGCGCGCCGTCGAGCGGATCGGCAGCGTGGACCACGGCCGGGTGGCGACCGGCGTGCGCGCGCTCCCCTTCCTCGCCCCGGCCCGCCACGACGTGGCGGACGGCCGGGTCGTCCTGCGCCTGCACAAGGGCTACGGCCGGCACCAGGCCTGCGCCGGCAGCGTCGCCGCGTACGGCGCCGACAACCTGAACGACGACTCGGCCTCTCCGGCCCCTCACCGCTTCGTCGACGCAGAGCCCTTCGACCCCGCCCTTCTGCGGATCGAGCCCCAGTTCGTCACCGTGCACGAACCGACGGCCGGCACCCGTCATCCGAAGCAGCCCTTTCACCACGTTCTGCAGCCACCAACCACCCAGGGTGCCCTAACATCTGGCGCGTGCCGCGCTCATCTGATCACCTCGCCCCACCGCTCCGCGCCCTGCTGCGGCAGTACGACGCCGGCTCACCCCTGACCTGTGAACCCGTCGACCAAGGCCTGCTCAACCGCGGCTACCGACTGGCCACCACGCGCGGCCGCTACTTCCTCAAGCACCACTTCGACCCGGAGACCGCCGACCCGGCCGCCATCGCCCGTCAGCACCGCGCCACCGAACGCCTGGCCACGCTCGGCGTCCCCGTCGCCCCGCCCCTGCCCGCCGCCGACGGGCGCACCGTCACCGTCATCGGCGGCGCCAGCTACGCCCTGCACCCCTGGGTCGAGGGCCGTCACCGCAGCGGCGCCCAGCTCACGGCGGCCCAGTGCCGCACGCTCGGGGCGCTCCTGGGACTCGTACACGCGTGTCTGGAGCAGGTCATGGGGGCCGCGCCCGCGCGCGGCCGGGCCAGTGCCGATCCCGCGGACACGCTCGAACTCATCGACACGCTGCTGGCGCGGGTGCGCCGCCACCGGCCGCACGACGCGTTCGACGAGTTGGCGCGGCACCGCCTCGTGGAGCGCCGCGGACTCCTGGAGGCCTGCGCGGGACGCCGGCCCGCGCAGGCCTCGGCGACCGGCTGGGTGCACGGGGACTTCCACCCGTTCAACCTGCTCTACCAAGGGGGCGTACCGGCCGCGATCGTCGACTGGGACCGGCTCGGGGTGCAGCCGCGGGCCGAGGAGGCCGTACGCGCCGCCGTGATCTTCTTCGTGCGGCCCGTCGGCACCCTCGACCTGCCGAAGGTGCGGGCCTACGCGCGCGCCTACCGCCGCGCCTCGGGCGCCGGGGCGGACGAACTCGCGGCCGCCGTCCACCGCGTGTGGTGGGAGCGGCTCAACGACTTCTGGATACTGCGCTGGCGCTACGAACGCGGCGACCACCGCGCCGACCCCCAGTTCCCCGCGGCGTCGGCGCTCGCCGTGTGGTGGACGAGGGAGTACGGGGCAGTGTGCGACGCGTTCGCCGGGTGACCGGCCGTCGGTGGGCCGGGTCGGTCGGGTCAGCCGGATCGGTCGGGTCGGGCCGATCGGTGGGTCGGCCCGATCGGTGGGTCAGCCCGTCGCCGGATCGCCCGTGGAGACCTGGAGCTGGATCGACTCGGGGTTCTTCGGGTCGATCTCCGTGCGCGCCTTGGGGTACTGCACGATGACCGTGCCCTCACCGAAGGTGTTCTCGTCGACGTCCCTGATGTCGAACTTCCAGCCGGCGGCCTGCAGGCAGGCCTTGACCGACTTGATGTTCTTGTAGGTGAAGTCCGGGAGCATGACCTTGTCCGGGTCGTTGTAACCCGTTTCAGGCTCCTTGCACTCGTCCTCCTCGATCGTCTTCGTCAGATCGGGACCCTTGTGACCGGCGACGACCGACGGCGACTTCTTCGCGTCGCCGCCGCCCTTCTCGTCGTTGCCGTTCATCGTCAGAGCCGTGATCAGACCGCCGACCGCGATCAGCGCGACGACGACCGAACCGACGATCACCCCGGTGTTCCGCTTGCCGCCACCACCGCCGGAGACCGCCGAACTCGGCGTCGTCTGGGGCGAGATGGTGTACGGCGGAGGCGTCTGCTGGTGCAGCGGCTGGTGCTGCTGGTGCTGAGGCGCGTACGGAGAGGTGGGCGGCGGGGTCTGGTAGCCCTGCTGCGGATACCCGTACCCGGGAGTGGCCGGCGCCGGCGTCCCGTAGGGGCCCGGCTGGTACGGCGTCTGCACCGGGCCGGTCGGCGCCGACGTCGACTGGTCGACCGGCGGGAACACCGCGGAACCGACACCCGCGCCGCTGGACGTCTGCGCGCCCGGCACGATGCTGGGCGCCGCGGCCTGCAGCGACTGGGCGACCCGCAGGCACTCGTCACGCATCGCCTCGGCGCTCGGGAAGCGCTCGTTCGGGTTCTTCTTCAGCGCGCGGGCGACCAGCGCGTCCACCGCCGGGGGCACCGACCGGTTGATCGACGAAGGAGCCACCGGCTCCTCCTGGACGTGCGCATACGCTATCGCCAGCGGCGAGTCCGCCTCGAACGGCAGCCGCCCGGTGACCAGTTGGAACAGCATGATGCCGACCGAGTACAGGTCGGAGCGGGCGTCCACGCCACGGCCCAGGGCCTGCTCGGGCGAGAGGTACTGAGGGGTGCCGACGACCATGCCGGTCTGCGTCATCGACGTGACACCGGACTGCATGGCGCGGGCGATGCCGAAGTCCATGACCTTGACGACGTTCCGCTTCGTCATCATGACGTTGCCCGGCTTGATGTCGCGGTGGACCAGACCCATCTCGTGGCTGATCTCGAGCGCCGCGAGCACATCGGCCGTGATCTTCAGAGCCTTGTCGGTCGGCATCGCGCCCTGGTGCGCGACGTCCGCGTCGAGCACGGAGCCGAGGGGCTGGCCCTCGACGTACTCCATGACGATGTACGGAGTGGTCATCCCGTCGAGGTCGTCCTCGCCGGTGTCGAAGACCGAGACGATGTTCGTGTGCGTGAGCTTCGCCACGGACTGGGCCTCACGGCGGAAGCGCTCGCGGAACGCCTGCTCACGCCCGAGCTCGGTGTGCAGCGTCTTGATCGCCACCTGGCGGTCGAGCACCGTGTCGTACGCGAGGTGGACCGAGGCCATGCCGCCCTCGCCGAGCAGATCACGCAGCTGGTAGCGACCGCCGGCGACGGCACGCCCTGCGTACCGGCCCTGTGCGCCGTCCTGGCTCATGTTTCTACGTCCCCCATCGGCGCGGCCGGTGATCGATTGCCACTAATCCCGGCCAAGTCTGCCCCGTGGCACCGACACGTCAAGCTCGGTGCCCGTTCCGTGACCGTACGGGCAAGAAGCGTCGCGGAAGCGTTACAGGAACCGCCCGGACGATTTGCATCGCATTGCCCGCAGAAGGTTTGATGGCCGGTCCATCTCGGGACGGGGCGCCGGGCGAAGCCTGTAGCGTGGCCCGACGGAGACCGTAACGACCACCGCGCGAACATCCGACAGTGCGGACGACGCGGACAGAAACGACGGCGAGGACTGATGGCACAGACGCAGCGCGCTCAGGGCCCGTCCGACCCCGAGGCGGCTGGCGGCGGTATGTCAGATGCGCCGGAGTTGTGGGGTAACGGCGGACTGGTCGGCGACGGCCGGTACCGGCTGACCCACAGACTCGGCCGGGGCGGCATGGCAGAGGTCTTCGCCGCGGAGGACGTCCGGCTCGGACGCACCGTCGCGGTCAAGCTCCTGCGCTCCGACCTTGCCGAGGACCCGGTCTCCAAGGCCCGCTTCACGCGTGAGGCCCAGTCGGTCGCGGGCCTCAACCACCACGCCGTCGTCGCCGTGTACGACTCCGGCGAGGACACCGTCGGCCACTCGGTCGTCCCCTACATCGTGATGGAGATCGTCGAGGGCCGCACGATCCGCGACCTCCTCCTGAACGCCGAGGCGCCCGGCCCCGAGCAGGCCCTGATCATCGTCTCCGGCGTCCTGGAGGCCCTCGCCTACTCGCACCAGCACGGCATCGTGCACCGCGACATCAAGCCGGCGAACGTGATCATCACCAACACCGGCGCGGTGAAGGTGATGGACTTCGGCATCGCGCGCGCCCTGCACGGCGCGCAGTCGACCATGACGCAGACCGGCATGGTCATGGGCACGCCCCAGTACCTGTCGCCCGAGCAGGCCCTCGGCAAGGCCGTCGACCACCGCTCCGACCTGTACGCGACCGGCTGCCTGCTCTACGAACTCCTCGCGCTGCGCCCCCCGTTCACCGGCGAGACCCCGCTGTCGGTCGTCTACCAGCACGTCCAGGACACCCCGGTGCCGCCCTCCGAGGTCTCGGACGTGGCGCCGCCGGAGCTCGACGGGCTCGTCATGCGCTCGCTGGCCAAGGACCCGGACGACCGGTTCCAGACCGCCGAGGAGATGCGCGGCCTCGTCCAGTACGGGCTGCAGATGCTGCACGACCAGGGCGGCCACACCAACACCTGGAACACCGGTCCGGTCGCCGCCGACATGCACAGCGGCGGCAACACCCCGGCCATGGGCGTCGCGGGCACGACGGCGCTGCCGCACCCGACCGACGGCGGTACGGCGGCCCAGCCGATGCTGCGGCCCCCGGGCAGCGACGACGGCGGCTTCGACGGCGGGCACCGCTCGGGCGGCGGCAGCGGCCGCGGCAAGATGTGGATCCTCGCGGTCCTCGCCGTGATCGCCATCGCGGGCGGCGCGGCCTGGGCGATGACCAGTGGCGGCGATCACGGCGGCGGCACCGGCACCACCCAGTCGCCCACGCAGTCGCACTCCCAGAAGGAGAAGGAGCCCACCCAGGGCTCCGACGACACGGCCACCGAGAACGACACGGCGGACCCGGGCGCCGGGACCGGCGGGGACACCGACTACTCGCCGTCGGAAGAACCCAGCACGGGTGACGTCACGCCCTCCGACAGCGCGCCCGAGCCGAGCGACGAACCGTCCGACCCGACGCCGTCCAAGAGCCAGTCGACGCCCGAGGAGTCGCCGACGGAGGATCCCACCCAGCCCACGGGCGGTCCGTCCACGGGTGGCGTCATCGGGGACCCGGGCGGGAACGACCCGGGCGGCACCGACGGCGGGGCCTGAGCCCCTCGGCGCAGACGACGTACGAAGGCGCCCGGCCGGTCACGATGACCGGCCGGGCGCCTTCTTATTACGGGTTCGATTCGGGTCGCTGCAGGTACCGGGCTGGGCGTTCCGGGTAGGGGGCGCCCGGCGCCCCTACAGGTACGGGCCTCCGGAGCGGCCGGCCACCCGCGGGTCGTCGCCGTCCTCTGTGCCCACACCGGGCGGCAGCGCACGGCGCATCTGCTCCAACTGGGCCCGCGCGGCCATCTGCTGCGCGAACAGTGTCGTCTGGATCCCGTGGAAGAGTCCCTCGAGCCAGCCCACCAACTGGGCCTGCGCGATACGCAGTTCGGCGTCGCTCGGGATCACCTCGTCGGTGAACGGCAGGGACAGACGCTCCAGCTCCTCGACGAGTTCCGGCGCAAGGCCGTCCTCGAGCTCCTTCACGGAGCTGGCATGGATCTCCTTGAGCCGCACACGGCTCGCCTCGTCCAGAGGAGCCGCCCGCACCTCCTCCAGCAGCTGCTTGATCATGCTGCCGATGCGCATCACCTTGGCGGGCTGTTCCACCATCTCCGTCACCGGGACCTCGCGGGAGTCGTCGTCTCCACCGCCACCGAGCGCCATTCCGTCCTGGCCCACGACCAGGACCTGGGGGCTCTCCGGCGACCTTTCGTTCCTCGGCATCTCCATGCCGCCATTCTCTCGTACGGCACCATCACACCTGGGTAGTGCCCCCATACGAGGGTGATCCACCGTGTTCGGGCGTGCTCTCACCGTGAGCGGCGGTGTTCCCGGCGGGTACGGGCCTGAGCGACGGCGGCGGCGGTTTGCGGGGCGGGCGGGGCGCCGAACGCGGGCCACGGGCCGGTCGCGAGGGACGGCCTCGGGCTTGGGAGGAACGGGAGGCGTGAGCCGTGGGGGCATGAGACGTGGGGACATGAGCCGTGAGGGCGTGTGTCTTCGGGGCGTATGCGGTGGAGGCGGATGTCGTGAGCAGCGCGTATGTCATGGGCGGCAGCGATCTCGGGGTCGGGGATTTCCTGGGCGGCGCGTACGTCATGAGCGGCAGCGATCTCGGGGTCGGGGATTTCCTGGGCGGCGCGTACGTCATGGGCGACGGAGATTTCGGGGTCGGGGCGCATTCCGTGGGCGCCATGCATCTCGTGGGCAGCAGGTGGCTCAGGGACGGCGCGTGGCTCATGGGCGGCAGCGATTCATGGGCGGCGCAGGCGCAGGGCCAGGAATCCGACGCCGAGGCCGACCAGGACGAGGCCGGAGCCCAGCGGCAGGACGCCCACGCCAGGGATCACGGGTTCGGCCCCGGTCTGCCGCGGGGTGCGGTCGGCGTTGTCCACGGGGGCGCTCGTGGGCCGGACCGACGGCTGGACCTGCTGCTCTTCGGGGTCTTCCTCCCAGCCCGGCGGCTCTTCCGGGACCACGGGTATCGCGACCTGGGCCGAGCGGGTGCGTGACGGGGCCGCCGAGGGAGCGCGGGACCGCTTCGGCGTCTTCACGGCCGCGGGCGCAGAGGCGGATGCGGGGGTGGGGGTGGGGGTGAAGTGGCTCTTTGGGGCGGAGTGGCCCTTGCGGGAGGGAGCCGCGGAGGACGCCTTCGGATGGGCCTGGGACGTGCTGGGCTTTCTGGGGGACACGCTGGCCGAGGGCTTCGCGGTGTCGGGCGCGGACGACCTGGCCGCGGAGGGCTCGTGGCGCGGCAGGTGCGTGGACGGGGTCGCTTTGGGGCTGCTGTGGCCCGGCGGCCCCGACTCGGCCCGTCCCGGCGGCCCCGACTCGGCCCGTCCCGGCGGCGTACGGCCCTCGCCGGGGCGGCTGGCGGCCCGCGCCTCGTCGTCGGCAGAGGCGGGGGCGTGCGGGGGCGAGGGTTCGGCGGCGTACGCGTGGGTGCCGGTGAGGGCCGGTCCGGAGAGAAGGGCCAGGCACAGCAGTGGCCACAGCAGCGGCGGCATCGGCAGCGGCGGGCGGCCGGTGGTGCGGAGGCGTGGAGTCATTCCGCGCGCCCCTCCCGGAATCGAGTCACCAAGATCAGAGGAATCGCGGAATCAGCGTCACATGACGCAACAATTCCGGCATCTTGGTGCCGCTTCGCTCACTCCGGCCCCGCCGGCGCCCGCCGCCCGGTCTACTCCACGGTGAGCAGCACCTTCCCGATGTGCCCGCTCTCCTCGAGGACACGGTGCGCCTGCGCCGCGTCGCTCATCGGCAGCTTCCGGTCGACGACCGGCCGGACGCGACCCGAGTCGATCAGCGGCCAGATGTGCTCCCGTACCGCCGCGACGATCGCCGCCTTCTCGGCCAGCGGGCGCGCGCGCAGCGAGGTCGCGGTGATGGCGCCGCGCTTGTTGAGGAGCATGGCGATGTTCAGCTCGCCCTGGATGCCGCCCTGCATGCCGATGATCGCGAGGCGGCCGTTGGTGGCCAGCGCCTGGACGTTGCGGTCCAGGTACTTGGCACCCATGTTGTCGAGGATGACGTCGGCGCCCGCGCCGTCGGTGGCCCGCTTGATCTCCTCCACGAAGTCCTGCTCGCGGTAGTTGATCAGGATGTCCGCGCCGAGCTCGGCGCAGAAGTCGAGCTTCTCCTTGCTGCCCGCCGTCACCGCCACCTTGGCGCCGATCGCCTTGGCCAGCTGGATGGCCATCGTGCCGATGCCACTGGAGCCGCCGTGGACGAGGAAGGTCTCGCCGGGGCGCAGGTGGGCGATCATGAAGACGTTCGACCAGACGGTCGCGGTCACCTCGGGCAGCGCGGCCGCCGTGACGAGGTCGGTGTTCTCGGGTACGGGCAGGAGCTGACCGGCAGGGACGGCGACCTTCTCGGCGTAACCGCCGCCCGAGAGCAGCGCGCACACCTCGTCGCCGACGGACCAGCCGGACACTCCGGCGCCGAGGGCGACGATGCGTCCCGCGCACTCCAGGCCGGGGATGGCGGTCGCGCCGGGCGGCGGGTTGTAGAGGCCCTGACGCTGGAGCAGATCGGCGCGGTTGACGGCCCCGGCCGCCACCTCGACCAGTACTTCGCCGTCACCGGGTACGGGATCGGGAACCTCCGCCCAGACGAGCGCCTCAGGTCCACCGGGTTCCGGAATCGTGATCGCATACATGCCGGCGAGGCTACTCCTCGCGGTGATCCGGGCGGCGGGACGGCACGTGCCCCGCCTGCCGGTTCTCGGCGCGCCCCAACTCACCGCCCGGGCACGCCCGACCATCCGTCTTGCGGTGCCCCGACGGGTCAGTCGCGAGCTGCCCCGACGGTCAGTCCTGCGGCAGCCGTCGTGTGTCCGGGACGGACTGTGTGCCGGGGGTCGCCCGGACGATCGTGATCAGACGGTCCGTCAACTGGAGTGTGCCGATGGCCCGGTCGTCGAAACCCAGCACCCGGTGCCCGCGCACGACGCTCACGACCAGGTCCTCGGTCTCCCGGACCTTCAGCCCCACCTCGGCCTTTATGACCGGACGTTCGACGAGGTCGAGGCCGCTGCCCTGCTGGATGAGGTCCTCCATGACCAGGCCCGCGCTCGGGCTGAGCACGGAGAGACCGAGCAGTCGGCCCGCCGCGCTGGCGGTGGTGATGACGGCGTCGGCGCCCGACTGCCTCAGCAGGGGGGCGTTCTCCTCCTCACGGACGGCCGCCACGATCTTCGCCGCGCGATTGAGCTGACGGGCGGTGAGGGTGACCAGGACCGCGGTGTCGTCACGCTGGGTCGCGACGATGATCTGCCGCGCCCTCTGCACCTCGGCCCGCAGCAGCACATCACTGCGCGTGGCATCCCCGACGACTCCGGCGAACCCGAGCGCCGTGGCCGCCTCGATGACCTTGCTGCTGGGGTCGACGACCACCACCTGATCCGCCTTCAGCCCCGTCGCGCAGACGGTCTGGATCGCCGACCGGCCCTTCGTGCCGAATCCGACGACCACGGTGTGGTCACGCAAGTTGGACCTCCAGCGATTCAGTCGCCACTCATCCCGCGTGCGCTCGGTGAGCACTTCGAGGGTGGTGCCGACCAGGATGATCAGGAACAGCACACGCAGCGGCGTGATGACGAGGATGTTGACGATCCGGGCGCCGTCACTGACAGGCGTGATGTCGCCGTACCCGGTCGTGGAGAGGGTGACGGTCGCGTAGTAGAACGCGTCCAGCAGGTCGACGCTGCCGTCGGAGCTGTCGTTGTAGCCGGAGCGGTCGACCCAGACGATGATCGCCGTCGCGACCAGCACAGTGAGCGCCATCAGCAGCCGCTTGGCGACCTGCCGCAGCGGCCGCTCGACGACCCGCTTGGGCAGCTTCACCTGGCGGACGGCGACCTTCTCGTCGTCCTGGCGGGCCATCGCATCGTGGCCGGGAAGTTTCACGTGAAACACCCCTCGACGGAGGCGTCGCCTCCGTCGTCACCCGCCGGGTTCCACGACCACGGCAGGTCGAGGATCTCCACCTCCCGCCCGGCCGTCGCGCCGCCGGGCGGCACGACGGCCAGCCCGTCGGCGGCGGCGATCCCGCGCAGCATGGCCGGGCCGTTGTAGCGCAGAGGCACGGCGTCCTCGCCCCGCACCACGACGGGGACGAGCCGCGTGTCGTGCGGATGCCCGGGCACAGCCGCCCGGAGCGCCACGGTGTACGGCTCCTGCTCCGGGCGTCCCGCGAGCATCCGCAGCAGCGGCTCGGCAAGCGTGAGGAGCCCGGAAACGGCCGCCAGAGGGTTGCCCGGCAGACCGACGAGGTGCTGCCCCTCCTTGGTGCGGGCGAGCAGCATCGGGTGCCCCGGCCGCACCGCGACCCCGTCGACGAGCAGCTCGGCGTCGACGCGGCTCAGCGTCGGGTGCACATGGTCGACCGGGCCCGACGCGGTGCCGCCGGTCGTCACGACGAGGTCGGCGTCCGAGGCCTGTACGGCCTTGAGGAGCGCCTTCGGATCGTCGCCCGGACGCCGTACAGCAGTGACCTCCGCGCCGAGCGCCCTCAGCCAGGCCGGCAGCATCGGGCCGAGCGCGTCACGGATGAGGCCCTCACGGGGGAGGCCCTCGGTCAGCAACTCGTCGCCCAGGATGAACACCTCGACCCTCGGACGTGTCACCGTCGGCAGCTCGTCGTATCCGGCGGCCGCGGCGAGCCCGAGCACCGCCGGCGTCACCAGGGCCCCGGTGGGCAGGAGTTGGTCGCCGGAGCGACATTCCTGGCCTCGAGGGCGGATGTCCTGGCCATGGCCGACGTCGCGCAGGGCGAACAGCCGGCCCTTGTCGTCGGTGCGGCCGTGCTCGCTGCGGATGACGGCGGTCGCGTCCCGCGGGACCCGGGCACCGGTGGCGATCTGGACAGCCTCACCGTCGGACAGCGGCTCGGGCCGGTCCTGCCCGGCGAGTATCCCCTCGGCCCGTACGTCCCAAGGGCCCGGACCGGCGACGACCCAGCCGTCCATGGCGGACGTGTCGAAGGAGGGGAGGTCGGAGAGCGCGGCGAGTGGCTCGGCCAGCGTCAGACCGAGCGCCCGGTCGAGCGGCACACGGCGCTGCGCACCTCGCCGGCGGGCGGCGGCCAGGCGCCCGGCCCGCCCGGCGACAGCACGCGCGACGGACCAGGGGGCGGCCTGGTGCCGGGAGCCGGTTCGGCCGTCCGAAGGGGTGCTGTGGCGCGTGGGGTCCGGATGGCCCGGATGATCCGCATGGCTGGTGGGGGTGGCGGGTCCGGTGTGCCGGGAGCGCTCTGCAGAACCGCGTTCCGGACCGGGGCGTCCCGGGCCGGAACCCGTCCTGCCGGAGCCCGCCGCGCCGGGAACCCCCGCGCCGCCTGCGCCGCGGCCGTCCGCTGCCCGGGCCTCGTTGACCAGGGCGAGCGCCTCGTCGACGGCGCGGTCCTCGGCCGCGCGCGCCTGCGCGGCCGGCGACTCGGCGCTCTGACCGCTCATCCCGCGTCCGGCCGCGCGCCCGCAGAACCGCCGGATGAGGCGCCGTCGGAGGAGGCACCACCGGATGAAGCGCCGTCGGAGGAGGCACCAGCGGCTGTGGCACCCGTCGTGCCGCCCACCGGCGCTTCCTCGTCCGCGGCTTCCTTCGCCCAGCGGTCAGCGAGCGCGGTGGCCTTCGCGCAGGCCTCGGCGACGGCCTCGCTTCCTCCCCCGGCGGCCGCGGCCGCGTATCCGACGAGGAACGTCGTCAGGGGAGCGGCCGGCCTGGCCACGCCGTGCGCGGCGTCGCGGGCGAGATCGAGCAGGACGCCGGTGTCGACGTCGAGCTCGATGCCCAGTTCGTCCTTGGCTGCGGAGATCCATTCATCCAACACGTGCCCATGCTCCCTGATACGTGACCGGGCGGCGGCGATGTCGTCCCAGGTGTCGCAGTCGAAGGACGCGACGGGGTCGGTGATGCGGGTGAGTTCGAGCCGGCCGACGAGCAGCCGCAGGGGCAGCCCACAGAGGCCGTCGTCGTGAGCGGCGGCGAGTTCGGCGAGGTGGTGGCGCAGAGGTGCGCTGCGGTAGGCCGCGACGAGCGGCTGGTCCCGGCCGTCGGCGTCGGTGAGCAGGACCCCGTCCGCCGTTCCCGCGTTCAGGGCGTCGAGAAGGCGCCATACGGTCTGCTCGCTCAGGAAGGGCAGGTCGGCGGAGAGGACGAGGACCTGGCCGGCCGTGGTGGCGCGCAGACCGGCGTCGAGCGCGGCCACCGGTCCGCCGCCCGGCGGATCCTCGCGGGTCCAGCGCACGGGGTGCGCGGTGGGTCTGGGTTCGGCGACGACGACCGTGGTGCCGGCCGTGGCGCAGGCGGCCAGGACCCGGTCGAGCAGCGGCCTGCCGCCGACGCGGACCGCGGGCTTGTCCGTGCCGCCGAGCCGTCTGGCGGCGCCGCCGGCGAGCACGACGGCGTCGTGGGAGGGGCGGCTCGGCGCGGGAGCAGCGTTCATCCCCCGAGTATGGGCGCACGAAGGATCATTGCGACCCCCGGAGACGGCCCGCACCCACGAGGATTTGCGTCACATCGGGGTGGGCGGGGCGGGCCGCTGGTCCTCACAGGGTGCGCAGGAGCACCGCCGGCTGTTCGACGCAGTCCGCCACGTAGCGCAAAAAGCCGCCCGCCGTACCGCCGTCGCACACCCGGTGGTCGAAGGTGAGCGACAGCTGGACGACCTGTCGCACCGCCAACTCCCCCTGGTGGACCCAGGGTTTGGGGATGATCCGGCCCACGCCGAGCATGGCGGCCTCGGGGTGGTTGATGATCGGCGTCGAACCGTCGACGCCGAAGACGCCGTAGTTGTTCACCGTGAACGTCCCGCCCGTGAGTTCCCCGGGCGTGAGCCGCCCGGCCCGCGCCGCCTCCGTGAGGCGGGTGAACTCGGCGCTGAGGGACTCGGCGTCGCGCGCGTGCGCGTCCCTCACGACGGGGACGACGAGTCCGCGCTCCGTCTGGGCGGCGAACCCGAGGTGCACGGCGTCGAGCTGCACGACCTCGCGGGCCGCCAGGTCGACCCGGGAGTTGAGCTCCGGGTAGCGGGCCAGGGCGGCGGTGCAGATGCGGGCGAGCAGGGCGAGTACGGAGATCTTCTCCCCGCCGGCCGCGTTCATGGCCGCGCGCGCGTGCATGAACTCCGTGGCGTCGGCGTCCACCCAGCAGGTCGCGTCGGGGATCTCGCGGCGGCTGCGGGTGAGCTTGTCGGCCACGGCACCTCGTATGCCGCGCAGGGGGACACGGATGCCGTCCACACTCGCGTCCGACGGAGTCGGAACCTGGGCGGGGGCCCGGGTCGGGGCTGCGGCCGGGGCCACCGCTTCCGCTTCGGCCACGTGGGCCCGTACCTGCACGGTCTCCCTCATGGCGCTCTCGACATCCGCGCGCAGGATGAGGCCGTGAGGTCCCGACCCGGGCAACTCACGCAGGTCGACGCCGTGTTCACGGGCGAGCTTGCGCACGAGGGGGGAGATGACCGGCACGGGTCCGCTCCGCGGTGTCGCCTCCGGAGGCGGTGCGGGGGAGGCGGAAGGGGCGACTCGCCCGGCTGCCGCGGGCGCGGACGCTGGGACGTCGTCCTGCAAGCGGACCCGGCGCCTACGCGCCGGCGCGGCCGTGGTGCCGTAACCCACCAGGACGTTCCCGGATCCCTCGGCGCCGTCCTCCCCCTCGGCCGGCGTGCCCACGGCGACCGTCAGGAGGGGCGAGCCGACGGGGAGCTCGCTGCCCTCCTCGCCGAAGCGCGCTGTCACCACGCCCCCGTAGGGACACGGCACCTCGACCATCGCCTTCGCGGTCTCCACCTCGACGACCGGCTGGTCCACCGCCACGACGTCGCCGACCTGGACGAGCCAGGTGACGATCGACGCCTCGGTGAGGCCTTCGCCGAGGTCGGGCAGCTTGAACTCGAGGACCTGTGCCATCAGCTGCCCGCCTCCCACTGAAGCCGGGCGACCGCGTCCAGGACCCGGTCGACCCCCGGCAGATGGTGCCGCTCCAGCATCGGCGGCGGATACGGGATGTCGAACCCGGCCACCCGTAGGACCGGCGCCTCCAGGTGGTGGAAGCAGCGCTCGGTGACCCGCGCGGCGATCTCACCGCCGGGCCCGCCGAAACCGCCCGACTCGTGCACGACAACGGCCCGCCCGGTGCGGCGCACGGACGCGCTGACCGTCTCGTCGTCGAACGGCACCAGGGAGCGCAGATCGACGACTTCCAGATCCCAGCCCTCGGCGCGCGCGGCCTCGGCCGCCTCCATGCAGACCGGCACCGACGGGCCGTACGTGATGAGGGTGGCGCTGCTGCCGGGCCGCCGGACCACGGCCCGCCCGATGGGTTCCACCTCCGTCGGGTGCTCGGGGTTCCAGGAGTCCTTCGACCAGTACAGCCGCTTGGGCTCGAGGACGACGACGGGGTCGTCGGAGGCGATGGCGGCGCGCATCAGGCCGTAGGCGTCGGCGACGGTCGCGGGCGTGACGACGTGGAGGCCCGGGGTGGCCATGTAGTAGGCCTCGGAGGAGTCGCTGTGGTGCTCCACGCCTCCGATGCCGCCGCCGTAGGGCACGCGCACGGTGAGGGGCATCGGCATCGCGCCCCTGGTGCGGTTGCGCATCTTCGCGACGTGCGAGATCAGCTGCTCGAAGCCCGGGTAGGCGAACGCGTCGAACTGCATCTCGACGACGGGCCGCAGGCCGTACATGGCCATGCCGACCGCGGTGCCGAGGATGCCCGCCTCGGCGAGCGGCGTGTCCGTGCAGCGGGCGTCACCGAACTCCTCGGCGAGTCCGTCGGTGACCCTGAAGACACCGCCCAGCGTGCCGACGTCCTCACCGAGGACGTGCACGGAGGGGTCGGCGGCCATGGCGTCGCGCAGGGCGCGGCCGAAGGCCTGCGCCATGGTGGCCGGCTTGGCGGCGACAGTCGTCATCGGTCCGCCCCGTCCGCCTCGGCGTCGAGCTCGGCACGCAACTGGGCCGCTTGCTCGCGCAGTTGCGTCGTCTGCTCGGCGTAGACATCACGGAAGAGGTCCATGGGGTCGAGCACCGGGTCCTGGTTCATGCGCTCGCGCAGGTCGGCGGCCATCTTCTCGGCGTCTTCGCGCACGGCCCGTATGCCTTCCTCGTCGAGGAGTCCGCGCTCCGTCAACTCCCGCTCCAGGAGGAGGATCGGGTCGTGATCGCGCCAGGCGTCGACCTCGGCGTCGACGCGGTAGCGCGTGGCGTCGTCCGCGTTCGTGTGTGCCTCCATGCGGTAGGTGATCGCCTCGACGAGGGTCGGGCCACCCCCTTCGCGCGCGTGGCGCACGGCTTCGGCGAGGACCTCGTGCACGGCCGCCGCGTCGTTGCCGTCGACCAGGCGACCGGGCATCCCGTAACCGACGGCCTTGTGGGCCAAGGACGGGGCGGCGGTCTGCTTGGCGAGCGGCACGGAGATCGCGAAGCCGTTGTTCTGGACGAGGAAGACGACCGGGGCGTGCCAGACGGCGGCGAAGTTCAGCGCCTCGTGGAAGTCGCCCTCGCTGGTGCCTCCGTCGCCGACCATGGCGAGCGCCACCACGTCGTCACCCTTGAGGCGGGCGGCGTGCGCGAGTCCCACGGCGTGCGGGAGCTGGGTCGCGAGCGGCGTGCACAGGGGGGCGACGCGGTGCTCGCGCGGGTCGTACCCGGTGTGCCAGTCGCCCCGCAGCAGGGTCAGGGCCTGTACGGGGTCGAGGCCGCGGGCGACGGCGGCGAGAGTGTCCCGGTAGCTGGGGAAGAGCCAGTCACGCTCCTCCAGGACGAGGGCGGCCGCGACCTCGCAGGCCTCCTGCCCGGTGCTGGAGGGGTAGACCGCGAGCCGGCCCTGCTTCGTCAGGGCGGTCGCCTGCGCGTTGTACCTGCGCCCGCGCACCACCTGCGCGTACAGCCGGCGCAGAAGCCGGGCGTCGGCCTTGGCCGCGGCGTCGGTGCCGAGAACCCGGAACGGCTCGGCGTCGGGCAGCAGCGGCGCGGGATCCGTGCGCGGCTGCCAGGCGGGCGGCGGGGTGGGCCGGTAGGCGTCCCGCTGCTCCATGACCGTCATGACGGCACCTCCTCGTTGGAAGCGGCTGAGAGACGCGACGGTGTGATGCGCCTCACCTACCGATTGTTCGGTCGCCGGCACATTTTGGCTACAGGCGCCTCCAGGCTGTGGACAAACGGTTCTCCACAGCTTGGGATGGACGCAGTACGTCCATGGTAGGGAGGCGGGGGGACATGGCATCTGAACAAATGGCCGACAGCCCGGGAGGCGACCGCCCGAAGTCCTCGCCCCGAGCGCCCGACACCGGCCTCGGCGGCCGTCCGGACGCTCCGCACCGGCCGCCCGACGACCGCCCCGAGTACCAGCCGCGCCCGCTGGACGCGATCGACCGCGACATCCTGCAGATGCTCCAGATGGACGGCCGCGCCTCGATACGCTCCGTCGCCGAGCGCGTCCACGTGTCACGGGCCAACGCCTACGCGCGAATCAACCGGCTCATCGACGACGGCGTCATCCGTGGCTTCGGCGCCCGCGTCAACCACGAGCGGGCCGGCCAGGGCGCCTCCGCGTACATCACGCTCAAGATCGTCCAGAACTCCTGGCGCACCGTGCGCGAGCAGCTGCGCCGGCTCCCGGAGGCCTCGCACATCGCACTGGTCAGCGGCGACTTCGATGTGCTCCTGATGGTGCACACGCAGGACAACAGGTCGCTGCGTGAACTGGTGCTCACCAAGCTCCAGGCCATGCCGGAGGTGCTGAGCACGCGGACACTGCTGGTGTTCGAGGAGGAGGACCTGGAGCCGGACGCCTGACGCGCCCGCACCCGGGGGCCGTCAGCCCTCCTTGCGCAGCCCTCCGAAGATCAACTGCGCTACGGCGTCGGCGACTTCGCGGTCGTCCATGCCCCGGCCGCCCGGCCGGTACCACTCCACGATCGAGTTGATCATGCCGAACACGAGGCGGGTCGCGAGCCGCACCTCGATGTCGCCCCGCACGTCACCGTCGGCCGCGGCCGCCTTCAGGAGCTCGGCCACCTGGTGGTCGAACTCCCTGCGCCGCTCCATCGCCCAGCGCTCCGTGTCGGTGTTCCCCCGCACGCGCAGCAGCAGGGTCACGTACGGCAGCTCGGATATCAGGACCTGGACCATGCGCCGGGTGACGTACTCCAGGCGCTCGACGGCACGCCCCACGCGCGCGTGCTCCTCGTCCAGGATCCCGAACAGGCCGTCGAGCGCGCGGGTGACGGCCCGGCGCAGCAGCTCCTCCTTGCCGGCGACGTGGTGGTAGATCGACGACTTGGAGATGCCGGCGGCCTTGGAGAGATGTTCCATCGAAGTGCCGTCGTAGCCACGCTCGTTGAAGACCTGCACGGCGACCGACAGGAGGGTCTCGGGCGTGTAGGTGTCGCGCCTTGAGGTGGTCATGCGGAGCCCTCCCGCTTGTCGGAGGCGTACGAGTGGCGATAGAGCGCGAGCGAGGGCGCGTAACGGCCGGACGGATCGCGCAGGTGCAGATCGTCGAGGAGGGAGTACGCCCAGTTCTTGCCGAGCTTCCTGCTCCACTCGACAGGCCCCAGCGGGTAGTTGACGCCCAGGCGCATCGCCGTGTCGATGTCCTCCGGAGTGGCCACTCCCTTGGCGACGGCGTCGTGCGCCAGGTCGATGAGCCGCGCGACCGTACGGGCGACGATCATGCCGGGCACGTCCCCGATGACACTGACGTCCTTGCCGATGGCCTGGAAGAGCCCGGTGGCCTCGCGCAGAGTCTGCGGGGACGCTTCCTGAGAGGTCGCGAGAGCGAGACGGGTGGCGGCGCGATAGTCGAACGCAAGATCGAAGTAGACGACGTCCCGGTACTCGACGGACGTCTGGCCGTCCGCGAGGGCGAGCTGGCCACCGCCGGGAAGGACCAGGCGCGTGCCGTTGTCCTCGTCCTCCTCGCGCACCGGGATGCCCGCCTCACGGATCAGCGTGAGGAGCTCGGCGGCGGGCCCCAGGTCACCCTCGGCGACCACGTAGGCGGGCGCCTGGGCGGGCTGCGCGGTGTGCGGCTCCGGGCGCTCCTCGCCGTCCGCGTACGCGTACCAGCCGCGGCCCGTCTTGCGGCCGTGCATGCCGGCCTCGACCAGGCGCCGCTGGGCGAGGGACGGCCGGAACTTCACGTCCTGGAAGAAGGCCTCCCACACGGAGCGGGTGACCGCTTCGTTGACGTCCTGCCCGATGAGGTCCGTCAGTTCGAAGGCGCCCATCTTGAAGCCGCCGCACTCGCGCAGGACGGCGTCGACGGTGGCCGGCTGGGCGCCCTGCTCCTCGTAGACCGCGAACGCCTCGGCGTAGAAGGGGCGCGCGATGCGGTTGACGATGAATCCGGGGGTGTCGGCGCACACGACCGGCGTCTTGCCCCAGGCGCGGGCCGTCTCGTACGCGCGCGTGGCCGCCGTGACGTCGGTCGCCGCGCCGGAGACCACCTCGACCAGGGGCATCAGGGGCGCGGGGTTGAAGAAGTGCAGGCCGACGAGGCGGCCCGGCAGGCGCAGCGCGCCGCCGACGGCCGTGACGGACAGGGACGAGGTGTTGGTCGCGAGCAGACAGTCGTCCCCGACGATCTCCTCCAGGTCCGCGAACAGCCGCTGTTTCACGTCGAGCCGCTCCAGTACGGCCTCGACGACGAGCGCCGCCCCCGCGAACTCCTCGAGGGACTCGGCGGGGCTCAGACGCGCGCGGGCGGCGTCGCGCTCGGACGCGTCGAGCCTGCCCTTGTCGACCAGGCGGTCCAAACGCGCGGCGATGGCGTCCGCAGCCTCCTGGGCGCGTCCCGGCACGGCGTCGTAGAGCCGGACGGGGTGGCCGGCGGTCAGGGCGACCTGGGCGATGCCCTGGCCCATGGTGCCGGTGCCCACCACGCCCACAAGGCGTTCGGGGCTGCCGAGCTCGAGTGCTGTCATGGTCGCGATCCTCCCGCACGGAACGACGGCCGCGGGCCCGGGGGTCGGGGCACAGCGGCGGGCGCGAAGTTTTCCACAGGTTCGACGGACCCCCTTGTCCCGACCGATCGTTCGGTTACTCTAACCGTGTCTGCCTGTTCCTGCCCAGCTGTTCCTGCCCAGCTCGCCGGCTCGACGAAGAGCCGTCTCGACGAGGAGTTGGTCCGCCATGGCCGCCGAAGTCACCGCGCACGACCTGATCGCCAAGCACCGGCCCACCCTTGACCAAGCGCTGGAAGCGATCCGCACGCGCGCGTACTGGTCGCCGCACCCCGAGCACCCCAAGGCCTACGGAGAGCACGGAAGCCTGAGCATGCCCGAGGGCAAGGCCGCCTTCGACGCGCTCTCCGGCACGCGGATCGACCTGGGCCAGCCCGGCACGGACGACTGGGTGGGCGGCGAAATCTCGCCGTACGGAGTCGAGTTGGGCGTGACCTACCCGCACCCCGACCTCGATGTCCTGCTCCCCGCGATGCGGGCGGGCATGCGCACGTGGCGCGAGGCGGGCGCCGAGGCACGCGCCGCCGTCTGTCTGGAGATCCTGGCGCGGATCAGCGCGCGTACGCACGAGTTCGCGCACGCCGTGATGCACACCAGCGGCCAGGCCTTCATGATGGCGTTCCAGGCGGGCGGCCCGCACGCGCAGGACCGCGGGCTCGAAGCCGTGGCGTACGCGTACGTCGAGCAGGTCCGCACACCGGACGCGGCGGAGTGGACCAAGCCGCAGGGCAAGCGCGACCCTCTCGTCCTCGGCAAGCAGTTCACGCCGGTCGGGCGCGGCATCGCGCTCCTCATCGGCTGCAACACGTTCCCCACGTGGAACGGCTATCCGGGCCTCTTCGCCTCCCTCGCCACCGGCAATCCCGTCCTGGTGAAGCCCCACCCGCGCGCGGTGCTGCCCCTCGCCCTCACCGTCCAGGTCTGCCGCGAGGTCCTCGCCGAGGCCGGCTTCGACCCGAATCTGGTGGCACTGGCCGCCGAGAAGCCCGGCGAAGGCATCGCCAAGACGATCGCCCTGCGCCCCGAGATCAAGATCATCGACTACACGGGCTCGACGGCGTTCGGCGACTGGCTGGAGACGCACGCCCGGCAGGCGCAGGTCTACACGGAGAAGGCCGGCGTCAACACGGTCGTCATCGACTCGACCGACCGCTACAAGGGAATGCTGGCGAACCTCGCGTTCTCCCTGTCCCTGTACAGCGGCCAGATGTGCACCACCCCGCAGAACCTGCTCATCCCGCGCGACGGCATCAGCACGGACGAGGGCCCCAAGACGTACGACGAGGTGGTCACGGACATCGCAGCCGCGGTCGGCGGCCTCCTCGGCGACGACGCCCGGGCGAACGCGCTGCTCGGCGCCCTGGTGAACCCGGACGTGAAGTCCCGCCTTGAGGCGGCCTCCGGCCTCGGCGAAGTCGCCCTCGCCTCACGGGAGATCAGCAACCCGGAGTTCCCGGGCGCCGTCGTCCGCACGCCGACGATCGTCAAGCAGGACGGTGCGCGCAAGTTCTGGGACGGCGCCGACTCCGAGTCCGCCTACCTCAGCGAGTGCTTCGGCCCGGTCTCCTTCGCCGTCGCCGTCGACTCCACGACGGACGCGCTGGACCTGCTGCGGCGCACGGTGCGCGACAAGGGCGCGATGACGGTCGGCGCGTACACGACCTCCGACGAGGTCACCGAAGCCGTCGAAGAGGTCTGCCTCGAAGAGTGTGCCCAGCTGTCCGTCAACCTCACGGGCGGGGTGTACGTGAACCAGACGGCGGCGTTCTCCGACTTCCACGGCTCCGGTGGCAACCCCGCGGCCAACGCGGCGCTGTGCGACGGAGCGTTCGTGTCGAACCGCTTCCGGGTGGTGGAGGTGCGCAAGGAGGCCTGAGGCCTCCGACCGGCGTCGGCTCAGGCAGCCGGGCGGCCCGCGGGACCGCCCGGCGTGCCACAGGTGCTCCAGTGGAAGAGCGTCATGCCGACGCTCGTCGCCAGGTTGTAGCTGGAGACCTGCGCCCGCATCGGCAACGACACCAAGTGGTCGGCGCGGGCACGCAGTTCGGGCGACAGACCGCTGCGCTCCGAGCCGAAGGCGAGCAGCGCGTCGTCCGGCAGCGCGGTCCCCCGGATGTCCTCACCCTCCGGATCGAGCGCGTACACGGGACCCGGCGGCAGCTCCTCCACCGCCAGGCGCTCCACCGCCGTCGCGAAGTGCAGGCCCGCACCACCGCGTACGACAGTCGGATGCCAGGGATCGAGGCTGCCGGTCATGACGACGCCCGTCGCCCCGAAGCCCGCGGCGAGCCGGATGACGGCGCCCGCGTTGCCGAGGTTGCGGGGGTTGTCGAGGACGACGACGGGCGCGGTCCTCGGCTGGTGCGCCACAGCGGCCAGGTTCGCCGCCCGGTCGGGCCGCACCGCCAGCGCGGCCACCCCGGTGGGATGCAGACGCGGCACGAGGGCACGCAGCGTCTCCTCCGGCACCTCCACCAAAAGCCTGTCAAGGGCATCCCGCACGTCCGGGGCGAGCTCCTCGGTCAGGGCGAGCGCGGCGGCCCGGTCGGCCGCCAGGGCCACGGGCACGCGCGCGCCGAAACGCAGAGCGTGCTTGAGCGCGTGGAACCCGTCGAGGAGGACGGACGTCTCGGCACGGGCGCGCCATGTGTCGACGCCGGCGCCATCCACCCTGCTCATGCTGCCCGCCCGTTCATGCCGTGCGCCCCGCTCATGCTGTGTGCCCGCTCATGCTGCTTACCTGTTCACGCTGTGCGCCCGCGCACGGCTGTGTCGTTGCGCGCGCCGTTCGCCCCGCTCATGGCGTGAAGCCTACGTGGGCCTGGTCGGGGCTCTCCGCAGCGCGAGGCCCCGGAACCGCACCGGCACCGGCACCGGCCGTACGGGAAAACACGCCTCCACGCGCGCGTGCCACCCGTCCACCCAGTCGCTTCAGGAACGGCGTCGGCAGGAACACCGCGTCGGCGGCGATCATCGCGAGCGAGAAGAACGGCAGCCCGAGCAGCACGGCGATCGCCGCGTGCTCGCACATCATGGCGACCAGCAGGACGTTCTTGACGCGCCGGTTGAACAGCGTGAACGGGAAGGCGACCTGCACGGCGACCGTCCCGTACGACACGAGCATCACCATCAGCCCGTGCGAGGCGAGCAGATCACCGAGGGCCGGCCAGGGCGAGAAGTAGTCCAGGTGGAGCGGGTAGTAGACCGCCGTCCCGTCCTGCCAGCGACTTCCCTGGATCTTGTACCAGCCCGCGGTCGCGTAGATCAGACACGCCTCCGTCATGATCACGAGAAGCGCGGCGTTGTGAGCGAGGTTCGCGATCACGTCGAGCAGTTGCCGGGGCTCGCCGTACGGGTCCCGCCGGTTCACCGCCCACCACAGGCCGTGTACGGCCCACAGCCCCCAGAACACGACCAGCCAGCCCCCGCTCACGACCCCCATGAACGTGATCACGGAGAGCCCGAGCCCCGCGAGCCACCACAGCACCGGCCCCACCACGTCGGGCGGCCCGATGTCGCCCTCACGCGCAACGTGCTCACGCGCGCGTGCCGCTCGCCGCGCGTCCAGCGACCACACCTGCCCGCACCGCGTGAACACCAGATAGATCGACATCAGATGGATGACGTTGTCGCCGCCGTCGCCCATGAAGATGCTGCGGTTCTGCAGCGACAGCACGCCGATCATGAACAGGACGGACATGGTCCGGGTGCGCCAGCCCAGCATCAGAAGCGCGCTGGTCACGACCGCGACGGCGTAGACGATCTCGAACCAGACGCGGCCGTCCGACCACATCAGAGCGGTGAAAGCGCCGTTATTGGCGATGAGCTGCTGCGCCATGTCCCAGCTCCACGGCCCGTCGGGCCCGTACAGCTCGTGACGGTTGGGGAACTCGCGCAGCAGGAACAGCAGCCAGGTCGCGGAGAAGCCGATTCGGATCACTGCGCTCTGGTAGAGCCCGAGGGCGGACCCGGTGACGCGATCGATGCGGTTCACCGGGCATCCGCCCCGTCACCGGCAGCACGCGCGCGCGTGCTGTTGCCGTTTTGGCCCTGGCTCCGGCTCTCACCGTTGCTGCTGCTGTTGCTGTTGCTGTTGCTGTCGAGTGCCCTGTCCGCGACCGTCACCGTCCACCAGGGAACCTCCCGGTAGAGGGGCTTGGAATCCACTTTCTCGTCGCTCCACGGGGGCGGCGCCACGTTGGTGGTCCGCGAGCGGACCTGGACGCGGGCGATGGTGGCTTGCTTGCCGCCGGCCGTCAGCCCGCCCTCGTGGGACAGCCGCAGGACCACGATGCGGCGGATGTAGCGCTCGGAGAGCTGGCCGCGCAGACCGTTCGGGCGGTTCTCACTGTCGTGCGCGGACACATAGAAATCCCAGGCCCGGCGCAACTCGTTCTGCTGCGTGTGGCTGGGCAGCAGATTCCCGTCGATGTCGGCGCCGTCCCGTGCGGACAGGTCGTACCAGCCGGTCGTACGCGAACCGCCGCCGACCGTACGGACCTCCGCGCGGGCCTGCACGGCGATGTTCTGCTGGAGCGGGTTCGGCGCGAACAGTTTCCAGTTCTGCTCGAACTCGGGATAGATCCAGCCGTCGACGGCCCGGCCGTACTGCTTGGAGACGGTGTTCGACGGAGCTACGTGCAGGAACACCATCGCGACGTGCGCACACGCCACAAGAGCGACCACGACGAGGGCGCAGGCGGCGGCGATCTGGTAGCGGAGGGAGAGGGCCGACATGCCTGTGCGGGGTGCGGCGGATGGGGGCGAGGGTGCGTGGGGCGCGGAGGGGAGGGAGGAGAGGGAGAAGGGCGGGAGATCCGGCTCAGGCACTCGTCCGCCGTCAAGCACGTGGCCGCCCTTCGGCACGTGGCCGACCTCAGGCACATGGTCGACCTCGGGGACCCGGTCGACCTCAGGAACGTTGGCGGCCTCAGGAACGTGGCCGACCTCAGGGACCTCGTCCGAGGAAGGGCTCCGCAACGGATCCGCCCGCGGCTCCGGGTCGGAACGCCGGGCGGCCGAGCCCTTGTCGTACGCGTCCATGCCGCCCCGTTTCCCCGAGTCTCCCGATGCCTCCGGTCCGCGCTACTGCCGAACCGATTCCTCGCCCCGCGGCCCGCTCCCGCCGCCGCACCGGCACGGTACTCAGCCGCGCACGCGAGGCACAGAGGCACGGGACTTATCCACAGGCCGGACCTCGCAGGGTTGACACCCTACGGCGCCACGTCCCACCATTGAATCCGACGAACCGAACGATCGGTCGGGAGATTCGCTCAAGGTCGAGGGAGACCGGGATGGCGACAGCAGCTGCGCACCAAGCGGCGCGGACACAGGCGGCCCACGCCACGTCCGACGCCACCGGCACCGCCTCGGGCCAGGCACCGGGCACCGCCGCGTACCAGACAGCGTTCGACACCGCCGTCGCGGCGGAGGAGCGCATCGAGCCCCGCGACTGGATGCCGGACGCCTATCGCGCGACGCTCGTGCGCCAGATCGCGCAGCACGCCCACTCCGAGATCATCGGCATGCAGCCGGAGGCTAACTGGATCACGCGCGCCCCCTCGCTGCGACGCAAGGCGATCCTGATGGCCAAGGTCCAGGACGAGGCCGGTCACGGCCTGTACCTGTACAGCGCCGCCGAAACGCTCGGCACGGGCCGCGACGAACTCCTCGACAAGCTGCACAGCGGCCGACAGAAGTACTCGTCGATCTTCAACTACCCGACGCTGACCTGGGCGGACGTCGGCGCCATCGGCTGGCTCGTGGACGGCGCGGCGATCACGAACCAGGTCCCCCTGTGCCGCTGCTCGTACGGGCCGTACGCGCGCGCCATGGTGCGGATCTGCAAGGAGGAGTCCTTCCATCAGCGCCAGGGCTACGAGCTGCTCCTCGCCCTGAGCCGCGGCACCGAGGCCCAGCACGCGATGGCGCAGGACGCCGTCGACCGCTGGTGGTGGCCGTCCCTGATGATGTTCGGCCCTCCGGACGACGAGTCGTCGCACTCCGCGCAGTCGATGGAATGGAAGATCAAGCGCCATTCGAACGACGAGCTGCGCCAGCGCTTCGTCGACATCTGCGTCCCGCAGGCCGAGTCCCTCGGGCTCACCCTCCCCGACCCGGACCTCGTGTGGAACGAGGAGCGCGGGCACCACGACTTCGGAGCCATCGACTGGACGGAGTTCTGGGAGGTCCTCAAGGGCAACGGACCGTGCAACGAACAGCGGATCACCCAACGCAGGCAGGCGCACGAAGAGGGCGCCTGGGTCAGGGAAGCGGCCGCGGCCCACGCGGCAAAGCACTCCGGGGCACAAGACTCCGGGGCGAACGGGAAGGCGACGGCATGAGCGACGCGAAGGACTGGCCGCTGTGGGAGGTCTTCGTACGCTCCCGGCGCGGACTGTCGCACACCCACGCGGGAAGCCTGCACGCGCCGGACGCCGAGCTCGCCCTGCGTAACGCGCGCGATCTGTACACCCGCCGCGGCGAAGGCGTCTCGATCTGGGTCGTCCCGTCCACCTCGATCACCGCCTCCTCGCCCGACGAGAAGGACCCCTTCTTCGAGCCCGCCGCAGACAAGCCGTACCGGCACCCGACGTTCTACGAGATCCCGGAAGGGGTGAAGCACCTGTGACCACGTCCCTGAACCCCGCCTCCTCATCCGCCGGCGTCGTCACGGCCGCCGCAGCGCTCGCCCTGGGCGACGACGCGCTCGTGTTGTCGCACCGCCTGGGGGAGTGGGCCGGACACGCCCCGGTCCTCGAAGAAGAAGTCGCCCTGGCCAACATCGCGCTCGACCTTCTCGGCCAGGCCCGGGTTCTGCTCTCCCTCGTCGGCGACGAGGACGAACTGGCCTACCTGCGCGAGGAACGCGCCTTCCGCAACGTCCAGTTGGTCGAACAGCCCAACGGCGACTTCGCCCACACCATCGCCCGCCAGCTGTACTTCTCCACGTACCAGCGCCTCCTGTACGGCCGTATCGCCGAGACCGACGGACCGCTCGCCGGTCTCGCCGCCAAGGCGGTCAAGGAGGTCGCGTACCACCAGGACCACGCCGAGCAGTGGACCGTACGCCTCGGGGACGGCACCGCCGAAAGCCACGACCGGATGCAGCGAGCCTGCGACGCACTGTGGCGCCACACCGGAGAGATGTTCCAGCCCGTCGACGGAATCGACATCGACTGGCCGGATATGGAAGCCAGTTGGACCGCGTCGGTCACCGCCGTCCTGGAGAGGGCGACGCTGACCGTCCCGGAGGGACCGCGGACCGGCGCCTGGAGCGCCGGCGCCGGACGCCAGGGCCTGCACACGGAACCGTTCGGACGGATGCTCGCCGAGATGCAGCACCTCCACCGCAGCCACCCGGGGGCGTCATGGTGACCAAAGCGCCCGAGGCCTCCCCCCAGGACACCGCCGACCGACCGGAGACGCCGCTCGAAGCCGAGCTGCGCCGCCTCGCCGGCTCCGTGCCCGACCCCGAACTGCCCGTCCTCACCCTGCAAGAGCTGGGCGTGCTCCGCGCCGTCCACTGCCTCAACCCCGGCAGCGTCGAGGTGGAGCTGACCCCCACCTACACGGGCTGCCCCGCCGTCGAGGCCATGTCCACGGACATCGAGCGCGTCCTGCACGAGCGCGGAATACCGGACGTCACCGTCCGTCGGGTGCTCGCACCGGCCTGGACCACGGACGACATCACGGACGAGGGACGCCGCAAACTCCGGGAGTTCGGCATAGCTCCACCCCGCGCCGTCCGAGCGGACCAGGGACCGGTGACCGTCACTCTGGGCCCCACCCGCACCACAACCCCCACACGCACAGCTACCGACGTGGCCGCCGCCACGCTCCTCGGCGCCCCCGAGGCAAGCGACACCCCCCTGCGCTGCCCGCACTGCGGATCCACGGACACCGAACTGCTGAGCCGCTTCTCCTCCACCGCCTGCAAGGCCCTGCGGCGCTGCCTCGACTGCCGCGAACCCTTCGACCACTTCAAGGAGTTGTGATGGCCCGCTTCCACCAGCTCCGCGTAGCAGCGGTCGACCGGCTCACCGACGACTCCGTGGCACTCACCTTCGAGGTCCCCGAATCCCTGCGCGAGGAATTCCGCCACGCGCCCGGCCAGCACCTCGCCCTGCGCCGCCCCGCCGACGACGGCGAGATCCGGCGCACGTACTCGATCTGCTCACCCGCCCCGGGCCCCGAGGGCCCTCGGACCCTCCGCGTCGGTGTCCGCCTCGTCGAAGGCGGCTCCTTCTCGACATACGCCCTCAAGGAAATCGCCGTCGGTGACGCCCTCGAGGTCATGACCCCCGCCGGCCGCTTCATCCTCGAGCCCACCCCAGGGCTCTACGCCGCCGTGGTCGGCGGCAGCGGCATCACCCCGGTCCTGTCGATCGCGGCCACGCTGCTCGCCCGCGAACCGCGCGCCCGCTTCTGCCTCATCCGCAGCGACCGCACCGCCGCGTCGACCATGTTCCTGGACGAGGTGGCCGACCTGAAGGACCGCTACCCCGACCGGTTCCAGCTGGTCACGGTCCTGTCCCGGGAGGAACAGCAGGCCGGCCTCGACTCCGGCCGCCTCGACCAGGACCGCCTGACGACCCTCCTGCCCGCGCTGCTCCCCGTAGAAGAGGTAGCCGGCTGGTACCTGTGCGGGCCCTTCGGACTCGTACAAGAAGCGGAGCGCACGCTGCGCGCCCTCGGCGTACGAAGAGCGCGCATCCACGAGGAGATCTTCCACGTCGACGACGGAGCGGCACCCGCCCGCCCTGCACCGGCGCTCGCGCACTCCACGGTCACCGCTCAGCTCGACGGCCGCTCCGGCACCTGGCCCGTCGACGACGGCGAATCACTCCTGGAGACAGTGCTGCGCAACCGCCCCGACGCTCCGTACGCCTGCAAGGGCGGCGTCTGCGGAACCTGCCGCGCATTCCTCGTCTCGGGCGAGGTGCGCATGGACCGGAACTTCGCACTCGAACCCGAGGAGACCGACGCCGGCTACGTACTCGCCTGCCAGTCCCACCCAGCCACGGAGACGGTGGAACTGGACTTCGACCGCTGACCGCTGACGGCTGACGGCTGACGGCTGACGGCTGACGGCTGACGGCTGACGGCTGACGGCTGACGGCTGACGGCTGACGGCTGACGGCTGACGGCTGACGGTGCATGTTCCACTGCCTTCGCACTCCCTCCGCGTATCTCCCTCTCGTATTCCCTTCTCGTAGAACTTGTTCTACCTTGACGGACCGTCAGATCCTGGCGGGTCGCCACGACGAACCGGTGCACGGAGGGACAGGGCAGTGGACTTCACCTTCACCAAAGAACAGCAGGCGGCCGTCGAGGCGGCCAAGGCCGTGTTCGGCCCGGTCGCGCCCGACAGCGTGCCGAGCCCGGCCCTCACCTCCGGCGCGATCGCCGACGACTTCGACCGCACTCTCTGGGCGAAACTCGCCGACGCCGACCTGCTCAGCCTCCTGCTCGCCCCCGAACACGGCGGCGCGGGCCTGGACGCCATCGCGCTCTGCCTGGTCCTCCGGGAATCCGCCAAGGCGCTCGCCCGCGTCCCGCTCCTGGAGCACACCGCGACCGCCGTCGCCGTACAGACCTACGGCAGCGACGAGTTGAAGAAGCAGATCCTCCCCCGGGCAGCCCTCGGCGAACTCGTCCTCACCGCCGCCTCCGCGGGCCGCACCGGCCACGCCCCGGCCCAACTCGCCGTCAGCGCGCGCCGCGACATGGACACCGACACCTGGATCCTCGAGGGCACCCAGACCGGCGTGCCCTGGGCGCACAACGCCGACCACATCGCCGTACCCGCCCACACCCCACAGGGACGCACGGTCATCGCCGTACTGCCCCACCCGCACGAAGGACTCAACCTCGCCGAACAGATCTCCACGACCGGCGAACGCCTCGGCGAACTCCACCTCGACTCCGTGCGCCTCGACGCCCACCAGATCATCGAGACCGACGAGTCCTGGGACCGGCTGCACCAGCTCCTCACCACCGGAACCTGCGCACTGGCACTGGGCCTCGGCGAGCGAGTCCTCCAGATGACCGGCGACTACACGTCCAAGCGCGAACAGTTCGGCTACCCGGTGGCGACATTCCAAGCGGTCGCGGTCCAGGCCGCGGACCGCTACATCGACCTGCGCGCCATGGAGGCCACCCTCTGGCAGGCCGCCTGGCGCATCAGCACTCAGGCAGGCGGAGCGCTTCCCGCGGCAGGCGACATCGCGGTCGCCAAGATCTGGGCATCGGAAGGCGTACGACGCGTCGTCCAGACCGCACAGCATCTGCACGGAGGATTCGGCGCCGACACCGACTATCCGCTCCACCGCTACCACGCCTGGGCCAAGCAGCTGGAACTGTCACTCGGCCCGGCCGCCGCCCACGAGGAAACACTCGGCGACCTACTGGCAGCCCATCCCCTCGGCTGAGCCAGAGGTCAGAGCACGAAGCCCGACTGCCCCTTGTCGTCCAGGACGGGCCGCCCGGCGGCGGCCCACACCTGCATGCCGCCGTCCACGTTCACCGCGTCGATGCCCTGCTGCACGAGATACATCGTCACCTGCGCGGAACGGCCGCCGGACCGGCAGATCACGTTGACCCGCCCGTCCTGGGGAGCCGCCTCGGTCAGCTCGCCGTAACGCGCCACGAACTCACTGATCGGAATGTGCAACGCGCCCTCGGCGTGACCCGCCTGCCACTCATCGTCCTCACGGACATCGAGGAGAAAGTCCCCGTCCACGAGCTCGCCGACCTCAACCGTGGGCACACCAGATCCGAAATGCATACCCCCGACGCTACCCGACCCCATCCAGAGCCCTGACCCGCCAGGCACCAGGGCGGTCAGCCGCCCGCACAACCGTCCCGTCGGCAAGGCAGGGCGGAACGACACTCGGGCCGGGGTGTCCTCATCCCCACCGACCGGCCCAGCTCTCCAGCTCTCCAGCATGCTCGCCAAGCGGCTCAACGACCACCAGCCTGTCCGACCGTCCGCTCAGTTGTCGGCAGCCTGCTCGCGCATCAGCCGCTCCAGCTCAGCCTCTCGCTCGGCGACCTGCGCGAGCAGCTGCTCCGCGATCTCCTCGAGCAGCCGGTCGGGGTCGTCCGGCGCCATCCGCAGCATCGCGCCGATCGCGCTCTCCTCCAGCTCCTGAGCAACAGCCGTCAGCAGCTCCTTGCGCTGCGCCAGCCACTCGAGCCGCTCGTACAGCTCCTCGCTCGGGCTGGGCTTGCGCGCCTCGGGCACAGGCCCCGCGGCCCACTCGTCGGACAGCTCCTTCAGCAACGCCTCGTCGCCCCGGCCGTAGGCCGCGTTGACCCGCACGATGAACTCTTCGCGCCGCGTCCGGTCCTTCTCGTCCTGCGCCAGGTCCGGGTGCGCCTTGCGGACGAGTTCCCGGTAGAGCTTGCGGGCCTCGTCACTCGGCCGCACACGCTGTGGCGGCCTAACGGGCTGATCGGTGAGCATGGCGGACGCCTCCGGCGAGAGACCGTCGCCGTCCATCCACTGGTCGAACAGCTCCTCGACCGCGGGCATCGGCATCACGCGCGCCCTGGCCTCGTCCGCCTTACGCCGGTCCTCCGGATCCCCGCTCCGGGCGGCGACCGCCTCGGCGATCTGCGCCTCGAGCTCGTCCAGGCGCGTATACATGGGGCCGAGTTTCTGGTGGTGCAGCCGAGAGAAGTTCTCCACCTCGACGCGGAACGTCTCCACCGCGATCTCGTACTCGATCAGAGCCTGCTCGGCGGCGAGCACAGCCCGCTCAAGCCGCGCCTCGGGCCGCCCCTCAGTAACAGGCTGCCCCTGCGGCTCAGCGGCAGGTGCCTCGGACGGGGTCGACTCGGCTTCCGGGGTCGTCACCCGTCCAGCCTAGGGCACGGGCCGGGATGCCCTGCTCGACGCCTGATTTCAAGGGTTCTGGGGGGCTCCCCTCCCTCCCCCGCCCCCTCCCACCCCACCCCAGATCAGCTCAATCCACCCCAGCCCACCCCAGCGCACGCCTCAGGCGCTCAAGCCCTCAAGCCTCCGCCCCAGCCTGACCCGCACGCTCCAGGCTCAGCACGACCCGCACCCCACGATCAGGGACCCGCGACTCACGCCCCTCAGCCCAACCCCCCTCACCCAAACCCCTTCAAACTCCCACCTCAGCCCCTATCCGCCCCTCCCGCACAGCCCTGACCAGGGATGCGTGGTCCTGTTCCGTGCGGTCCGCGTAGGTGACCGCGAACTGAGCGATGGCCTCGTCCAGTTCCTCGTTCTTGCCGCAGTAGCCGGCGATCAGTCGGGGGTCGGCGCTGTGTGCGTGGGCGCGGGCGAGGAGCGCGCCCGTCATGCGGCCGTAGTCGTCCATCTGATCGGCGGCGAGAGCCGCGGGGTCGACACTTCCCTTGCGGTTTCTGAACTGCCTTACCTGGAAGGGTCGTCCGGCCACAGTCGTCCAGCCGAGCAGGATGTCGCTGACGACCTGCATCCGCTTCTGTCCGAGGACCACACGCCGCCCCTCATGGGTGGGCGTCGGCGTCTCGAAGCCGACTGCGGGCAGGTGGGGCAGCAACGCGGAGGGGCGGGCTTCCTTCACCTGGAGCACGAGCGCCTCTCCCCGATGATCGAGGAGCAGCACCACGTACGACCTCGTGCCGACACTGCCGGTACCGACGACGCGGAAGGCGACGTCCTGGATCGCGTAGCGGCCGAGCAGAGGCAGGCGGTCTTCGGAGAGTGTCCGCAGGTAGTCGCCGAGGGATGCCGCGACCTCGGACGCCTCCCCGTCGGGTATGCGGCGCAGCACGGGTGGTGCGTCGACGAAGCGTCGGGTGCCGTCCTCGGCCGGCTCGGTGGATCTGGCGGCGAATCTTCCGCTGGTGTTGTTGCGAGCCTTCTCGGATACGCGTTCCAGCGTGCCGACGAGGTCGTGGGCGTCGGTGTGGGAGACGAGTTCCTCGTCGGCGATGGCGTTCCACGCGTCGAGGGCGGGCAGTTTGGCCAGCAGACGCATCGTGCGGCGGTAGGAGCCCGCCGCGTAGTACGCGGCTTCCCGGCAAGTGCCCTCGTCGGCCCCGGCTTCGCGGCCCGCGAGGACGAGTGAGGTGGCGAGTCGCTTCACGTCCCATTCCCAGGGGCCGTGCACCGTTTCGTCGAAGTCGTTGAGATCGATGACGAGGCCGCCGCGGGCGTCGGCGTAGAGGCCGAAGTTCGCCGCGTGGGCGTCTCCGCAGATCTGGGCGCCGATACCGGTGACGGGGGTCTGTGCGAGGTCGTGGGCCATGAGGCCGGCGGATCCGCGCAGGAACGCGAACGGGGTCTCCACCATCCTGCCGACCCGTATGGGCGTGAGCTCTTCGATCCGGCCCAGGTTGGACTCCTCGACCGCGGCGACGGCGTCGGGGCGTGCGGGGTGCAGGGTGAGGGCCGCGTGGGCGGAGCGCGGTACGCGGCCGCGCAGGACCTTGCCCTCCTGCTTGGGTGATCCGGAGCAGGGTCGCGTCGCGAACCCGTCGACGGCCCGCAGTCGTCGAGCCGCCGGTTCTGGTTCCTCACGCTGCACCGGTACCGCCGTGTCGAGCTCGGTCACGCGGACCGCCTCCCCCGTCTCTGAACATCAACTGGCAACGACCGTACCGCCGTCGGCCAGAACCCGTCAGAGCCTGTGGACAACCCCGCGATTGTGGAAACAAGAGCGCGGAACCGGAGTGAGGACACAGGAGAACCGCACCCGAGCGGGACCACAGGACCGAACCCGAGCACCGACCTCGAGCCCTCGGCCCCTGCCATGGAAACAAAACGTACGGGCGGCGTCGGAACGTATGGGCGCGATCGAAGCCCTCCTCGCACAGCCTCGCCACCCGCCCCCCTCTACTACCCCTCAGGCAGATACGCCTCGGCCCATAGCCCGAGTTCCTTGAGTGCCGGTTCAAGGGCGGCGCCTGCTTCCGTCAGGCGGTAGGCGACGCGGAGAGGGGGGCCTTCGTCGACCTCGCGTACGACGAGGCCGGCGGCGCCGAGTTCGGTGAGGCGGTCCGAGAGCATGCGCTCGCTGATGCCGGGAATGGCGCGGCGAAGGTCGGCGAAGTGGACGGGGTGCTGGAGGAGCACGGAGACGACGAGTCCCGTCCAGCGCTTGCCGAGCAGGCCGAAGACGCGGGTGATGCCGCTGTCGACCCGCTTGCACGCTTCGGGGGTGTGGGTCCCCGCCTCGCATGCGGAGCCGCTCTCGTGTTCCCCATTGCCCGCCATGCCTTCAGAGTACTGCCCTCCCGTAGGGGACTAAATAAAAGTAAGTTACTGTTCATAGAGTAGCTCCGAACAGAACTGCACCTACCTACGTGGCCGAGCGGCCGCACCTTTGGAGACCCCCAATGCCCACGCTTCTGCACGTCGACTCGTCCGTCTGGCCCGGCTCGGCCTCCGCATCCCGCACCGTCGCCGACGCCTTCCGCAAGACCTGGGAGGAGCAGCACCCCGACGGCACCGTGATCTACCGCGATCTGGCCGTGAACCCGGTCCCGCACCTGGACGCGGTCGGCGCCTCCGCCGGTTTCGCCGACCCCGCCACCCACAGCCCGGAGCAGGCCGTGGCCTTCGCCGAGCGTCTGAAGCTCATCGAGGAGCTGGAGCAGGCGGACGCGGTGCTGATCGGCGCCCCTATGTACAACTTCTCGATTCCGTCGACCCTGAAGGCCTGGCTGGACCAGGTGATCCTCATGGGACGCACCGCCGGCGAGACGCCGTCCGCCAAGGGGACGCCGGTCACGGTCGTCGCGAGCCGTGGCGGCTCGTACGCGCCGGGCACCCCGCGCGAGCCCTTCGAGTACGTGCAGAACTACCTGCGTGACCTTCTCGGCACGATGCTGGGCCTGGACGTGGACTTCATCGTTCCCGAGCTGACCCTGGCGCACACGACGCCGGCGATGAGCGAGCTCATCCCGCTCGCGGAGGCGTCCCGCACCAAGGCCCTGGAGGATGCGGACGCCCGGGCCAAGGAGCTCGCGGCACGCTTCTCGGCCGACGCCGCCTGACGCTCCGCGCCGTCACCGACGCGCACGGAAGCACTGCGGTTTCGAGGGGTCCCCCGTCCGGTACGGCACTGGGGGACCCTTCACCAATCACTGTGATTGTCCTCACGGTCGAACCCGCCGAACCCGCCGAGCCCGCCGGAGCCGCCGAACCCACCCGAGCCCAGCCCCGCTCTCAGGACCGGCACCCACCGACCCAGGACCCGCACCCACACACGGTCGCCCACACCGGGAAAACGCGGAAGCCCCGCAGATCTGAGACCTGCGGGGCTTCCGACCTTTGCGGGGCACCGACGAAGGGCAATGATCAGGCCTAATGAGTCCGCCGACGTAAAGACCGTTCCCGGCCTGCTGGCACAGATTCCCTACGGCACAGGCCAGGGGCGCGAAAGCCTTGAGCGTCCAGCACCCACAGCCCGCGCTCCGCACTCAACAACTGAAGTGGCATCTCTGCCGGCCCACGTCGTTATGCCCGAACTCACTCACTGTCTCTACTCCTCTTCCCTGCCCACGCCAGGAAGGCCCATCGAGTGAGTGCTCCTACCAGAGCGGCAACGACGATCGCCCCCCAGTCGATGACGTGCGGAAGCCCAGGGAAGAAGGCGAAGAAGGCGAGTGTCACGACGAAACCCGCCACAAAAGCGGCGATCCCAGCGGGCCTCCGCCGCGCCTCCCATCCCAGGTCTCGCTCCTGCTGTCGATCAATCATGAACGGCTCACTTCGTGATGTGGTGACACTGGCTCACTCGGCGCACCCCGTTGACGTGGAGATGCGCACACGCCTTTCCATAACGAGGCAACGTCTGAGGAGAGTTGTTCCGCATCGGATCGATCTTGCACTCGGGGTGCGTTCGCCCCCGGGAGACCCTGTACGTCCTGTTGTCGGTGTCCGCGTACGTGAAGTCGATGCGCCAGTTACAGAAGCCAGTGCCGAGCGCGGCGACAAAAGCACAGTCGACGCCGGCGTTCTGGTAGGTGATCTTCTTCCCGCCGCCCCGGATGATGTGGGTGAACGCGCATCCGGTCGGAACTTTCATCGTCATCCCGCCAACGCTGTACTCGAAGGTTCGGACAGGAGTCGATCCGACAGCGCCGGCCTGCGCCACCGATGAACTCGTCAGCAAGAGAGCGCAGGCGGAGGCAATGGCCATGAAGGGCCGGGATCGATAACGCGCGAACATGAACAAACACCTTTCGTCGGAGAGTCTCTCCGATCGAAAAGAACTCCTACGCCGCGATCATGTTTCTGATTGATCGGATGGTTCACCGGCTTGAGTGATCAATAGTTAGTGTGCTGACCAGCTGATTCGTTTCTTCGGTCCGCTCATCAAACTGTCTGCCAATCATTTCGGACAGTGCCGCAGCCGACAGCAACAGCCCGCCGAGTGAGCCCATCAATGACTACCGCGCAGGTCCGTTCGGCATGTGGGATGAGACTCACGACGAAATCCCGTGGCCTGGGGGCAGCCGATACGCCGCCTCCTCACTCAAGCCACTCAAGCCACTCAACAATGTGACCAGCCGAGGCCGCCGAGGCCCGGTGCACGATCAAACCGCGCGCCCTCAACGGTGGCATCCCCCCATCGACCCTGAACCCAGCCCCATCGGACCGCTCTAGGTCTGCCGCCTGCGCCGCATCACGCCCGCCCAGGTGCAAGGCGCCAAGCACTGGCAGGCCCTCGGTGTGGGGGCACCGAAGGGCAGAAGATCTACTTCCGGCTCCGCAACAGCGTCGAAGGCCACAAAGGCTGCACGAAGAACCACCTACCAACGGCATCGGAGCATCCGGCACTCACCGCATCGCCGGCCAGGCCGTCCCGCTCGTCTACCAGCCGGCCCGCGCCAACAGCCGGACGATCAAGAACTGGGTCGAAACCCTCGCGCTCGACGACCAGCGACCCCGTAGACAACACCATCACCGGCTGCCGAACGAAGCCGATCGGCAGCTCGAACCCCACCGACCATCTGGCACCGACCGGCTGACCAGCCGTCGCAGCCCACAGCCCACAGCCCACAGCCCACAGCCCACAGCCCACAGCCACGCAACTGCACAACTGCACAACTGCAGATCAAGAAGAGCAGGGCCGGCTCCGTGACGTTTGTCACGGAGCCGGCCCTGCCGTACAGATGCCGTCCTGGACCACGACGCCCCAGCGGTCACAGCCAGGGTCAGATGGACGATCGGACAACGAGAAACGGGCCCTCACCAGGACTTTCGTCCCTGGTGAAGACCCGTTTCGTCGGTTCTTCTCTGTGCGCGAGGGGGGAGTTGAACCCCCACGCCCTTTCGGGCACTGGAACCTGAATCCAGCGCGTCTGCCTATTCCGCCACCCGCGCATTGGGTGTGCCTTCCGGTCCCTCGCCCTTTCGGGGTGAGCGCCTTCCGACATGCAGAAGATTAGCACGCTGCAGAGGGTGGATTCACATCCGTTTCCGCGGGCACCTGCTGGGCATGCCCACCCCCGCTGACCTCGCATCCGATGCGTCCGCCGGCAGCCCTGAGCACTCAGCCAACACTCAACCGGCACTCCACCAGCAGTCCACCAGCACTCCGCCGGTACTCCGCCGGCCGTCCGAAGCCTCCGAAGGGGATCACGCCAGCCTCCAAAGGGGACGCACGCCACCTCGCAGCGCCCCTGCTCCTCAACTCCAGCGCCGACCCCGTCCACCCCTCCGATCCAGCCTCCGCCCCCAAGCCGGACCCCGACCTTCCCCGTCCCCTCCCGGCTCCCCCGCCGCGTGCGGGACACTGTCCAGGGACCCCCTCTACGATCCAGCTGTGAGGGTCGACACTCATCGACCGGGCTGACAGGGGGAACCAGCCGATTTCCCGGTGCGTGGATACGATCAGTAAGCAGTACCAGGACGAAAACGAAGGAGGAGGTGCCCCATGGGAGTCCTGAAGAAGTTCGAGCAGCGTCTCGAGGGTCTGGTCAACGGCACCTTCGCCAAGGTGTTCAAGTCCGAGGTCCAGCCCGTCGAGATCGCCGGCGCCCTCCAGCGCGAGTGCGACAACAACGCGACGATCTGGAACCGCGAGCGGACCGTCGTCCCCAATGACTTCATCGTGGAGCTGAGCGCGCCGGACTTCGAGCGCCTCAGCCCCTACTCGGGGCAGCTCGGCGACGAGCTGTCCGGCATGGTGCGCGACTACGCGAAGCAGCAGCGCTACACCTTCATGGGACCGATCAAGGTCCACCTGGAGAAGGCGGACGACCTGGACACGGGTCTGTACCGCGTACGCAGCCGCACGCTCGCGTCGAGCTCCAGCCAGCAGCAGTCCCAGCCCTCCCAGCAGCCGCCGCAGCCAGGCCGGGGTCCCGCTTCGGCGCCCCCGGCGGCGGGCGGAGGCTACGGCTATCCGCCCGCGGCGAACGCTGCCGGCGGGTACGGCTACCCGCCGGCGAGCGCGCCGCCGATGCCCGCGGGGCCGCCTCCGAGCCGCCCCGGCCAGGCACCGGCGGGAGCTCGGCCGCGTAACCAGGCAGGACCGCTGCCCGGCGCTCAAGTGCGTCACTGGATCGAGATCAATGGCACACGCCACCAGATCTCGCGCCCCACGCTGGTCCTCGGCCGCAGCACCGAAGCCGATGTGCGGATCGACGACCCCGGCGTCTCTCGCCGGCACTGTGAGATTCGGACCGGAACGCCCTCGACGATCCAGGATCTCGGGTCCACCAACGGCATCGTGGTGGACGGGCAGCACACCACCCGCGCTACGCTCCGCGACGGCTCGCGGATCGTCGTGGGCAGTACCACCATCATTTACCGGCAAGCCGAAGGGTGAAGCGGGGGCAATGTCAGAGCTGACCCTGACGGTCATGCGGTTGGGTTTCCTGGCCGTTCTGTGGCTGTTCGTGATCGTGGCCGTCCAGGTCATCCGCAGCGACCTGTTCGGCACGCGCGTCACCCAGCGCGGGTCGCGTCGTGACAGCGGGCGCCAGCAGCAGGCGGCGGCCCGCCAGGCCGCGCCGCCGCAGCAGCGCGCCCAGCAGCAGAACAGCGGTGGAGGCGGCGGGCGGCAGCGCCGCGGCGCCCCCACGAAACTCGTCGTCTCCGAGGGCACCCTCACGGGGACCACGGTGGCGCTGCAGGGCCAGACCATCACGCTGGGCCGTGCGCACGATTCGACGATCGTCCTCGACGACGACTACGCGTCGAGCAAGCATGCCAGGATCTACCCGGACCGGGACGGACAGTGGATCGTGGAGGACCTCGGGTCCACCAACGGCACCTATCTCGACCGGTCTCGGCTGACCACCCCGCAACCGATTCCGCTGGGCGCGCCGATCCGCATCGGCAAGACCGTCATCGAGCTGCGGAAGTAGTACGACAATGAGCGAGCGGAGCGAGCGAGCCGACGCGGTCACCCAAGACCTGAGCGCGCTCCCGACCGGAGGGTGGGCACCGTGCGGATGTACCCGGAGCCGACGGGCGAGGTGCGCATGAGTCTGTCACTGCGCTTCGCCGCCGGATCGCACAAAGGCATGATCCGCGAGGGGAACGAGGACTCGGGCTACGCCGGTCCGCGTCTCCTCGCGATCGCCGACGGCATGGGGGGTCAGGCCGCCGGTGAGGTCGCCTCGTCGGAGGTGATCTCCACGATCGTCGCGCTCGACGACGACGTTCCCGGTTCCGACATCCTCACCTCGCTCGGCACGGCAGTGCAGCGGGCCAACGACCAGCTGCGGATGATGGTCGAGGAGGACCCCCAGCTGGAAGGCATGGGGACGACCCTGACCGCTCTGCTGTGGACGGGGCAGCGTCTCGGCCTCGTGCACGTCGGCGACTCGCGCGCGTATCTGCTGCGCGACGGTGTGCTGACGCAGATCACACAGGACCACACCTGGGTGCAGCGCCTCGTCGACGAGGGCCGCATCACGGAAGAGGAAGCCACCACTCACCCGCAGAGGTCCCTCCTCATGCGCGCGCTGGGCAGCGGTGATCACGTCGAGCCCGACCTCTCCATCCGTGAGGTGCGGGCCGGTGACCGTTATTTGATCTGCTCCGACGGCCTGTCCGGCGTGGTCTCCCACCAGACGATGGAGGAGACCCTCGCCAGCTACCAGGGCCCGCAGGAGACCGTGCAGGACCTGATCCAGCTGGCGCTGCGCGGCGGTGGCCCGGACAACATCACGGTGATCGTGGCGGACGTCCTGGACATCGACAGCGGTGACACGCTCGCCGGTCAGCTGTCCGACGCCCCGGTCATCGTGGGCGCGGTCGCCGAGAACCAGCAGCACCAGCTGCACGACGGCGGCGCGATGCAGACCCCCGCGGGCCGTGCGTCGGAGCTCGGCCGCGGGTCGGGCAGGCAGGTTCCCGGGCAGGGCGGCGGTGGCGAGTTCGGCCCGCCCGGCAGCGGCGACCCGGCCGGTTACGCTCCTGAGGGAAGCTTCGGCTCGTACGGGGACGACGACTTCGTCAAGCCGCGGCGCGGCCGTAAGTGGCTCAAGAGATCCTTCTTCATCGTCCTGGCGCTGGCCGTCGTGGGCGGTGGCCTGTACGGCGGCTACCGCTGGACGCAGACGCAGTACTACGTCGGTTCGAACGAGTCGCATGTCGCGCTGTACCGCGGCATCAGCCAGGACCTGGCGTGGGTGAGTCTGTCGAAGGTCGAGACGGACCACCCCGAGATCGAACTCAAGTACCTGCCGCCGTACCAGCGCAAGCAGGTCGAGGCGACGATCACCGAGGGCAGCTTCGGTGACGCCAAGGACAAGATCGGCGAGCTGTCGCTGCAGGCCTCGGCCTGCAAGAAGGACGCCGAGCGCCGTCAGGCGGAGAACGAGCAGAACGCGAAGACCGGCGAGGGCGAGGCGGGTGGCACCACAAGCGCCACCAAGACGTCTTTCACCACGTCACGCGCTTCGGCGAAGACAGCGCCGAGTCCGACACCCACGCCGTCCGGAACGGCCAAGTCCAAGACCGCACCGACGCCCACACCTGGCCCCAGCCTCTCGGAGGATGAGCAGAAGCTGGTCCCGCTGTGCGGTAAGCAGTAAGCAGCCGTTGGGGGCCTTTGCACGCCATGAGCAGTAGCACTACACACACGTCGACCATCGGCGCGATCGGTGCGCCGAGCCGGCGCAACACCGAGCTCGCGCTCCTCGCGTTCGCCGTCGTCATCCCCGTTTTCGCGTACGCGAACGTGGGCCTGGCGATCGACGGCTCGCTGCCCGCCGGGCTCCTGGGCTACGGCCTGGGCCTCGGCCTGCTCGCGGGCGTCGCGCACATCGTCGTACGCCGGTTCGCGCCGTACGCCGATCCGCTGCTCCTGCCGATCGCGACTCTGCTCAACGGCATGGGTCTGGTCATCATCTGGCGCCTGGACCAGTCGGAGCGCCTGCAGCAGCTGGCAAAGTCGTCGTACGGGTCGTTCAGCCCGGACGCGCCGAACCAGCTGATGTACTCCGCGATCGGCATCGCCCTGTTCGTGGGCGTGCTCATGCTGCTCAAGGACCACCGCATCCTGCAGCGCTACACGTACATCTCGATGGTGGGCGCGCTGATCCTGCTGCTGCTGCCGCTCGTGCCGGGTCTCGGTATGAACGTGTTCGGCGCGAAGATCTGGATCAGCATCGGCGGGTTCTCCATCCAGCCCGGTGAGTTCGCGAAGATCGTCATCGCGGTGTTCTTCGCGGGCTATCTGATGGTGAAGCGGGACGCGCTCGCGCTGGCCAGCCGACGTTTCATGGGCCTGTACCTGCCGCGCGGCCGTGACCTCGGACCGATCATCGTCGTCTGGGTGATGTCGATCCTGATCCTGGTCTTCGAGACGGACCTCGGTACGTCGCTGCTGTTCTTCGGCATGTTCGTCGTGATGCTGTACGTCGCCACGGAGCGCACCAGCTGGATCGTGTTCGGTCTGCTGATGTCGGCGGTCGGCGCGGTCGGTGTCGCCTCGTTCGAGCCGCACGTGCAGAGCCGTGTCCAGGCGTGGCTCGACCCGATGCACGAGTACCTGCTGAGCAGGCAGGGCGTCGCCGGTCACTCCGAGCAGGCGATGCAGGCCCTGTGGGCGTTCGGCTCCGGTGGTGTGCTCGGTACGGGTCTCGGCCAGGGCCACTCCGACCTGATCAAGTTCGCCGCGAACTCCGACTTCGTCCTCGCCACGTTCGGCGAGGAGCTCGGCCTCGCGGGCATCATGGCGATCCTGCTGATGTACGGGCTGATCGCCGAGCGCGGTCTGCGCACGGCGCTCGCGGCCCGTGACCCGTTCGGCAAGCTGCTCGCGGCCGGTCTGTCCGGCGCGTTCGCGATCCAGGTGTTCGTCGTCGCCGGTGGTGTCATGGGTCTCATCCCGCTGACCGGTATGACCATGCCGTTCCTCGCGTACGGCGGTTCCTCCGTGATCGCGAACTGGGCGCTGATCGGGATCCTGATCCGTATCAGCGACACCGCGCGCCGCCCGGCGCCGGCCCCCGCTCCCAGCCCCGACGCCGAGATGACCCAGGTGGTCCGACCGTGAACAAGCCCCTGCGCCGGATCGCGATCTTCTGCGGGCTCCTCGTCCTCGCCCTGCTGATCCGCGACAACTGGCTCCAGTACGCCCAGGCCGACAAGCTCCAGTCCGACAAGCAGAACCCGCGCGTCGCCATCGAGCGGTACGCGCAGCCGCGCGGCGACATCATCGTCGACGGCAAGTCGATCACGGGGTCCGTGGCGACGGACGGCACCGACCTCAAGTACAAGCGGACCTGGAAGGACGGGCCCATGTGGTCGCCCGTCACCGGGTACGCCTCGCAGCTGGTCGGCGCGACCCAGATCGAGTCGATCGAGGACGGCATCCTCACCGGCAACGACGACCGGCTGTTCTTCCGCCGCACCCTCGACATGATCACCGGCAAGAAGAAGGAGGGTGGCAACGTCGTCACCACCCTCAACGCCGCGGCGCAGAAGGCCGCGTACGACGGTCTGAAGAACCGGGGCAAGGGCGCCGCCGTCGCGATCGACCCGAAGACCGGTGCGATCCTCGCGATGGCGTCGACGCCGTCGTACGACCCGTCGTCGTTCGCCGGGATCCTCCAGAAGGACGGCAACACGTTCGGCAAGCTCGACAAGAACAAGGACAAGCCGCTCACGAACCGCGCGCTGCGCGAGACGTACCCGCCCGGCTCGACCTTCAAGATCGTGACGGCGGCGGCCGCGCTGGAGCACGGGCTCTACACGAACCCCGACACGAAGACCGACACACCGCTGCCGTGGATCATGCCCGGCACCACGACGCCGCTGAAGAACGAGGGCAACATCCCCTGCAAGGACGCGACGCTGCGCGTGGCGCTGCGCTACTCCTGCAACACCGTCTTCGGCAAGATCGGCGCCGACCTCGGCAACGACAAGATGCTGGAGACCGCGGAGAAGTTCGGCTTCAACAAGCAGCAGTTCACCCCGGTCCGTTCGAACGCGTCCGTGTTCTCCAAGGAAATGAACAAGTCGCAGACGGCGCTGTCCTCGATCGGCCAGTACAACACCGCGGCCACGCCCCTGCAGATGGCCATGGTGGCCTCCGCGGTCGCCAACGGCGGCTCTCTCATGGAGCCGTACATGGTCAGCGAGCTCCAGGCGCCGAACCTCGACACCATCGAGCAGCACACGCCGAAGGAGATGAGCCGGCCGCTGTCGGAGAAGAACGCCCAGATCCTTCAGTCGATGATGGAGACGGTCGTCAGCGAGGGCACCGGCACGAACGCGCAGATCCCCGGCTACACGGTCGGCGGCAAGACGGGTACCGCCCAGCACGGCCTCAACAACAGTGAGAAGCCTTACGCCTGGTTCCTCTCGTACGTGAAGGCCAAGGACGGCAGCTCGCCGGTCGCCGTGGCCGTGGTCGTCGAGGACGGCAGCGCGAACCGAGACGACATCTCCGGTGGCGGTCTGGCCGCGCCGATCGCCAAGAGCGTGATGGAAGCGGTGCTCAACAGCAAGAAGTGAGTCCGGTCACGTGTTCTTCACATCGGTGCACGTTGCGATACCGGTCCTGTATCGGGTGACGGTCTCGGGCAGGTCAGGCACGACAGGCCGGGTACGGTATGCCCGGACAGCACACCGCCCGACCCCGCACGGGTGACGGTCGGGACCGACGGAGAGGGCTGGTAGGTAACCATGGAAGAGCCGCGTCGCCTCGGCGGCCGGTACGAGCTGGGCCAGGTGCTCGGCCGTGGTGGCATGGCGGAGGTCTATCTCGCCCATGACACCCGGCTCGGCCGCACCGTGGCAGTGAAGACGCTACGCGCCGACCTCGCGCGCGACCCGTCGTTCCAGGCCCGGTTCCGCCGGGAGGCCCAGTCGGCCGCCTCGCTCAACCATCCCGCGATCGTCGCCGTGTACGACACCGGTGAGGACTACATCGACGGGACCTCCATCCCGTACATCGTGATGGAGTACGTCGACGGATCCACGCTGCGTGAGCTGCTGCACTCCGGGCGCAAGCTGCTGCCCGAGCGTGCCATGGAGATGACGATCGGCATCCTCCAGGCACTCGAGTACTCGCACCGCGCGGGCATCGTCCACCGTGACATCAAGCCGGCCAACGTCATGCTGACGCGGACCGGCCAGGTCAAGGTGATGGACTTCGGCATCGCCCGCGCCATGGGCGACTCCGGCATGACGATGACGCAGACGTCGGCCGTGATCGGCACCGCCCAGTACCTCTCCCCGGAGCAGGCCAAGGGCGAGCAGGTCGACGCGCGGTCCGACCTCTACTCGACCGGCTGTCTCCTCTACGAGCTGCTGACCGTACGGCCGCCCTTCGTGGGCGACTCCCCGGTCGCCGTCGCGTACCAGCACGTGCGCGAGGAGCCGCAGCCTCCGAGCGTCTTCGACTCCGAGATCACGCCCGAGATGGACGCGATCGTCCTCAAGGCCCTCACCAAGGACCCGGACTACCGCTACCAGTCCGCGGACGAGATGCGTGCCGACATAGAGGCGTGCCTCGACGGACAGCCGGTCGCGGCGACCGCGGCGATGGGCGCCGTCGGCTACGGCGGCCACCCGGACGACCAGCAGACCGCGATGCTGCACCCGCAGAACGGCGGCGGCCAGACGTCGATGCTGCCGCCGGTCAATCCGGACGACGGCGGCTACGGCTACGACGACCGCCCCGACCGGCGCCGTCAGAACCAGAGCAAGAACCGCACGTCGACGATCCTGCTCGTCCTCGCGGGCGTCCTCGTGCTGATCGGCGCGATCCTGATCGGGAAGTTCTTCATGGACGGGAGCGGCGCGAGCAACGATCCGTTCGCGGCTCCGAAGTTCGTCGGCAAGACGGTCCCCGAGGCCCGGCTCGCCGCCAACAACACGCACCTCAAGCTGGACGCCTCGAAGAAGGAGCCCTGCGACAAGTTCCCCAGGGGCCAGATCTGCACGCAGAACCCTGCCGCGGGGACCGACGTCAAGAAGGGCGACACCATCACGGTGACGGTGTCGACCGGTGCGCCGAAGGTCGCGGTGCCGAACGTCATCGACGACAACGTCGACGACGCGACGGCCAAGCTCGAGGGCAACGACTACCAGTTCGTCGTCGAGACCAAGTCGAAGGAGTCCAGCGCCGACCCGGGCACGGTCCTCGACCAGGACCCGACCCCCGGCAAGGAAGTACAGAAGGGGAGCACCATCACCCTGACTGTCGCCAAGGAGAAGAAGCTCTCCACCGTGCCGGACGTCTCCAACAAGACGTGCGAAGAGGCGAAGGCGCAGCTGGCCGACAACGACCTCAAGGGCACGTGCACCGAGGAGGAGAACGCGTCGGTCGAGGCCGGCAAGGTGTTCTCGCAGAGCCTCGCCGCCAACTCCCAGGCCGAGCCCGGCTCCACGGTTGCCCTGAAGGTCGCCAAGGCGGCCCAGCAGATCACGGTGCCCGGTGACATCGCCGGCAAGAAGCTGAAGGACGTACAGAAGCAGCTGACGGACCTCGGTCTCGTCCCGGCTCTGGCGCCCGGCTCGCCCAACGACCCGAACTCCACGGTCGTGACCAGCCAGCCCGGCCCCAACTCGCCGGTGAACAAGGGCGACACGGTCACCCTGCTCACCACCCCGTCCGGCCAGAACAACGGCGGGAACGACAACGGCGGCGGCGGGATCTTCGGAGGCGTCACCGGCCACTAGGCGCCCGCCCGTCATTGACGCCCGTCATTGACGCCCGTCATTGACGCCCGTCATGAGAGAACCCCGGTACCGCAGACGCGGTGCCGGGGTTCTTTCGTGCGGGCTCTTCGGGGGGTGTGGATTCGGGGGTTCTACGCTCGGGGTCTTCAAGAGGTGATGCGGAGTTCTACGCGCGAGCTCTTCGGGTGGTGATTCGAGGCTTCTACGTGCGGAGGTTCTTACGAACGGGGCGCTTGGGCGCGCAAGAGAGCTCACGTGCGGGTCGCTCACCTGTGCCGGTGGCGCCGTCCGCGCAGCTCCTGCGGGGGCGTCGTCATCAGCTCAGCTCCGGCGGAGGCATCGTCGTCAGCTCAGCTCAGCTCCGGCGAAGGCATCGTCGTCAGCGCAGCTCCGGCGGAGGCGTCCGATCGCTGTCCACCTTGTCGATCCGCTCCAGTTCGCCCCACACCACATAGCGGTACATGGACGTGTAGACGGGTGTGCACGTCGTCAGCGTGATGTAGCGGCCGGGCTTCTTCACGCCCGACTCCTTGGGGACCGGGGCGAGGACCTTCACGTTGTACTTCGACGTCTGGGGGAGGATGTCGTACACCTTGTAGACGTACCACTTGTCCTTCGACTCGAAGACGATCGGGTCACCCTTCTTGATCTTGTCGATGTTGTGGAACTTCGCCCCGTGCCCGTCCCGGTGCGCGGCGAGCGTGAAGTTGCCCTTCGCGGCTGCCGGCAGCGCGGACTTGACCGGGTCGGTGTAGTAGCCGGCGACACCGTCGTTGAGGATCTTCGACGAGGTGCCCTTCTCGACGAGCACCTCACCGTTCTTCATCGACGGCACGTGCAGGAAGCCGATGCCGTTCTTGGTGTCGAGCGCGCCGGGGCCGCCATGGTCGGCCCACTGGTCACGCACCTTGTCGCCCTGCTTGTGCGCGGCGCGGTCCGCGACCACGTTCGTCCACCACAGCGAGTAGGCGACGAACAGGCCGAGGACCAGGCCCACCGTGATGAGGAGTTCACCGAAGAGACTGACGGCGCCGGCGATGCGGCCACGGCCTCGTCGTGGCGCGGGCGGCGCCTCGCCGGCCCGCTCGTCGTGGTCGGTCGTCGCTGCCACTGCTTGTGCCCCGTCCCTGTCCCTGAACCTGTGCCTGCGCCTGTTACCTGCTGCTTACTACCTGCTGCTTGCCGCTTGCCGCCCGCCCCGCTACTGCACGAGCGCGTCCGGCTTCCCCTTGCTGCGCGGCCGTTCCTCGACCATCTTGCCCCAGACGATCATTCGATACGTACTGGTGAATTCCGGCGTGCACGTGGTCAGCGTGATGTACCGGCCCGGAGCCGTGAACCCGGATCCCTGCGGGATCGGATTCAGGACGGTCGTGTTGCTCGGCGGGGTCTGCGGAAGGATGCTCGTCATCTTGTACACGTAGTACGTGTCCTGCGTCTCGACGACGATCGGATCGCCCGGCTGAAGCCGGTTGATGTAGCGGAACGGCTCCCCGTGCGTGTTGCGGTGCCCCGCGACGGCGAAGTTGCCGGTCTTGGCACTCGGCATCGCCGTCTGGATGCTGTCCTTGCCGTAGTGGCCGACCATGCCGTGGTCCAGGACCTTCGTCTTGCTGATGCCCTCGGCGATGGGCACGACGACGTCCAGCTTCGGAATGTGCATGATCGCGAAGCCCTGGCCGGGCGCGAACTTGTCCGGCTCGCGCTTGCCGTTCGCCCAGTCGTCCTGAAGGTGGTGCGCCGCGCTGCCCGCCTGCTGGTGGGCCCGTATGTTCGACCACCACAGCTGGTAGGTGACGAAGAGCAGCATCAGCACGCCGATGGTGATGAACGTTTCGCCGATCGCCCGGCTGGCGACCTCGCCGGTGCTGGGCCTGCTCGCCCTCGCGGCCCTGCGCGCTTCCAGGCGGCTGCGCGGCGGGGAGGCGGGCTCCGGACTCTGCGCGGTCGCCGCCGAGTGCCTGCCGCCGTGCTTGGCGGCCTTCCTGCGCGCGGCCCGGCCACCGGTCACCACGGGCGCGACGGCGGAGTGCCCAGGCGTGCCGGAGTCGGACTCGGAGGCGGTGTCGATGTCGGTGTCGGTGCCTACGTCGGTATACGCGGCTGCGCCCGTGCCGGGTTCGACTGTTCGCCGGGTGTCCGCGGTGCGCAGGGCTACCGTCTCGTCGTCCGGGACGGGCCGCGGCGGGCTCGCCTCGTACTCGCGGGCGGGCGGCACGTACGCGGACTGCGGCGCCTGCTGCACCTGCGACTGCGGCGTCTGTGAAGCCTGTGGTGTGTGCTGTTCGCCGCCGTACCAGTCCTGCGCGTAGCCCTGCGGGTCGTACCACTCCTGCTCCGGCTGAGGCGACGGCTGGGCCTGGAGCGGCTGTTGAGCGTGCGGCTGGGGTTCAGGGTACGACTGGGGTTGAAGGTACGGCTGGTGCTCCTCGGACTCGTCCGCGGCGCGGAACCAGGGCGAGGGGTGCTGCCCGGGCAGTGGATCGTTCAGCGGGTCGCCGAGACTCTGAACGGCCGCCTCGAACGCACCGGCAGCCTCGTACGGTTCCTGCTCGTACGAGGCTCCCTCGCGCTCGGGGCGCAGGGCGGTCACGCCGAGGCCCTGCCCACGACCGGGGCGAGCCCGGCCGATCGTGCCACCGCGGTCTTGTCGCCGCAGGCGGCCAGCCAGTTGGCCAGCATCAGATGACCGTGTTCCGTGAGGACGGACTCGGGGTGGAACTGCACGCCCTCGACGAGCAGTTCACGGTGGCGCAGGCCCATGATGATGCCGTCCTCGGTACGCGCGGTGACCTCGAGCTCGTCGGGGACCGTGTCCGGTTCGGCGGCGAGCGAGTGGTAACGGGTCGCCGTGAACGGGTTCGGCAGCCCCGCGAAGACGCCCTTGCCCTCGTGGCGCACCAGGGACGTCTTGCCGTGCAGCAGCTCGGGGGCACGGTCCACGACGCCGCCGTACGCGACCTGCATGGACTGCATGCCGAGACAGACGCCGAAGACGGGCACCTCGGTCGCCGCGCAGTGCCGCACCATCTCGACGCAGACACCGGCCTGTTCGGGAGTCCCCGGGCCGGGGGACAGCAGTACGCCGTCGAAGCCGTCCTGCGCGTGCCGCGTCTCGACCTCGTCGTTACGCAGCACTTCGCACTCCGCGCCCAGCTGGTACAGGTACTGGACGAGGTTGAAGACGAAGCTGTCGTAGTTGTCGACCACGAGAATGCGGCTGCGGCTGCGCTCGCCCACTAGTTGTTCACCGTCACATCGTTGAAGGGCAGCAGGGGCTCGGCCCACGGAAAGACGTACTGGAACAGTACGTAGACCACCACGAGGACGAGCAGTAGCGAGATCAGTGCTCTGATCCACGTGTTTCCCGGCAGATGCCGCCAGATCCAGCCGTACATGCCGTCCCTTCCGTCGCCGTACGGCAACAGACTAACGGCGCAGGGCCTCCGGTTTCCCGGCCTCTGCGGGCTGGGTGGCATCAAGGTGCGCCCAGACGATCAGCCGGTGGCTGTGACCCCACTCCGGCTCGCACGTCGTCAGCGTCAGATAGCGCCCCGGCTCCTTGTACCCGGACTTGCGCGGCACCGGGTCGATGACGGCGACATCGCTGGGCAGCGTCTTGTAGGGCTTGGTGTCGATGCGGTACGTGAACCAGGTGGCGCCGTCGGTGAGGACGACCGCGTCACCGGGGCGCAGCTTCGGGAAGTCCTTGAACGGGTCGCCGTAGGTGCGGCGGTGGCCGGCGACGGAGAAGTTCCCCTTCTGCCCGAGCTGCGCCGTGCCCGCGTAGTGGCCGAGGCCCTTCTTGAGGATGTCCACGCCCGTCCCCTGGAGCACCGGTTTGTTCCACGTGAAACCGAGCCGGGGGATGTACATGACGGCGAACGGCTTGCCGTCCTTGTAGGGGGCCGGGGTCTGGGGCAGGCTCTGTTCCTGGTCCTGGGCGGAGCTCTGGTCGTCGCTCCGGCTCTGACCCGGCGACGGGCTCGGGCTGGGCTGCTCGACCGCCACCGACCCCTGGGACCACTGGTTCTGGAGGGTGTCGATCTGGTGGTCCATGGCGCTGTCGGCCTTCACGCCGGTCCAGAACAGCACGTAGGCGACGAACAGGACGATCAGTGCGCCGACGGTGATGCACAGTTCACTGAATGTCCTGACGACCACTCGGACCGACACAGGCTCCCCCAGGCGGCTACTCCACGGGCTTCGCGTAGTGGAGATCCACTGTGCCGGAGTAACCGGGAAGAGTCACCGCCCCGTCGTCCTCGACTTTCCAGCCGAGCCCGTAGGCGTTGACGTAGAGCATGTAGTTCTGGATCTGGGGCGAGGCGGCGAGAGCCTTCTTCAGCTTCTCCGGGTCCCCGACCGCGGTGATCTTGTACGGAGGCGAGTAGACGCGGCCCTGGAGGATCAGGGTGTTGCCGACGCAGCGCACGGCGCTGGTGGCGATGAGCCGCTGGTCCATGACCTTGATGCCCTGCGCACCGCCGTTCCACAGGGCGTTCACGACGGCCTGGAGGTCCTGCTGGTGGATGACCAGGTCGTTCGGCTGGGGTTCGGGGTAGCCGGGGAGCTTGGCGGTCGCGTTCGGCGGGGCGTCCGCGAGCGTGACCGATACGGCCTGCCCGCGCAGTTTCTTGGTGCCGGACGCCTTCTCCAGGGCGGACAGTTTGGCGTCCTGGGCCTTGGTGCCGGCGCCGCCGTGCTGGGTGAGGGCGTCGACGTCGTCACGGATCGCGCCGTTGGACTCCTCGAGCTGGCCGTTCTTGTGACTGCGCTCCTGGATGAGATCGGAGAGCTTCAGCAGCGAGGCGTCCGTGCGGATGTTGGTGCCCTTGGCGGTGTTGAAGCTGGTGAAGAAGATCAGCCCGGCCAGGGCGAACACGGCCACCGTCAGAAGGCGCACAGGTCGCAGGCGCACACGGGGGCGGCCCCCGCCGGGGGGCTCACCCTGGGAGTCGGCAGAATTGCTCAACGTACCCTTATCTCCTTCAGCGCCGCGGAAGCACTACGCTAACGGACGCCCGGGGGAGCGCCCAGATTCCCCTTGTACGCTGCCCGGAGCCAGCCCACGTTCCCTGCGCGGCCACGCAGCGCATCGACAGGAGAGACCCTCGTGCCGAAGTCACGTATCCGCAAGAAGGCCGACTACACGCCGCCGCCGGCGTCGAAGCAGGCGGCGAATATAAAGCTGACCAACCGGGGCTGGGTGGCCCCGGTGATGCTCGCGATGTTCCTGATCGGGCTTGCCTGGATCGTCGTCTTCTACGTGACCAACGGCACCCTGCCGCTGGATGCGCTCGGCAACTGGAACATCGTCGTGGGCTTCGGCTTCATCGCCGCCGGGTTCGGCGTTTCCACGCAGTGGAAGTAGCTCTGCCCCTAGCTATCCACTGAGTTATCCACAGCTGTTTCCACAGTGGGGAAAAGGTCGGAAGATCTGTGGATAACCCACCGGGTGTTGACGCCGGTGTGACTGACGCATCGCAGCTCGCCCACATGTTCGCCCCTTGTCCTGGCTGGGGAAACCCAGGTCAGCGACGAGGGGCACACTTGTTCCCCACCGAGTGCACAGGATCCGGCACCGTCTGTGGACAACGTGGGCCACAGACCGAGCTCAAGTGAGCTGGGACGTCCTCACAAGCACAGTGACGACCACCACGGCGAGGACGAGCGCACAGGTCCCGTACTGCACCAGCGAGCGGTGCGCCCTGGGCGCGTGGACCATCGCGTACCCGACGACCACACCGGCGACGAGACCGCCGACGTGGGCCTGCCAGGCGATGTTTCCCCACGTGAACGTGAAGAGCAGGTTCAGCGCGAGCAGGCCGATGACAGGGCGCATGTCGTAGTTGAGGCGCCGCACCAGCACCGCGGTCGCGCCCAGGAGTCCGAAGACGGCGCCGGACGCACCGAGGGACTGTTCGCTCGGCCCCGCGAGCGCGTAGGTCAGCGCGCTGCCGGCGAGCCCCGAGACCATGTACAGCGCGATGTAACGGGCCCTGCCGAGCGCCGCCTCCAGCGGTCCGCCGAGCCACCACAGACCCAGCATGTTGAACGCGATGTGCCACACCTCCTGGTGCGTGAACATCGACGTCACCAGGCGATACCACTCGCCGCCGGCCACTCCCTGGTTCGGGACGTAGGGCGCGGGAGGCCACGCCCCGATCAGAACGAAGTCGGAGAGCAGCCGGTTCCACACGTGGACCGCGATGAACACCGCGACGTTGATCCCGATGAGGATCTTCGTGACCAGGCGCGGGTCTGCCGCGATCGTGCCGCCCGTGATGGTCCTCGGTCGGCTGGCCGCCGGACCGTGCCCCGTTCCGGAACCGCCCCGCACACAGTCCGGGCACTGGAAGCCCACCGAGGCGCTGACCATGCAGTCCGGGCAGATGGGCTTGTCGCAGCGGGCGCAGCGGATCCCGGTCTCACGGTCGGGATGCCGGTAGCAGTGGGGCTGACCCTGTGCGTCCTGAGGGCCCTGCGGACTGCCCGGCACCTGATCCATCGGAAATCCCCTCGTACGAAACGCGCGCGATCAACACATGGCCCCGCCCATCCTTACGGATGAGCGGGGCGGATTGGTTCCCGTCGGCCCGGTTCGCGTCAGCGGGTCTCGATGACGACGGACTCGATGACCACGTCGTTGACCGGGCGGTCCGTGCGCGGGTTCGTCTGCGTGGTCGCGATGGTGTCCACGACCTTCTGGCTGGCCTCGTCGACGACCTCGCCGAAGATCGTGTGCTTACGGGTCAGCCAGGCCGTCGGCGACACCGTGATGAAGAACTGGGAGCCGTTGGTGCCCGGGCCGGCGTTCGCCATGGCCAGCAGGTACGGCTTGTCGAAGGCCAGGTCGGGGTGGAACTCGTCTCCGAACTGGTAGCCGGGGCCGCCCGTGCCGTTCCCCAGCGGGTCACCGCCCTGGATCATGAAACCGCTGATCACCCGGTGGAAGACCGTGCCGTCGTAGAGCTTGTCCGTGGACTTCTCGCCCGTCTCCGGGTTGGTCCACTCCCGCTCGCCGCGAGCGAGCTCGACGAAGTTCTTGACCGTCTTGGGCGCGTGGTTCGGCAGCAGCCGGACTTCGATGTCGCCTTGGTTGGTCTTCAAGGTGGCGTAGAGCTGCTCAGCCACGATCTGCCTTCCGTTGCCTTCTGTGACGTCCCGATCCTCGCACGCCCCCGCAGACTCGTCGCCCGACGGCAGCCGCAGAATTTCCGGCCGAGTCGCCGCCGAGGAGGCGCGTCGTACGGCGATCCGTGGCATTGTCGTCCACAGGCCTGTCTTGCACCGTATTGATCAGTTATTGCCTGGAGTACCTCGGTACGTCCGACGGCTGCTTGTGCCCCGAATGCTCGCCCTCGCATGCCTCATTGCCGTCCGGCAGGCATGATCCGAAAAAGGGTGGAAAGGTGAAAACCTGTACGCCACCGAGGAGGAGGATCCCGTGACCCGCATCGACAGCGTGCGCGCCGCCACCAGCTCGGCGAAGGACAGCGTGCTGCACGCCGCGGAAGTGGTGGCGCCCTACGCCGAGACGGCCAAGGACCGGGCCGCACTGTATGCGCAAGAAGCACGCGTACGGCTCGCGCCCGTGATGTCGCAGGCTGCGCAACAGACCCGCGACCAGTACGACACGTACCTCGCGCCGCATCTCGAACAGGCCCGCACCCATGTGCCGCCGAAGGTCGACCAGGCCGCGCAGGAGGCAGCCGTCCGCACCCGGAAGGCCGCCCGCCAAGCCGCCGTCTACGCCAAGCCGCGGATCGAGCAGGCCGTCGCCGCCGCCCAGCCCGTCCGCGAGGAGGCGACCGCCCGCAGTATCGCGGCGATCGCCGCCCTGCGGGGACAGGTCTCACCGAAGGAGATCAAGAAGCTCGCCCGCAAGCACGAACGGCGGGCCCGGGCCGGACGTGTCGCCAAGGGTCTGCTCATCGTCGGCATCGTCGCCGGGGGCGCCTACGCCGCCTGGAGATGGTGGGACAAGCAGGCCAACCCGGACTGGCTGGTGGAACCGCCGGCCGCGACAGAGGTTCCGGACACCACGCCCCTGTCGTCGGTGGACGGCAGCGGTCAGAACGCCCTCGACCCCGAGGTCCAGGCCAAGCAGGCCGAAGCGGAGGCGGACGCCGCCGACCGCGACGACCGCGACTGAGCCTCGGACGATCAGTAACGCCGTAGGGCGGGAGACCAGTGGTCTCCCGCCCTACGGCGTTCACGTGTTTCACGTGGAACCTGTGGAGCCTAGGAGATTCGAACTCCTGACATCTGCCTTGCAAAGGCAGCGCTCTACCAACTGAGCTAAGGCCCCGAAAACGACACGTCGAACCGGAAGAAGCGCGATCCGGTACGCATCGCAGACCAGAGTACCGGGTCACCCCCCAGATCTCGCAAAAGGATTGGGGGTCCCGGTCCACGACCACTCTCCGTAAGATGCCCCACGTGGTTCGCGGCAGCGAACCGCCGTATTTGGGGAAGCGATGGGGAGACGCAATGGACGCCGCACAGCAGGAAGCTACCGCAAGAGCCCGGGAGCTCCAGCGAAACTGGTACGGAGAGCCGCTGGGGGCGCTCTTCCGTCGCCTCATCGATGATCTGGGCCTCAATCAGGCCAGGCTCGCGGGGGTTCTCGGTCTGTCCGCGCCCATGCTGTCCCAGCTGATGAGCGGTCAGCGCGCGAAGATAGGTAACCCGGCCGTCGTCCAGCGCGTCCAGCAGCTCCAGGATCTGGCAGGTCAGGTCGCCGACGGAAGCGTCAGCGCCGCCGAGGCCACCGAGCGTATGGACGAGATCAAGAAGTCACAGGGGGGCTCGGTGCTCACCAACACCGCTCAGACAACCACCAGTTCGGGCGCGCCCACGGTCAAGCGTGTGGTCCGCGAGATCCAGTCGCTGCTGCGCTCCGTCTCCGCGGCCGGGGACATCATCGATGCGGCGGACACCCTCGCCCCGAGCCACCCGGAACTGGCAGAGTTCCTACGGGTCTACGGCGCCGGGCGCACCTCCGACGCCGTGACCCACTATCAGGCGCACCAGAGCTGATCCCGGCCGAACGGTAGCGACAACGGGCCGGCCGCGAGTCCCGCGGCCGGCCCTGGGCCGCGGGACCATCCGAGAGGCCGGACGCGTCGTGACGGCCGAGGGGGGAGCGACGCACCACGATGGGTGAGGTCTTCGCCGGACGCTACGAACTGGCCGACCCGATCGGTCGCGGGGGAACAGGCGCCGTATGGCGCGCCTGGGACCACCGGCGCCGCAGATACGTGGCCGCCAAGGTCCTGTTGCAGAGCGATGCCCACACCCTGCTCCGCTTCGTGCGTGAACAGGCACTGCGGATCGACCACCCCCACGTCCTCGCCCCGGCCAGCTGGGCTGCGGACGACGACAAGGTCCTGTTCACCATGGACCTCGTCGCCGGTGGCTCACTCGCGCATCTGATCGGTGACTACGGCCCCCTGCCACCGTCGTTCGTGTGTCTCCTCCTGGATCAGCTCCTGGCCGGCCTCACCGCGGTGCACGCGGAGGGGGTCGTGCACCGCGACATCAAGCCCGCCAACATTCTTCTGGAGGCGACCGGCACCGGCCGGCCTCATCTGCGCCTCTCGGACTTCGGCATCGCGATGCGCAAGGGCGAGCCCCGGCTCACCGAGACCGACTATGTGGTGGGAACGCCCGGCTACTTCGCCCCCGAACAGGCGATGGGCGGTGAGCCGGACTTCCCGGCAGACCTGTTCGCCGTCGGTCTCGTCGCTCTGTATCTGCTCCAGGGCGCCCGGCCGGACTCCAGGGCACTGATCGAGCGCTTCACCGACCACGGCACCCCTGGTGCGCCCCAGGGCATTCCCGGCCCGCTGTGGACCGTCGTGGCCGGTCTGCTGCAGCCTGATCCCGTAGCGCGCTTCCGTACCGCGACAGGGGCGCACAAGGCCCTCCTGGCCGCCGCCGAACTGCTTCCCGAGCCCGGACCCGACGACGAACTGGTCGAGGTCTTCGACCAACTCGGCTCGCTCCCGCCGGGGTTCGCCCCGAACGGCCCGACGACGACTTCCCGGGCGGTCGCCCCCGGCCTCGTACACGCCCCGAACGGGAACCAGGGCGCCACGGGCCGGTTCACGACCCTCAAGCCCGCACCGGCGCCAGGAGAGGCCCTGCCGGCGCTCCCCCCGGAGCCCTCGACACCGGCGCCACCACCGCCCCCGCCGTACGCACCCGCAGTGCCGGACGTCGCACCGCCAGAAGCCTCCACTCCGAGGCCCACCACGCCCGCGCCCCCAGGGCCGGCATCCACCACACCGCAGACCGGCATGCGCGGCAGCAGCATCACGCCCCGGACCACCCCGTCGGGGACCGTCACGCCCGAAACCGCCCCGCCCGGAACCACCCCGGCCGGAACCACCCGGACTCGTGCCGACCTGTCCGGCACCAACATGTCCGAGACGGGCAGCTTCCACCTGCCGCCGCCCCCTCCCGCGCAGCCACCCGCACAGCCACTCGCGCACACCCCGCCGGAACCGCGGCCGATCACCCCCACGACCGCTCCTGAGTACACCCCCCACCCAGGCCCCCACCTGCCAGCACCACAAGCACCACCACCAGCCCCACCGACCGGCCCGCACTCCCATGAGCCCTCCCCTCACGCCCCGGTCACGCCCGCATCCACGCAGCGCTTCTACGCCGCTCCCGCTCCAGGCCCTGCTCCGGCGCCCGCCCAGCCCGCCTCTATCTCTACGTACACCGCCCAGAGCGTTCAGGTTCCACTCGTCGGCCGGCCGGATTCCGGCGGCACGGCCGCGAACCCGGCGCCTCATCGGAGGGTGCGGATAAGGCGGCCGGGACCGCCCGCGAAGGTGGCGATCCCGGTGCTGTTCGTTGCCCTGGTCAGTTTCGCGGTGGGCATCTGGGCGCTGACCCAGGCCTGAGAAAGCCTGACGCCCCGCCTACCGACCGGCGGGTGCCCGCCGGCGGGCGACGTACGTCCATACGCCGAGCCCCAGCACCAGCACGGACCCCGTGCCGATCCCCGCGATCCCGACGACCGTCATGCGGTTCGTCCGACCGGACCCGCCCTGCACCGCCTGACCGCCGCCCTGACCGCCGATCTGGTCTCCCGCCGAGGGCAACGATGAGCCACCGCCCTGCACCGAGCCGTTCTCGGCGGCGGCCCGGTCCGCGTCCGTGACCTGGAACGCACCCGGATCCCGCACATACGCCGGCGCGGACGCCGCCTCCCCATGGACCGTCAGACGGAGTGTCAGCCCGGATTCCTTGTTCCCGAAGGTCCCCTTCATCTCAGGCGTGAGCGAGACCTTCAGGTAGTACCAGCCGGCGAACCGCACGCCCGCCTCGTCCGCGCGCGACAGATAGCGGTTCTCGTAGGCGACCGGAGGCAGGGAGTCCAGAGCCGCCACGGAGGGCTCCCCTGCGTACGAGGCGTCCTTCGCGGTGAGAGGCGTCCGCGCCGGGTTGTACAGCGCCACATTCAGTGCGCTCGGTACAAAGCCCTTCCGCTGTGCGTCCCCCGCCGACGTGCCCAGCTCGGCCTCGGTGAAGAGCTGCTGTCCCCAGTCCAGCGGGACACGGTAGAACAGCGTCTGCCCCGGGCGGATCCGGTCCTTCCAGACGCCTTGCCGCAGGCTCCGCGCGTCGTTGAAGCCCGTACCTCCCCGGCGTTCGGAAGGGATTCCGGCGGGTGGCCGCGGCGAAGCCGACGACCAGGCCCCGGGCCCGGTGGTGGCGGGCGGCGACGTGAGCGCGGGCTCCGAGGAGACGCTCAGCTCCAGGTCCCAGCGCTCCCTCGTGGAATCCGGCGCAGTCTTGCGCGCGACGACCACGTCGTATGTGCCCGCATCCTGGCAGCGTCCGCCGCCCTTGCGTACGACCCGCTCCGCGGTGGCGGCTATCGGCCTCGGGTACTCGGCGGAGCGGAAGGCCGCCACTTCGGAGTCACAGCGATTGCCCTGCCGATCCTGCAGGGTCACGGAAATGCTGTCGTTGAACGCCACCTTCACGTCCGCCCCGGCCTTCGGCACCGCCACCACCGACACATACGTATCGGAGGAGCCGTCCAGGTCGACGCGGTAATAACGCGTGCCGGCCGCTGCCTTCGCACCCGACCCACTGCCGAGCCCGGTGCTCCTCACCCCCGCCTCGATGGAGCTGCGATACATCTCCCCGGCCCTGAGCTCCGCCGCATCCGTACCGGTCACCGCGCCCTGGACCGTCTTCGCCCCCTGCGCGAAGACGTACGGGGCCGCGTCCTGCGCCACCGCGGTCCCCGGCAGCGTCACCACCACGACCGGCACGGCCACCGCACACATCAGCGCCCTGAGCACCGGCACCGGCCGTCCAGGCCCGCACCCCACCACGCGCCCCATCAGGCGCCGCCCTCCGCGCCGACTCATCACGCGCCCCTTCGTCGCCCCCGCCATGGACTCATCGCCGGACGCCCATCCTGCCGCCAGGGCCTCATGCGCCCCACTGGCATTCGCCAAAGCAAGCAAACAATTTACTCAAGCGAATAGTCGACCCGGGCGGCCTCGCGCCCAGCCCCACCCCGGACAGCACAAAGCCCCGACCGCTCATGCGATCGGGGCCTTGAAGAGACTGTTGTCGACTCTCACGAACCCGTGGGCACGGAGTCAGTCGCCTCCGTCCACAGATCCTGCTCGGCGCGATCCGCCTGGATCTGGCGGTACACGAGGAGCCCGCCGATGGCGGCCAGTGCGACCAGGAGAAGCTTCTTCACCGCGCGACCTCGTCTTTCTTTGACGTAGGGGACCTCTGGCGCCCGACTATACACACCGACCGATACCGATCGGTGACCTGCACCCGGGCCCAACTCCCGCACCTCGACAAGCAGTCGAACCGGATCACGGAGCTCCGATCACACTTCGCAGAATGTGACATTCAGCGCGATTAGCTCCCTCGCAGGTCGATTACCCCCATCCGAGTGGTGTTCATCTGAACATCGACGCGCCACGGGCGTCGGTCCCCCACTCCGGAGCCCACATACACATCATGAGGAAAGTACGCAAATCGCCCAACCCGAAAGTGAGGGATCATGGCCACCAACAAGGTCATCAAGCTGTGGACCGTCCTCATCACCGCCTTCTTCGCGGTGCTGACCGCGATGGGTCTCACCTCCCCGGCCGCCGCGGCCACGCCCGTACAGCAGACGGAGGGCACGCGCAACGCGGCGGTGAGCATCCCCGCCCCTACCGCCGTCCGTGCACCCTGGACCTTCAAACGGTCCCTGCCTCCCACCATGAAGCAGCGCATCTGCGCCGAGGCCCACGGTTCCTCCCCCAGCTGCCGCCACCGCCCGCCGACCGACACGGGGTCCGGGGACGAGTTCGACGAGACCGCGGCACGGATCAATGCGCTCCACTCGCAGTCGTAGCGACAGCAGTACGCAAAGACGAAGCTCCACCAGCAGTGACAGCAAGCAGTACGCCAGCGGTGCCGAAAGCGGCGACGGCGAGAAGGCCGGCCCCTTGAGAACCCGCGGCAGACCCTCCGCAGCAAAAGCTCCACCGCAAGAACAGCCGGTGAGGAAGCCCGACAGGTACCACCGGCAGGCACCACCGCAGAGAACGTCCGGCAGCACGGTTCATCGGCCCGAGCCGACAGCGCCGCTCAGCAGCCGGCACTTGTACGAGCACGAGCACGAGCACCACAGACCAACGCACCACCCACAACACCCACAACACCCACAACACACGCACCACTGCAGCGCGGCACCACAGAGCCACGGCAGCAGCAGGCAGCGCTTCATCAGCGCAGCCACGCCCCGAATCTCCTGGCCGCACGCCAGATTCGGGCCTCACCAACCACAGGCAAGACGGCAAGACGGCAGGACGGCAAGACGGCAAGGCAGCAAGGCATCGATAGACCGCGCTCCCCGCGCCCTCGATCTTTCACGACCCCGGCCACCACAGGCTGAGGGTCTTCTCGGCGTGCGCCCACGGACAACGGCTCTGCTCCGCCACCCCCGAGAGACGCCACCCCCCACCACGACGGGTTGAGGGTTTCTGTCTTGTGCGGCCGGCAGGGAAAGTCTCGATGACTGAGTCAAGGCACTCCCGAAGAGGGTGGCCCGTGGGCCCGGTTCCGTCACAGCCCAGGGCCGAACAGGGGAAAGCCACCCGCAACGGGTGGGTCACGGCGGACACTCGCGTCGCCACGCCGCTATGGCTTTCGCCATGGCAACTCTCTCCCCTACCGCCCCGCGCACCGACGACGATCCGGCCCGCGAAGCACAGCACGGCGATCAGAAGGCGACCGCGGTCCGTCTGTGGTGGTTGCCGGCGATGGCCACTCTCGTCCTGGCGATGTACCGGATCGGCGAACCACTGCTCAGCCGCGACGAGTTGACGAGCTGGGACATGTCCGGCCGCAGCGTCGGCCAGGTGCTGGCCACGGTGCAGCGGGTGGACGGGGTGCTGGGCACGTACTACCTGATCCTGCACGCCTGGACGAGCGTCTTCGGTGACTCGGCCCTCGCCCTGCGCGTGCCCTCAGCACTGGCCATGACCGGTGCCGCCTGCTGTGTCGCGCTGGTCGGACGGCGGCTGTTCGGCCACCGCGCGGGACTGTCCGCCGGTCTGCTGTTCGCCCTGATCCCGGGCGTGAGCCGCTTCGCCCACGAGGCTCGCCCCTATGCCCTGGTGATGCTGGCCGTGACCCTGTCCGCGCTGCTGCTGCTGAGGGCCCTGGACCGTCCCGGCAGCCCGTGGCGATGGGCGGGTTACGCGCTCACCCTGACGGCTGTCGGACTCTTCCACTTGATCGCGTTGACGTGCCTGATCGGGCACCTGGCCCTGGTGGCCATGCGGGCCCGGCGTGAGCGCCGGACCTGGCTCGGATTCGGCTGCGCGGTCCTGGCCGGCGTCGTCTGGCTGGTCCCGGTCGTGGTGCTGGGCAGAGCCCAGACCGCCCGGCAGATCTGGTGGATCACCAAGCCGGGGGCGTGGGGCCTGATCGACATCTGGGAGCAGCTGTTCTACTCCGGTCTGTGCGCGGGGACGGTGCTCCTGCTGGCCCTCGTCGGCTGCCAGGCGCGCCGCGACGCCGTCGTCTTCTGCACCGTGTCGGCCGTGGCGCCCGTCCTGCTGATCTGGGCGATGTCCCACGGACACATCTCGTACTTCTACTTCCGCTACATGCTGTTCACCCTGCCCGCGCTCGCGATGCTGGCCGGGGCCGGGCTGTCCACCGGGGCACGGTCCCGGCGGGTGATCGCGTCGGTCCTCGCGATCCTCACCCTGCTCACGCTCTCGGACCAGAAATCCATGCGCGAGCCGCTCGCGCACTACTGGTCGGACGGCCCCGACTTCGCCGCGGCCGCACGAACCATCCAGCAGGGCTACGCCTCCGGCGACGCGATCGTCTACAACAGGGTCCAGGAAGAGGCGCTCTCGCTGGGCGTCAGCTACTACCTCCCCCGCGACCTGAAGCTGCGCGACGTCTTCCTCTCCGAGTCACCGATCCGGCGCAACGACCTGGCGGCGACCGAGTGCCCCGATCCGGCCCGGTGCCTGGGGGGCGAGAAGCGGATCTGGGTGGTGGTGGAGGGGAACGTGCCGGATCCGCTGCAAGGGCTGCCCCCCACCCAGGTGGCGGCGTTGCAGGCCCACTACAAGGTGTCCGAACAAACGCGCCCCACCGGCCTCACGGTGTCCCTGCTCGTCCGCACCGATTAGCCGCACGCGCTGCGTCGATGCTTGTCCTGGGGCTGCGACGCGGTGAGGTGCTGAGCCTGCGCCGGCAAGATCGATGTCACCCGTATACGTCGAAGACCCCCAGCCGATATCGACTGGGGGTCTTTCGCATGTGGGGCTAACAGGATTTGAACCTGTGGCCTCATCCTTATCAGGGATGCGCTCTAACCAACTGAGCTATAGCCCCGCCGCGCTTTGCGGTGTGTGTCCCGCGCGCTGACCTCTGAAGATTAGCGCACGACCCGGCCAGTCCCAAAATCGATAGTCAGGACCCCGCCCCACCGGCCAAAACGCCTGTGGAGCGCACCCCCGTCAGGGAATGCGCTCCACAGGTGTCGCAGCGACCGAAACGGCTGCTGCCCGGTTGCTCCTCAGCTGCTACTCGTCCTCGGCGAGGGTCAGCTCGACGCCGCCCACGAAGCCCGCGGAGAGGTTGTAGATGAACGCGCCGAGCGTGGCCAGCGCCGTCGCCAGGACGACGTCGATGACCGCGATGATCGACGTGAAGATCAGGACGCGCGGCAGAGACAGGAACGACTGGAGGTCGAAGCCGTTGGACTCGTTCGAGCCCGTGGCCTCGGAGATCGTGCCGCCCACGGTCGAGAAGACGCCCATGGCGTCCATGACCATCCACAGCACCGCGGCCGCGACGACCGTGCAGATGCCGAGCGCGATGGAGAGCAGGAAGCTGACCTTCATCACGGACCACGGATCGGCCTTGGCGACCCTCAGGCGCGCCTTGCGCGTACGAGGCGTCGTGCGGGCGCCCGTGCGCGGCCTGCGGACCGCTCCGGCGGGCGGAGCCGCCTGGTAGGCCTGCGGCGGGTGGTACGGCTGCGAGGGCTGCGCAGGCTGCTGCCTCTCCCCGGGCAGCGCCCCGTCCGTCTCGGCCTCGTACTGCTGCGTCTGCGGACCTCGGGTGTCCGTCACAGTTCCCCCCTGGGATCCATGAGACTCGTGCGAGTCGTTCGAGTCAGTGGCGGGGCCACGGCCGCCTTCCGATTCCGTACCGGTCGAACCGGCGCCCGTGGCTCCGCTCACGATGACTCACTCCTCGCGCTACTCGGCCGTGGACTGTGTGCCCTCGTCCGTCTCGACAGCCGTCTCGGCCTCGGCGGACTCGTCGACGATGACGTCACCGTCGACCTCCTCCGCCTCGCGACCGGCCTCGGCGTTACGAGCGATACCGACCACGGCATCGCGCTTGCCCAGGTTGATCAGTTGGACGCCCATGGTGTCACGGCCCGTCTCCCTGACCTCGTTGACTCGCGTACGAATCACACCGCCCGACAGCGTGATGGCGAGGATCTCGTCCGTCTCCTCGGTCACCAGCGCGCCGACGAGCGAACCGCGGTCCTCCACGATCTTGGCGGCCTTGATACCGAGGCCACCGCGACCCTGGACGCGGTACTCGTCGACGGCGGTCCGCTTCGCGTACCCGCCGTCGGTGGCGGTGAACACGAACGTACCCGGCCGAACGACATTCATCGAGAGCAGCTGGTCGCCCTCGCGGAAACTCATGCCCTTCACACCGGATGTGGCACGGCCCATCGGGCGCAGCGCGTCGTCCGTTGCGGTGAAGCGGATGGACTGCGCCTTCTTGCTGATGAGCAGCAGGTCGTCCTCGGCGGAGACCAGCTCGGCGCCGATCAGCTCGTCGTCGGAACCGTCCTCCGTCTCGCGGAGGTTGATGGCGATGACGCCGCCCGAACGGGGCGAGTCGTAGTCCTTGAGGGGGGTCTTCTTGACGAGGCCGCCCTTTGTGGCGAGGACCAGGTAGGGGGCCGCTTCGTAGTCGCGGATCGCGAGGATCTCGGCGATCGACTCGTCCGGCTGGAAGGCCAGCAGGTTGGCGACGTGCTGGCCGCGAGCGTCACGGCCGGCGTCCGGGAGCTCGTACGCCTTCGCGCGGTAGACGCGGCCCTTGTTCGTGAAGAACAGCAGCCAGTGGTGCGTCGTCGACACGAAGAAGTGGTCGACGATGTCGTCTTCCTTGAGCTTCGTGCCGCGTACGCCCTTGCCGCCGCGCTTCTGCGAGCGGTAGTCGACCGTCTTGGTGCGCTTGACGTAGCCGCCGCGCGTGATGGTGACGACGATGTCCTCTTCGGCGATCAGGTCCTCGATGGACATGTCGCCGTCGAAGGGCACCAGCTTGGAGCGCCGGTCGTCGCCGAACTTCTCGACGATCGCCCCGAGTTCCTGGCTGATGATCTGGCGCTGGCGCTCCGGCGAGGCCAGGATCGCGTTGTACTCGTCGATCTTGAGCTGCAGTTCGTCGTGCTCGGCGACGATCTTCTGGCGCTCCAGGGCGGCCAGTCGGCGCAGCTGCATCTCGAGGATCGCGTTGGCCTGGATCTCGTCGATCTCCAGGAGGCCCATCAGGCCCTCGCGGGCGATCTCGACGGTGTCGCTGCGCCGGATGAGCGCGATGACCTCGTCGATGGCGTCCAGGGCCTTCAGGAGGCCGCGCAGGATGTGGGCGCGCTCCTCGGCCTTGCGCAGGCGGAACTTCGTACGGCGGACGATGACCTCGACCTGGTGGCTCACCCAGTGGCGGATGAAGGCGTCCAGGGAGAGGGTGCGCGGCACGCCGTCGACGAGCGCCAGCATGTTGGCGCCGAAGTTCGTCTGGAGGTCGGTGTGCTTGTAGAGATTGTTCAGCACGACCTTGGCGACGGCGTCACGCTTCAGGACGATGACGAGGCGCTGGCCGGTGCGCGACGAGGTCTCGTCGCGGACGTCGGCGATGCCGCCGACGCGGCCGTCCTTCACCAGGTCGGCGATCTTCTGCGCGAGGTTGTCCGGGTTGACCTGGTACGGGAGCTCGGTGACCACCAGGCACTGGCGGTTCTGGATCTCCTCGACCTCGACGACCGCGCGCATCGTGATGGAGCCACGGCCCGTGCGGTACGCCTCCTCGATGCCCTTGCGGCCCACGACCAGGGCGCCGGTCGGGAAGTCCGGGCCCTTGATGCGCTCGATGAGCGCGTCCAGGAGCTCCTCGTGCGAGGCTTCCGGGTTCTCCAGGTACCACTGGGCGCCGGAGGCAACCTCGCGCAGGTTGTGCGGCGGGATGTTGGTGGCCATGCCGACCGCGATGCCCGCCGAGCCGTTGATCAGCAGGTTCGGGAAGCGGGCCGGCAGGACGGTCGGCTCCTGGGAGCGGCCGTCGTAGTTGTCCGTGAAGTCGACGGTCTCCTCGTCGATGTCACGGACCATCTCCATGGACAGCGGCGCCATCTTGCACTCGGTGTAGCGCATGGCGGCCGCGGGGTCGTTGCCCGGGGAGCCGAAGTTGCCGTTCGAGTCCACCAGCGGCATACGCATCGACCACGGCTGCGCCAGGCGGACCAGGGCGTCGTAGATCGAGGAGTCGCCGTGCGGGTGGTAGTTGCCCATGACGTCGCCGACGACGCGGGCGCACTTGTAGAAGCCCTTCTCGGGCCGGTAGCCGCCGTCGTACATCGCGTAGAGGACGCGACGGTGGACGGGCTTGAGGCCGTCCCGTACGTCGGGCAGGGCGCGCGACACGATGACGGACATCGCGTAGTCGAGGTACGAGCGCTGCATCTCGGTCTCGAGCCCGACGGGCTCGATGCGCTGGGCACCCTCCACGGGCACCGTTTCGACGCTGACGCTGATCTCGGCGCCCTCTTCGGGCGTGGGGGGAGTGTTCTCGTCGGTCATTGCTGGTGAAGATCCTTTCTGATGCGGTCAGCTGAGACCGACTCAGATGTCGAGGAAGCGGACGTCCTTGGCGTTGCGCTGGATGAACGAGCGGCGCGCCTCGACGTCCTCGCCCATCAGCACGGAGAACAGGTCGTCCGCCTGGGCCGCGTCGTCGAGGGTGACCTGGCCGAGCACGCGGTGCTCGACGTCCATCGTGGTGATGCGCAGCTCCTCGGCGTTCATCTCGCCGAGACCCTTGAAGCGCTGGATCGAGTCCTCGCGGATCCGCTTGCCCTGCTGACGGCCGAGCTCGATCAGGGCGTCGCGCTCGCGGTCCGAGTACGCGTACTCGAAGTCCTCACGACCCCACTTGATCTTGTAGAGCGGCGGGCGCGAGAGGAACACGTAGCCGGCCTCGACGAGGGGCCGCATGAAGCGGAACAGGAAGGTCAGCAGCAGGGTGTTGATGTGCTGGCCGTCGACGTCGGCGTCCGCCATCAGGATGATCTTGTGATAGCGGAGCTTCTCGATGTCGAAGTCCTCGTGGACTCCGGTGCCGAAGGCGGAGATCAGCGCCTGGATCTCCTGGTTCTGCAGGATCTTGTCGATCCGCGCCTTCTCGACGTTCAGGATCTTGCCTCGGATGGGCAGGATGGCCTGGTACTGCGGGTTACGACCGGACTTGGCCGAGCCGCCGGCGGAGTCACCCTCGACGATGAAGATCTCGCACTTGGTGGGATCGTTCGACTGGCAGTCGGAGAGCTTGCCCGGCAGCGACGCCGTCTCCAGGAGGCCCTTGCGGCGCGTCAGGTCGCGGGCCTTGCGGGCCGCCACGCGCGCGGTGGCCGCCTGGATGCCCTTGCGGATGATGTCCGCGGCCTCGACGGGGTTGCGGTCCAGCCAGTCGTTCAGGTGCTCGTAGACCACCTTCTGGACGAAGGTCTTCACCTCGGTGTTGCCCAGCTTGGTCTTGGTCTGGCCCTCGAACTGCGGCTCGCTCAGCTTCACCGAGATGATCGCCGTCAGACCCTCGCGGATGTCGTCACCCGTGAGGTTGTCGTCCTTCTCGCGAAGCAGCTTCTTGTCGCGCGCGTACTTGTTGATCAGCGAGGTCAGCGCGGCGCGGAAGCCCTCTTCGTGGGTACCGCCCTCGTGTGTGTGGATGATGTTGGCGAAGGAGTACACACCCTCGGCGTAGCTGCTGTTCCACTGCATCGCGACCTCGAGGGACAGGAGCTTGTCCTTGTCCTCGGCCTCCAGGTCGATGACGGAGGGGTGCACCACGTCTCCCTTACGGGAGTTGAGGTACTTCACGAAGTCGACGATGCCGCCCTCGTAGTGGTACTCGACGGCCTTGACCTCGGGCTTCTCGTCGGCGCCCGCCTCGTCCGCCCCGGCGACGGCCTTCGCCGACTCACGCTCGTCGGTGAGTGTGATCCTCAGACCCTTGTTGAGGAACGCCATCTCCTGGAAGCGCCGCGACAGCGTCTCGAAGGAGTACTCGGTGGTCTCGAAGATGTCCGGGTCGGCCCAGAAGGTGACCGAGGTGCCGTGCTCGTCCGTGGCCTCGTGCTGCGCGAGCGGGGCCGTCGGGACGCCCAGCTTGTAGTCCTGGGTCCAGCGGTGGCCGTCGGTCTTGACCTCGACGGCGACCTTCATGGACAGCGCGTTGACGACGGAGACGCCCACGCCGTGCAGACCGCCGGAGACCGCGTAGCCGCCGCCTCCGAACTTGCCGCCCGCGTGCAGAACGGTCAGCACGACCTCGAGGGCGGGCTTCCCCTCGGACGGGACGATGCCCACCGGGATGCCGCGGCCGTTGTCCACGACGCGCACACCGCCGTCGTGCAGGATCGTCACGTCGATCGTGTCCGCGTGGCCCGCCAGCGCCTCGTCGACGGAGTTGTCGACGACCTCCTGCACCAGGTGGTGCAGGCCGCGCTCACCGGTCGAACCGATGTACATGCCAGGCCGCTTGCGGACCGCGTCCAGACCCTCGAGGACTGTGATGGCGCTCGCGTCGTACGCCGAGGTCACCTCACCGGAGGACTGGCTCGCCTCCGCGGGGGCCTCGCCGACGGCGTCGGCGGCAGTGGACGGGATGTTCTCGTTGGGGTTGCCGGAATCGGCCACGAAGCGCCCTTTCTGGCACAGCACAAGCCAAGCCCGGCGGTGGCCGGAGCGGCTGCGTCGTTCAGCGATAGTCAGCGTTGCTCGGTGTGTCCCACAAGTGGGGCGGGATTAACTCTCAGTCTACCGGTAGCGCTGACAGTGATGGGGGTTTGCCGGTACCTGAGTCCGCATGTGCCGCCCTGAACCGGCCTCTGCCGACTCCCCATATGCGTCCCGGGGCTCCAAGAGGCTCACAGCGGCACTCAGCGCTTCCGGGCGTCAACCGGTTGTCAACGCCCGGCCGGCGGCTCTCGGGACTCACCCGTAGGTGTCGCCGGGGCCCTTGCTTCCGGGGGCGCGCAGGGGGCCGAAGCGGCGAGCGGGGCCGTTGGGCCCAAGGATCTTCAGGAGCCGTACGGTGCCGTGCCCGAGGTCCTCATTGAGCCGCGCCACCAGCGTCGGAGCCAGGTACCGCAGCTGCATCGCCCAGGCAGTCGAGTCGCACTGGACGGTCAGGACGCGCTCGTCCTCGTCGTACTTCAGGGGCTCGGAGTGCTTGGCGAGGTCCTCGCCCACGATCTCCGGCCAGCGGCCCATGACACCGCCGACGGCGGCCGGCGCCTCCCAGCCGCGCTCGGTGATCAGCCGGTTGATCGCTGCGCCGAACGCGACGGGGTCGCGGCCGTCGGCACGGGCCCCGGACCTCAGTCCGCCACCGCGCCGGGCCTGCTTCTTCTGCTGGTCGGCCACTCCACGCGCGCGTGCCTGTTCCTTCGCGGCCCGCAGGGCCACACGCGCGAGATCGATGCCGGACGGCTCGGGGGCCTTCGGCGGGACGTCGCCGGATGTGTTCTCGCTCATATCCGCTCCACCGTGCCTTCGGACACCGCGTACCGCGTGCCCGCCAGGACGCCCGGCACGTCGTCGTCCACCGCGGCCGTCACCAGGACCTGCTCCCCGGGGGCGACCAGCTCGGCGAGGCGCTCCCTGCGCCGCGCGTCGAGCTCCGCGAAGACGTCGTCGAGCACGAGCACCGGCTCGTTCCCTTCGGCCCGCAGCAGGTCGTACGAGGCCAGGCGCAGCGCCAGCGCGTAGGACCAGGACTCGCCATGGCTGGCGTACCCCTTCGCCGGCAGCTGGCCGAGCTTGAGGACCAGGTCGTCGCGGTGCGGTCCGACGAGGGTCACGCCCCGCTCGATCTCCTGTTTGCGGGCCGCTTCGAGGGCGGTCATCAGCTGTTCGTAGAGCTCTTCGCGCGCGTGGCCGTCGATTTCGGGCGAGGACGGCTTGTATTCCAGGGCGAGCGGGCCGCCGCCGGGCGCCAGCTGTTCGTACGCCTTGTCGGCGAGCGGCTGGAGCGTGGCGATCAGGTCGAACCGCTGCGCGAGCAGCTCGGCGCCCACGCGCGCGAGGTGCTGGTCCCAGACGTCGAGGGTGGACAGGTCCATGGAGCGGCCGCCGTGCCTGCGGGCGAGCGCGGCCGATTTGAGGAGCGTGTTGCGCTGCTTGAGCACGCGGTCGTAGTCGGACCGGACACCGGCCATGCGCGGGGAGCGGGCCGTGATCAGCTCGTCGAGGAAGCGGCGGCGCTCGCCGGGGTCGCCCTTGACGAGCGCGAGGTCCTCCGGCGCGAACAGGACCGTGCGCACGATGCCGAGCACATCACGGGGTCTGACCTGCGAGGACCGGTTGATCCTGGCGCGGTTCGCCTTGCCCGGGTTGAGTTCGAGCTCGATGAGCTGCTGTCGCTCGCCCTGCCGGACCGCGGCCCGGATGACGGCGCGCTCGGCGCCCATGCGGACCAGCGGCGCGTCCGAGGAGACCCGGTGGCTGCCGAGAGTGGCGAGGTAGCCGACGGCCTCGACGAGGTTGGTCTTGCCCTGCCCGTTCGGGCCCACGAACGCGGTGACGCCCGGATCGAGAGAGACCTCGACCCGGGCGTACGAGCGGAAGTCGGCCAGCGACAGATGCGTCACGTGCATGGTCGTTCGCCGACCTCCCCCAAGGTGTGGAGCTGGTGTGGACTACTTCGTCGTGGAGCTTCGTGGATGCGTTGTGCGTTCGCTCTGCGCGTTCGCTTTCCGGGCTAACTCTTCTCGACTGCGTGGCCGCCGAACTGGTTGCGCAGGGCGGCGATCATCTTCATCTGCGGCGAGTCGTCCTGGCGCGAGGCGAAGCGCGCGAAGAGGGACGCGGTGATCGCGGGCAGCGGAACCGCGTTGTCGATGGCCGCCTCGACCGTCCAGCGGCCCTCTCCGGAGTCGGCGGCGAAGCCGCGCAGCTTCTCCAGGTGCTCGTCGTCGTCCAGCGCGTTGACCGCCAGGTCGAGCAGCCAGGAACGGATGACCGTGCCCTCCTGCCAGGAGCGGAAGACCTCGCGGACGTTCTCCACGGAGTCGACCTTCTCCAGAAGCTCCCAGCCCTCGGCGTAGGCCTGCATCATGGCGTACTCGATGCCGTTGTGGACCATCTTCGCGAAGTGGCCCGCGCCGACCTTGCCCGCGTGTACAGCGCCGAATTCGCCCTCCGGCTTGAGGGCGTCGAAGATCGGCTGGACCTTGGCGACGTGCTCCTTGGTGCCGCCGTACATCAGGGCGTAGCCGTTCTCCAGGCCCCAGACGCCGCCGGAGACGCCGCAGTCGACGAAGCCGATGCCCTTGATGCCCAGCTCGACGGCGTGCTTCTCGTCGTCGGTCCAGCGCGAGTTGCCGCCGTCCACGACGATGTCGCCCGGCTCGAGGAGTTCGGCGAGCTCGTCGACGGTGGCCTGGGTCGGGCCGCCGGCGGGGACCATCACCCACACCACACGCGGGCCCTTGAGCTTGCCCACAAGCTCTCCGAGGCTGTGGACGTCCGCGAGGTCCGGATTGCGGTCGTATCCGATGACGGTGTGGCCTGCGCGGCGGATGCGCTCGCGCATGTTGCCGCCCATCTTGCCGAGACCGACGAGACCGAGCTCCATCAGGTGGTTCCTTAAGTTGCGACGGGGCGTGAGGTGGTGCGTGAGGTACTCCCGCACCTGTGTTCCGAGCCTAAACCTGGGGGTACCACCCACGCCTTTCGGGCAGAAGGGGATCTCACGCACACCTGTGGGCATAGCCGCTCAGACCAACGCCCGGCGGCCATGCCCTGTGGAGCGTCAGCCCGACAGCCGCACCGGCATGATCAGGTACTTGTACGCGTCGTCCGCCTCGGCGTCCACGGCGGGCCTGCCGCTGAGCAGCGCCGGCTTCGTGGAGGTCGTGAAGGAGAGCTGGGCGACGGGGGAGTCGATCGCGCTCAGACCGTCCAGGAGGAACGTCGGGTTGAAGGCGATCGAGATGTCGTCACCGTCGAGCTGGGCGTCGACCCTTTCCACAGCCTGTGCGTCGTCGCTGGAGCCCGCCTCCAGGATCAGCACGCCCTGCTCGAAGCTGAGCCGCACCGGGGTGTTCCGCTCGGCGACGAGGGCGACACGCTTGACGGCCTCCACGAAGGGGGCGGTCTCGATCACGGCCACGGAGTTGAACTCCGTCGGGAACAGGGTGCGGTACTTCGGCAGGTCGCCCTCGAGAAGACGCGTCGTCGTACGGCGGCCCGCGCCTTCGAAGCCGATGAGACCCTCACCGGCGCCGGAGCCCGACAGGGCCAGGGTGACCGTGTCACCGCTCGTGAGCGCCTTGGCGGTGTCCAGGAGCGTCTTGGCGGGCACCAGGGCGACCGCGGACGCCTCGGGGTCCTCCGGCTTCCACAGGAACTCGCGGACCGCGAAGCGGTAGCGGTCGGTCGACGCGAGGGTGACCGTGTCGCCCTCGATCTCGATACGCACACCTGTGAGCACCGGCAGGGTGTCGTCACGGCCGGCGGCGATGGCCACCTGGGCCGCGGCGGAGGCGAAGACCTCACCGGGGACCGTGCCCGTCGCGGTCGGCATCTGCGGCAGTGCCGGGTACTCCTCCACAGGCAGGGTGTGGAGTGTGAATCGCGAGGAGCCGCAGACCACGGTCGCTCGTACACCGTCTGTGGAAATCTCCACCGGACGGTTCGGCAGGGCACGGCAGATGTCCGCCAGGAGCCGGCCCGACACGAGGACGGTGCCTTCCTCGTCGATCTCCGCGTCGACCGAGACCCGCGCCGAGACCTCGTAGTCGAAGCTCGACAGGCTCAGTGCGCCCTCCTCGGCCTTCAGGAGAAGGCCCGCGAGGACCGGCGCAGGCGGTCGGGCCGGGAGGCTGCGCGCCGCCCAGGCCACTGCCTCCGCGAGTACGTCGCGTTCCACCCGGATCTTCACCGTAAGCCGCCTCCTGCTGTTGCTGGCTGCTCTCGCCCTGCGTTGGTCTTCGGTCTTCGTCGTGTGACTCGGTGTCGCTCAGCCGCCACATGGGAAGGACACCGGGGAACAGTCTGACGTACGGCGCTGACAGTCGTTGCCGCTCGGGGTCAAGTCGTGCCGACCCGCTGTCGGGCACCGGACCCCGAGTTGTGCACAGCCCCCACTTCAATCCTGATTCCCAGCTCTCTCTAGTTGGGAGTAGTAGTAGGGGCTGTGGAAACCGTGGATAACTGCCTTTTCGCAGGTCAGAGTCGGTTTTTTGTCCACCGGGCCTGTGGGCGCGAGCGGTGGACAACCGGGGTTCTCTGTGGACGGGGAAAAGTTCTGCACACCCGATGCACAGGCCCGGGTCACTTCTCCCCAGGGCTGTCCCCAGCTTTACCCCGGTTCCCCACAGCCCAACCACACCCCTTGATGTGACGCCTTTCACTCGGCACGGTGATTTTGCGCGTTGCGTTGCCGAACAGTGGACAGCCGTGTGGAGAAGCCGCCGCAGCTGTGCACAAGGACCGCTGACCTGTGGGTCGACGGTGGACAAGGAAACCCACACCCTGTGGAGGAGGATCTTGTCCACAGCCTGTGGAGATCTTTTGTCCACGAATCCACAGCCGTCTGACCTGGTCTGATGGTCATTCATCGCGAGGCCCTGTGGACACAGTCTGGACAACTTGGCAGTCCCCAGGGTGTGGACGCAAGAAAGTCCGCACATCTGTGGAGAACACCCGTAACCAGGGATCGGAATCGAACACCGCGTCCGACCGAGCTGTCCCGTCGCATCGAAGAAGGGCGCCCCAGGAGTTGTCCCGGGGCGCCCTTCGACGGCGTACAGAGGGGTCTGAAGGCTGCTGTCAGCCGTTCTTGATGCGGTTGGTGAGCTCGGTGACCTGGTTGTAGATGGACCGCCGCTCGGCCATCAGCGCGCGGATCTTGCGGTCCGCGTGCATGACGGTCGTGTGGTCGCGGCCGCCGAACTGCGCCCCGATCTTCGGCAGGGACAGGTCGGTGAGCTCACGGCACAGGTACATCGCGATCTGGCGTGCCGTCACCAGGACGCGGCTGCGCGACGATCCGCACAGGTCCTCCACCGTCAGGCCGAAGTAGTCGGCCGTCGCGGCCATGATCGCCGTCGCCGTGATCTCGGGGGCCGAGTCCTCGCCGCCGGGGATCAGGTCCTTGAGGACGATCTCCGTCAGGCCGAGGTCCACCGGCTGCCGGTTCAGCGACGCGAACGCCGTGACCCGGATCAGCGCACCCTCCAGCTCGCGGATGTTGCGCGAGATGCGGGACGCGATGAACTCGAGGACCTCCGGCGGAGCGTTCAGCTGCTCCTGCACCGCCTTCTTACGAAGGATCGCGATCCGGGTCTCCAGCTCGGGCGGCTGGACGTCGGTGATCAGACCCCACTCGAAGCGGTTGCGCAGCCGGTCCTCCAGGGTCACCAGCTGCTTGGGCGGCCGGTCGCTGGAGAGCACGATCTGCTTGTTCGCGTTGTGGAGCGTGTTGAAGGTGTGGAAGAACTCCTCCTGCGTCGACTCCTTGTCCGCGAGGAACTGGATGTCGTCGACAAGAAGGATGTCCATCTCGCGGTACCGCTTGCGGAAGCTGTCGCCCTTGCCGTCGCGGATCGAGTTGATGAACTCGTTCGTGAACTCCTCCGAGCTCACGTAACGCACCCGCGTGCCCGGGTACAGGCTGCGCGCGTAGTGCCCGATCGCGTGCAGCAGGTGGGTCTTGCCGAGCCCCGACTCCCCATAGATGAAGAGGGGGTTGTACGCCTTCGCCGGCGCCTCGGCGACGGCGACCGCGGCCGCGTGCGCGAAACGGTTCGAGGCACCGATGACGAAGGTGTCGAAGAGGTACTTCGGGTTCAGTCGCGCGGTCGGCTCGCCCGGACCCGTCGCGGGCGCGGGCTGCGCGGCGAGCGGTCCGGGGGCACCGCTGGGGACACCGCGGCCCGCGCGCCCGCCGTCCTGCCCGGGGCGGCCGCCCATGGGACCGTCGTTGAGGTCACGGCGCTCGTGCCGGCCGTGCCGCCCCTGACGGTCCGACATCTGCTGTTCGTACGACGACCGCTCGGCCTGCTGCTCGTATCCGGAGCGTTCGACCTGCTGGTCGTAACCGTTGCGGTCCGACTGCTGGTCGTAACCCGTCCGGTCCGGCTGCTGGTCGTAGGGGGACCGCTCCTGCTGCTGTTCGTAGGGGGACCGCTCCTGCTGCTGTTCGTAAGGGGAGCGCTCGTTCTGCTGCTCGTACGGGGAGCGTTCCTGCTGCCGGTAGTCGTGCTGCGGCTGCTGGGGCGGATTCGCGTACGGATCGCGCTCGGGGAAGCCGAGCCGCGGCTGCTGCCAGCTGTACTCGTCCTGCGACCGCGGCCAGGCGCCCGGCTCCGGACGCTGGTAGTCCGGGTACGCGGGGCGGGCGGTCGGGAGCTGGTCGGCGCGGGCGCCCTGATCACTGCGGGGGCCCTGCGCATGGTCGTCCGCGCGGCGGCCGTACGGGTCGTACGGCTCATGGGGCTGGTTCTGGCTCTGGCCCTGGGCTTGGGCCGACGGCAGCTCGGGCTCGTCGTAGCGGTGCTGCTGTACGGGGGGTGCGGGCGGCGCGGGCTGTTCACCGACGGAGTCGTCGACCGTGATCGCGATCCGGATCGGGCGGCCGCACTCGCGGCTCAGCGTCTCGGCCACGACCGGCGCGAGCCGTCCCTCGAGTACGCCCTTCGCGAACTCGTTCGGCACGGCGAGCAGCGCGGTGTCGGCGACCAGCGCGAGAGGCTGGCAGCGCCGGATCCAGTGCTCGTCCTTCGTCTCGACGCCCTGCCCACGGCCCTCCCCGAGCAGCTGTTCCAGAACTCGTGGCCACACTGCGGCAAGATCGGCAGGTACGTCAGCCACAGGGCACGCTCTCTCGCAGGTCCCACGAAGGTGTGGTTCTGGGACGGGTCGGAAGAAAATCGGGGTGGTGCGGTGAGAAGGGAACGAATCGGAGTTCAGCCACGGTAGTCAGGGCAACCGGTGCGGTTCAAGTTGTTGTCCACAGGCTGTGCACAGTGTCCCTCACCCGATGGCGGTTTGACCGGATGGACTAGCCGCGCGTACCGTGACCAGGTCGAGTTGTCGATGGCTGCTGCCGCCTGCCTCCGATGGGCAAAGATCACGATCTGTGATTGTGAAGCGGTGCACTCGGTGCGTATACGCGAGCTTCTCGTGGGCGCACGGTGACAGCCAGGCGATGTCCCGCCACTACACGATCATTTCTGGAGCCCCCGAGTGAGCAAGCGCACCTTCCAGCCGAACAACCGTCGTCGCGCCAAGACCCACGGCTTCCGCCTGCGGATGCGCACCCGTGCCGGCCGCGCGATTCTCGCGAACCGCCGTGGCAAGGGTCGCGCAAGCCTGTCCGCCTGATCGCGTACAGGTCATGACGTGCTGCCTACCGAGAATCGGCTGAGGCGGCGCGAAGACTTCGCGACCGCGGTACGCCGAGGACGCCGGGCCGGTCGCCCGCTCCTTGTCGTCCATCTACGTAGCGGTGCAACGGACCCGCACGCGCCTGGGGAGAGCGTTCCCCCGACGCGTGCGGGTTTCGTCGTGAGCAAGGCAGTCGGTGGAGCTGTCGTACGTAATGCGGTGAAGCGCAGGCTTCGCCACCTCATGCGCGACCGACTCGCACTGTTGTCCCCCGGTAGCCTGGTAGTCGTACGTGCGTTGCCCGGCGCGGGTGACGCCGACCATGCACAGCTGGCCCGAGACCTGGATGCCGCCCTTCAGCGGCTACTGGGAGGGGGCGCGCGATGAAATATCCGCTGCTTGCTCTGATCAAGCTCTACCAGTGGACCATCAGCCCTCTGCTGGGGCCTGTGTGCAAGTACTACCCGTCGTGTTCCCACTACGGCTTCACAGCGATCGACCGTCACGGTGCGATCAAGGGAACAGCCCTCACCGCCTGGCGCATCCTCCGGTGCAACCCGTGGTCGCTCGGCGGTGTCGACCACGTTCCGCCGCGTAAGCGTCCGCGGTGGCACGAAATGCTGCGTAACGCCTGGCGCGAACGCAAGGGCGGGCCTTCCGCCGCCGGCGCGCCTTCAGAGTGTGGCCACACCAGCCCCTCGAGCCCCGCCGCCGAGACCCCGTCCCATGCTCAAGGAGCCTGATTAGTGGACACGATTGCCGGTTTTTTCAGCTTCATCACGACACCAGTTTCTTGGGTCATCGTCCAGTTCCACTCGTTGTACGGGGCGATCTTCGGCCCGGACACGGGCTGGGCCTGGGGCCTGTCCATCGTGTCCCTGGTGATCCTGATCCGTATCTGCCTGATCCCGCTCTTCGTGAAGCAGATCAAGGCCACTCGGGCGATGCAGACGCTGCAGCCCGAGATGAAGAAGATCCAGGAGCGCTACAAGAACGACAAGCAGCGCCAGTCCGAAGAGATGATGAAGCTGTACAAGGAGACGGGTACCAACCCGCTCTCCTCGTGCTTGCCCATCCTGGCGCAGTCGCCGTTCTTCTTCGCCCTGTACCACGTGCTCAACGGCATCGCGACGGGCACCACGATCGGCGTCATCAACGATGATCTGCTGGCGAGCGCGCGTAAGGCGCACATCTTCGGCGCCCCGCTCGCGGCCAAGTTCACCGACAGCGCCGACAAGGTCGCCTCGCTGGGCGCCTCGCTGACCGACGTCCGCGTCGTCACCGCGATCATGATCGTCCTGATGTCGGCGTCGCAGTTCTACACGCAGCGCCAGCTGATGACCAAGAACGTCGACATGACGGTGAAGACGCCGTTCATGCAGCAGCAGAAGATGCTGATGTACGTCTTCCCGGTCATGTTCGCCGTCTTCGGCATCAACTTCCCGGTCGGTGTTCTCGTCTACTGGCTGACCACCAACGTGTGGACCATGGGCCAGCAGATGTACGTCATCCGCCAGAACCCGACCCCCGGCAGCAAGGCGCAGGCCGCGTTCCTGGAGCGTCTGCTCAAGCACGTCTCGCACGCCGAGAAGACGCGCAACCGCCGCGAGCGCGCCGTCGTGAAGGCGATCGTCGCCAAGGGCCGCGACCGCAACGAGTTCGAGCGCAAGTTCATCAACGGCCTGACCAAGGTGAACCTCGCCGCCCAGGCCGACGGAACGGTCATCAAGAGCACGGCCGGCACCCTGACCGAGGACGAGGACGGGGGCCAGACGACAGGCGGTACGCCGAAGCGGCAGCAGCCCAAGCGCCAGTCCAAGTCGCAGCGCCAGCACGGCACCGCCCAGAGCGCCGCCAAGGACGAGTCCGACGCGCCGGAGCCCACGTCCCTCGAGAAGAAGGACGAGGCGGACGACGCCAAGCCCGAGGCCAAGCCGGCCGCTGGCAAGCCCGCTTCCGGTACCCCTGCCCGCAGCAAAGCCAAGTCCGGACAGCGCAAGGGCCCGCAGCGGCCCAAGTCCCCGTCCAAGAAGTAAGAAGGAGTCCATCCCGTGACGGAAGGCACCACCTCCGCCGCTCCTGAGGGCAGCGACACCCTGACTCGCCTCGAGCAGGAAGGCGAGATCGCGGCGGACTATCTCGAGGGTCTGCTGGACATCGCCGACCTCGACGGCGACATCGACATGGACGTCGAGGCCGACCGCGCTGCCGTCTCGATCGTCAGCGACGCGTCCACCCGCGACCTGCAGAAGCTGGTCGGCCGCGACGGTGAGGTCCTCGAGGCCCTCCAGGAGCTGACCCGCCTGGCTGTCCACCGGGAGACCGGTGACCGTAGCCGCCTCATGCTCGACATCGCCGGTTACCGTGCGAAGAAGCGTGCTGAGCTCTCCGAGCTGGGCGCCAAGGCTGCGGCCGAGGTGAAGAGCAACGGCGAGCCGGTCAAGCTCGACCCGATGACTCCCTTCGAGCGCAAGGTCGTCCACGACGCGGTCAAGGCCGCCGGCCTGCGCAGCGAGTCCGAGGGCGAGGAGCCGCAGCGCTTCGTCGTCGTGCTCCCCGCCTGAGCGGTACGTCGCTCTACGGCCCCGTCTGTTCGCAGGCGGGGCCGATCTTTGTCAGCCTGATAGTCAGCCACCCAACGCGGCAGCGCGGTACGGAAGGACGGTCCACGTGACGGAGGCAGCAGAGCTTCCCCCGGCTCCTGAACAGGCCCGAGCGGTATTCGGCGAGCGCTACACGGACGCGGTCCGGTACGCGGAGCTGCTGGCCGACGCGGGGGTGCAGCGTGGTCTCATCGGTCCCCGGGAAGTGCCCCGGCTGTGGGAGCGGCACATCCTGAACTGCGCCGTACTGTCCGAGGTCGTGCCGGAGGGCGTCACCGTCTGCGACGTGGGCTCCGGTGCCGGCCTGCCCGGTATCCCACTGGCCCTGGTACGACCCGACCTGAAGATCACGCTCCTGGAGCCTCTGCTGCGGCGCACGACCTTCCTCACCGAGGTCGTCGAGCTCCTCGGCCTCGACCATGTGACCGTGGTCCGCGGCCGCGCCGAAGAGGTCCTCGGCAAGCTGAACCCCGTCCATGTGGTGACAGCGCGCGCTGTCGCTCCGCTGGACCGTCTCGCGGCGTGGGGCGTCCCGCTGCTGCGGCCGTACGGCGAGATGCTGGCCCTCAAGGGCGACACCGCCGAGGAAGAGGTCAAGAGCGCGGGTGCTGCCCTGAGCAAGCTCGGTGCGGTGGCCACCTCGGTGCTTCACGTCGGTGAGGGCGTGGTGGATCCGCTCTCGACCGTGGTGCGTGTCGAGGTCGGGGAGAGCCCCGGCGGTGTGCGCTTCGCGGCGAAGCGCGCCAAGGCAGCTCGCGCCGGACGTGTACGGCGTCGACGCTGACGCTGCTCCTCGTCTTCGAGGCGTCTGCTGTGTTCTAGGCGACAGTCCGTTTCTCGCGGTGATGGCCGCTCGGGTCCTGAGGACCTGAGCGGCCATTGCTTTTGCCTGAGCTGCCATCGATTTTTGAGTGACGCTTGTCTCGTGGGTCCTGAGTGTCCGGTGTGGGCAGCGCACGCACTGGACGGCACCGAGGGGCGTCGGTGGGTGGCCGCTGAATCGTCCTGACAGTGACCCGCGCTCCGTGAAACCTGCCAAACGTATGTATGTCGGGGTGTCGCACGGGTGCCGACCGGGCTGCGGTGCATCGTGTTTCACGTGAAACGTCGCTCACTGCTGCATGGCATCATCAGCCGCGGTCGCGCCGCGGCTGCCCCCCGCGACCGTAGGTCTCTCGGATCCCTCGAATCGGGCACGGAGTTGTCCACAGAGGCCGTTTCCTCCACAGAAGACAGGGCCTCGCTGGTTCACGACCCCGAAAGCATGGGAGGCTCTGTTCATTGCGAGCCTGAAGTCGAGGAGAGTGAATCCTTGCGGTCCGACGCCAACATCGCGGGACCGATGACCGATCCGGTCCCCGGTCCCCGTACCGAGTCGGTGGGGGAGGATGTTTCACGTGAAACACCGCCTCCGATGGACGACACCCCTATCGGTCGTGCTGCCCAGCTGGCGGTAGAAGCCCTTGGTCGCGCAGGCGAGGGCCTGCCACGACCTGAGCAGACCCGCGTCATGGTGGTTGCCAACCAGAAGGGCGGGGTCGGCAAGACCACCACAACGGTCAACCTTGCCGCCTCGCTGGCGCTGCACGGTGCCCGCGTGCTGGTGATCGACCTGGATCCGCAGGGCAACGCCTCCACGGCTCTGGGTATCGACCATCACGCCGAAGTGCCTTCGATCTACGACGTGTTGGTCGAGAGCAAGCCGCTGTCCGAAGTCGTACAGCCCGTGGTCGATGTGGAGGGCCTCTTCTGTGCCCCAGCCACCATCGACCTCGCCGGTGCGGAGATCGAGCTGGTCTCGCTGGTGGCACGCGAGAGCAGACTGCAGCGCGCGATCCAGGCGTATGAGCAGCCCTTGGATTACATCCTCATCGACTGCCCGCCGTCGCTCGGCCTGCTGACGGTCAATGCTCTGGTCGCCGGCGCCGAGGTGCTGATCCCGATCCAGTGCGAGTACTACGCGCTGGAGGGCCTGGGGCAGCTCCTGCGCAACGTGGATCTGGTGCGCGGGCATCTGAACCCGGATCTGCATGTGTCGACGATCCTGCTCACGATGTACGACGGCCGCACCCGGCTGGCGTCGCAGGTCGCCGACGAGGTCCGGAGCCACTTCGGCGAAGAGGTCCTGCGGACGAGCATCCCGCGCTCCGTGCGTATCTCCGAGGCGCCGAGCTACGGGCAGACGGTGCTCACCTACGATCCAGGGTCGAGCGGCGCACTCTCCTACCTCGAGGCGGCGCGGGAGATGGCGCTGCGCGGGGTCGGTATCCGCTACGACGCTCAGCACGCCCATGCGGGCACTCAACTTGACCAGCACAGCACGGTGGAGGGTATCCAGTGAGCGAGCGACGGAGGGGACTGGGCCGCGGCCTCGGCGCACTGATTCCAGCAGCCCCCACCCCCGACAAGACGGCACCGAGCGGCGCGATGGGGGGTGTCCCCGGCTCGCCTTCTTCCGGGCCCATCCTGACGGCGGAACGCGGAGTGGCAGCGGCGAAGGTTGCCTCGCTTCCGCAGCCCCAGGTTTCACATGAAACAGAGGATCTGTTCGGCGGTCCGGTGGACGCTCCGGAAGCGCCGGCGGGAGCATACTTCGCCGAACTTCCGATTGACGCCATCACGCCCAACCCGCGTCAGCCGCGTGAGGTGTTCGACGAGGACGCCCTCGCCGAACTCGTCACCTCGATCAAGGAAGTCGGGCTTCTCCAGCCCGTCGTCGTACGGCAGCTGAGCTCGTCGCGCTTCGAGCTCATCATGGGTGAGCGGCGTTGGCGCGCCTGCCGAGAGGCTGGTCTGGAGCGCATTCCGGCGATCGTCCGGGCGACGGACGACGAGAAGCTTCTCCTCGACGCACTCCTGGAGAACCTGCACCGCGCTCAGCTGAACCCGCTGGAAGAGGCTGCCGCCTACGACCAGTTGCTGAAGGACTTCAACTGCACGCACGACCAGTTGGCCGACCGGATCGGGCGTTCGCGGCCGCAGGTCTCCAACACCTTGCGGCTCCTGAAGCTCTCTCCGGCCGTTCAGCGTCGGGTGGCCGCAGGCGTGCTGTCGGCCGGCCACGCGCGTGCCCTGCTCTCCGTGGAGGACTCGGAGGAGCAGGATCGCCTCGCTCACCGGATCGTCGCCGAGGGGCTTTCGGTGCGGGCCGTCGAGGAGATCGTGACCCTGATGGGTTCACGTCCGACGAGCACGGCGCGTGCCAAGGGGCCGCGGGCCGGGACGCGTCTCTCGCCGGCGCTCAGCGAGCTCGCCACGCGGTTGTCCGACCGGTTCGAGACGCGGGTGAAGGTCGATCTCGGGCAGAAGAAGGGCAAGATCGTCGTCGAGTTCGCCTCGATGGACGACCTGGAGCGCATCCTCGGTCAGCTCGCTCCGGGTGAGGGACCCGTCCTCCAGCACGGAGCGGCGGAAGACGAGGACCAGGAGAACGAGGGCTAGGAGAACGGGGGGTTGATCCCGTTCGACGCACGTCTCACGAGAGCAGGCCGTGTCCGGTGTGTACCGGAACACGGCCTGCTCTTTGCTTTCTGTCGGTATCGATGGAATCGCTTCGTGGATACGATGCGACGGGGAAGAGCGCACCCCTCAAAGTCACCTCACGCGGGAGGCGGGTCATGCAATCGGTGAGTCGTGCCGGGCTGATGACCGCTGGTCTCGGGCTGGGCGCGGTCGGCGGTTTTGTCGGCAGCCTGCTCAGGGAACGGAGCGCTCTGACAGCCGCCCGAGGTGCGGCGGGCGAAGGAAGTGAGGAACTGCCTTCATGGGGCGTCGGCTCGTACCGCTCACACTGGACAACCTTCCGGACCTTCCCAAGCGTTGCCGGTCGTGTGTCTTCTGGGAGCTGGATCCGGTCAGCGGCCAAGCCGCGGTAAAGGCAGGAACTCCGGAGCTGGAGAAGGAGGCCTGGATTTCGGCTGTCCTCCTGGAATGGGGTTCCTGCGGCCGGGTCGTCTACGTGGACGATGTCCCGGTCGGCTTCGTTCTCTACGCGCCTCCGGCGTACGTCCCCCGCTCCACTGCCTTTCCCACGAGTCCGGTCTCCCCCGATGCTGTGCAGCTGATGACGGCGTGGATCATGCCCGGCTATCAGGGCCAGGGGCTCGGCCGGGTGATGGTGCAGACCGTGGCCAAGGATCTGCTGCGGAGGGGGTTCAAGGCGATCGAGGCGTTCGGTGACGCGCAGTGGAAAGAACCGGCCTGCATGCTCCCCGCGGACCATCTGCTGGCCGTTGGTTTCAAGACCGTGCGGCCCCACCCCTCGTATCCGCGCCTTCGCCTCGAGCTGCGTACGACGCTCTCGTGGAAGGAGGACGTCGAGCTCGCCCTGGACCGGCTCCTCGGAGCGGTACAGAAGGAACCGGCACTCCGCCCTCTGTGAGTCCCGATGCATCCGTTGCGGCGGTCACGCAAACGGGCCAACCCGGTTGGGTTGGCCCGTTCGTGTTTCACGTGAAACATTGCCGCTCCGCCGTGGAGCCGCATCGCCGATCAGCTGGCGATGAAGTCCTCGAGGTCGCGCACGATGGCGGCCTTCGGCTTGGCGCCGACGATGGTCTTGGCGACCTCGCCGCCCTGGTAGACGTTCAGGGTCGGGATCGACATGACGCCGTACTTCGCGGCGATGGCCGGGTTCTCGTCGATGTTGAGCTTGACGACCTCGATCTTGTCGCCGTACTCGGCGGCGATCGCCTCGAGGGACGGCGCAATCTGGCGGCACGGTCCGCACCAGGCGGCCCAGAAGTCCACCAGTACGGGCTTGTCGCTCTTGAGGACGTCCTCGTCGAAGGAAGCGTCGGTCACGTTCTTGAGGTTGCCGGCCACGGCGGGCTCCTTAGCTACTTTGGTGATGCGGTGGGGCGGGTGTGAGTTCTCAGACGGCGGCGGCTGCGGCGGACTCGCTGTCGGTGAGAGAGGCGAGGAAGCGCTCGGCGTCCAGGGCGGCGGAGCAGCCAGTGCCGGCCGCGGTGATCGCCTGGCGGTAGGTGTGGTCGACGACGTCACCGGCACCGAAGACACCGGTCAGGTTCGTCCGGGTCGAGGGGGCCTCGACCTTCAGGTAGCCCTCGTCGTCCAGCTCGAGCTGGCCCTTGAAGAGCTCGGTGCGCGGGTCGTGGCCGATCGCGATGAACAGACCGGTGACCGGGAGCTCGGAGGTCTCACCCGTCTTGACGTTGCGCAGTGTCAGGTGCGAGAGCTTCTGGTCACCGTGGACCTCGGCGATCTCGCTGTCCCAGGCGAACTTGATCTTCGGGTCGGCGAAGGCGCGATCCTGCATGGCCTTGGAGGCACGCAGGGTGTCACGGCGGTGCACGATCGTCACGGACTTGGCGAACCGGGAGAGGAAGGTCGCCTCCTCCATCGCGGTGTCACCGCCGCCGATCACGGCGATGTCCTGGTCCTTGAAGAAGAAGCCGTCGCACGTCGCGCACCAGGAAACGCCACGACCGGAGAGCGCGTCCTCGTTCGGCAGGCCGAGCTTGCGGTGCTGGGAGCCGGTCGTGACGATGACGGCCTTCGCGCGGTGCACGGTGCCCGCCGTGTCGGTGACGGTCTTGATCTCGCCCGTCAGATCGACGGAGATGACGTCGTCCGGGACCAGCTCGGCGCCGAAGCGCTCGGCCTGCGCGCGCATGTTGTCCATGAGCTCGGGGCCCATGATGCCGTCCTGGAAGCCGGGGAAGTTCTCCACCTCGGTGGTGTTCATCAGGGCACCGCCCGCGGTGACAGCGCCCTCGAACACCAGCGGCTTCAGCGACGCGCGCGCGGTGTACAGGGCCGCCGTGTAGCCGGCGGGCCCGGAGCCGATGATGATCACGTTACGGACGTCGCTCACGGCTTGATTCCTCGTCTCTGCGGGACTGCTGCGTACTGCCGGGGGAGTCCGTCTCCGGACTCTCACCCCACCCAACGGATCCTACGGGGCGCGCATTCCCACCGTGTCCGGGAGCACACGCGAAGTGTGTCCCGGTGTGGAGTCAGCGCCGTGCGTAGGAGTGAGCCAGCAGCAGTTTGCCGGGAGCCGAGGACGACTGCTTCACACAAGCCGCGTCGATGACGTAAGCCGAGACCTGGGCAGGATCCGACTCGTGGGGCAGCACCACGAGGTAGGCGCTGGTGCCCTTGTAGTCTCCCCGCTCGATGGCGAGAGCAGGGGTCTCACGGCCGGTACCCCGCTGTATGCAGTCCGGTACGACGACGGTCTTCCCTCGCATCGGGGAATTCGTTCGGGGGGTCTTCGGCCCCGACTGCTGGATGTCGAGGGACGGCTTGGATGTCGACGAGTCGGAGGGCGCGGCGGATTTCTCCGTCAGAAGGTTCTGCACCTGACTCTCGAGCTTGTTCTCGGAGAAGGAGAGTGCGGAGCTCGTCTGACGGGGCGTGCCGCTCTCGGGAGCGCCGGTAGGTGTGCCGCCCCCGTTCTGCAGGAAAAAGACTCCCAGGCCGATCGCGGCTGCGGTGAAGACCGCTCCCAGAGCGGCACCCCGACGGCGCCGGGCGCGCGTCCGGCCGCCGCGCCCCGGACCTGTCGCGGCGCGGGGATGACCTGAAGGGCGGTCCGCGGGAGTGGCCGGCGAGTCGGTCGGCGTTGTTTCACGTGAAACAGGCGACGCGGAGTGTGCCTCGGCTTCGTCCTTGCCCTCGTACTCGGTGTCGACAGGTGCCTTCGTGTCGAGCAGTGCCTCCGCGGCGAGCGCGGCGTCGATACGCCCCGCGATATCGGCAGGCATGTGAGCCGGGCCGGGGAGCGTGCCGAGGGTGCCGCGGATCTCCTGCAGGGAGGCGTAGACGTCGGCGCACAGCTCGCAGCTGTGCAGGTGCTCCTGTACCTCCCCGGTGCGGGAGGGAGAGAGCAGGCCCTCCGTGAGGTCGGAGATCTCGTCGATCTCGGGGTGCTCGGCCGTGTCGGTCGTGGATGTCACGCTCGCCCACCTCCGCCCTTCACGGCAGCTGAATCACTCGGTCCTGCCCCGTCCCGGGGCTCTGCTGCCGGTGGGACGGATGTCCCCTGCGTCCGGTTCCTTTCGGATGCTTCCGGGTGCGGGTTCTCGCTACTTGTGTTGGCGCCGTCGTCGGTCCGCAGATGGGTGACCAACGGCAGGAGTCTGGCTCTGCCGCGTGCGCAGCGGCTCTTGACCGTGCCGGTGGGAACGCCGAGAACGCGGGCCGCCTCGGCCACGGGGTAGCCCTGCATGTCGACCAGGACGAGCGCGGCCCGCTGGTCGACGGGAAGGGTGCCCAGTGCCTCGAAGAGTTCACGGTGCAGGTCATTGCGTTCGGCGGGCGCGGCCGCGGACTCGTGGGGTTCGAGGAGCTGCTCCAGGCGCTCCGTGTCCTCGACGGGGGAAGTCTTCCGCGACGCGGCCTTGCGGGCGCGGTCGAGGCAGGCGTTCACGGTGATGCGGTGCAGCCACGTCGTGACGGCGGACTGCCCGCGGAACGTGTGCGCCGCCCGGTAGGCGGAGACCAGGGCGTCCTGGACGGCGTCGGCGGCTTCTTCCCGGTCTCTCAGGGTGCGCAGGGCGACGGCCCACAGGCGGTCCCGATGGCGGCGCACGAGTTCACCGAAGGCGTCCTTGTCACCCGCGACGTGGCGGGTGAGGAGGTCCTGATCGCTTGCTTCGCCGTAAGCGGCGTCGTCCACTTTCGAACCCCCTCCCCCAGGTGGGCCCTCAGCCGGTGAACTTCACGTCGGTGAGAGCCTGCTTGTAACCCGCTCCGTAGTAGCCGTCGGATCCGGACTTCGGCACGGCCGTCATCCACAGGAGCACGTACCGCGTCTTCACCGGCTTGTCGGCCTCGATCTTCGCGGTGGTACTCGTCGTGGTGTCCGTACCGATGCTCTTCATGGAGTCGATCGATGTCGTGGGCGACAGCGAATCGGCCGCGTACAGGGAGACCGTCGTGTGGTCGCCGCCGTACTGAAGGGCTATCGACGCGGCCGATACGTCCTTGGCCGAGCCGAGGTCGTAGACGATACCGACGCCGGGCTTGTAGGGCGCGAGCTTCGGGCCGTCGTTGTAGGTCTTGGTACGCCAGAACGTCTTGCTGTCGCCGTCGTAGGTCTTCGCCACGTCACCCGGGGCCTGTGCCCCGCCCTTGGCGACATACTCCCTGGCGTCCTCGATGGCCACCGGCTTCGTCGGCTTGTGCTCGTCGCCCTTCTCGTCGCTGTCGGTGTTGTGCGACGTGTTGGAGTCGCCCGACGTGCCGCGGTCCATCAGGGCTTCCGCGAGCTGCCAGCTGCCGAGGCCGAGGGCCACGATGAGCAACGCCGACACGGCCCACTTGAGCGCCTTGCCCGTCGGACTCTGCAGCGGTGGCGGGGGCACCGCCGGCATGGGCTGGGCCACGCCGGGACGCGGAGCCTGACGGCCGTACGTGCCCTGCTGGTAGGTCGTGCGCTGGTACTCCGCGGGCGCCGTGAACACGGGCTCCGGGGGACGGATGCGAGGCATCTCGCCGACGGCCTTCACGAGGTCCTCGGTCGTGGTGCAGGGAGGATCCTGCCGCGACGCCGTCGCCCCCTCGTTGACGAGGGCACGCATGGCCAGCTCGGACAGCCCGCGATGCACGCCGGCCCGCACCTGGTCGGGCGCGATCAGGCCGATGTCCTTGGGCAGCCCGGTCAGGCCGTACGCGTCGTCCTCGTAGGGCCAGCGCTGCGTCAGGGCGGCGTACAGGAGGGCACCGATCGCCTCGGTGTCCGTGCGCTGCGGCGTCTCCGACGTGATGCCGCGCAGGGCGGCGTTGACGGCGAGGCCGCGGATGCGCCACTGGCCGGTCGAGGTGCGCAGCACCGCGCTCGGAGTGAGCCGCAGATGTGCGAGGCCCTCGCGGTGAGCGGCGGCCATCGCCTGGGAGATCTGGTTCACGAGCTGGTAGGCCTCGTGCACCTCGAGCGGGCCCGAGGCGAGCAGCGCGGTCAACTCCGTGGCGTCGGGCAGCCATTCGTGCACCACGTACACGAGGTCGTTCTCCTCGACCGCGTCCAGGACCTGGACGAAGCGAGGGTCGCCGAGCAGCGCCGACGAGCGTGCCGCCGCGAGGACGGATCGTGCCCGCGGGTGGTCCGCGGGGAGCAGATGCACCCCGACGGCCCGGCGGAGCTTCTCGTCCACCGCGCGCCAGCTGCTGAATCCGTCCAGCCGGGTGACGCACTCCTCCAGGCGATAGCGTCTCGCGAGTTTGTGACCGCTGTGCAGCTCGGGGGGAGTGGACGAGCCGGGGCTCGTCGAAACGTCGGTGTCCTCCGCGTCCTCGTTCGCTGCCGTGTCCCGCTCCCGGGTCTGGGCCACCCCGTCGGCCGTGGTCTGCTCCGCCTTCGCGGTCAGTGGCTCGTCACCACTGTTGTCTGCCACGTCGACGGCAGCCGTACTCCGTTCCGCCACCGTCGTTCCTGCCTCCCCATCCGTTGCGCGCTCTGCGACGCCAAAGCCAATTGTGCCCACAGTCCGGCGATAAGCACGACACGCGGTAGCCCGCGATGGTTGTGCGGCCGGCCGGGCCGTCAGCGGCCGAGGCGCCCGCGGACCATTCCGACCATCGAGTTGAGTTCTTCGATCCGCATGCGCCGGGCGGCGACATAAAAGACACCCAGCAGTACGGCCCCGCCCACGACCAGCGCTGCGATCGAACCTGCCGCGCCGCTGCCGAGCGCCCCCATGATCAGGAAACCTACCGCGCCACCGGCGACGGCCCCCGGGATCGAGGCCATGCAGAGGCGGGCGTATGTACGGATGACCTGTGCGCCGTCCAGATCGCCGCCGAGACGCTTGCGCAGGCGCTGCCAGGCGACGCCCACACCGATCGCGTACGCGAGACCGTACGAGGCGGCCATGCCGACCACGGCCCACTGGGCGGGCAGCAGGAGGTAGGCGATCCCCGACGCGGCCGCGTTGACGGCGGCCACGATGACCGTGTTGTAGAAGGGCGTCCGGGTGTCCTCGTACGCGTAGAAGCCGCGCAGCACGACGTACTGCACGGAGTACGGGATCAGGCCGAGGCCGAACGCCATGAGGATGTAGCCCATGGAGCGGGCGCCGTCGGCGCCGCTGGACCCGAAGAGCAGGGTGCACATCGGAACGCCGAGGGCGACGAACATGAAGGCGACCGGGACGATCGCGACCGCGGAGGTGCGCAGGCCCTGCGAGATGTCGTCGCGGACCGCTCCGGGGTCGCCGTCGTGTGCCGCGCGCGAGATCCTCGGCAGCATCGCCGCCATGACGGAGACGGTGATGATGGCCTGCGGCATGCCCCAGATCAGCTGGGCGTTCGAGTAGCCCATGATGCCCGCGCCGGGCACGCCGGACGCCTTGCCCGCGGCGGTGGCGAGCTGGGTGACGACGAGGACGCCCGCTTGGTTGGCGAGGACGAACAGCACGGTCCACTTGGCGAGCTTGACCGCCTTGCCGAGGCCGTGGCCCTTCCAGTCGAAGCGCAGCCGGAACCGGAAGCCGGTCTCGCGCAGGTACGGGATCATCGCCAGCGCCTGCACCGTCAGACCGAGCAGGGTGCCGATGCCGAGCAGCCGGACACCGTCCGCGGGGATCGTGTCGACGTGCAGCTGAGAATCCGCCGCGGTGCCGTAGACGTAGATGAACATGCCGAACGTGAAGATCATGACGATGTTGTTCAGGACCGGAGTCCACATCATCGCGCCGAACTTCCCGCGGGCGTTCAGGATCTGGCCCATGACCACGTGCACGCCCATGAAGAAGATCGTGGGCAGGCAGTAGCGGGCGAAGGTGACGGCGACGTTGTTCGCGTCCGGACTGTTGGCGATGGAGGTCGACATCAGCCGGATCAGGAGTGGCGCCGCGAAGACGGCCACGGCGACGATCACGCCGAGCGCGACCATCACGAGGGTCAGCAGACGGTTGGCATAGGCCTCGCCGCCGTCCTCGTCCTCCTTCATGGACCGCACGAGCTGCGGCACGAACACGGAATTGAGGCCGCCGCCGACGGTCAGGATGTAGATCATCGTCGGCAGGGTGTACGCCACTGTCCACGCGTCACCGAGCGTCGCGGCGCCGAGGGCAGCCGTGATGACCATGGTGCGTACGAAACCGGTGAGGCGTGAGACCAGGGTGCCCGCCGCCATGACGGCGCTCGACTTCAGGAGGCTCGACGCCCGGCCCCCCTTCGCCGGGGCAGGTGCGGGCGTGCCGCCCTGGACGGGAGGCTGAGCCGGTTCGGCGGTGGGCACCGGAACGCCGGAGGCGTCGGCCGGCGGACGGCCGCCGCCGTTGTTCTGCTGGTCACGGAAGAGATGCGCGAAGGCGTCGGGCTCGTGCTGCTCCTCGCTCGCCTGCGTCATCAGATCGTCGACGCCAAGGAACTGCGTGGTCCTGGCGTCGTCGCCGTACGGAAGGAGCTGCGACGGGCCCTCCGGCTCGGGAGCGGGCGTCTGGGCCCACACGCGGGGGTCCGGGGGGTACTGGGCTGCGGGAGGCGCGTTGTAGAGCGGCTGAGGAGCCTCATAGCTGCCCGGAGGCGGCGGAGGGTGCGCGGCGCGGTCGTAGAGCGCCTCCGTCACCGGGTCCTGTGCCGTGAGGTCCTGGGCCCGGTACGGATCCTGGTCGTAGGCGTCCTGGAGGTACGCATCCTGCGGATACGCGTCCGGGGCCGGGTGGGGCGGCGGGACCTGGCCGGGCGCCCCCTGATGACCGGGGGGCGGGCTCCCGGCCGAGGCCGAGCCGCCCGGGCCCTGGCCACGGTCACCGTCGTACGGCGCGTTCATGGTTACCCCACCTCATCGTCCCCGGGCCCACGGCCACGACATCGCTCAACGGTCCACTCTCTCACCCGTGCCGGACGGGTCCGTGCTTTCCGGAGCGGTGTCCGGTGTCGGGTCACTCGGCTGCTCGGGGTCGCCTTCCCCGGTCTCGGAGCCCGACTCCCCGTTCTGACCGTCGTCAGGTCCCTCCTCGGCGCTTTGCGCGGCGGCGCGCTTGCGCTGGGTGTACATGCGGAACCCGGCGAGGACGAGGAGCAGAACGCCGCCGGCCATGACGAGCATCACGGTCGGGGTGATCTCGGTGACGTTCACGTCGAACCGGACCTCGGGGCCGTAGGGCTGGCCGTCCTCCGTGTACAGCTGGGCGAAGACCGGGACCCTGCCGTTGGCGTTGGAGGTGGTCGTGAACTTCACCGACTGGCTGTGCCCGCCGGCGACCTTCACCTGCTGCTCGTAGTACGGTCCGTCGCCGATCTTGAGGCGGGTGCCGTTCGTCGACGTGAGGCGCAGGACGAGGTGCTCGACGCCCTGCACCAGGTTGTTCTGGACCGTCACCGGGATCGTCGCGCTGCGTCCGGAGAGCTTCGCCTCGGACTTCTCGATGAGCCTGACCTGCTTGGTGAGCGCCGTGAGGTAGTCGGCGACGCCGTCGCGGTACGCCTTCGCCTCGACGGGGTGCCCCCGCCAGGACGTGGACATCTGCCGGTCCATGGCCCGTCCGAACGGCGTCACCACGCGGGACGGGTCGGAAAGGATCACCTGGAAGTTGGTGAGCTTGTTCTGGGTGTCCTGGATCGCCTGGAAGGCCGACTCGGGCAGCTCCTGCTTGCGCAGGTACGAGGGGTAGGACCGGGAGGAGGGGACCTGGGTCGTCGCTTCGGGGTCGGGCTTCGCCTTCGTGGCTGCGGCCAGGTCCTCGGACTCAGACCAGCTGCTGTCCTGGTCGGCCTTGATGGCCTGAGCCATGGACTGCGCCTGGCTTGCGGACGGCATGCGCTGCGGCGCAACCACGATGTTGCGCTGGTTGTCGGGCTCCTGAAGGTTGATCGTCAGGCTCTGCGCGAGGAACTGCTGCACGGCGAGGGTCGAGTTCTCGGCCTTCGTCATGTCGCCCTCGAAGGCTTCGGACAGCCGTGCGTCGGTCACCACGGCCGTCGTGCCGCTGCCGATGGGGCGGGCCGCCGACGGCGTGTACGGCAGGTTGTTCCGCTCCTGGAGGCTGTCACTGCGGGCGATCACCGTGTCGGCGCCGGCGGACGTCGCGACATTGACGATGCTGGGGTCGATCGCGCCGTCGGCGGGCCAGGCGTAGCTCGTGTCCGGCTTGACGTGCAGGACCGTCTCCACGGTCGTGGAGGCCGCATCGGTGGCGTCCTTGAGGTGCCCGAGGGAACCGGTCACCTTCGTGCCGTTGTGGGCCAGCGACGCGAGATCCGGATCGGCGAAGGGGAGGGCGACGACCTTCTGGTCGGCGACGGCGTTCTTCAGGTCGTTCAGCCACTGCTTGGCGACCGTCTGATTCTTGCCGTTGATCTCGGTGCCGTCCGGCTTCTTGATCTTGTACGGCCTCGTCATGGCGTCGACGGAGGCGAGGAGGTCGGGGTCGACCACCCAGGTCACGTCGAGGGCGGTGCCGAGGGACAGCATCTGCTGGAGACGGCCGCCCGGAGCGATCTCCTTGGCGAGGCTGTCGTCGTGGAAGATGCGCGTCTGCTGCTCGTTGGACCCTGTCTCCGCTGTGAGGTGGGTCTGGGAGATGAGCGGCCACAGGTACGTCGTCTTGGTCTTCGTCTCCGCTGCCTCGGGCTGCCACGGGAGGAAGGTCCGCTGGATGCCGAGCGTCTGCTGGTACGGCTGAGTCGCGCTCTGGCCGGTCAGGGCGACACCGAGCTGGTAGACGCCGTCGGCGCCGAGATCCATCTCCTTGACGGGGACGGAGAGGCTGAAGCCCTGCGTCGCGCCGGGGGCCAGCGTGGAGACCTTCTTGGCGTACTTGCCGCCGATCTCCCTGCCGTCCGGCGCTCCCCCCGCCGCGTGCCGGGAGGCGTTGTCGATCGAGGCCCGCCCACCGAGGGCAGAACCGAGGCGGAGCGCCACGTGGGCGTTCGTGACGGCCTGCTTGCTGTCGTTCGTGAGCGTGCCGGTGACGGTGACCGTGTCGCCGTCGGACGGTGCGCTCGGAGTGAGCGAGTTCACGGCGACATCGACGGTGCTCGTACCGATCGCGTCGGCCGCGGGTGCTTGCGGGGAGGCATATCCGGGGGAGCCGCCGAGCAGGGTCAGGCCGGCCAGCAGAGGCGCTCCGGCGAGCAACGCCCCCGTGCGCCGCCACCTTCGACGGGCAGGTGAGGGAGTCATCCCTTGGAAGTCTGCCGCCTCGGCCACGCGCTCGCCCGTCCCTCGTCGTCGTCAGTGGTCGTCGGATAGTCCACGCATGGTAACGAGGTGCGCTGTGGCGAAGTGCCGCGGACTGCTCCACATGATCGGAAGACAGGGTAGGGGGCATCCGGCAGGGCTCGCGCACACCCACGGAAAACGAGGCGGAACCCTGGGCTGGGGCCACGTACCCTTTTCTGTTGTGCCGAACGCCAATGAAGACAATCCCAGTGCCCTGAGCCAGGTGCAGCGCCGCGCGGTGAGTGAGCTGCTGCGGGTGGCCCCTGTCGCCGACGACCTCGCCCGTCGATTCAAGGAGGCCGGGTTCTCTCTCGCCCTGGTCGGTGGCTCGGTCAGGGACGCGCTTCTCGGCAGGCTCGGCAACGATCTGGACTTCACCACGGACGCGCGTCCCGAAGATGTGCTCAAGATCGTCAGGCCTTGGGCGGATGCCGTGTGGGAGGTCGGGATCGCCTTCGGGACGGTCGGCTGCCAGAAGGACGGTTACCAGGTCGAGGTCACCACGTACCGCTCCGAGGCGTACGACCGGACCTCGCGCAAGCCAGAGGTCTCGTACGGCGACTCCATCGAGGACGACCTCGTGCGTCGCGACTTCACGGTGAACGCGATGGCCGTGGCGCTGCCGGAGAAGGAGTTCATCGACCCGCACGGCGGGCTCGACGATCTTGCCGAGCGCGTGCTGCGTACGCCCGGAACCCCCGAGGAGTCCTTCTCCGACGATCCGCTGCGGATGATGCGGGCCGCACGGTTCGCCGCGCAGCTGGACTTCGAGGTGGCCCCCGAGGTCGTCAAGGCCATGAAGGACATGGCCGACCGCATCGACATTGTCTCCGCGGAGCGGGTGCGTGACGAGCTGAACAAGCTGATCCTCTCCGCACACCCCCGCGAGGGCCTCACCCTCCTCGTGGACACGGGCCTCGCCGGCCATGTCCTGCCCGAGCTGCCCGAGCTGCGCCTTGAGCGGGACGAGCACCACCGGCACAAGGACGTCTACGACCACACGCTGATCGTCCTCGAGCAGGCGATGGCGCTGGAGTCTGACGGCCCGGATCTCGTGCTCCGTCTCGCGGCCCTGCTGCACGACATCGGTAAGCCGAGGACGCGGCGCTTCGAGGACGACGGCCGGGTCTCCTTCCATCACCACGAGGTGGTGGGCGCCAAGATGACGAAGAAGCGTATGACGGCGCTGAAGTACTCGAACGAGCTCGTGAAGGACGTCTCGCGACTCGTGGAGCTGCACCTGCGCTTCCACGGATACGGCACCGGCGAGTGGACCGACTCCGCGGTCCGCCGCTATGTCCGTGACGCGGGTCCGCTGCTGGACCGCCTGCACAAGCTGACCCGCTCCGACTGCACGACGCGCAACAAGCGGAAGGCCAATGCGCTGGGGCGTGCGTACGACGGCCTGGAAGAGCGCATTGCGCGACTCAAGGAGCAGGAGGAGCTGGACTCGATCCGTCCGGACCTCGACGGCAACCAGATCCAGGAAATCCTGGGCATCAAGCCGGGGCCGGTGATCGGGCAGGCGTACAAGTTCCTGCTGGAGCTGCGGCTGGAGAACGGGCCGATGGAGCATGACATGGCTGTGGCTGCGCTCAAGGAATGGTGGGCGGCGCAGCAGAACGCCGAGTGAGTGGCCTGGGCCGATGTTTCACGTGAAACATCGGCCTGGCGCGACATGCCGAAGGGCGCTGTTTCACGTGAAACAGCGCCCTTCGGCATGGTGATGCGCGGTCTTACTTGGTTTCCTTCAGGCAGAGCACCACGTCGTGGCTGCCACCGCTCTGGTAGTAGGAGACCTCGGTGCCCTTGACCGAGTTGCACTTGTCGACGTCGCTGGTGCCGTCGAACTTCTCGATGACCTTGTACTCGGAGTCGCTGGAGGAGCAGTCGACGTCCTTCAGGTCCGGAGCGGACGTCGTGCCGTTGTTGTGCAGGCAGCTGCCGACCGCGGTCGTCTCGGCGTCGCTCTGGCCGAGGTACCACTTCACTCCGTAGAGCGCGATGGCGACCACGATCAGCGCGACGATGCGCAGGGCCTTCTTCTTGCCGCCACCCGACGACTGGGCGGGCGGGATGGGCGTACCCGGGGCCTGCGGCGGGTACGGCTGCTGAGGAACCCCGGGCTGGCCGGCGGCCGGAGCGTACGGACCGCCCTGCGGCGGGCCAGAGGGCTGCTGGCCCTGGGCAAACGGATTCTGGCCCTGCGGCGGCGGAGTGGTCACTTTGGGGGTCCCCCTCGAACTTAGGCGCGATGGCGCGGATAAGACGCCCGTAAGTTATCCGTACCGAATGACAACTCTGAAGTCGGGAGGGGCTCTGTGTCATTGATGTGACACTTACTGGGTGCCGAATCGGGCCAAAGCCCCAGCAATCGCCGCGTAGATCAGAGCCACTGTGAGCACCAGCGGGACCGACTGTCCGTCAGGAGGCAGTATCAGCGCGGCCACTGCGGCCGCGCCGACGAACGCGACGTTGAACAGCACGTCGTAAACGGAGAAGATCCGGCCACGGAACCCGTCGTCCACCGAGGACTGCACGATCGTGTCGGTGGCGATCTTCGCGCCCTGGGTCGTCAGGCCCAGAACGAAGGCGGCGGCCATCATGGGAGCGGGTGCGAACGGAAGCCCGAGGGCGGGTTCGAGGACGGCCGCCGCTCCCGCGCAGACGATGATCCACCCGGCGGGCCCCAGCTGTCCCGCGGCCCAGGGCGTGACGACGGCGGCGGCGAAGAATCCGGCCCCCGAGATCGCCACGGCGAGGCCCAGCAGGGCAAGTCCGTCGGACTCCGTGGACGACCAGGAATAGCGGCAGAGCATGAGGACCATGACGGTCAGCGCCCCGTAGCAGAACCGCATCAGCGTCATGGCGGCCAGGGCGCGCGCTGCCGCGGGGCGTGCGGTCAGATGACGTACGCCCGAGACGAGCCCCTGTGCCGTGCCAGTGAGCACCGTTCGCAGGCCCGGACGCACCAACTCCGCGTCCGGACCGAGCAGTTCCGCGGACATGGGCAGCGACGCGAGCGCCGCGCACAGGTAGAGGGCCGCCCCGACGAGCACCACGAGGGCGTCGGAGTCCGAGATGAGCAGCCGTACGGCGAACGCGAGTCCACCGCCCAGCGTGGCGGCGAGCGTGCCCGCGGTCGGCGAGACGGAGTTCGCCATCACCAGGCGCTCGGCGTCTACCAGGCGCGGCATGGCGGCGGAGAGCCCGGCGAGGATGAAGCGGTTGACGGCGGTGACGCACAGGGCGGAGGCGTAGAAGAGCCACTCCGGCGCATTGCTGAGCATCAGGACGGCCGTCAAGGACGCCAGGACGGTCCGCAGGAGGTTGCCGTAGAGGAAGACCTGGCGGCGGCGCCAGCGGTCGAGGAGGACGCCCGCGAAGGGGCCGACGACCGAGTACGGGAGAAGCAGTACGGCCATGGCCGAGGCGATGGCGCCGGCCGACGTCTGTTTCTCCGGCGAGAACACCACGTAGGTGGCCAGCGCGACCTGGTAGACGCCGTCCGCTCCCTGGGAGAGCAGCCGCAATGCCAACAGGCGCCGGAAGTCCCTCAAGCGCAGGAGTACGCGCAGGTCACGGACGACAGCCATGGGGCCCAGCCTCACATACGGGAAAGGTCCCCGGGAGCACGGCATGTGCATCCGGGGACCTCAACAGCCCACAAGGAGAGGCGCGTTACCGCTGGTTCGCGCCGCTCGGTGTGTGGTTAGCGCTCGACCTCGCCCTTGATGAACTTCTCGACGTTCGCGTAGGCCTCGTCGTCGAAGTACTGAACCGGCGGGGACTTCATGAAGTACGAGGACGCGGAGAGGATCGGGCCGCCGATGCCGCGGTCCTTGGCGATCTTCGCGGCGCGCAGGGCGTCGATGATGACACCCGCGGAGTTCGGGGAGTCCCAGACCTCGAGCTTGTACTCCAGGTTCAGCGGAACGTCGCCGAAGGCGCGACCCTCGAGGCGGACGTAGGCCCACTTGCGGTCGTCGAGCCACTGCACGTAGTCCGACGGGCCGATGTGGACGTTCTTCTCGCCCAGGTCGCGGTCGGGGATCTGCGAGGTGACGGCCTGCGTCTTCGAGATCTTCTTGGACTCCAGGCGCTCGCGCTCGAGCATGTTCTTGAAGTCCATGTTGCCGCCGACGTTCAGCTGCATGGTGCGCTCGAGACGGACACCGCGGTCCTCGAACAGCTTCGCCATGACGCGGTGCGTGATGGTGGCGCCGACCTGGGACTTGATGTCGTCACCGACGATCGGCACGCCCGCCTCGGTGAACTTGTCCGCCCACTCCTTGGTGCCGGCGATGAAGACCGGAAGGGCGTTGACGAACGCGACCTTGGCGTCGATGGCGCACTGCGCGTAGAACTTCGCGGCGTCCTCGGAACCGACGGGCAGGTAGCAGACCAGAACGTCGACCTGCTTGTCCTTCAGGACCTGGACGACGTCGACCGGGGCCTCGGCAGACTCCTCGATGGTCTGGCGGTAGTACTTGCCCAGGCCGTCGTGGGTGTGGCCGCGCTGGACGGTCACACCCGTGTTGGGCACGTCGCAGATCTTGATGGTGTTGTTCTCGCTGGCACCGATGGCGTCGGAGAGGTCGAGGCCGACCTTCTTCGCGTCGACGTCGAAAGCGGCGACGAACTCGACGTCACCGACGTGGTAGTCGCCGAACTGGACGTGCATCAGGCCCGGGACCTTGCTGTCCGGGTCGGCGTCCTTGTAGTACTCGACGCCCTGGACCAGCGAGGCGGCGCAGTTGCCCACGCCGACGATGGCTACGCGAACCGAACCCATTCCGGTTGCTCCCTGTGTGTATCGGTGAAACCCCGAATGGGCCTCACGTGGCGGTGTCGTCGGACGGATCCGGCCGGGTGCTGTCCCGGTGCCGGGGCAGGCCGCCCGTCTCTCCAGATGTGTCCTGCTGAGCTGCGTCGGAGGGGTCGGATCGCCGCTGATCCCGCCCCGCCCGCTCGCTCTCGATGAGCTCGTTCAGCCAGCGCACTTCGCGCTCCACGGATTCCATTCCGTGCCGCTGGAGCTCAAGGGTGTAGTCGTCAAGGCGTTCCCGGGTGCGGGCGAAGGAGATGCGCATCTTTTCGAGGCGCTCCTCGAGCCGGCTGCGACGGCCTTCGAGCACGCGCATACGTACGTCACGCGAGGTCTGCCCGAAGAAGGCGAACCGCGCGGCGAAATGCTCGTCCTCGTAAGCGTCGGGGCCGGTCTGCGAGAGCAGGTCCTCGAAGTGCTCCTTACCTTCTGCCGTCAACCGGTAGACGATCTTGGCGCGACGCCCTGCGAGTGGTGCGGCGAGGGCGTCCTCGGGTGTGCTCCCCGATTCCTCGATCAACCAGCCGCTTACGACCAGCGTCTTGAGACAGGGGTAGAGGGACCCGTAGCTGAAGGCGCGGAAGACCCCCAGCGATGTATTGAGTCGTTTCCGCAGCTCGTAGCCGTGCATCGGGGACTCGCGGAGCAGTCCGAGGACGGCGAACTCGAGGATGCCGGAACGTCGGCTCATCGTCGCCTCCTCCTCTGCCGCGGTCGTGTCACGACCTCTTACGGACTCTTTATGCCGAACTGATGTATCGACTCGATACATCACGACGATAGAACGGCCCCACGGATGGGACAAGAGGGATCACGGTGAACGGCGTCACATCACCGATTCATACCAAGCGAGTTGCCTGATTTGGGGTGAACTTCACCCCTAGGCGGGTTTTGGCGGTGCGTAGTCTGTCCGCCATGCAGACCGCCGGGAACCAAGTGACGCCTGTGGGCGTCGTTGTCCCCGGTGCATTGCGGGTGAGTGCCAGAAGGGGCGCATCCGTATTTCGGGGGGACCGGAAACCAGCCGCCGTTTCCAGGCGCGTATGTCAGCGCCTGCCCGAGGAGTAGTCGTTCGATGAGCGAGCACCGTCGCAAACCGCCGCAGCCACAGGGCGGCGGACGTGCCGCGGCCCGTCGTGGCACGTCCGGCGCAACGCCGGGCCGTCGCGCGGCACCGCGTGACGCCACCGGATCGCCTTCTGATGCATATGGAACGCCGGGGTCAACAGGATCGTCCGGCCCGACGGGCGACGACCGCCCTTACGGAGGCCGGGCGGAAGCGCGCCGAGCCGCACAGCGCAGCGCCGGAGGGAGCCGCAGGAAGGCTCCCGACGGCGGCGGTGGCCGCGGAGGCGGCGGCCGGCGCGGCGGAGGCGGCCCCGAGGGGGCCGGCGGGCCCGGCCGCGGCCGGGGCCGCGGACCAGCACGGCCGCCGCAGAAGAAGAGGTTCATCGACTACCCGCGCTCCGACAAGTACGGGGTGCGTCGCTGGCTGCCGTCCTGGCGCCTGGTGGCGGGTCTGTTCGTCGGCTTCTGCGGCAGTCTCATGGCCGCGGCGGGCATCGGGTACGCCATGGTGGACGTCCCGAAGACGGCGGACACGGCCAAGGCCCAGAACAACGTCTACTACTGGGCCAACGGCAAGCAGATGGTGGCGACCGGTGGCGAGACGAACCGGCAGATCATCAAGTACGAAGAGATTCCCGAGGCCATGCGGTACGCCGTCATGTCCGCCGAGAACAAGACGTTCGAGACGGACAAGGGCGTCGACCCGATGGGCATCGCCCGCGCGTTCGTCAACATGGCCAAGGGCGGTGCGACGCAGGGCGGCTCGACCATCACCCAGCAGTACGTGAAGAACGCGATGCTCGACGACCAGTCGCAGACGATCTCGCGCAAGGTCAAGGAGCTGTTCGTCTCCATAAAGGTGGGCCGTACGGAGCCCAAGGAGAAGGTGATGGCCGGCTATCTGAACACCGCGTACTACGGACGCGGTGCCTACGGGATTCAGGCAGCCGCCCGGACGTATTTCAACAAGGACGCCTCGAACCTCAATGCGAGCCAGTGCGCCTTCCTGGCCTCGGTACTCAAGGGCGCCACGTACTACGACCCCGCCGGTGCCCCCGAGATCGACCCGGTCCAGGCGACGCCCGCCAAGAACAAGGCCCGTGCCGAGAAGCGGTGGAGCTGGATCCTCGACGAAGAGGTCAAGGACAAGCGTCTGGACGCCACGGACCGGGCGAAGTTCAAGGCGGAAGGCTTCCCCGCGCTGCAGAACCCGCGGTCCAACCCCTCGCTGGGTGGCCAGACCGGCTATCTCGTGGACCTCGCCAAGGCCTACGTGATCAACAACAGCGACGGCAAGATCACCGCCCTCGACCTGCAGAAGGGCGGCTACGAGATCCACACCACCTTCGACAAGAAGAAGGTGGACAAGCTCGAAGCGGCCGTGAAGAAGGTCCGCAAGGAGAACATCAACGAGAAGCTCCGCCCGAAGACGGACAAGTACGTCCAGTTCGGCGGCGCCTCGGTAAACCCCACGAGTGGCGCGATCGAAGCCATCTACGGCGGTGTCGACGCAACGAAGCACTACACGAACAACGCCGACCAGACAGGTGCACAGGTCGGCTCGACCTTCAAGCCGTTCGTGCTGGCCGCCGCGATGAGGGACGGTGTTCGCGACCCCAAGGGCGGCGAAATCCAGAGTGACGACGAGCGCACGCAGGTCTCCCCCAAGAGCCTCTACAGCGGCAAGAACGAGCTGAAGATCAAGAAGTACAACGGCCAGGTCTGGACGGACAAGGACGGCAAGGAGTGGCTCCAGAAGAACGACGGTCACCAGTCCTACAACGCGCCGACCTACCAGATCGACCTTCGTGAGGCGATGCGGGAGTCCGTGAACTCCGCCTATGTCCAGCTGGGCATGGACGTGGGCCTGGACAAGGTGAAGCAGGCCGCCAGCGACGCGGGCATCAAGGACAGCAGTTTCGCCAGTGCCAACTACCCGTCCTTCTCCCTGGGCACCTCCGACCCGAGCGCGATCCGTATGGCCGGCGCCTACGGGACCTTCGCGGCCAGTGGGCAGCGGAACGATCCGTTCTCTGTGACTTCGGTCGATCACGAAGGCGAGACGGTCTATCGGCACGAGAAGGCGCCGGTCAGGGCCTTCCAGCCGGCGGTCGCGGACAACGTCACCGACGTCCTGAGGACCGTCGTCGACAAGGGAACGGGTACCAACGCGAAGCTGCCCGACCGCCAGGTCGCGGGCAAGACGGGTACGACCGACGGCAACAAGTCCGCCTGGTTCGTGGGGTACACCCCGCAGCTGTCGACGGCCATCACGATGTACCGGATGGACGACAACGAGAACAGCAAGAAGCGCGAGTTCTTGGAGATGTACGGCACAGGTAACCAGGAGAAGATCCACGGAGCCTCGTTCCCGTCCGAGATCTGGCACGACTACATGTTGGAGGCCCTCAAGGGGGTGCCGGCCAAGCCGTTCCCCGCTCCCGACCCCATCGGTGAGATCGTCGGTGCCACCCCGAGCCCGAGCATCACGCCCTCGGCGACTCCTTCTCCCTCGGATTCGGCAACGGTGGAACCGTCGCCCAGTCAGTCCACCCCCGGCCCGTCGCCGTCGACCAGTGAGTCCTGCAGCAGCTGGTCGTGGAACTGCAACAACAACGGCGGAACGTCGAACGGTGGCACCGGTGGGACACCCACGGGCGGCGCAGACGGTGGCGTGACCAGCTCGCCGACGGACCCAGGGGGAGGCAACGGCGGCAACAACGGGAATGGCAACGGGGGCCTCTTCGGAGGGCCGGCGGGCTAGCCGGAGCTGATCCCACGCCGCCTGTTTCACGTGAAACGCTGCGTGTTCCACGTGAAACAGTGAGTGAACAGCGCCAGGCGAGGGCCGCCGCACCGATCGGGTGCGGCGGCCCTCGCCCCGTTCTCAGGCGCGTACGGCAGGATGTGCGGCATGCCCAGTGCAGAGACGACACGCACGCATGTGCAACAGCCGGACCCGGTACGGCCGACCAAGGAGGACGAGGTCGCCGCAGCGGGGAGCGAGCTGATCGGCGGACCGATCGGACGATGGGCGCTGCTCGGGAGTTCCTGGTGGACCCCCGTACGCGTCATCGCGCTGGTGATGATCGGCATGTTCGCGCTGGGCATGGTGCAGAAATTCCCCTGCTACAACGGCGCGTGGTTCTTCGGCGCCAGTTCGCAGTACACGCACGCCTGTTACTCGGACATCCCGCACCTCTATCAGGGGCGGGGCTTCGCCGACGGCCTGGTGCCCTACTTCGACAAGCTGCCCGGCGACATGGACTACCTCGAGTACCCGGTGCTGACCGGCGTGTTCATGGAGGTCGCGTCCTGGCTGACCCTGGGCGGCGGCTCCATCCAGCACCTGGAGAAGGTCTACTGGATGGTCAACGCCGGGATGCTGATGATCTGCGCGGTGGCGATCGCCATCTGCGTGACCCGCACCCACCGGCGACGGCCCTGGGACGGCCTCCTGGTCGCTCTCGCGCCCGCGTTCGCGCTGACCGCCACCATCAACTGGGATCTGCTCGCCGTGGCCCTCACAGCGGCCGCGATGCTCATGTGGTCGCGGGGCCGATCGGTCGCCTTCGGCGTCCTGCTGGGCCTGGCCACGGCCGCGAAGTTCTATCCGTTCCTGGTGCTCGGCCCGCTGCTGTTGCTCTGCTGGCGGGCCGGACGCTGGCGGGACTTCGGGAAGGCCCTGGCGGGCTCGGTGGGCGCGTGGCTCGTCGTGAACCTGCCGGTGATGCTGCTCGCCCCCGAAGGCTGGTCGAAGTTCTACCGCTTCAGCCAGGAGCGTGGCGTCGACTTCGGGTCCATCTGGCTGATCATCCAGCAGCGGTGGCACGCGCAGATCAGCCCCGACAACGCCAACACCTACGCGATGGTGCTGATGGTCCTGGCCTGCCTGGGCATCACCGCACTCGCCCTCACCGCGCCACGCCGGCCTCGCCTCGCGCAGCTCGCCTTTCTGGTCATCGCCGCGTTCATCCTCACCAACAAGGTGTACTCGCCGCAGTACGTCCTGTGGCTGATCCCCTTCGCGGCCCTCGCCAGGCCGCGCTGGCGGGACTTCCTGATCTGGCAGGCGTGCGAGGTCGCGTACTTCCTGGGGATCTGGATGTACCTCGCGTACACCACGAGCGGTGACAAGCACCGAGGGCTGCCCACGGACGGCTACCACCTCGTCATCCTCGTCCACCTGCTGGGCACGCTCTATCTGTGCGCGGTGATCGTCCGCGACATCCTGATGCCGGAACGGGACGTGGTCAGACGCTCCGGGGACGACGATCCGTCGGGCGGTGTCCTGGACGGAGCGCCGGACGTGTTCGTGCTCGGACACGCCGCCCATCCCCCGCGGCACGCGGTACACAACGAGGAGCTGCCACAAGTGAGTTGGGGTTGGGGCAAGGATGAGGGGCGTTCGCTCTGAGTGAACACACGAAAAGGGCCGGACACCGTGATGGTGTCCGGCCCTTCCGTTTGTCCGTAGGACTCGGGGTGCGCCAAGCCTCGGTCAGCGGTCGAGGATCCGGTCGAACTGCGTGGTGGTGTGCCGCAGATGGGCCACCAGCTCCTCGCCCACCCGGGGCTCGGGGGCGTCGGACGGTACGAAGAGGATCGAGACCTGCATGTGCGGGGGCTCCGCGAACCAGCGCTGCTTGCCGCCCCAGACGAACGGCGACAGATTCCGGTTGACGGTCGCGAGACCCGCGCGGGCCACGCCCTTGGCGCGCGGCATGACGCCGTGCAGCGCCTTGGGAGCCTCCAGGCCCACGCCGTGCGACGTACCGCCGGCGACGACCACGAGCCAGCCGTCCGAGGCGACCTTCTGCTGGCGGTAACCGAAGCGGTCGCCCTTGGCCACGCGGGTGACGTCCAGGATCGCGCCGCGGTACTCGGTCGCCTCGTGGTCGCCCAGCCAGAGCCTCGTACCGATGCGTGCCCGGAACCGGGTCTGCGGGAACTGCTGCTGAAGGCGGGCGAGTTCCTGGGCCTTGAGATGGCTGACGAACATCGTGTGCAGCGGCAGCCTGGCCGCGCGCAGACGGTCCATCCAGCCGATGACCTCCTCGACGGCGTCGGAGCCGTCGGTGCGGTCCAGGGGCAGGTGAATCGCGAAGCCCTCGAGCCGGACGTCCTCTATGGCGGAGTGGAGCTGGGGCAATTCCTGCTCGCTCACGCCGTGCCGCTTCATCGAGGACATCACCTCGACGACGACGCGGGCGCCGACGAGGCCGTGCACGCCGTCGACGGAGGAGACGGAGCGGATCACACGGTCGGGCAGCGGCACGGGCTCCTCGCCCCGCCGGAACGGGGTCAGGACCAGCAGGTCACCGCTGAACCAGTCCTTGATCCGGGCGGCTTCGTAGGTCGTGCCGACGGCGAGGATGTCCGAGCCGAAGCGGGTGGCCTCGTCCGCGAGCCGTTCGTGGCCGAAGCCGTAGCCGTTGCCCTTGCAGACCGGGACGATCCCCGGAAACTGCTCGAGCACGTGCTTGTGGTGTGCCCGCCAGCGCGCGGTGTCGACGTAGAGCGTGAGCGCCATGGCCGGTCCCGGAACCTTTCTCGTGGCTGCGGTGTATCAGAGGTATGAAGAAGCTTTTGAGCTACGTGAATTGTGCAGGGTCCGCCCGGGCCGTGTGGACCGGGCGGACGAGGCGGGGCTCAGCGCCGCGACATGTAGATGTCGAGAGCCTTGTGCAGCAGCTTGTTGAGCGGGAAGTCCCACTCGCCGAGGTACTCGGCAGCCTGCCCACCGGTGCCCACCTTGAACTGGATCAGACCGAAGAGGTGATCCGACTCGTCGAGCGAGTCGCTGATTCCGCGCAGGTCGTAGACCGTCGCGCCGAGCGCGTAGGCGTCGCGGAGCATCCGCCACTGCATCGCGTTCGAGGGCCTGACCTCACGGCCGATGTTGTCGGAGGCTCCGTAGGAGTACCAGACGTGCCCGCCGACCACGAGCATCGTCGCCGCCGACAGGTTCACCCCGTCATGGCGGGCGAAGTACAGCCGCATGCGGTTGGGGTCCTCGCTGTTGAGGGCCGTCCACATGCGCTGGAAGTACGACAGCGGGCGGGGCCGGAAGTGGTCGCGCACAGCCGTGATCTCGTAGAGACGCTGCCACTCGGCGAGGTCCTGGTAGCCGCCCTGGACGACCTCGACGCCGGCCTTCTCGGCCTTCTTGATGTTGCGGCGCCACAGCTGGTTGAAGGCCTTGTGCACGTCCTCGAGGGAGCGGTTGGCCAGCGGCACCTGGAAGACGTAACGGGGCTGGACGTCGCCGAAGCCGGCGCCACCGTCCTCGCCCTGCTGCCAGCCCATGCGGCGGAGCTTGTCGGCGACCTCGAAGGCGCGCGGCTCGATGAAGTCGGCCTCGATGTCGCGCAGGCGCTTGACGTCCGGGTCCTGGATGCCCTTCTTGATCGATGTGGCCTCCCAGCGCCGGATGATCACCGGCGGGCCCATCTTCACGGAGAAGGCGCCCTGCTGCTTGAGGTGCGCCAGCATCGGGCGCATCCAGTCGTCGAGATTCGGAGCGAACCAGTTGATGACCGGGCCCTCGGGCAGATAGGCGAGATAACGCTTGATCTTGGGCAGCTGCCGGTACAGGACCAGGCCCGCGCCGACCATCTCGCCGGTCCGCTCGTCGAACCATCCCAGGCTCTCGGAGCGCCACTCCGCCTTCACGTCAGCCCATGCCGGGACCTGCATGTGGCTAGCCGAGGGCAGGCTCTGGATGTATGCCAGATGCTGCTCTCGGCTGATGGTCCTCAGGGTCAGGCTCATTCGGGGCGCTCCTCGGGCTGGTGTGTCCCCATGGGTACAAGGGCTCCGGCTCTCGCGCCGAAGCCTACTGCGCCCTGGGAGCGCCCCGAATGGGCCTATGGAAGCTTCGTGGGTAGTCAGCCGATGAGACCGCCGAACAGGCCGCCGTGGGCCATGCCGATGAAGAAGCCGATCGCCGAGGCACCGAGGCCCAGGATGAGGCCGAAGCGCTCCCGCGTCGTCACCGAGATGAACTGGCCGTACGCACCGGTCAGGATGCCGATCAGCCCTACCCAGGAGCTGAGCAGGTGGAGGCTGCTGAAGAGCGAGGAGATGATCGCGATCGCTCCGAGAACCATCGCTACCGCGACCAGTGAGTCCTGGAGGGGATGGGGCTTCCCGTCCGTGGCGAAGAGAGATGACGCGGGGTTGGGTCGCATTGCCTGTGCCATGTGGCACCTCCTGCGGAAGGCGGCGCATCGTAGCGCCATACACACCCGATGTGTACAGATTGTGCCCTCTCGCGGCCGGATTTCAACCGGAAGCCGTGGTGCGGGTAGTCTGTACCGTCTGCACCGGTGTCTGCTCATGCCCTGACCAGGGATCCCCGCCAGCGGGGCCCGATTGTCAGTGGTCGCCGATACCGTTGCGTACGCATCACGACCCTCCTGCCACGGAACGACCGTGGCCGCTGAGTCCAAAGGAGGTGGGTTCCACATGCGTCACTACGAAGTGATGGTCATCCTCGACCCCGATCTCGAGGAGCGCGCTGTCTCCCCGCTGATCGAGAACTTCCTCTCCGTTGTCCGTGAGGCCAACGGAAAGGTTGAGAAGGTCGACACCTGGGGCCGTCGTCGTCTCTCGTACGAGATCAAGAAGAAGCCCGAGGGCATCTACTCGGTCATCGACCTGCAGGCCGAGCCTGCGGTCGTCAAGGAGCTCGACCGCCAGATGAACCTGAACGAGTCGGTCCTCCGGACCAAGGTCCTCCGTCCCGAGACCCACTGAGCTTCCTAGCTCAGCGGCACTCGGGTTTCGAGTAGCAGCAAGCAGCCAGCAGCAAACCCGCCGAGAGGTTCCCCCATGGCAGGCGAGACCGTCATCACGGTCGTCGGCAATCTTGTCGACGACCCCGAGCTGCGCTTCACCCCTTCCGGTGCGGCGGTCGCGAAGTTCCGTGTCGCGTCCACTCCCCGCACCTTCGACCGGCAGACGAACGAGTGGAAGGACGGCGAGAGCCTGTTCCTGACCTGCTCGGTCTGGCGTCAGGCGGCGGAGAACGTCGCGGAGTCGCTCCAGCGAGGCATGCGCGTCATCGTGCAGGGCCGGCTGAAGCAGCGGTCCTACGAGGACCGTGAGGGCGTCAAGCGCACGGTCTACGAGCTGGACGTCGAGGAAGTCGGCGCCAGCCTGAAGAACGCCACGGCCAAGGTCACCAAGACCACGGGTCGCGGTGGCCAGGGCGGATACGGCGGCGGTGGCGGCGGCCAGCAGGGCGGCGGCAACTGGGGCGGTGGCTCCGGTGGCGGTCAGCAGCAGGGCGGCGGCGGTGCTCCCGCCGACGACCCCTGGGCGACCGGTGCGCCGGCCGGCGGCGGCCAGCAGGGCGGCGGAGGCGGCTGGGGCGGAAGCTCCGGCGGGACCTCCTCCGGCGGCGGCTACTCGGACGAGCCCCCCTTCTAGGTCTCAGGGCCAAGGGGTGGGCCGTACCCACACTTCTTGATCACACAGGAGAAACACCATGGCGAAGCCGCCTGTGCGCAAGCCTAAGAAGAAGGTCTGCGCTTTCTGCAAGGACAAGGTCACGTACGTGGACTACAAGGACACGAACATGCTGCGGAAGTTCATTTCCGACCGCGGCAAGATCCGTGCCCGCCGCGTGACCGGCAACTGCACCCAGCACCAGCGTGACGTCGCCACGGCCGTGAAGAACAGCCGTGAGATGGCGCTGCTGCCCTACACGTCCACCGCGCGATAAGGAAAGGGTGACCGACTAATGAAGATCATCCTGACCCACGAGGTCTCTGGCCTCGGCACCGCCGGCGACGTCGTCGACGTCAAGGACGGGTACGCCCGCAACTACCTGGTCCCGCGTGGTTTCGCGATCCGCTGGACCAAGGGTGGCGAGCAGGACGTGGCGCAGATCCGCCGCGCCCGCAAGATCCACGAGATCGCGACCATCGAGCAGGCCAACGAGATCAAGGCCCGCCTCGAGGGTGTCAAGGTCCGTCTGGCCGTCCGCTCCGGCGACGCCGGTCGTCTCTTCGGTTCCGTCACCCAGGCTGACGTCGCTTCGGCGATCGAGACCGCCGGTGGCCCGAAGGTCGACAAGCGCCGCGTCGAGCTGGGCTCGCCGATCAAGACGCTGGGCGCCCACGAGGCGACCGTGCGTCTGCACCCCGAGGTTGCCGCCAAGGTCAGCGTCGAGGTCGTCTCCGCCTAAGCACTGCGCTTGGCAGAGCTGAAGCAAACGTTGGGCCGCACCCCTCGGGGTGCGGCCCAACGCGTTTCACGGTCACCGTTTCACGTGAAACCGGATCAGCGCGTGGCGCCTGTGACGATCCAGCGGCCCGAGCGTGAGCGCAGCCACAGGGTCAGCATCCGCACGGTCATCATCAACGTCATCGCGCCCCACAGAGCGGTGAGTCCTCCTCCGAAGACCGGCACCAGGAGGGCGACCGGCGTGAAGACCGCCAGGGTCGCGAGCATCGCCCAGGCGAGATACGCACCGTCTCCCGCCCCCATCAGGACTCCGTCGAGAACGAAGACGATGCCGCAGATGGGCTGGGAGAGCGCGACCATCAGGAGAGCGGGCAGCGCGACGTTCTGCACTGCCTGATCATTCGTGAACAGCGGGATGAAGAGCGGTCGCGAGACGATCACCAGGAGTCCGAGGACGACCCCAGCGGCGATGCCCCACTGCACCATGCGGCGACAGGCGTCCCGTGCGCCCTGGGCGTCGTCCGCTCCGAGGTAGCGCCCGATGATGGCCTGGCCGGCTATGGCGATGGCGTCCAGCGCGAAGGCCATCAAGCTCCACAGGGAGATGATGATCTGGTGCCCTGCGATGTCCGCGTCTCCGAGCCGGGCTGCCACCGCGGTGGCGATCATGAGTATCGCGCGCAGCGAGAGGGTGCGGACGAGCAGCGGGGCGCCTGCCTGGGCGCAGGCTCGTATCCCGGCGGCGTCGGGGCGCAGGGAAGCGCCGTGACGACGGGCCCCGCGTACGACGACAACGAGATAGACGGCGGCCATGGCGACCTGGGCGATGACGGTGCCCCAAGCCGATCCTGCGATGCCCAGGCCGGCGCCGTAGACGAGCCCCGCGTTGAGCGCGCCGTTGGCGACGAAGCCTCCGATTGCGACATAGAGCGGAGTCTTGGTGTCCTGGAGGCCACGGAGGACTCCTGTCGCCGCGAGGACGACGAGCATCGCGGGGATGCCGAGCGAGGAGATCCGCAGGTAGGTAACCGCGTAGGGCGCCGCGGTGTGCGAGGTGCCGAACAGCTCGACAAGCGTGGGGGCGGTGGGCAGGACGATGGCGATGACCGCGGCGCCGAGCAGTAGGGCGAGCCAGATCCCGTCCATGCCCTGGCGGATCGCGGACTGGAGATCTCCGGCGCCGACGCGGCGGGCCACTGCGGCCGTGGTCGCGTAGGCGAGGAAGACGAAGACGCTGACGGCGGTCATCAAGAGGGACGAGGCGACAGCGAGACCGGCCAGTTGGGCGGTGCCCAGATGGCCGACGATGGCACTGTCAGCCATCACGAAGAGAGGCTCGGCGACGAGCGCGCCGAAGGCGGGTACGGCCAGCGCGACGATCTCACGGTCATGCCGCCGCCGGGCGGCCTTGGGCGCCGCGGGAGCCTGTGTCATGAGCACCAATGTAATCTTCCACAGGTAAGAGATGCAACCGCCTTTGGGCCCTTACTTTGCCCCCTCTGGGGTGTGGCGTCACACACCGTTTACGGGGATCTTGATCCGACCGGGAAAGTATTTTTCCTGCACAGCCGGTGGACGGGAAAGTTGCAGGTCAGGCACGTTTCTGCACGCCTCTTGAGGGCTTGTTCACAGGGCTGTCCACCGTGTCGTGCACAGGTTTTGCAGAGTTCTCCACAGTGACAGGCCCTTCATCCACAGCGCCTGTGGATAACCAGATTGGCTGAAGGTGCCTAGGGGCCTACCGTGGTGCGGCGCCCGCCACGATTTCAGGCCTCGGAAACGTCATGAACCGACGCGTCAGAACCGGAGTCGGGTCCCCATATTTGTCAGTGTCGTGCCGTAAGAAAGAGGGCACGGCGAGGTCCGCGCGGCGGACTGGAGGAGGTGGCCCGGTGAGTATCTCCGAGCCTTTGGACGACCCCTGGGCCGACAGTGGTCCCAGTGACCGTCTGCCTGCTTCCCGCCAGCGTGGCAGTGTCGGGCGGGGGCGCGAGGAGCAGCACGATCGCGGCGGCGACGGCGGCTGGGACGACGGAGCTCCGTCCTTCGAGCGGGTACCGCCTCAGGACCTCGATGCCGAGCAGTCGGTCCTCGGTGGCATGCTCCTGTCGAAGGACGCGATCGCCGACGTCGTCGAGGTGATCAAGGGGCACGACTTCTACCGCCCCGCGCACGAGACGATCTTCACCGCGATTCTCGACCTGTACGCGAAGGGCGAGCCGGCCGACCCGATCACGGTCGCGGCCGAGCTCACCAAGCGTGGCGAGATCACCAAGGTCGGCGGCGCATCGTATCTGCACACCCTCGTCCAGACGGTTCCGACCGCGGCGAACGCCGAGTACTACGCCGAGATCGTCCACGAGCGTGCGGTCCTGCGCCGGCTCGTGGAGGCGGGCACGCGCATCACGCAGATGGGATACGCGGCCGACGGCGACGTCGACGAGATCGTGAACAGTGCGCAGGCCGAGATCTACGCGGTCACCGAGCAGCGCACCAGCGAGGACTACCTGCCGCTCGGCGACATCATGGAGGGCGCGCTCGACGAGATCGAGGCGATCGGCTCCCGTAGCGGTGAGATGACGGGTGTGCCCACCGGATTCACGGACTTCGACTCCCTGACGAACGGCCTGCACCCCGGCCAGATGATCGTCATCGCCGCCCGACCCGCCATGGGTAAGTCCACCCTGGCGCTCGACTTCGCCCGTGCGGCCTCGATCAAGCACAACCTGCCCAGCGTCATCTTCTCCCTGGAAATGGGCCGGAACGAGATCGCGATGCGTCTGCTGTCCGCGGAGGCACGGGTCGCGCTGCACCACATGCGCTCGGGCACCATGACGGACGAGGACTGGACCCGGCTCGCGCGCCGGATGCCCGAGGTCTCGGCGGCACCGCTCTACATCGACGACTCCCCGAACCTGTCGATGATGGAGATCCGCGCGAAGTGCCGGCGCCTCAAGCAGCGCAATGACATCAAGCTCGTGATCATCGACTATCTGCAGCTGATGCAGGCCGGTGGTTCGAAGCGTTCCGAGAGCCGTCAGCAGGAAGTCTCGGACATGTCGCGAAACCTGAAGCTCCTCGCCAAGGAGCTGGAAGTGCCGGTCATCGCGCTCTCGCAGCTGAACCGTGGCCCCGAGCAGCGTACGGACAAGAAGCCGATGGTGTCCGACCTGCGTGAATCCGGCTCGATCGAGCAGGACGCGGACATGGTGATCTTGCTGCACCGCGAGGACGCCTACGAGAAGGAGTCTCCCCGCGCAGGTGAGGCGGACATCATCGTGGGCAAGCACCGTAACGGTCCGACGGCGACGATCACGGTCGCCTTCCAGGGTCACTACTCGCGCTTCGTGGACATGGCGCAGACCTGATCCCGCACGGCCTGGTCCCGACCGCCCTGGACCCGAGCACTCTGAAGGTGCGCGCTCCGGACCTGCTGCTCCCGGATCCGTCGGCCTAAAAGCGGTCGACGCCCGGCGGTCGGCGGGGTGGACTTGGGGCATGACGACTTCCCCTGAAGAACTGCTGCCCACGACGCGCCGAGCTCTGTTGCACCGCATCGCCACCGCTCAGGCGGAAGGCCGATCTCCTTCGCTGGTGGCCGCGGTCGTGCGTGACGGCCGGCTCGTGTGGAGCGATGGGCGTACCTGCGTGGACGGGCATGGTCCGGACGAGGACGTGCAGTACCGGATCGGCTCGATCACCAAGACGTTCACGGCGGTGCTGGTGTTGAGGTTGCGGGACGAGGGAGTGCTCGACCTCGGTGATCCGCTGGAGAAGCATCTGCCGGGTACCGGCGCCGGGCAGGTCACCATCGCCGAACTCCTGTCGCACACCGGCGGGTTGGCGGCCGAGACACCCGGGCCGTGGTGGGAACGTTCGTCGTCTTCGTTGCGTCCCGAACTCGCCGATGTGCTGGGCGAGGAGCCGTTCCGGCATCCGGTCGGCAAGCAGCATCACTACTCCAACCCCGGCTACACGCTGCTGGGTTCGCTGGTCGAGGCGTTGCGTGGTGCTCCCTGGGAAGACGTCCTGCGCCGCGAGATCCTGGAGCCGCTCGGTCTGCACCGGACGAGCGGGCAGCCGCAGGCCCCACACGCCGGTGGCTGGGCCGTGCACCCTTGGGCCGATGTGATGATGCCGGAGCCCACTGAGGACCTGGGGCTGATGGCTCCGGCGGGGCAACTCTGGTCGACGGCCGCAGATTTGGGACGGTTCGCCGTGTTCCTCATGAAGGGTGACGACCGGGTTCTGAGTGCGCAGTCCGTACGTGAGATGCGCACGCCCGCGGCACCCACGCTGGCGGGGGACTGGGACTCCTCGTACGGCCTCGGTCTGCAGTTGGCACGGAGGAACGGCCAGGTGCTGGCCGGGCACGGTGGTTCGCTGCCCGGGTTCGTGGCGGGGCTTTGGCTGAGCGAGGAGGACGGCCTGGCCGCGGTCACGCTCGCCAACTGCACGTCGGGCGTTGCCGCATCGACGGTCAGCACAGACCTTCTCCGTATCGTCGCCGAGGCCGAGCCGTGCATTCCCGCACCGTGGCGGCCCCTGCCCGAGGTCGACGCGGCGGTGCTGGAGCTCGCCGGGTCTTGGTACCGGGGGACGCAGAGCACGGTGCTGCGGCTGACGGCCGACGGGGGCGTCTCGCTCGGGCCGCTGACGAGTGGGGTGCGGGACTCGCGATTCCGCCCGAACGGCGACGGAACCTGGACAGGGCTGGACGGCTACTACGCGGGAGAGATCTTGCGCGTTGAGCGCCGGCCCGACGGGTCGGTGAGCCATCTCGATCTCGGATCGTTCGTCTTCACGCGCGAACCGTACGAGAAGGGGGCGCCGGTTCCAGGCGGGGTGGACCCGGAGGGCTGGCGGGGGCTGCCACGTTCCTAGCCGACCTCGTTCCTGGTCAGCTTTGCTCCCCCGGTCGGCCTCGATCCAGGTCGTCAGGGTGAAGGGGCCGGGTGGTCGTCTGTTTCACGTGAAACAGACGAC
>NZ_JBHJYS010000007.1:178243-402890 GCF_042270245.1 Streptomyces sp. NPDC055955
GATCCCGGCAACTCTATCCCCCCCGGCCCGGCCCCCACCCCGTCCTTCCGGTACACGGGCCGGGGGGACCTAATTTTTCACGTGAAACAGACGACCACCCGGCCCCTCGGCGTTGTCAGAGCTGGAGCTTGAAGCCCACATGTGAGGCCTCGAAACCCAGTCGCTCGTAGAAGCGGTGGGCGTCGGTACGGGTGGCGTCGGACGTCAGCTGCACCAACTGGCATTTCTGACGGCGGGATTCGTCCACGGCCCACTCGATGAGCAGCGTGCCGAGCCCGCTGCCACGCTCGTCCGCGTGGATGCGTACGCCCTCGATGATCGAGCGCGTGGAACCCTTCCGTGACAGTCCAGGGATGACGGTGAGCTGAAGGGTGCCGACCGTGCGCCCCTCGCGCACGGCGACGACCAGGTGCTGGTGGGGGTCCCCGGCGATGCGCGCGTGCGCCTCCAGATATGGCGTGAGGTCGTCCGGTGATTCGCGGCCGGCGCCCAGAGGATCGTCCGCCAGCATCGCCACGATGGCCGGAACGTCGGCGACCACGGCAGGCCGTATCTCAAGATCTCCCATGGCCGCAGCCTATGCGGCCATGGCGTCGCCGAGGCCGGACTGGGTTGTGAGTCGACGGTGCAGCCGAGGTGATGCCTCAGGCCGGGACGCGCACGGCTTCCACCGCGCGGACGAGCGGGGCGAGTTCGGGGTTCTTCGCCGCTTCGTCGAGTGCCTCACGCAGGGCGGTGTCATTGGTGGGCCGCGCATCGGAGAGCAGAGCCAGACCCGCCTCGCTCACGTCCGTGTAGATGCCGCGCCGGTCGGTGGGGCAGAGGTAGCGGGCGAGGAGACCGCGGTCTTCAAGGCGCGTCACCAGGCGCGTGGTGGCGCTCTGGCTGAGGACGACGGCGTCCGCGACCTGCTTCATCTGCAGGTGACCGCCTTCGCCGTCGTGCTGGCGGCTGAGCACATCGAGCAGCGAGTACTCCCGCACGCTCAGGTCGTGCTTGGCCTGCAGAGCGCGCTCGATGTGGGTCTCGATCCTCCCGTGGAGCAGGGAGAGAGCGCACCAGCCCTGGGCCAGGGCGGTGAGTGCGGGGTCTGTGGCGGTCATGGCTCTAGTTCCTCCGTCCCGAAGCGGCTGAACCCAGGATAGTCCACTCGTGAAATTGTCAGCGTTTGCAAGTAGTGCGCGTCTGCAAGTATTGTGAACGCACGCAAAGCGCATCTGCAACAGTCTGGGAAGGTGAACCCTATGCCTCTCGCGCTTCTGGCTCTCGCGATCGGGGCCTTCGGGATCGGAACCACGGAATTCGTGATCATGGGGCTGCTCCCCGAGGTCGCGGGCGACTTCGGCGTCTCCATCCCCACGGCCGGATTCCTGGTCACCGGCTACGCCCTCGGCGTCATGTTCGGCGCCCCCCTCATGACGATTCTGGGCACCCGCATCTCACGCAAGCGGATGCTGCTGCTCCTGATGGGTCTGTTCATCGTGGGCAACGTGCTCTCCGCGGTGGCACCCGTCTTCCTCGTCATGGTGATCGGCCGTGTGGTCGCCTCACTCGCCCACGGTGCTTTCTTCGGAATCGGCGCGGTCGTCGCGGCCGAGCTGGTCGCTCCCGAGAAGAAGGCCGGAGCCATCGCCATGATGTTCACCGGCCTGACCGTCGCCAACGTCGTCGGCGTACCCCTGGGCACACTCATCGGCCAGAGCATCGGCTGGCGGGTCACCTTCGTGGTCGTCGCGGCGCTCGGAGTCGTCGGACTGCTCGGCATCGCCAAGCTCGTCCCGGACATGCCCAAGGCCGAAGGCGTCCATCTGCGGCACGAACTCGCGGCCTTCAAGAACGTGCAGGTCCTGCTGGCGATGGCCATGACGGTGCTCGGCTTCGGCGGAGTCTTCGCCGCCATCACCTACATCGCACCGATGATGACGAACGTCGCCGGCTACGCCGACACGTCGGTGACCTGGCTTCTCGTCCTGTTCGGCCTCGGCATGGTCGCGGGCAACCTGATCGGCGGCAAGTTCGCCGACCGCAAGCTGATGCCGATGCTGTACGTCGCCCTGAGCGGGCTGGCCGTCGTCCTGGCTCTGTTCACGCTGACCGCCCACAACAAGGTCTTGGCGGCGATCTCCATCGCGCTGATCGGCGCCCTCGGTTTCGCCACGGTGCCGCCGCTGCAAAAGCGGGTCCTCGACCACGCTCACGGCGCCCCCACGCTGGCCTCCGCGGTCAACATCGGCGCCTTCAACCTCGGCAATGCTCTCTCGGCCTGGCTCGGCGGCATCGTCATCGCGGCCGGCCTCGGTTACACGGCCCCCAACTGGGTCGGAGCCGTGCTCGCAGCCGCCGCGCTCGTCCTGGCCGTCGTGTCCGCGGGCCTGGAGCACCGGTCCAAGGTCTCGAACCCGGTCGTCGCAAGTGCGGCGCCCGAAGGAACCCGCACCGCGGAACCCGCGCACAGCTGAGCGTCCCGCAGCACTTCACCTCATCCCGCAGGGCCGGCGTCGTCCCTGCATTTGATTCACCGCACACCCCGCAAGGAGAGACCCCTCATGAGCACCACCACCGCCGTCACGCCGCTGACCATCCAGGACGCGGAGGTCCTCGTGGCCGCCGCCGGTCGTGCGGCCGAGTCCGCCGGGGTGACCGTCAGCGTCACCGTCCTCGACGCCGGCGGACACCTGCTCGCCTTCCGGCGCGACGACCGGGCCGTCCTGATCTCCGGTGAGACCAGTACCCGCAAGGCATACACCGCCCTCCAGCTGAACGCCCCGACCGCGGACCTCGTCGACCTGGTCAAGCCCGACGGCCCCTTCCACAGCCTGCCCACCGCCCTGGACCGTCCGTTGCTCTTCATCGCGGGTGGCATCCCCGTCCACCGCGACGGCCGCCTCATCGGTGCCATCGGTGTCGGTGGCGGTGCACCTGAGCAGGACCACGGGTTCGCCGCGGCGGCCGTGGCAGAACTCGTCTGATGTTCCACCAGGCGTGAGCGTGACCCGCTGACGCGCCCTCCCACGCAAAAGTCCGCCCCCGGACACCGTGAATCCACGGGGTCCGGGGGCGGACTTCTTCGCGCGCTCCGGGTTTCGCGGCCCGGTCCCGGTCAACCCGCGGCGACCGTCAGGGGCGCGAAACGGCGCGTCCAGTCGCCGGGGAGGTCGGGGGCTCCGTAGGTCATCACGTCGTTGAAGGCCTGGGACTCCACTCCTCGTTCCTTGATCCACGCCAGCAGTTCCTCGTGGCGTACGTCGATGTCCGTGCGCAGGGGGCGATCCGTACCGGCGGCGAGGGAGGTGACGAGCGCCTTCGCCGTCTCGGTGTCGCGGGCGATCAGCGGGCCGATGACGTGGGTGTCCATGTTGGGCCAGGCGGCTGCGAAGCCGATGAGTTCGCCTCCGTCCTCGGCCACGCGGAACTGGTCGCCAAAGGCCGGCAAGCGGGTCAGGACGTGGGTGCGGTCCGGCCCGAAGACCTCCGCGTCCAGGCGAAGGATGGCCGACAGATCCTCTGCAGTTGCGGCGCGCGTGGCCACGGACGGTGTCGGTCCGCCGGGAGTGAAGCGTCCCCGCACCATCTCCGCGCGCCCGGTGACCTTGAAGCCCAGCCCCTCGTAGAGCGGGCGGCCGTACGGGGTCGCGTGCAGGGTGAGCGGGGTGGTGTCCGCCTGCTCGACCACGTGCTGCATGAGACGGCGGCCGATGCCGCGGCGGGCGTGGCGTTCGGCGACGAGAACCATGCCGATGGCGCTCAGCGTGGGCCGGTTCGGTGGGCCGTAGTCGGTCACCACGCAGGCGCTCACCAGGCCCCCGTCGGGGTCGTCGATGCCGTAGCCGGCGCCGGCCGCGAGGAGCAGGCCCCACTTGTGTTCCTCGCGGGGCCAGCCGCGATCCTCGGAGAGGTCGGCGCACGCCGTGAGGTCACGCGGGGTCAGCCGGCGGATGGGCAGAGCGGAGAGGGGAGGTGTCGACACGCAGGTCAGGCTGTCCGACTCAGCCGGTCCACGTCCACCACTTTGCGGGTAGCAAGCCGCTGCTTTCGGCCACGTCGCGTCAGTCCCCATGGCTTGAGCACCGAGATCACCGTCATGAAGAGATAGGCGGTGAGGGAGACGAGGGGGCCGGCCACCAGATCGCTCGGACGGGGCAGCGGAGCACCTGTTGCCACCGTCGCGACCGCGGTGTTGACGCCGGGACGCAGCGCGAAGACCGAAGCGGCGGTGGTGGCGAGTGTGAGCCAGAACTTGGCGTAGACCCAGCGGTGCCGGGCGAGGCCCCACGGGGTGCCCAGTGACAGCAGCAGGCCGCTCAGGAGGGTGAGCAGAGCGAGCGGGATCACCAGCCAGTCCGTGAAGACCTTCATCGCGCGGCAGGCGGCCTCGACCATCGAGTCGGAACCCGTGGTGATCGCCGTGAAGGCGAGCGCGAGCAGGCCGAGCGTGAGCCCCAGCCAGCAAGCGGAGGACGTCACATGGGCGACGAGGATGGCCCGGCGGGCGGGTCGGCGTAGTTTCACGTGAAACACCGTGCCGGGAGTGGCCCTGCGAGGGCGTCCGACAGAGGGAGTAACCCCGGGTACTAGCCTCGGCGTACATGGCGAGACTGCATCTCTTCGATTTGGACGGAACGCTGCTGCACGGCACGTCGGCGCCCGTGGAAATCTCCCGTCAACTGGGTCTTGAGGCCGAGACCGTGGCCCTGGACCGTGAGATCGAAGCTCGGCGCATCGGTCCGCCGGAGTACGCGCGGCGGGTGCACGCCCTGTGGGAGGGCCTCACACCCGAGCACGTGACGGCCGCGTTCGAGGGTGCGCCCTGGCTGACGGGGATCCGGGAGACCTGGGCGGAGATAAGGGTGCGCGGCGAGTACTGCGCGGTGGTCTCGCTCTCGCCGTCGTTCTTCGTGGAGCGGCTGACAGGGTGGGGCGCCCATGCGGCGTACGGTTCACGCTTTCCCGCGGTGCCCTTCACCGAGCCCGTCGACCCCGCGGGCGTTCTCAGCGCCGCGGCGAAGGTGAAGATCGCGGACCGGCTCTGCGAACAGTTCGGTGTGTCCCGAGCCGACTGCCTTGCCTATGGCGACTCGTACTCCGATGTGGAGCTGTTCGGCGCCGTGCCGGTATCGGTCGCGATCAATGCGAATCAGCACGTCACGGCTCTGGCGACCCACTCGTATGCCGGCCGGGATCTGTGGGACGCGTACGAATTGGTGCGGCACGCCCGCTAATTGGGGATTGCAGCGGCATATCACCTGTCGAATTCCTTGCTGGGCAAGGGGGACTTGTGTGTTTGACAGGTGCCGGTAGGGTCGACTCCGGTTCACGGCGGGCGTGCGCAGCGCATCCCGGGCCATGCACGCAGGCCAAGACAGCCTAACGGGACGGAGAGATCGAAGACCTGTTATTTCCGCTATGCGGCTTGCGGGGGCACGCCGGGTGGCACGCTGCGGGGAGGAACTGCGGGCAATGTCACATTCCTCCCTTACTTGTCCGTAGCGGACCGGAATGCGGGTTCACTTGGGCCGCCGCATTCTGTCGCGGCAGAACGGGGAAAGAGCGACTTCCGATCGCGGAAGTACGCAGACCGACCGAAAGATGTTCGAGGCGAGGCACAGCATGGACGCTCCGACCACTACGTCGGCCGACTCCGGTTCCGGCGACGGGGGCGGTTGGTTCACGCCGCGCAAGGCGCCGCCCGCCGGCGTGAGCAGGGACCAGGAGACGCCGTCAGAGGGGCGCAAGGTCACGCCGATACGGCCCGTGGGCAGGCCCGAGCAAATATCGGACGCCCGCGAGGAGACGGTGCCTGCGCAGAGCGCCGCCCCGGTCACGGAGGCCGCCCCAGCCCCTCAGTACGCGTCAGCCGCAGGCACGCCTGCGCAACAGCCCGGCCCGCACGCGACCGCGCGCCCCCACGCAGCCCAGCACGGCCAGGCGCAGAGCCCCGCGCGCCCGTCGCACTCCGCGACCCCGGCACAGGCGCCGACTGCGCCCAGGGCAGAGACCACGCCCCGCCCCGCTCCCGCGCCCGAGGCCTCCCCCGACGCGCGGCTCATCCGCCGCACGCTGGAGGAAGTCGGTCCCGACGCCGACAAGGTCACCTCGTATTTCTACGCGCTGCTCTTCGTGCGCCACCCCGAACTACGGCCCCTGTTCCCCGCCTCGATGGACACCCAGCGCGACCGGCTCCTCAAGGCGTTGCTCACGGCGGCCGAGCACGCCGACAACAAGAGTGTCCTCGTCCCGTACCTGAAGAACCTGGGCCGCGGGCACCGTAAGTACGGCACGCAGCCGGAGCACTACCCCGCGGTCGGCGAGTGCCTGATCGGCGCGCTGACCCGGTACGCGACGACTACGTGGGACCAGGAGACGGAGGCGGCCTGGGTGCGCACGTACACGACGATCTCCCAGGTCATGATCGACGCGGCGGCGGCCGACGAGCTGCGCGCGCCCGCGTGGTGGTACGGCGAGGTGGTCTCGCACGATCTGAGGACCTCGGACATCGCTGTGGTCACGGTCCGGCCCGACCAGCCCTACCCGTTCCTCGCCGGGCAGTACACGAGCGTGGAGACGCCGTGGTGGCCGCGGATCTGGCGGCACTACTCCTTCGCCTCGGCGCCACGCTCCGACGGGCTGCTCTCGTTCCACGTGAAGGCCGTCCCGGCTGGGTGGGTATCCAATGCGCTCGTGCACCGCGCCCGCCCGGGCGACGTGATCCGCCTCGGCCCGCCCTCCGGTTCGATGACGGTGGACCACAGCTCCGACAGCGGGCTGCTCTGTCTCGGCGGAGGCACCGGCATCGCGCCCATCAAGGCCCTCGTCGAGGACGTAGCGGAGCACGGCCAGCGGCGCCCGGTCGAGGTGTTCTACGGGGCTCGCACCGACCACGACCTGTACGACATCGACACGATGCTGCGGCTCCAGCAGACCCACCCCTGGCTGGCGGTCCGCCCGATCGTCGATCAGCAGGCCCATCTGCAACTGCCCGACGCGGTGCGCGAGTACGGTCCCTGGAACGAGTACGACGCCTACCTGTCGGGTCCGCCCGGCATGATCCGCAACGGGGTGGACGCCCTGCGGGACATCGGGATCCCGGTGGATCGGATCCGCCACGATTCCGTGGAGGACCTCGTCGCGACCGGAAACTGAGGCCGGGCCTGAACCAGGCCGGCCTCGCCCTGTCAGCCCAGGTCAGGCGCGTGCATCGCCCGTACACCCTCGATGTTGCCGTCGAGATAGTGCCGCAGGGACAGCGGGACGAGATGGACCGATGCGATACCGACGCGGGTGAACGGCACCCGCACGATCTCGTACTCGCCGCACGGCTCCTCGATCTCGGGGCCGTGCCGCTGGCTGAGGTCCATGGACTCGAGGCGACAGACGAAGAAGTGCTGGACCTTCACTCCGGTGGCGCCGCCGTCCTCGCCGATGTGCTCGACAGTGTCCACGAAGCAGGGCACCACATCGAGGATCTTGGCGCCGAGCTCCTCGTGCACCTCGCGGTGCAGGGCGTCGACGACGGTCTCGTCCTCGGGTTCGACCCCGCCGCCGGGGGTCAGCCAGTACGGATCCATGCCGGGCTTGGTCCGCTTGATCAGGATCAGGTCGTTGCCGTCGAGCAGCACGGCGCGTGCGGTGCGCTTGACCACGGGTCGGACGGTCATGGGAGAAATGTGGCCCCACAGGTTCCACGTGAAACATTCCGTACCGACCTGGCCTCAGGGCAGCGTCCATCGAGTCAGCGCTAGTTGATCACCAAGGATTGATCACCAAGGATTGATCACCAGGGATTGATCACCAGGGATTGATCGTCATCGACTGATCACCACGAACTGATCTCGACGAACTGGCCACCACGAACTGATCAGCACCAATCGACGGCGGCGCGCAGCAGCCACTCGTGCGACCTCGCGATGTGCGGCATGGCCAGCGTGCCCGTACGCACGACGAGGAAGTACGTCCGCAGCGGGGGTACCGGGGGGTCAAGCAGGGCTACGACCTCGCCACGCTCGAGAGCCGGCGCGCAGAGGTAGCGCGGGAGCACCGACAGTCCGGCACCGGCGATGGTGCAGGCGAGTACCGCGCGCAGATCCGGCACGATGACGGTGCCCGAGGTGGCCGGGCGTGAGTCGAAGACAGCGGCCCAGTAGCGGGCGACGAACGGCAACGACTCGTGCGCCTCGACCAGCGGCAGGTCCTCCAGTGCGGCCGCGCCGTTGCGGCGCAGGGTGCCGGGCCCTATGCGGGCGGCCCACCGGGGTGAGGCCAGGAGCACGTGCTCCTCGTCGCAGAGCGGAGTCGCGGTGAGCAGGGCGCCGCGCGGGCGAGCCGTCGTGATGGCCAGATCATGATGTCCGGCGCCAAGACCCTCCAGGACTTCCTCGGCGTTGCCGAAGGAGGCGCGCAGGGCGAAGCTCTGGCCGTCGTCACGGGTGAGTGCGGTGAGGGCGGGCAGCGCGCGCTCGGCGGTGAACTCCGGAGGTCCCGCGAGGTGCAGCGTGCGCACCGGCGACTCTTCGTCGATGCCGGTCTCGGTGATCTCCACGAGTGCGTCGAGGTGCGGTGCGGCCTTGTGGGCGAGTTCGTCACCGATGGAGGTGGGGGTCACGCCACGCGCCTGGCGGAGGAACAGGGGGCGGCCCAACTGCCGCTCCAGGGTGCGGATCTGGGATGTCACCGCGGGCTGCGAAAGGCCGAGCAGCGCGGCGGCCCGCGTGAAAGAGCCCGCCCGGTGCACGGTCACGAACGTACGCAGCAGGGCGAGATCCATGGCGGTGTCCTCCGTTCTCGGCCCCCGGGTCGGCACCCAACTATAAATTTGTCGATAGGTCTCTGTCGCTACGGTGATTGGACACTGACACAGAGTCAACTAGCCTTATGCGCGCGGTTCTTGGCGCGCAGGAACCGGGGGCGGTCCGAGCCACGAGGGGGGAGGCTCGGGCCGTCCGCTGCGCGTAGTCGGTTACTGGGCCGAGGTCACGGCAGGCGCGAAGTGGCCCGCGCGGGGCCCTAGGCGGCCGCCTCGTCGAGCGCGCGCAGCACATCGGCCACCAGGTCGTCCGGGTCCTCGGCGCCGGCGGAGAAGCGGATGAAGCCCTCCGAGACGTCGTCCCCGCCCCACCGGCGACGGCGCTCGGCGGTGGACCGCACGCCGCCGAAGCTCGTCGCGTCGTCCACGAGTGTCAGGGCCTCCATGAACCGCTCGGCACGCTCGCGCGTGGGCAGCACGAAGGACACCACGCACCCGAAGCGCCGCATCTGCTGCGCGGCGATCTTGTGCGAGGGGTCGTCGGGAAGCCCCGGGTAGCGCAGGCCCTCGATGTCGTCGCGGTCGCGCAGGGCGAGCGCGAGTGCGAGCGCGTTGGCGTTCTGCCGCTCCGCCCTCAACTGGAGCGTGGCGAGCGAGCGATGGGCGAGCCAGGCCTCCATCGGGCCGGGGATCGCACCGACGATCTTGCGCCAGCCCCGCACCGAGGCGGTCAGCTCGGCGTCGCGGCAGGTCACGTAGCCGAGCAGGATGTCGCCGTGGCCGGTGAGCTGCTTGGTGCCGCTGGCCACGGAGAAGTCGGCGCCGAGCTCCAGGGGGCGCTGGCCGAGCGGCGTGGCGAGCGTGTTGTCGACCGCTACCAGGGCGCCACGCGCGTGTGCCGCCTCGGCCAGCCGCCGCACGTCGCACACGTCGAGGCCGGGGTTCGACGGCGTCTCGATCCACAGGAGCTTCGCGCCGTCCAGGACATCGAGCTGGGCGTCGCCGCCGGTGGGGGCGGTGCGGACCTCGATGCCGAATGCCGTGAGCTGCTCGCGGACGAGCGGGAACACCTGGTAGCCGTCGCTCGGCAGAACGACCACGTCGCCGGCCTTGAGCTGCGAGAACAGCACGGCCGAGATGGCAGCCATCCCGGAGGCGAAGACAAGGGTGTCGACGTCCTCCTGGCCGGGCGCCTCGAGCTCGCCGATGGCCCGCTCCAGGTGGGTCCACGTCGGGTTGTCGTCGCGGCCGTATGTGTAGGGCCCCGAGACATCACCCGGCAGGTGGAAGTGTGCGGCGAAGACAGGCCCTGGCAGCGTCGGTTCGTTCTTCAAGGCCTCGGGCAGACCTGCCCTCACTGCCCTCGTGCCGTCCCCGATCTGCGCCGATTGCGTCATGCCGCCCGTCCTTCCAGTGCTGCGCGTACCGCGTCGAGCAGACCGTCGCTCGCTGCCTCCACCATTCTCAGGCACTCCTCGAAGTCATCGATGGCGCCGTAGTAAGGGTCCGGTACGTCCAGGTCTGTCCCTGCCGAAGGGTCGTACGAGCGCAGCAGGCGGACTTTCTCGGAGTCCTCCGGGGTCGGTGCCAGGCGACGCAGGGTGCGCAGATGCCCGGCGTCCAAGGCGATCACCAGATCGAGCCGGGAGAACCAAGAGGTGCTGAACTGCCGGGCCCTGTGGCGGCTTTCGTAGCCGCCGGCCGACAGCACGGAGACGGTGCGGTGGTCGGCACCGTCCCCCTCGTGCCAGCCGTCGGTGCCCGCGCTGTCCACCTCCACGAGGCCGTCGAGACCGGCCTCGTGGAGGCGTGAGCGGAAGACCGACTCGGCCATGGGTGAGCGGCAGATGTTGCCGGTGCAGATGAAGCACACGCGGAAGGGCATGGTCCGGGCTCAGTCCTTGTCGTCGGGCAGGACGACGTTCAGCGCCCAGGAGACAACCGAGATGATCAGGCCACCGAGGACGGCGGTCCAGAACCCTTCGACGTGGAAGCTCAGGTCGAACTGCTCGGCCAGCCACGAGGTCAGCAGCAGCATCAGCGCGTTGACCACGAGCGTGATCAGGCCCAGGGTCAGGATGAAGAGCGGGAAGGTGAGGACCTTCACTATGGGCTTGACCAGGAAGTTCACCAGGCCGAAGATCAGCGCCACGATGATCAGCGTGCCGACCTTCTTGCCGGTGCTGTCACCCGTCAGCGTGATTTTGTCGAGCAGCCACACCGCGACGGCAAGAGCCCCGGCGTTGGCGATCGTCTTGACTACGAAATTCTTCATGTGTCTGATCGTGGCAGACGAGACCGGATCATGAGAGTGGGCCTGCGAGGCCACTCACGGGCAAGGGGCGGACAAGAGGGATGAAGGCATTCCGGCTGGACGAACTGGAAGCGGAACGTGCCGCGAACGACGGCGCGTATCTGCAATTCCTGCGTGAGCGGAACATGTCGGCCGGGCTCTACGCCCTCGACGCGGGGGACCAGGACCCGCAGCAGCCTCATCAGCAGGACGAGGTCTATCTCGTCGTCAGCGGCCGCGGCTCGATCACCGTCGGCATGGAGACGACCCAGGTGGCGCGTGGCAGTGTCGTGTACGTGCCGGCGGGGGTCGCCCACAAGTTCCATCACATCAGCGAGGACCTGCGGGTTCTGGTGGTGTTCTCTCCGCCCGAGAGCTGACGGCGGATCTCGGGGTTCCCTAGGGGGTCGCTCAGGGGACGACAAGGGGTCCGTAGTCCCCACGGAGCGCCTCGGCGTGCCAGCATCGAATGCAGAAGCCGTATCGAAGCGGTACGGCTCGGGAGAGAGGTAAGGGCGATGGCAGTGCGAGAGATCTTCGCGGGCATGCCGTGGTGGGTTAAGTGGGTCGCGGTGCCGGTCATCGCCCTGGTCGTCTTCGGCGGGTTGATAGCCAGCGTCGTGGGCTTCGTGATCGGTCTGCTTTTCAAGGTGCTGCTCTTCGTGGCCTTGGTCGGTGGACTCATCTACGTCGTGCGGAAGTTCATCACGGGCTCGTCCTCGCGCAGCGACTGGTAGCCCGAGGCATCGGTTCGCTCGCGCGGGGGAAGTTTCCCCGCGCGGCCCTCTCGAAGTGGTGGCCAGGGCTAGAGTCCGGAACTCGACGGCCGCACCCCCGTGATTCCCGAGAAGCGGGGGGACCCCACGCGCTTCGGGAGTGAACCTTGGCCACGGCTGAACCGCTTTCCGCCGCCCCGCTGTCCGCCGACACCATGTCTGCCGACGCCAAGTCTCCACATGCGGTGGCCCCACCACACGGATGTCGCACGCACACCTACGACGACGCCCGGGCCGAGGCCCACCCCGAGGGCCCGGCCGGCGCCCCTCCGACCCTCATCGGTTCCGTCCAGCGCGCGATGCGCCTTCTCGAGGCCGTCGCGTCGCACGAAGAGGGAGCGCCGGCCAAGCAGCTGGCCCGGGAGGCCGGCCTCGCGCTTCCCACGGCGTACCACCTGCTGCGCACGCTCGCCCACGAGGGCTATCTCCGCAAGGAGACCGGTCTGTTCGTCCTGGGGGCGGCGGCCGAGAGGCTGAGCAGCAGCGGAGCGCAGCAGAATCGTCGCGGCATGATCACCGAAGCCCTGCAGCACTGGCGCGACGCCATCGGCGTCCCGGTGTACTTCTCGGTTTACCGCGAGGGCGAGATCGAAGTTGTGGCCGTCGCCGACACGCCCGGGAATCCCGCGGTCGCCGAATGGGCCGACTTCCGTGAGACGGGGCACGCCCACGCGATCGGCCAGTGCCTCCTCGCCCAGCTCGACGACGAGAGCCGACGCGATCACCTCGACCGCTATCCCGCCCATTCGATCACCCCGTACACGGTGCGTGACGACCGCGCGCTGCTGCGACGGCTGAACGGACAGGGGCGGATGCAGCCGGTCGTGGAGCGTCAGGAGTACGCGTTGGGCACAGTCTGCGCCGCGTTTCCCATCACCGTGGGCTCCACCGCGGCGACGATGGCGGTCTCCCTCCCGTCCCATCAGGCCGGTCGTCTGCTGCCCGCGGCCCGTCAGCTGCAGAACGAAGTCGGGAAACTCGTGGGGACACTCGCCTTCTCTATCAGCATCTGAAAACTCACTCCTTGTGATCCCGCATGTACGTTAAGCAAGATGCGAAGAGCGTCGGGAAGGCTGTTCCCGGCCGATCGACGGCAAATTGACGGGGTAGGCGATGCGCGAGTCGGTACAGGCAGTACAAGCAGAGGTCATGATGAGCTTCCTCGTCTCCGAGGAACTCTCGTTCCGCATCCCGGTGGAGCTGCGGTACGCCGCCGCTGATCCCTACGCCGTGCGGCTGACCTTCCACCTCCCCGGAGACGCCCCGGTGACGTGGGCGTTCGGCAGAGAGCTCCTGGTGGACGGCGTGGCCGGCCCCTGTGGCGACGGCGATGTGCGCATCGAGCCGGTGGAACTGGCCGGCAGCCCCGGCGACATGCCGGGCGAGGTGCACATCCGGCTCCAAGTGGGCGGGGACCAGGCACTGTTCAAGGCGGGCGTCGCCCCCCTCGTCGCGTTCCTCGACCGCACCGACAAGCTGGTCCCGCTCGGCCAGGAGCGGGCGCTCGCCGACTTCGAGACGCATCTCGACGAGGCACTCGACCGGATCCTCGCCGAGGAGCAGAGCGCGGGCTGACGGGCTCCAGAAGTCCGGCACGATCAACTGATGTAACGCTTCAGCAGACCGGCGCCCCGGGGCTGCCCTCGCAGGGGTTCAGCGCTTCCGACGCCGGCCCCTTCCTCCGCGTGCCGGACCGGCCGTGGCAGCGGACGAGGATCCGGGTCGGTCGGCGGAGACCACCAGAGCCGCGAGCGCGGTCGTCACCGGCACCGAGGCGACCAGCCCGATCGAGCCCACCAGAGTCCGGACGATCTCCTCGGCCACCAGTTCACTGTTGGCCACGGTGCCCACACCGCTCTGCGCGATCGAGAAGAGCAGCAACAGCGGCAGCGCCGCGCCCGCGTACGCCAGGACCAGTGTGTTGACCACGGACGCGATGTGGTCGCGGCCGATCCGGATGCCCGCGCGGTACAGGCCGCGCCGGCCCATCGTCGGGTCGGCCTGATGCAGCTCCCACACCGCCGACGTCTGTGTGACCGTCACATCGTCGAGCACGCCGAGCGAACCGATGATGACGCCGGCGAGCAGCAGACCGCTCATGTCGATGGACGGGTAGAGACCGTGGATCAGGCCTGTGTTGTCGTCGGTGTTGCCGGTCAGCGCGGCCCAGCCGATGAACAGCGAACCGAGCAGGCCGATCAGGAGCAGAGAGACCAGCGTGCCGAGCACCGCGACCGACGTTCGGGCCGTCGGACCGTGACACATGTAGAGAGCGATCAGCATGATGGCGCTCGCCCCGACCACCGCCACCACCAGTGGATTTGAGCCCTGGAGGATCGCGGGCAGGATGAAGAAGGTCAACACCAGGAAGCTGACGGCCAGCGCGACGAGTGCCATGACCCCCCGCAGTCGTCCCACGACGACCACGGCCAGCGCGAAGATCCCGGCGAGGAGCGTCATCGGGAGCCTGCGGTTCACATCGGTGACGGAGTACTGAAGTTCTTTGGGTGCGTCGGGCGCGTAGGCCACGATCACCTTCTGGTTCTCGTGCAACTGCCGCGGCGAGTCCGGCTGCACGATCTCCGTGAACGTATGCCCGGTGTCCTTGCCGCCGTCGACACGGACTGTCGCCTTCTCGCACGTGCCCTTCGCCTGCTGCTCGGCGGACCGACCCTCGGCGGTCGACGTATCGCCGGTGGGGGTGTCGCCGGAGGCGTTTACGGACCGGCAGTCGACCTTGTCGACCCGTATGACGGTGCCCTGTTGGGTCTGCCGGTCGAAGCCGACGCCCGTACGGGCATGGGAGGGGGCGCCGCCGGGCCAGAGCACCACCAGGCCGACGACGACCGCCACGGAGAACGGGATGAGCACGGCGGCGATGACCTTGCGCAGATGCTGGGAAACGGGCGCGGCAGGGCCGTGACTGTGGGAGTGGCCGTGCCCTCCGCCCCCCTGGGCGTGCGGCGGATGCGGCGGTGAGGACGGAGACTGCTGCGTGCTGGTCACCGCCCGATCATCGCAAGAACGGCAGGGGCCCTCTGTTCAGCGCGCCAGAAATGGCGCTAGCGTGGGGGCACCTTTGCACACGCGGGAGCTCGGAGCACCGGGCTGAGAGGGCGCTGACCTCCGCTTCGGCGATGTTTCACATGAAACATCGCCCGACGGAAGCCGCTGCGTCGACCGCCGAACCTGTTACCGGGTAATGCCGGCGTAGGGAGTAGGTCTCATGACCACATCGGACGCACGCACGCCTGCCTCCAACCTGTCCGCAGAGACGGGCGAGGCCGGGAAGTCCATCGGCTGGCACAAGGGGTACGTCACGGGCTCACGCCCTGACCTCCAGGTGCCGGTCCGCCAGGTGCACCTCACCAACGGCACGGCGGTCACGCTCTACGACACGTCCGGGCCGTACACCGATCCGAGTGTCGACACCGATGTCCGCAGGGGCCTCGCGCCGCTGAGGGAGAACTGGATCATCAGCCGTGGCGACACCGAGGAGTATGCGGGCCGCCCGGTCCGCCCCGAGGACGACGGCATCAAGCACACCTCGCCGCGCGGCGGTCTGCGCAACCTCGACGCGGTCTTCCCCGGCCGCCCCCGCCAGCCTCGCCGCGGGCGTGACGGCCAGGCGGTGACCCAACTCGCGTACGCCAGGCGCGGGGAGGTCACGCCCGAGATGGAGTACGTGGCCATCCGGGAGAACGTGGAGCCGGAGGTCGTCCGCGAGGAGATCGCCGCGGGCCGCGCGGTCCTGCCGGCCAACGTCAACCACCCGGAGATCGAGCCGATGATCATCGGCAAGCGGTTCCTGGTGAAGGTCAACGCCAACATCGGCAACTCCGCGGTCACCTCGTCCATCGAGGAAGAGGTGGAGAAGATGACATGGGCGACCCGCTGGGGCGCCGACACCGTCATGGACCTCTCCACCGGTCGCAACATCCACACCACGCGCGAATGGGTCCTGCGCAACTCCCCCGTCCCGATCGGCACGGTCCCGCTCTACCAGGCGCTGGAGAAGGTCGACGGCCGCGCCGAGGAACTGACCTGGGAGATCTACAAGGACACGGTCATCGAGCAGGCCGAGCAGGGCGTGGACTACATGACGGTCCACGCGGGCGTGCGGCTGCCGTACGTCCCGCTCACCGCCAATCGCAAGACGGGCATCGTCTCGCGCGGCGGTTCGATCATGGCCGCCTGGTGCCTGGCGCACCACAAGGAGAGCTTCCTCTACGAGAACTTCGCGGAGCTCTGCGAGATCCTCGCGGCGTACGACGTCACCTATTCGCTGGGCGACGGCCTGCGGCCGGGTTCGATCGCGGATGCCAACGACGAGGCACAGTTCGCCGAGCTGAAGACGCTCGGGGAGCTCAACACGATCGCGAAGAGCTTCAACGTGCAGACGATGATCGAGGGCCCCGGGCACGTCCCGATGCACAAGATCAAGGAGAACATCGACCTTCAGCAGGAGGTGTGCGAGGAGGCGCCTTTCTACACACTCGGCCCGCTGACGACCGACATCGCCCCTGCGTACGACCACATCACCTCCGGCATCGGAGCCGCGATGATCGCGTGGTGGGGGACGGCGATGCTCTGCTACGTCACGCCCAAGGAGCACCTGGGCCTGCCCAACCGTGACGACGTGAAGACCGGCGTCATCACCTACAAGATCGCGGCCCACGCGGCGGACCTCGCCAAGGGGCACCCGGGTGCCCAGGAGTGGGACGACGCCCTCTCCGACGCGCGCTTCGAGTTCCGCTGGGAGGACCAGTTCAACCTCGCCCTCGACCCGGACACGGCAAGGGAGTTCCATGACGAGACGCTCCCGGCCGAACCCGCGAAGACGGCCCACTTCTGCTCGATGTGCGGGCCGAAGTTCTGCTCGATGAAGATCTCGCAGGACATCCGCCGCCAGCACGGCGGGACGAAGAGCGAGATCGAGGAGGGCATGGCGGAGAAGTCCAGGGAGTTCGCCGCCGCGGGCAACCGGGTCTATCTGCCGATCGCGGACTGACCTCGCCCGCGCCGCCCGCAGGCGCCGCGCGCTGTCCACCGGTCGCCCTTCGCGGCCGGTGGACAGAGTGTCCCGGGTCCGAGCTACGGCAGGCCCTGGGGCCTCTCGTCCGGATCGGGCTGGGCTCGCCCGATCCGGACGAAAGACCCTAGTCCGGCTGGTGGTCCGGGCCTCCGAAGTCCGGGCTCGTGAAGTCCGGGCTCGAGTAGGTCGGACGCGGGGCCGCAGGGGAGCCGCTGTCGGCGCCCGGGCTGCTGAACCCGGGCCTGTTGTACCCGAGATGCGGCATGCGGCCCGCGGTTCCGGGAACGCCCCCGCGGTTGGCGGGGGCCGGTGGTGGTTCCGCGAGGGCCTCCCGGAGAAACGGCAGGATGCCGCGCTCCAGGAGCACCAGGCACCACGCTTCCCTTGCCCGGTCCAGCTCCTCGTTCGACTCGCTGTGCGCGCCGGCTGGCAAGGACGTCGCGCCGTTGCGCAGAGCGGTGAGCAGCAGGCCCACGCCGGCGACAAGAATGCCCGCGGCCGTGAGCGCGCCGAACACCCAGCCGGCCGTCAACAAGGTCTGGGCGAACGCCGGTTCCGGATCGAGCATCTTCAGGATGTAGCCGACGAGCAGGAAGATCGCGGCAGCCGTCCCGGCGAGCACGGGGGCGAGCACCGCGACGACGGCTATGACGCCGGCGCCGGTGGTCTCCGCCACCTCGCCCACCGTGGCGGCCAGGCCGATCGCTCCGCCGCCGGACTCCGCCGCGCTTCCTTCTTCACGCAGCGGACGCACGGGCCGGGGCGAGGCGCGCAGGTCGGCGCGGACCTTCACGTAGTTCTGGTACTCGGTCGCTGCGGCGGCCGTGATCAGCGCGGTGGCGTTGAGCGCCATGGTGCGTAGTTGTTCGGGGTTGAGCCGCTGGCCCACTGCGGCGAGATCAGGGCGGTCCGGTGCGGTACGCAGCGCTTCATCGAGGATCCGCTCGAACTCGGGGCGGTCCTCGTTCAGCAGGTGCGGAGCGCTGTTCATGTGCATCCCCCGATGCTCCGTAGGGCTTGGGGGCTCGCATGGTTACGAGCCGTCGGGCAGAAACGGAGGGGAGCCTGCTACGGATAAGCCGATGGTAGAGCGGTGACGGCACGCGGTGACAGGGGGTTTCCCGAATTCGGCCCGGTGGCCGGACCGAGGCCCCGTTCGGTGCGCCTGCCCGGGGAACGCCTAGCTATCCATGGGGAGTTGCTGGACCAGCAGCTTTCCGGCCATGGTCACTCCGCCGTCCATCGCGATCGCGAGACCGCCCGCGTACACATGCGGGCCCTCGATCTGCGGGCGGCTGTCCTCGGATCCGTCCGCCGCGTCCTCGGTGCCGACCTCGCCGAGGAGATACGGGATGGGGCTGTGGCCGTGGACGACGCGCGCGCCGCCGTACGCGTCGAGGAGCTCGCGCACGGCTCCGGGTCCGGATTCGTCGCGGAACGCGAAGCGCTTGGTGAACTTGCGGAAGAGGTCCCAGCACTCGTCCGCGTCGTTACGGGTGAGGGTCTCGCGGACCGTGTCGTTGACCGCCTCGATCGAGTCGCCGTAGTCGAGGTACGCGGTCGTGTCGGAGTGCATCAGGAGGTGGTCGTCCTCCAGCTCGATGGCGTCGAGCCGGGACATCCACTGCAGATGGACGTCCTGGAGACGGTCCATGTCCGCCTTCTGACCGCCGTTGAGCAACCAGGCCGCCTGGAAAGTGGCGGTACCCGCGCCCGAGTTGACCGGAGTGTCGCCGAAGCGTTTGGCGCCGAGCAGGAGCAGCTCGTGGTTGCCCATGAGGGCCTTGCAGTAGCCGCCGGCGGCCGCGGCCTCCGCGGACAGTCGCATCACGAGGTCGATGACGCCGATGCCGTCGGGCCCGCGGTCGGTGAAGTCACCGAGGAACCAGAGCCGGGCGGTGCCCGCCGACCAGCTGCCCTCGGCGTCGATGAGGCCTTGCTCGTGCAGGGCCGCGATCAGTTCGTCGAGGTAGCCGTGCACGTCGCCGACGACATACAGCGGGCCTAGGCCGTCGGCGGGACGGGGCGCGGGCTCGGTGTCGATCTGCACCTGGACCGTGTCACCGCGGTTGATGACCGGCAGGTCGCGCTGGGTGGGCGTGTACCCGTCGGGCTGGTCGAACGCGGGGTCCTGAGGCGTCGGCTCCGCGTAGGAGGGCTGCGAGAGCGACGGCTCCTGGTACGCGAGATCCGGCTCCGTCCGCGGGGGCACGGCCGGGGCGGGTGGAGCGGGGTCGTGGCCGGGCTCCTGGACGTTCGCCGGTACGTCATGGACGTACGCGGGAACGCGGAAGTCGCGCAGCGTCGCCGTGCGCACCTCGGGTCCCTGACCGGCCCCCTGAGTCATCGACCCCTCCACCACCATTGCGCCGCCTCTGCACCCGATCGGACTGCCTGGTCGCAGCGGCCCGCGGTGTCGTGCGCCCATCATAGGAATGCAGCTCGCGCTGTGTGATGCACCAGGGGTGGTGAATCCGATCCGGGCGGCTGTTCACCGTGCTTTTCTCCCGAATTGGTACGGGCTTTTCCGGGTGGTCTTCGGGGGGACCACCCGGAAGCCGTCGTTCAGCCCTGTCCCGGGGAGCGGGGCGGGCTGACCGTCGTGCGGGGTGGACGGCGCTGGGACGAGGTCCGGACGATGAGTTCCGTCGGTATCACCTGCTCCACCGTCTGCTCCGATTCAACCCCCTCGATGGCGTCGATCAGGAGCTGGACGACCGCGGTGCCGATCCGCCGTGGCTTGAGCGAGAGGGTCGTGATGGGTGGTTCCGTGGTGGCGTAGACGGCGGATTCGCTGCAGCAGACGAGCAGCAGGTCCTCGGGGACGCGCAGGCCGTAGCGGCGGGCGGCGGCGAGCAGGTCCGTGCCGTTGGGGTCGAAGAGTCCGTACACGGCGTCGGGCCGGTCGGGGCGGGCCAGGAGCCGGTCGGCGGCGACAGCCCCCGCGCACGGATCGTGTGCGGGATAGGACTCGTACACGGGTTCCTGTCCGATCCGCTCGCACCAGTGCAGGTACGCGGAGGTGGACAGATGGGTGTACGTGTCCGTGGTCGTGCCGGTGAGGAGTCCGATGCGGCGGGCCCCCGCGGCGGCGAGATGGTCGAGGATGCCGAGCACGGCGGCCTCGTGGTCGTTGTCGACCCAGGCGGTGACGGGGAGCGTGCCGGCGGGGCGTCCGTCGGAGACGACGGGCAGGCCCTGGCGGACCAGCTCTGTGACCACCGGGTCATGGTCGGACGGGTCGATGACGACGGTGCCGTCGAGAGCGACGTTCGACCACACGTCGTGGCGTGAGGTGGCGGGCAGGATGACTAAGGCGTACCCGCGGGCGAGCGCCGCCGAGGTGGCGGCTCTCGCCATTTCCGCGAAGTACGCGAATTCGGTGAAGGTGAAAGGTTCATCTCCGTAGGTCGTGACGGTCAGGCCGATGAGGCCCGACTTTCCGGTGCGGAGCGTTCGGGCCGCCGCGGAGGGGCGATAGCCCAACCGGTCGGCGACCTCGCGGACATGGCGTCGGGTGGCGTCCGGGAGCCGGCCCTTACCGTTGAGCGCATCGGAGACAGTCGTGATGGAGACCCCGGCGGCGGCGGCAACGTCTCTGATGCCCGCCCGCACCTGCCGGGTGCCCCGGCGGCTGGTCTCCGCCCTGCTCACCTGGTGCTTCCCTGCTGCTGTCATGGCGAGCCGATAGTAGGGCTCATTCGGCGGGGTGGCGTGAGTGCATATGCACGCGTTGACAGGCACGTTTCTGCATGGCCGGACAAAGTCAATGACCTTGGAAATCAAGGAAGTTGAGGGTTTCGGCGCTGGGACGTCACTTGTCGGCGCGCATGGGCCTGCCAAGTCGGCGATGTTGCGAGTAGGTCTCAACTCACCTTCACGGGGGATGCGCGCCACGGCGCGAGCTACCGGCGTGCGTCGTGAGAGGGAGCGCTCCCCCTCCTTCGTACGCCTTCGGGAGGTCCGCGATCGTCGTCAGGGGTGGTGTCGGAGGACCACCTGGGATGTCGGGGGCCCCGGGCCATTGGGGTCTGCCGCGAATCCTCTTAAGGTGAGCAGTATTGAAATGGTGGTCGCGAGGAGGACTGCGGTGAGCGAGACGAGCCCCAAGCTGCGTGCCGAGCTGGAGGGTATTCCCACCTACAAGCCGGGCAAGGCTGCCGCGGCCGGGGGGCCGGTGGCGTACAAGCTGTCCTCCAACGAGAACCCCTATCCGCCTCTTCCCGGCGTGATGGAGAGCGCCGTCGCGGCGGCCGGATCCTTCAACCGCTACCCGGACATGGCCTGCACCGGGCTGATGAACGAGCTGGCGGAACGCTTCGCGGTGCCGGTCACGCACCTGGCCACGGGCACCGGCTCGGTCGGGGTCGCGCAGCAGCTGCTCCAGGCGACCAGCGGTCCCGGCGACGAGGTCATCTACGCCTGGCGTTCCTTCGAGGCGTATCCGATCATCACGCAGATCAGTGGCGCCAAGGCGGTGGAGGTGCCGCTGACGTCCGGCGAGGTCCACGACCTCGACGCGATGGCCGACGCGATCACCGACCGCACGCGCCTGATCTTCGTGTGCAACCCGAACAACCCGACCGGCACGGTGGTGCGCCGGGCCGAGCTCGAGCGGTTCCTCGACCGGGTCCCGAGCGACGTCCTGGTCGTGCTCGACGAGGCGTACCGCGAGTTCATCCGTGACGCCGAGGTGCCGGACGGGGTCCAGATCTACCGGGACCGTCCGAATGTCGCCGTGCTGCGGACGTTCTCCAAGGCGTACGGGCTCGCGGGCCTGCGGGTCGGTTTCGCCATCGCCCACGAGCCGGTGGCGGCCGCGTTGCGCAAGACGGCGGTGCCGTTCGGCGTGAGCCAGCTCGCGCAGGATGCGGCGGTCGCCTCGCTGCGGGCCGAGGACGAGCTGCTCGGCCGGGTCGGCTCGCTGGTGTGTGAGCGCAACCGTGTTGTCGAGGCGCTGCGGGCGCAGGGCTGGACGGTGCCGGAGTCGCACGCGAACTTCGTGTGGCTGCGGCTGGGGGAGCGCACGGCGGACTTCGCCGCGGCGTGCGAGCAGGCCGGTGTGGTCGTGCGGCCGTTCGCCGGCGAGGGCATGCGGGCGACGATCGCGGAGGCCGAGGCCAACGACGTCTTCCTGAACACGGCGGCGGCGTTCCGCAAGGAGCTGTAGGCCCGGCGGCTGCGGCCGCTCTGTGACGCGGTGGGGGTTCCCCGGAGTAAGGGGGGACCCCCCTTCTGCTGTCCGGAGCCGGTAGTACATAATGCTTGTGAATGTGAACGCTTTCACAAGCGTGCCCGGTTGATCCGGAGAGCAGTGGGATTAAAGGGGCATATTGCCGCTGGACCACGGCGACTTAAGGAGATGACGCAGTGGACCCGACGTTGATGGCTCTGGCGCCGGAAACTCTGGCGCGATGGCAGTTCGGCATCACGACCGTCTATCACTTCCTTTTTGTCCCCCTGACCATCTCGCTCGCCGCCCTGACGGCGATCCTCGAGACGGCCTGGGTGCGGACGGGCAAGGAGCACTACCTCCGGGCGACCAAGTTCTGGGGCAAGCTCTTCCTGATCAACATCGCCATGGGTGTCGTGACCGGCATCGTGCAGGAGTTCCAGTTCGGCATGAACTGGTCGGACTACTCGCGCTTCGTCGGCGACATCTTCGGCGCTCCGCTCGCCTTCGAGGCGCTCATCGCCTTCTTCTTCGAGTCGACCTTCATCGGCCTGTGGATCTTCGGCTGGGACAAGCTCCCGAAGAAGCTGCACTGCGCCACGATCTGGCTGGTGTCCATCGGCACGATCCTGTCGGCGTACTTCATCATGGCCGCCAACTCGTTCATGCAGCATCCGGTCGGCTACCGGATCGTGGAGCGGGACGGCACCAAGCGCGCCGAGCTGACCGACTTCGCCGCCGTGCTCTTCCAGGAGACGGTGCTCGTCAACTTCTGGCACGTGATCAGCGCGTCGATCCTGGTCGGCGGCGCGTTCATGACCGGCATAGCGATCTTTCACCTGCGCAAGAAGCAGCACATCCGCACCATGCGGATGTCGCTGCGCCTCGGCCTGGTGACGGCCATGGTCGGCACGCTCCTCACCGTCGTCAGCGCGGACACGCTCGGCAAGGTGATGTACGAGCAGCAGCCGATGAAGATGTCGGCCGCGGAGGCGCTGTGGGACACGGAGAAGCCGGCGCCGTTCTCGATCTTCGCGTACGGCGATGTCTCCAAGGGCCACAACACGGTCGCCATCGAGGTCCCCGGCGTGCTGTCCTTCCTCGCCAAGAACGACTTCAACGCCGAGATCCCCGGGATCAACGACATCAACAAGGCGGAGCAGAAGAAGTTCGGGCCCGGTGACTACCGCCCCAACATCCCCACCGCCTACTGGTCGTACCGCTGGATGATCGGCTTCGGCGGTGTCTCGATGGCCCTGTGCACGGCGGGTCTGTGGCTCACTCGCCGCAGGTTCTGGCTGGCGCCGGAGCACCGCACCGGCGAGGACGAAGTGCCGAAGCTGATGCTCACCAAGAACAAGGAGCTGATGCCGAAGCTGGGCATCTGGTGGTGGCGCCTGTCCCAGTGGACGCTGATCTTCCCGATCATCGGCATCTCCTGGGGCTGGATCTTCACCGAGACCGGGCGCCAGCCATGGGTGGTCTACGGCGTGCTCAGGACCCGGGACGCGGTCTCCCCCGGCGTCTCGCAGGGCGAGGTGCTCACCTCCCTGATCGTGTTCGCGCTGGTCTACGCCGCGCTCGCCGTCATCGAGGTGAAGCTGATGGTCAAGTACATCAAGCAGGGTCCGCCCGAGCTCACCGAGGCCGACCTCAACCCGCCCACCAAGATCGGCGGCCCGGGACCCGGAGCGGATTCCGGCGACGCCTCCGATGCCGACCGGCCCATGGCCTTCTCGTACTGAGACTGAGGAGCTGCTGAGGCATGGAACTTCACGACGTCTGGTTCGTACTCATAGCGGTCCTGTGGATCGGCTACTTCTTCCTGGAGGGGTTCGACTTCGGGATCGGGGTCCTCACCAAGGTTCTCGCCCGTGGACGCACCGAGCGGCGCGTCCTGATCAACACCATCGGACCCGTCTGGGACGGCAACGAGGTGTGGCTTCTCACGGCCGGCGGTGCGACCTTCGCCGCCTTCCCGGACTGGTACGCGACGCTCTTCTCGGGCTTCTATCTGCCACTGCTGATGATCCTGGTCTGCCTGATCGTGCGGGGAGTCGCCTTCGAGTACCGGGCGAAGCGGCCCGAGGAGAAGTGGCAGACCAACTGGGAGCACGCGATCTTCTGGACCTCGCTGATCCCGGCGGTGCTGTGGGGCGTGGCCTTCGGGAACATCGTGCGCGGCGTGAAGATCGACGCGCACAAGGAGTTCGTGGGCAGCTTCTGGGACCTGCTCAACCCGTACGCGATCCTCGGCGGTCTGGTGACGCTGACGCTCTTCACCTTCCACGGCGCGGTGTTCGCCTCGCTCAAGACGGTGGGCGACATCCGGGTGCGGGCACGGAAGACGGCGCTGGGACTCGGTCTGGTGGCTGCCGCCTTCGCGCTCGCCTTCCTGATCTGGACCCAGGCCGACAAGGGCGACGGCTCGTCGCTGATCGCAATGATCGTCACGGTGGCCGCCCTCGTCGGCGCCCTCGTCGCCATCAAGGTGGGGCGTGAGGGCTGGTCGTTCGCGCTGTCCGGCATCACGATCGCGGCAGCCGTCGCGATGCTCTTCCTGACGCTGTTCCCGAACGTCATGCCGTCTTCGCTCGATCCGGACTGGAGCCTCACGGTCACCAACGCCTCATCGAGCCCCTACACCCTGAAGATCATGACTTGGTGCGCGGCGGTGGCGACGCCCATCGTGCTGCTCTACCAGTCGTGGACCTACTGGGTGTTTCGCAAGCGGATCGGCACGCAACACATCGCCGACGCCGCACACTGAACCCCTGATGACGAGGGTGTGTTTCACGTGAAACCGATCGACCAGCGCCTGCTCCGGTACGCCAGGGCCACTCGCCTCTTCCTGATCGCGGTGGTGGTCCTCGGCGTGGCCGGGGCGGGCCTGGTCATCGCTCAGGCGATGCTCATCGCCGAAGTGGTGGTGGGGGCTTTCGAGCACGGCCTGGATGTCTCCGCCCTGCGCACACCGCTCCTGCTGCTTGCGCTGGTGGCGGCCGGGCGCGGTCTGGTCTCGTGGCTGACCGAGCTGGCCGCTCACCGGGCCAGCGCGGCGGTCAAGTCGGAGCTGCGCGGACGGCTCCTGGAGCGCGCCTCCCAGCTGGGCCCGGGGTGGCTCGGTGGGCAGCGGACCGGATCCCTGGTGGCGCTCGCGACACGGGGTGTCGACGCGCTCGACGATTACTTCTCGCGCTATCTGCCGCAGTTGGGCCTCGCGGTGGTGGTGCCCGTGGCGGTGCTCGCGCGCATCGTCACCGAGGACTGGGTGTCCGCGGCGATCATCGTCTGCACACTTCCTCTGATCCCCGTATTCATGATCCTCATCGGTTGGGCCACCCAGTCCCACATGGACCGCCAGTGGCGGCTCCTGTCCCGGCTCTCGGGGCACTTCCTGGACGTGGTGGCCGGCCTTCCGACACTGAAGGTGTTCGGTCGGGCCAAGGCACAGGCCGAGTCGATCCGCCGGATCACCGGCGAGTACCGGCAGGCGACGATGCGGACCCTGCGTATCGCCTTCCTGTCGTCGTTCGCCCTCGAACTCCTCTCTACGCTGTCGGTCGCCCTGGTGGCCGTGACCATCGGCATGCGGCTCGTACACGGCGACATGGACCTCTACGTGGGACTCGTCATCCTCGTCCTCGCGCCCGAGGCCTACTTGCCGCTGCGTCAGGTCGGCGCGCAGTACCACGCGGCGGCCGAGGGGCTCGCCGCGGCGGAGGAGATCTTCGCCGTCCTGGAGACCCCGGTGCCGCCGTCAGGCGCCGGCGCGGTGCCCGCCGCCACAGGTATCGCCTTCGACGGAGTGACCGTCCGCTATCCCGGCCGGTCCGCGGACGCCGTCTCGGAGGCCGACTTCGAGGTCGCCCCCGGGGAGACGGTGGCACTCGTCGGCCCGAGCGGCGCGGGCAAGTCGACGCTGCTGAGTGCGGCGCTCGGATTTGTCCGTCCCCAGGCGGGGCGGGTTCTCGTCGGAGGTGCCGATCTGGCCGGTCTCGACCGGGAGGCGTGGCATGCGCGCGTGGCCTGGGTGCCTCAGCGGCCGCAGCTGTACGCCGGGTCGATCGCGGACAACGTGCGGCTCGCGCGGCCCGACGCGTCGCCCGCGGAGGTCGAGGACGCCTTGCGCGAGGCGGGGGCCCAGGACTTCGTCCGTGCGCTGCCCGACGGCGCGGACACCCTGCTCGGCGAGGACGGGGCGGGGCTCTCGGCCGGACAGCGGCAACGGCTCGCCCTGGCGCGGGCGTTCCTCGCCGACCGGCCGGTGGTGCTGCTGGACGAGCCGACGGCCGCGCTGGACGGCGAGACCGAGGCGGGGATCGTCGAGGCGGTCCGCAGGCTCGCCGCCGGCCGGACCGTTCTTCTGGTGGTGCACCGTCCCGCGCTGCTGGCCGTCGCCGACCGGGTGGTGCGTCTGGACGTACCGCGTTCCCCCGCGGCGCCGGGGGAGACGGCGGCACGTCCTGTGCCGACGGCCCAGGCGGCCGAACTGCCTGTCTTCGTAGAGGACGAGCACGAAGCGGCCCGCTCCCGACAGAGCCGGGGCAGTGTGCTCTCGCGGGTGCGAGGCGCCACACGGGCACGGCGGGGGCGGCTCGCCCTCGCGCTGCTGCTCGGCGCGCTCGCCCTCGGCAGCGCCGTCGGACTCATGGCGACCTCCGGGTGGCTCATCTCGCGGGCCTCGCAGCAGCCGCCCGTGATGTACCTGATGGTCGCCGTCACGGCGACCCGCGCCTTCGGGATCGGGCGCGCCTGCTTCCGGTACGGCGAGCGGGTCGTGTCGCACGACGCCGTGCTGCGGATGCTCGCGGACACCCGGGTCGCCGTCTACCGACGGCTGGAGCGGCTTGCCCCGGCGGGCCTGCGCGCGACGCGCCGAGGAGATCTCCTCTCCCGGCTCGTCTCCGATGTGGACGCCCTCCAGGACTACTGGCTGCGCTGGCTGCTGCCCGCGTCGGCCGCCGCGGTGGTCGGTGCCGCCTCCGTCGCGTTCACCGCCTGGATGCTGCCCGCCGCCGGCGCCGTGCTCGCCGTAGGCCTGCTGCTCGCGGGAATCGGCGTGCCGCTGCTCTCCGGAGCCGTCGCCCGCCGCGCCGAGCGCCGCCTGGCCCCCGCGCGCGGGACGCTCGCCACCCGCGTGGCCGAACTCCTCACCGGCACCGCCGAACTGACCGTCGCGGGAGCGCTTCCCGCGCGCACCGCGCAGGCGAAGGCCGCCGACTCCGTGCTGACGCGGATCGCGTCCCGCGCCGCCACCGCCACCGCGCTGGGCGACGGCCTCACCGCGCTGATCACCGGCCTCACCGTGGCCGGTGCCGCGCTCGCCGGGGTGCAGGGAGTGCGCGAGGGCCGCCTCGACGGAGTCCAGCTCGCGGTCGTCGTCCTCACGCCGCTGGCCGCGTTCGAGGCCGTCATGGGACTCCCGCTCGCCGTGCAGTACCGCCAGCGGGTCAAGAAGAGCGCCGAACGGGTCCACGAGGTCCTGGACGCGCCGGACCCCGTACGGGAGCCGGAAGCGCCCGCGCAGGCGCCGCAGGACCCCTTCCCCCTGCTGGTACGTGGCCTCGCCGCGCGCCACGACGGGCAGGGTCGGGACGCGCTCCACGGGGTCGATCTCACGCTGGAGCGGGGCCGCAGGGTCGCTGTCGTCGGCCCGTCGGGATCCGGAAAGACGACGCTCGCCCAGGTCCTGCTGCGGTTCCTGGACGCGGGTGAGGGCGCGTACACCCTGGCCGGGCAGGACGCGTACGGGCTCGAAGGGGACGCGGTGCGGCGGCTCGTCGGGCTGTGCGCGCAGGACGCGCACCTCTTCGACAGCTCGGTGCGCGAGAACCTGCTCCTTGCCAAGAAGGACGCCACCGACGACGAGCTGCGCGAAGTCCTGGCCGCCGCGCGCCTCCTGGAATGGGCCGATTCGCTGCCCGACGGTCTCGGCACTCTCGTGGGCGAACACGGCGCGCGCCTGTCCGGAGGCCAGCGGCAGCGGCTCGCCCTGGCCCGCGCCCTGCTCGCCGACTTCCCTGTCCTCGTGCTCGACGAGCCCGCCGAGCACCTCGACCTGCCGACGGCGGACGCGCTCACGGCGGACCTTCTGTCTGCGACCGAGGGGCGCACGACGCTGTTGATCACGCACCGGATGGCCGGCCTCGACGCTGTGGACGAGGTGATCGTCCTCGACGCGGGACGGGTCGTGCAGCGCGGCAGGTACGAGGATCTGATGGCGGTCGACGGGCCGTTGCGCGCCCTGCGGGAACGCGAGCGGGAGGCGGAGCTGTTGGCGGCCGGGTAGCCACGTGCACCGGGTAGCCACGTGCACCGGGTAGCCACGTACAACCGGGTAGCCACGCCGGGTCGGCTACGTGTACCGGGTGGCTACGCGCACTGGGTAGCCACGCGTGCCGGATGGCCATGCGCAGCGGGCAGCCTCGCGTACCGGGTTGCCGCGTGGGGCGGTCGACCACGCGTACCGGATGACCGGGGCCGGGGTCCGTAACGCCGACTTTCCTCTACAAATGGGACTAACTAGTCTCGAGGCATGTCAGCTGCACCGGTGTCCGGCGCCACCCCACCGCCCGACGGCGAGCGGGACTCCTCCGACGCCCTGGAGGCGGCGACGCAGGCGACGCGCGGGCTCCAGGGACTGTCCGCCGAGCTGACCGCGCGGGTGCCGCAGTTGCTCGAAGCGATGCGCTCCGTGGGCACCGGTCTGGAACTGCACTCCACCCTCGACCGCATCTGCGAGACGGCCGCCGAACTCGCCGACGCCCGCTATGCGGCGATCGGCGTCGTCTCCGAGGACGGCGAGGCGCTCTCGGACTTCGTCTTCCACGGGGTCGACGCGGAGACGGCGGAGCTCATCGGACGGCTCCCCGACGGCCATCGCGGGCTCCTCGGAGCGCTCATCCACGACCCGGGCCTGGTACGCCTCGCGAATCTGGCCGACGACCCGCGCTCCTGCGGCTTCCCGGCCCACCACCCGCCGATGCGAACCTTTCTGGGCGTCCCCATCCGCGTACAGGGGGAGATCTTCGGCAACCTCTATCTGACGGAGAAGCACGGCGGGGTCGAGTTCAACGACTACGACCTGAACATGGTGCGCGTCCTCGCCACGGAGGCCGGCATCGCCATCGGCAACGCGCGCCTGTACGAGGCCGCCAGGCAGCGCGAGCGGTGGATCGACGGGTCAGTGGCCGTCACGACCGCTCTGTTGTCCGGCAGTGACGCCGAGGAAGCCCTCCAGGTCGTCGCCGAACAGGCCAGACACCTGTCGGGATCGGCGGCCGGCATCGTCCTCCTGCCAGCCGAGGAGGGCGGCATGGAGATTGTCGCCGTCTCGGCGGACGATCCCTCGCAGGCCCTCGGCGTGATCATCCCGGCCGAAAGCGAGATCGTCGCCGAACTCCTGGGCGGGGCCGCGGTGTTCGTCGACGACGCGTCCACCGATCAGCGCATACTGACCGATCTCGCGCGCGACTACGGTCCCGCGATGATGCTGCCCCTCCGGAGCGACGGCCGCGTCCTCGGCACACTCGTGACGCCACGCGCGCGTGGCGCCCAGCCCTTCACCGACGCGGAGCGCACCCTCGCCACCCAGTTCGCCTCCCAGGCAGCGCTCGCGCTGATGATGGCGGAGGCGCAGCGCGACCGGGAGCGGCTCGCGGTGTACGAGGACCGTGACCGGATCGCCCGCGATCTCCACGACCTCGTCATCCAGCGCCTGTTCGCCACCGGGATGATGCTGGAGAGCGCCCAGCGCAGGTCCGTCGTGCCCGAGGTGCAGGTCGGTATCGGCAAGGCCGTCGACGAACTGGACGTCACCATCCAGGAGATCCGCACGGCCATCTTCGCGCTCCAGCAGGGGCCCGCCGAGGCACCCTCGGGCCTGCGCACACGCGTGCTGCGCGAGATCAACATGGCGGCCGTGCCGCTCGGCTTCAAGCCCACGCACCACTTCGCCGGCGCCGTCGACACCGTGGTCGGCGAACTCACCGGCAAGAACCTCATCGCGGCCCTGCGAGAGGCCCTGTCCAACGCGTTCCGGCACGCGGAGGCCGCCCGCATCGACGTGGTCGTCGACGCGAACGTCACGCTCCCCGACGGGCAGCGCGGCGTCCGGCTGACGGTCTGCGACGACGGCGTCGGCATCTCGGAGGGCGGCCGGCGCAGCGGCCTCAAGAACCTCAAGCGGCGGGCCGAGTCGCTGGGCGGCGACAGCTGGTACGGGCCGGGCATCGGCGAGGACGGGGGCGGCACGACCGTGGTCTGGCAGGCGCCTCACTGAGGATGCGACCAGGCAACGCCCCAGGTCTTGTCCGGGGTACGGATCTGAGCTGTACGGGCACCCGCTTCTCCCTGGGTGGGCGAGTTCAACAGGCCGCTGCCGTAAGCCGTAAGCCGTAAACCGTAAGCCCCGGGCCACGATCCGAGACATGCGCCAACGTCGTGGTCGTCCCCTTGCAGTCCGGTCGTCCGGCCGTCCGGTCACGGTCATCGGGTCGAGCTGTGCGCGTTGATCGCGTCCGCTGAGACCCACCCGCAGGTGTCCGAAGGATTCGACCGGGCTGAGGGGGCCGAGGGGGCCGGGACCAGGGCCGAGCCGCGCGGCTCTACGAGGAGAGCCCGAGGACCTGATACGAGGTCAGCGTCGGATTCTCGTGCGGGCCGGGACCCTGTGCGGGCCGGGCCCCTGCGCGGGCCCGGACCCACAGATGGAGGACCGTTTCTTCCCGCCTTCTGGGAGCTGCTTCTAGGCGTCGCCCCGTGCGCTGTCCTCGGAGGGCTGACGCGCCGCCAGGATCTGCTCGATGATCGCGGCCACGCCGTCCTCGTTGTTCGGCACCGTGTGGCCCGACGCGGCTGCGAGCACGTCCGGGTGTGCGTTGCCCATCGCGAACGAGGTGCCGGCCCAGCGGAGCATCTCCATGTCGTTGGGCATGTCCCCGAAGGCGACGACCTCGGCCGCCGTGATGCCGCGCTCGGCGCAGCACAGCTCGAGGGTGCTGGCCTTGGAGACGCCGGGGCCGCTGATCTCCAGGAGCGCGCTGGGGCTGGACCGGGTGATCGCCGCGCGATCGCCGACGGCCGCGCGAGCGAGGGCGAGGAACTCGTCGGGCGCGAGGTCGGCGTGGTACGCGAGCAGTTTGAGTACGGGCTGGTCGGCGCAGGGCGAGTCGTCGGCGAGGAGCTTCTCGGCGGCCGCGACGCTCTCCCCCGCCTCCAGGTGCAGCGGCGGGTACGTCGGCTCGTGGTGGAGGCCACCGGTCCGCTCGACGGCGAAGGCCGTGCCGGGCGCGGCGGCGCGCAGGATGCGTACGACGTCGAGGGCGATCCCGGAGGCGAGGTCCCTGACCTTCACGAACCGGTGGCGGCCGGGGCCGCCGTGCAGGTCCACCACGGCCGCGCCGTTACCGCAGATCGCCAGGCCGTGGCCGTGCACGTGGTCGCTGACGACGTCCATCCAGCGGGCCGGTCTGCCGGTCACGAAGAAGACCTCGATGCCGGCCCGTTCGGCGGCGGCGAGCGCGGCGACCGTCCGCGGCGAGACGGACTTGTCGTCGCGCAGCAGCGTGCCGTCCAGGTCCGTGGCGACGAGCCGGGGCGCGGGGGCGTTGGCGGCCGGGGTCCAGGGCCGAGGAGTCGGTGAGGTCACCGCACTATTGTCCCGCATATGCGCGCACGGGCGTGCGGTGGGGCGCGCAGATGAGTACGGTCCTCGCGCAGGCGCCCCACCGGTTCCGCCGGTTGCCGCGGGGACTCAGCCGAGCTGGGCGAGGGCCTCGGTGGCGATGCTTTCGAAGACCTTCTGGTCGGCTGCGAACTCCGAGTCGGGAATGGGCCAGTGGATCACGATCTCGGTGATGCCCAGGGCGGCGTGCTTGCCGGCGAAGTCGACGAAGGCGTCCACGGACTCCAGCGGACGGCTTCGGTCCGGGGTGAACCCGGTGAGGAGGACCTTGTCGAGTTCGGCGGCGTCCCGACCGATCTCGGCGCAGGCGTCGGCGAGCTTGGCGGCCTGTCCGCGAATGGCTTGAATCGACTCCTCTGGCGTGCCCGTCTCGAACAGTTTCGGGTCGCCCGTCGTCACCCATGCCTGCCCGTGCCGGGCGGCCAGCTTCAGTCCGCGCGGTCCCGTCGCGGCCACCGCGAAGGGCAGTCGGGGCCGCTGCACGCAGCCCGGGATGTTCCGTGCCTCCTGGGCAGAGTAGAACTCGCCGTCGTACGTCACCGAGTCCTCGCTCAGCAGCCGGTCGAGCAGCGGGACGAACTCGGCGAAGTGGTCGGCCCGTTCGCGCGGGGTCCACGGCTCCTCGCCGGCCTTCAGGAGCGTCGTCGCGTCGAAGCCGTTGCCGCCCGCGCCGATGCCGAGGGTGATCCGGCCACCGGAGATGTCGTCGAGGGAGATCAGTTCCTTGGCCAGGGTGACCGGGTGCCGGAAGTTCGGCGAGGTGACGAGTGTGCCGAGGCGCATCCGCTCCGTGACGGACGCGGCGGCCGTCAGGGTCGGCAGGGCGCCGAACCACGGGCCGTCGCGGAAGGTCCGCCAGGCCAGGTGGTCGTAGGTGTACGCGGTGTGGAAACCCAGTTCCTCGGCGCGCTGCCACGCGGCTCGGCTGCCCTCGTGCCAGCGGCGGTAGGGCAGGATCACGGTGCTCAGGCGCAGGGCGGGCGTGGGCTGACGGGGCTGATCGCTCATGCCTCAGAGCCTAAGCGGCGCGCGCCGGGCGTGGGCCGGGGTGAGGGCGACGCAGGGACCGCGGCGCGCAGGTCCGGCCGGTCTCAGTCGCGAAACCGCAGGTAGCGGGGTGGAACGGCCTCTGTGAGCCAGACGCCGTTGGTGCTGACGCGGAACGTGTGGCCGTCCCGGTGCATCGCCCCCGCGTCGACGGACAGCACGACGGGGCGGCCGCGGCGGGCGCCGACGCGGGTGGCGGTCTCGCGGTCGGGCGAGAGATGGACGTCGTGCCGGCTCATGGGCCGCAGCCCCTCGGCACGGATCGCGTCCAGGTTCGCCGCGACGGTGCCGTGGTAGAGGTACGCGGGCGGCGTGGCCGGGGGCAGCCCGAGGTCGACGTCCACGGTGTGGCCCTGGCTGGCGCGGATCCGGGAGCCCTCGATCGCGAAGCGCCGCTTGTCGTTGGCGGCGACGACATGGTCGAGCTCGTCCCGCGTGATGCGGAAGCCGTGGGCGGCGGCCGCGGCGAGCAGCGTCCCGATCTCGACCCAGCCGCCCTCGTCGAGGGTCAGCCCGATCCGCTCCGGTTGGTGACGCAGGTGCTTCGAGAGGTACTTCGACACCTTGACGACACGTCTTTCATCCATCCCGTCAGAGTGGCGGGCGTCTCACTCCTCGTGCACGTGATTTTTCTGTTCGCAGGTTTGATCCACAGCCAAGTCCGGTTATCCACAGGGGATTTGGCGATTCTGTGGACAACCGTCATGTAGTTGGCGGCATTTGGTCAACAGAAGGAGAATTGCGATGATTTGAGGTGAGAGAGTCCAATGTTCTTGCTTGTACTTCCCGTTCGGTCGCCGCTGCGATGAACGCGGCGGCGCTCTCGGCTCCAACAAGGCTCTGTACAGCGCGGATCGTGTCGGCGGGAAGAGCGACCGAATGAGCCTCCTCCGCATGGGAGACGACCGGGCCCTCCGACAGGTGGCGGTGGAGGTGCCGAGTGGCGAACAGCTTCATGGCACGCGCCAGTTCGGCGTCGACCGACTGCTGTGCGAGCGGCCGCAGTCTGCGTACGAGCGAGGCCGCCTCGGCCGCTTCCGCGTCCGTCGGGGGCAACGGGCCGAGGTAGCGCGCGAAGACATGCTCGGTCGTGAACTCCAGGAAACGGGTGGCGATGTGCTCGATCTGCCCCCTCAACTCCCTCAGGTGAGCCGAGATCGCGGGCAGTGGAACGCCGGACGCGTGCAACTCGGCTGCCACAGACAGCTCTTGAGGGCTCGGCACCAGGAACTCGTCCTCATGCCCAGGAATCTGCTCCAGGATCCCGAGCGCCACCGCGTCGGCGATGGCCGCCTCGTCCTCGCTGCCTCCGAACCGTGCCGCGAGATCGGCGCGCGAGATCCGGTCGGCCTTCTCGTCGGTCCACGGCCCGTCCACTTCCGCGACCAGGCCGAGCACACCACCGAGCCCGCGCCCCGCGTCCCACGCCTCGAGCAGCTCCTTGATCGAGGCCAGGGTGTACCCGCGGTCGAGGAGGTCGGCGATCTGCCGCAGCCGGGCCAGATGCGTGTCCCCGTACACATTGGCCCTGCCGCGCCGCTCGGGGCGGGGGAGCAGCCCGCGGTCCTGGTAGGCGCGGATGGTGCGGACCGTGGCGCCGCTGCGGTGCGCCAGGTCCTCGATCCGGTACTCGGCCACAGCCTGTTCCGTCACGCTTCACATCCCTCTGCCGTGCCTGTGGCCGCCGTGCCTGTGGGAAGGCGGCGCCGACCCGTGTCCGGACGTCGATCGCGTGCGGCCGGACGAAGGTCCCTAGGACAGAGCGGTCCGGCCGATCGCACCCGCCGCCGTCCTCGCCGCGGGCGACTGCGCCAGATACTCGACGGCCTTGCGCAGCGACCCCTCCTGCGAGGGATGGTACGACCGCCGCAGATAGCGGGGTATCGCCGCACCCAGCTCCCGCCAGCTGGGCAGCAGTCCCTTGCGCACCGCCCTGTTGTGTTCCGCCGGCGAGTAGCGCATCCGTCCGGCGAGCTGCGGGTCGTGACGTATGAGATACGCCGCGCCCCAGGCCCACAGGTACAGCATCACGGGAGCGGTGACGGCCATGCCCGCGAGCCGACGGGCGTAGCGGGGCAGGCCCTCGCCGCCGCAGTGCTGGTACATGTCGAACGCGACCGCGCGGTGCTCGACCTCCTCCGCGCCGTGCCAGCGCAGCAGGTCGAGCATGACCTCGTCCGTGCCCGCCGCGTCGAGCCCTTCGGCGTGCAGCACCCAGTTCCCCAGGACCGCGGTGAACTGCTCGATCGCCGCGATGACGGAGAGGCGGAAGCGCAGCCACTCCTGGGTGGAGATCGGAGCGCCCAGCGGCGGCCGCTCGCCGAGGAGCTTCTCGAAGAGGAAGTCGACGTACTTCGTGAAGTCCTGGGTGTCGAGTCGCTGAGCGGCCAGGTGGTCGAGCACGTACGCGTGCTGCACGCTGTGCGTGGCCTCCTGACCCATGAACCCCTTGACGTCCCGCAGCAGTTCGGGATCGTCGACGAGCGGAAGGCCCTCCTTGAAGACCTTCACGAACCACCGCTCCCCCGCCGGGAGCAGCAGGTGCAGCACGTTGATGACGTGCGTCGCCGTGGGCTCGTCCGGTATCCAGTGCAGCGGCGTCGTCTCCCAGTCGAAGGCGACGCGGCGCGGGGTGATCGCGTAGTGCCCGGCGGGCTCCGTGCGTCCGGTGCGATCGGGGCTCTCCTCGGTGCTCACAGCGGCGGCTCCAATCGTGCGACGGCGCGCAGGGCCTTGGGCGTGAAGCGGGACATGAGGTGGGCGCCGCGGGCCTCCGGTGTGACCGGGACGACCGCCTGATTGCGCACGACGGCGGTCAGGATCGCGTCGGCGACCTTCTCCGGCGGGTAGTTGCGCAGGCCGTACAGGCGCGAGGACTTCTTCTGGCGGCGCTTCTCCTCCTCGGCGTCGACCCCGGCGAAGCGGGCCGTCGCCGTGATGTTCGTGTTCACGAGGCCGGGACAGATCGCGGAGACACCGATCCCCTGGCCCGCCAGCTCGGCGCGCAGGCACTCGCTGAGCATGAGGACGGCCGCCTTGGACGTGCTGTAGGCGGGCAGCGCCTTGGAGGGCTGGAATGCCGCGGCGGACGCCGTGTTCACGATGTGACCGCCCTGTCCGCGCTCGGCCATCTGCTTGCCGAACAGGCGGCAGCCGTGGATGACGCCCCACAGATTGACGTCGAGGACCTTCTTCCAGTCCTCCGGCGTGGTGTCGAAGAACGACCCGGACAGGCCGATGCCCGCGTTGTTCACCAGCACGTCGACGATGCCGTACTCGGCGGCAACCTTCTCGGCGAGCTTCTCCATCGCCTGCTCGTCACTCACGTCCACGGTCTCGGCCCATGCCTGGGGGGCGCCTATGAGCTGGGCCATCTCGGCGGTGCGGGCCGCGCTCTCCGTGTCCCGGTCGACGGCCACCACGCGCGCGCCGGCCTCGGCGAACGCGAAGGCGGTGGCCCGCCCGATGCCGCTGCCCGCTCCGGTGACCAGCACGAGCTGGCCGCCGAAGCGCTCGGCGTGCTTGCCCGTGGCCTTCGTACGCTCTGCGGGCACACCCGTCTCCCGCTCCTCGTTCGCCAGGACGAATTCGCTGATCCACGCGGACAGTTGATCCGGTCGGGTGCGCGGTACCCAGTGCTTGGCCGGCAGCGTGCGCCGGACCAATCCCGGTGCCCACAGCTCCAGCTCGTCATAGAGCCGCTCGGACAGGAAGATGTCGCCGAGGGGCAGGACGAGCTGCACCGGCACGTGCGCGTACGCGTCAGCCCGTGGCCTGCTCAGCCGCGCCCGGACGTTGTCCCGGTAGAGCCAGGCGCCATGGGCGGCGTCCGAAGGCAGGGACGGCGTCGGGTAGTCGCCCGCCGGCACCTTCTCCATGCGTTCGAGGATCTTCGGCCAGCGCTTGCCGAGCGGCCCGCGCCAGGCGAGCTCGGGCAGCACGGGCGTGTGCAGCATGTACACGTACCAGGACTTGGCGCCCTGGCCGAGCAGCTGGCCCACCCTGCGGGGCGTCGGCCGCGCCATGCGCTTCTTGATCCAGTGCCCGAAATGGTCGAGCGACGGGCCCGACATGGAGGTGAAGGACGCGATCCTGCCTTCGGTGCGCCGGACCGTGGCGAACTCCCAGGACTGCACCGAGCCCCAGTCGTGGCCGACCAGATGGACGGGGGCGTCCGGGCTGACCGCGTCGGCGACCGCGAGGAAGTCGTCCGTCAGCTTCTCCAGCGTGAACCCGCCGCGCAGCGGCGTCGGCGCCGTCGACCTGCCGTGGCCCCGCACGTCGTACAGGACCACATGGAAGCGGTCGGCGAGCCGCTCGGCGACCTCCGACCACACCTCCTTCGAGTCCGGGTAGCCGTGCACGAGCACCACCGTGGGCCGGGCCGGGTCGCCCAGCTCGGCCACGCACAGCTCGATACCGCCCGTGCTCACCCAGCGCTCCCGCGCCCCGGCCAGCCCCTTGAGTTCCGCCATCAGATGCCCTCCGCCCAGCGCCGCACATGCGGCAGATCGTCGTCCAGCCAGAACGCGCTCTGTTCGGGGTCCTTGGAGTCGGTGACGACCAGGATCTCCTCGAACTTCGCGCCCGTACCCCGAAAGCCGAGGTGCGGCTCCACCGCCCACAGTCCCGGCTGCGGCGGATGGTCGGAGAACTTGTACGGCGACCACAGCGGGGACCAGCCGTCCCGATGCCCATGGATCGCGTCGCTCGCGAGCCCCTTCAGGGACTGCGTGCCGAAGCCGAACAGCGTCGGGGAGATCCGGCGCTCCTTGACCCGGTCCACCTTGTGCGCGATCACTCCGAACGGGTACGCGCGATGTCGGTTCGCATAGCCCTGACGGACCATGAGGCGGTCCACGTCCTCGTAGATCTCCCGCAGGGAACGGCGCTCACGGACCTCGCGCAGGATCAGTTCGCGATGTGCCTCGAGGTCGGCGAGCAGCTTGTCCTGCACGGGATTGAGGCCGAGCGAGCCCGAGTAGCCGATGTCCGCCGTACAGCCCTTGTAGACCGGGGCCATGTCGAGGATGAACGGCATCCCCGCCTCCAGCTTCCGGTTCGTCGGGAAGAACTGGAGCGGGATCCGGAAGCCGGCGAACGCCGTGCGGTCGCCGAACCAGGCGAACGGCAGATGGAACCAGTCGCGCACCCCGCGCTCGCGCAGCCACTCCCGCTGCACCCGGGCGGCCTCGCGCTCCGTCACGCCCGGCTCGAGCTGCGCCGCGACCGCCTCCGCACACTCGTACGCGAGGGACTGGACTTCTCTGAACCCCCGCAGTTCCGCGGAGAGTTCACGTACCACTGCTGAGGTCATGCCACCGTCCGTCCGTGTCCCGTCCGTTGCCGTACGTGCTCGTAACTTGACACTGATGAATGTGACAATGGTTGACGGCTGCGTCAAGGGGTGTGCACGGGCGCCGGTGGAAATCTCCGGGAGCTCCACGAGAGCGACTCAGGGAGGAACCCCTAGGGACCCGTAGTACTCGAGTCTGAGACGGGGACAAGCCCCTGGTCTGACGATCCGTGTGGTCTGCGCCACTACCTTCGAAGTGTGACTGTGATCGCGACCGAAAGCCTGAGCAAGCGGTTCCCCCGGGTGACCGCGCTTGACCGGCTCTCCATGGACATCGGGCCCGGTGTGACGGGACTCGTCGGAGCCAATGGAGCCGGCAAGTCCACACTGATCAAGATCCTGCTGGGTCTGTCCCCCGCCACGGAGGGCCGCGCCGCCGTGCTCGGCCTCGACGTGGCCACCGAAGGCGCCGCCATCCGCGAACGCGTCGGCTACATGCCGGAACACGACTGCCTACCGCCCGACGTCTCGGCCACCGAGTTCGTCGTCCACATGGCGCGTATGTCGGGCCTGCCGCCCACCGCGGCCCGCGAGCGCACCGCCGACACCCTCCGCCACGTCGGCCTCTACGAAGAGCGCTACCGCCCCATCGGCGGCTACTCGACGGGCATGAAGCAGCGCGTGAAGCTCGCGCAGGCTCTTGTCCACGACCCGCAGCTCGTCTTCCTCGACGAACCGACGAACGGTCTCGACCCGGTCGGCCGTGACGACATGCTCGACCTGATCCGTCGCGTCCACACCGACTTCGGCATCTCGGTCCTCGTCACCTCGCACCTCCTGGGCGAGCTCGAGCGCACCTGTGACCACGTCGTCGTGGTCGACGGCGGAAAGCTCCTGCGCTCCAGTTCCACCACGGACTTCACCCAGACCACGACGACTCTGGCGATCGAGGTCACCGACTCCGACGAACACCCGGACGGCACGCGCGCGTTGCGCGAGGCCTTCGCCCTGCGCGGCATCGAGACCGCGACCGGCGGAGAGCTGCCCGGCGCCGGACACACGGTCCTGATCACCACCCAGAGCGACGACACCTACGACCTCGTGCGCGACATCGTCGCCGAGCTCGGCCTCGGGCTGATCCGGATGGAACAGCGCAGGCACCACATCGCGGAAGTCTTCCGCTCAGAGACGGACAACGAGCGGAAGGAGGCGGTCACCCATGGCGGTTGAGCAGTCCCTCACCCCCGCCGGTGAGCAGACCCGCATCCACAACATCGGCTACCGCCATTACGACGGCCCGCGCCTCGGCCGCGCCTACGCCCGCCGCTCGCTCTTCTCCCAGAGCCTGCGCGGCGCCTACGGCCTCGGCCGGTCGGCCAAGTCCAAAGTGCTGCCCATGCTGCTCTTCGTCGTGATGTGCGTCCCCGCGCTGATCATGGTCGCGGTGGCCGTCACCACCAAGATGAAGGACCTGCCGGTCGACTACACGCGCTACGCGATCCTTCTGCAGGCCGTCATCGGTCTCTATCTCGCCTCCCAGGCACCTCAGTCCGTCTCGCGCGACCTGCGCTTCAAGACGGTCCCCCTGTACTTCTCACGCCCCATCGAGCGCGGTGACTACGTCCTGGCGAAGTTCGCGGCCATGACCTCCGCCCTGTTCGCCCTCACGGCGGCCCCGCTGATCGTGCTCTACGCAGGCGCGCTGCTCGCCAAGCTCGACTTCGCCGAACAGACCAAGGGATTCGCCCAGGGACTGGTCTCCGTGGCTCTGCTCTCGCTGCTCTTCGCCGGAATCGGCCTCGTCGTCTCGGCGGTCACCCCCCGCCGCGGCTTCGGCATCGCCGCCGTCATCGCCGTCATGACCATCTCCTACGGAGCGGTCTCCACCGTCCAGGCCATCGCCGACTCGCAGGGCAACGGCGGCGCGATCACGTGGCTCGGCCTCTTCTCGCCGGTCACCCTCATCGACGGCGTGCAGACCGCCTTCCTCGGTGCCACCTCCGCCTTCCCCGGCGGGCAGGGCCCCTCGACCGGCCAGGGCGTCGTCTATCTGCTCGTCGTGCTCGGACTCATCGCGGGCTGCTACGGCCTCCTGATGCGCCGCTACCGGAAGGTCGGACTGTGACCACGATCAACATCGACCACGTATCGCGCTGGTTCGGCAACGTGGTGGCGGTCAACGACATCACGATGACGATCTCCCCCGGCGTCACCGGCCTCCTCGGCCCGAACGGCGCGGGAAAGTCCACCCTCATCAACATGATGGGCGGCTTCCTCGCCCCGTCGAACGGAACGGTCACCCTCGACGGGGAGCCGATCTGGCGCAACGAACAGGTCTACCGCCACATCGGCATCGTCCCCGAGCGCGAGGCGATGTACGACTTCCTCACCGGCCGTGAATTCGTCGTCGCCAACGCCGAGCTGCAGGGTCTCGGCCCGCACGAGGCACAGAAGGCGCTCGCCACGGTCGAGATGGAGTACGCGCAGGACCGCAAGATCTCGACGTACTCCAAGGGCATGCGGCAGCGCGTGAAGATGGCGTCCGCCCTGGTCCACGAGCCGTCCGTGCTGCTGCTCGACGAGCCGTTCAACGGCATGGACCCGCGCCAGCGCATGCAGCTCATGGACCTCCTGCGCCGCATGGGCGCCGAGGGCCGCACGGTCCTCTTCTCGTCCCACATCCTCGAAGAGGTCGAGCAGCTCGCCTCCCACATCGAGGTGATCGTCGCCGGGCGCCACGCGGCCGGCGGTGACTTCCGCAAGATCCGCCGCCTGATGACCGACCGCCCGCACCGCTATCTGATCCGCTCCAGCGACGACCGCGCCCTCGCGGCCGCCCTGATCGCGGACCCGTCCACCGCGGGCATCGAAGTCGACCTCAAGGAGGGCGCGTTGCGCGTCCAGGCCGTCGACTTCGGCCGGTTCACCACCCTGCTGCCCCAGGTCGCCAAGGCCCACGGCATCAGACTGCTCACGGTCTCGCCGTCCGACGAGTCCCTCGAGTCCGTGTTCTCGTATCTGGTCGCGGCGTAGGAGGCCCTGATGTACGACCCCACTGTCGCCCGGCTCACCTACCGGGCCCTGCTCGGCCGCCGCAGGGCCCTCATCCTGTGCGCCCTGCCCGTCCTGCTCATCGCGATCTCCGCGCTCGTGCGCGGCCTCACCGGAGCGGACGACCAGATCGCCGCAGACGTCCTGGGCGGGTTCGCGCTCGCCACGATGGTGCCGATCATCGGCGTCATCGCGGGCACGGGCGCGATCGGCCCCGAGATCGACGACGGCTCTGTCGTCTATCTCCTAGCGAAGCCGATCAAGCGCCCGACGATCATCTTCACCAAGCTGATCGTCGCCATCGCCGTGACGATGGTGTTCTCCGCGGTCCCCACGCTCATCGCGGGCCTGATCCTGAACGGGAACGGGCAGCAGATCGCGGTCGCCTACACAATCGCGGCTCTCGTCGCCTCCATCGCGTACGCCGCGCTCTTCCTGCTCCTCGGCACGATCACGCGCCACGCGGTGGTCTTCGGTCTCGTCTACGCCCTGGTCTGGGAGGCGCTCTTCGGTTCGCTGGTGGCCGGTGCGCGCACCCTCAGCGTGCAGCAGTGGTCCCTCGCCGTGGCCCACAAGGTGGCGGGCGGCGACCTGATCACCTCGGACGTCGGCCTGCCTCTCGCCACCGTCCTGCTCGCCGGAGTCACGGTGCTCGCCACCTGGTACGCGGGCCAGAAGCTGCGCACGCTGAAGCTCGCCGGCGAGGAGTGACGGTTCTTGACAGCGGCTTCACCCTCCCATCAGGACACTGGTCGGGAGGGTGACCTGTTTTCCAGGAGAGCGGCCTTCCGGGAGAGCGAAGCGTTTTCCAGGAAGGGGACCCGTTCCAGGAGGAGTGGAGATGGCGGCGGATCCGGAGTACGAGCGGGACGAGACGTGGGAGGACGTGACCTTCGACGAGGACTTCATACGGTCCGCAGGGACCACGGAGCCGTCCGCACGGGCCCGCATGCTCGCCGCCCGCTGGCGGAACGAGTCCCCCGAGCCCCAGCCGTGGCGTTCCGACAAGCCCCCCGCGGGCTGGTTCTTCAGCCGCGCCCGACGCCGCAAGTGGCGCAGACGCTAGCCGCGTGCCGGTCCCGGTTTTATTCGGTGGCGCCCAACTCCCGGTAAAGGCAGAGTGGTTCTGCAACCGCGCCGCGCACGGCGCCCGCCTGCTGGGAGAGGAGCGAGACGATGTCGGTCAAGATTCCGTCGAGCTCCCGGCAGGGCAGCCCACGGCAGGCTCCGGAGTAGTTACTCACTCCGTGGAGCCGGCTCACGGGGAGGCTGCCCGGGGCGGCCGCTTCGAGCGCGCACCTTCCGGGGTGCGCGGGCCGCCCACCCAGACTTTTCGATGCCGCGCCCCTCAGGGGAACGGCAGCCGCCGACGGCCGCGGCGACGGCAGGCCGTCAGCCCAGCAGGCGTTCCAGGACCACCGCGATGCCGTCGTCCGCGTTCGACGTCGTGACCTCGTCCGCGACGGCCTTGAGCTCCGGGTGGGCGTTGGCCATCGCCACGCCGTGCGCCGCCCAGCCGAACATCGGGATGTCGTTGGGCATGTCCCCGAAAGCGATCGTGTCGGCCGCCTTGGCGCCCAGCCGGCGCGCGGCGAGCGAGAGACCGGTCGCCTTGGACAGACCGAGCGGCAGCAGCTCGACTATGCCCTCGCCCGCCATGGTGACGCCCACCAGATCACCGGCCACGGCCAGCGCCACGGCGGCCAGCTCGTCGTCGGTCATGCCGGGGTGCTGCACGTACACCTTGTTCAGCGGTGCTTTCCAGAGCTCGGTGACATCCGTGAACGGGATGACCGGCAGGGGGCCGTCCTGCACCTGGTAGCCGGGCCCCACGATGACCTCGCCCTCGAGGCCGTCACGGCTCGCGGCCAGGGCCAGCGGCCCGGTCTCCGCCTCGATCTTGGAGAGTGCGAGACCGGCCAGCTGCCGGTCGAGCGTCACCGACGTCAGCAGCCGGTGCTCGCCCGCGTGATAGACCTGCGCGCCCTGCCCGCACACAGCGAGGCCCTCGTAGCCGAGGTCGTCGAGGATGTGGCGGGTCCAGGGCACGGCCCGCCCGGTCACGATGATGTGGGCGGCGCCCGCCGCGGTGACCGCGGTGAGCGCCTCACGCGTCCGCTCGGAAACCGTGTCGTCGGGCCGCAGGAGCGTCCCGTCGAGATCGGTCGCGACGAGTTTGTACGGGAACGGGTGAACGAGCGGAGCAGGGTGGCTCACTTGTTGATCGGCTCCAGGATCTTTCGGCCCCCCAAGTACGGACGCAGTACCTCGGGCACCCTCACGGAGCCGTCGGCCTGCTGGTGATTCTCCAGGATGGCCACGATGGTGCGCGGCACCGCGCACAGCGTGCCGTTCAGCGTCGACAGCGGCTGCACCTTCTTGCCGTCGCGCATCCGGATGGACAGGCGGCGGGCCTGGAAGCCGTCACAGTTCGACGCCGAGGTCAGCTCGCGGTACTTGCCCTGCGTCGGGATCCACGCCTCGCAGTCGAACTTGCGCGACGCCGAGGAACCGAGGTCGCCCGTCGCCACATCGATGACCTGGAAAGGCAGCTCGAGGCCGGTCAGCCACTGCTTCTCCCACTCCAGAAGCCGCTTGTGCTCGGCCTCGGCGTCCTCGGGAGCGACGTACGAGAACATCTCGACCTTGTCGAACTGGTGCACGCGGAAGATGCCCCGGGTGTCCTTGCCGTACGTACCGGCCTCGCGGCGGAAGCACGGCGAGAATCCGGCGTAACGCAGCGGCAGCTTGTCCGCGTCGAGGATCTCGTCCATGTGGTACCCGGCGAGCGCGACCTCGGAGGTGCCGACCAGGTAGTAGTCGTCCTTCTCCAGGTGGTACACGTTCTCCGCGGCCTGGCCGAGGAAGCCCGTGCCCTCCATGGCGCGCGGGCGCACCAGGGCGGGCGTCAGCATCGGGATGAAGCCGGCCTCGGTGGCCTGCGCGATCGCCGCGTTCACCAGAGCGAGCTCGAGGAGCGCGCCGACGCCCGTCAGGTAGTAGAAGCGCGAGCCCGACACCTTGGCGCCGCGCTCGACGTCGATGGCGCCGAGCGCCTCGCCGAGTTCCAGGTGGTCCTTGGGCTCGAAGCCCTCGGCGCCGAAGTCACGGATCGTGCCGTGGGTCTCGAGGACGACGAAGTCCTCCTCGCCGCCGACCGGGACGTCCGTGTGCACGATGTTGCCCAGCAGGAGGGCGAGGCGCTGGGTCTCCTCCTCGGCCTCGCGCTGCTCGGCCTCGGCGTTCTTGACGGCGGCGGAGAGCTCGCCGGTCTTCTTGAGGAGCTCCTGCCTCTCTTCCGGGGAGGCCTTGGGGATCAGCTTGCCGAGCGACTTCTGCTCGGAACGGAGCTCGTCGAAGCGGAGCCCGGACGACCTGCGCCGCTCGTCGGCGGAGAGCAGGGCGTCGACGAGTGCGACGTCCTCTCCACGGGCGCGCTGGGAGGCGCGAACACGGTCGGGGTCCTCACGGAGCAGGCGAAGGTCAATCACCCCTCAAGGCTACCGGTGCGCGGTTCCACCGCACGAACCGATATCCCGTGCGTTACCTTATGACCGATATGCCGGAATATGAATTCGGCAATGCGAGCCGGGCGCGGTGAAGCGCGTGGCCGAAATGGATCTTCTCGGGACTGGTCGGACGCCGCGGACGTCAGTCAAGGAAAAGGGTCCCATTCCCCGAAACGGGGCAGACGCGGCACGGTCGCTTGACCAAATCCCCTTGTGTGCAGCGGAACTTGAGAACGGGGTTGTCCACAGGAATGTGGCTCTCCGAAAGTTATCCACAGGGTGTGCGAAAGATCTGTGGACACCGGAAGAGATCGTTCCGAAAGCCGCATGCGCGGCTAAGGATTCCCGATTCAAACCCGTCTCACACGCACTTTCGAGTGGAAATGGTTCGCTCTATAGAGTTGATCAAAGGAAAAGAGTGGACGAGGGGTGACCTGCGCACCTGTGGACGGAGTTGAGGGCTGTAGGGCGATTTGTCGACCATGTAGCGAGATGGTGTCGACTTGTCCCCAGGTCGAGAAGCGCACCTGTGGATAACTTCTGTGGATGGCGAAAATCTGCAGGTAGGACTGGTTCTCAGAACGTCGAAATCCCGTTGCCCGAAGACGCCGTAAAGCCCTCAGAACCCGTAGGGCCGAGGACGCCGTGGCCTGGAAACCCGAGGGGTCAGAAACGGCCGTCCTGGCACCGCGCGAGCCAGTCCGACGCCGCCATGAAGTCGCTGTCGGACGTTCCTGTCCGCGGGGTCCGGACGTCCGCCACGGTGACCCCGGCCCTCGGATACGAGCCCAGGAAGCGCACCTGCGGGCAGACCCGCTTGAGCCCCATCAGCGCCTCGCCCACGCGACGGTCCGAGATGTGGCCCTCCGCGTCGATGGCGAAGCAGTAGTTCCCGATGCCCTCACCGGTCGGCCGGGACTGCAGCAGCATCAGGTTGACGCCGCGCACCGCGAACTCCTGGAGCAGTTCGAGCAGCGCGCCCGGGTGGTCGTCGCGCTGCCAGATGACCACGGAGGTCTTGTCCGCACCGGTGGGCGCCGCGGGGCGGGCCGGCTTGCCGACGAGGACGAACCGCGTCTGCGCGTTCTCCGCGTCGTGGATCTCGGTGACCAGCGGCACCAGGCCGTAGTGCTCGGCGGCGAACTCGCCCGCGAACGCCGCGTCGTAGCGGCCCTCCTGCACCAGGCGCGCGCCGTCCGCGTTCGACGCCGCGGACTCCCACGTCACGTCGTCGGCGAGATTCGCCTTCATCCAGTTGCGGACCTGCGGCTGGGCCGCCGGGTGGGCCGTCACCGTCTTGATGTCCGACACCTGCGTACCGGGCCTGACCAGCAGCGCGAAGGCGATGGAGAGCAGCACCTCGCGGTAGATCATCAGCGGCTCTCCGGCCACCAGTTCGTCGAGCGTCGTCGTGATGCCGCCCTCGACCGAGTTCTCGATCGGCACGAACGCGGCCTCGGCCTCGCCGTTGCGTACGGCGTCCAGTGCAGCGGGCACGGACACCACCGGGACGAGTTCCCGGGTGGCGGTCTCCGGGAGCGTGCGCAGAGCAACCTCGGTGAAGGTGCCCTGGGGACCGAGATACGCGTAGCTGGCTGACATATTGGTCACCCTAATGGGCCTCCAGCAACGCCTGCCCCACGTACTCGCCCTCGCCTGCGCCGCCGGGCACCGCGAACAGCCCGCTCGACTCGTGACGGATGAAGTCCGACAGGGCGTCTCCCCGGTCGAGCTTGCGCTGCACCGGGACGAAGCCGCGCAGGGGGTCCGCCTGCCAGCAGATGAAGAGCAGTCCGGCGTCCGGCACCCCGTCGTGGCCCATGCCGTCGTGGTACGAGAACGGGCGGCGGACCATCGCGGCGCCGCCGTTCTGGTCGGGCCGGGTGATGCGCGCGTGGGCGTTGACGGGGATGACGAGCTTGCCGTCGGCGCCGGTCTTCTCCAGGTCCGGCTCCGTGGTCTCGGTGCCGCCGGTCAGGGGAGCGCCATCGGACTTCTTGCGCCCGATGACGTCGTCCTGAGCCTTCCCCGACAGCTTCTCCCAGTCGTCGAGCAGCATGCGGATGCGTCGTACGACGGCGTACGAGCCGCCGGCCATCCAGGCGGGGTCGCCCGAAGCGGGCACGAAGATCCGCTTGTCGAAGTCGGCGTCGGCCGGCTTGGGGTTGTTCGTTCCGTCGATCTGGCCCATGAGGTTGCGGGCGGTCATGGGGTGGGAGGTGGCGCCGGGTGAGCGGTTGAAGCCGTTCATCTGCCAGCGCACCCGAGCCGCTTCCCCCGCGTCCCGCTGGACCGCGCGCAGGGCGTGGAACGCGACCAGCGCGTCGTTCGCGCCGATCTGTACCCACAGGTCGCCGTTGCTGCGGGCCTTGTCGAGGTGGTCGGAGAAGAAGTCGGGCAGCGGGTCGAGAGCCGTCGGGCGCTGCTTCTCCAGCCCCGTACGGGCGAAGAAGCTGTGGCCGAAGCCGAAGGTGAGCGTCAGCGAGGAAGGGCCGGCATCGCGGGCGACGTCGGTGTCGGAGTCGCCGAGCGTCTCGCCGGCCATCAGCCGCCGGGCGGTGTCCGACCAGCGGCGCATCAGGGCCGCCGCTTCCTTGCGTCCGGCGCCCGGCGCGAGATCGAAGGCGATCAAGTGCCCGCGGGACTGCATCGGGGTCGTGATGCCGGGCTGATGTTTCCCGTGAAACATCACGCGGTCCGCCCCGAGGGAGGTCAGCGACGCGGCGGCTTCGGGGGAGTTCGACGACGCGGTCGCGTACCCGGCGGCGCCGCCCACGGCGCCCAGGGCGAGGCCCGTCGCGCCCGCGGTACCGAGGAGTCGCCGTCGGGAGATGCCGGAGTCGATCCGGTTCTCGGAGTCAGCCATGGTGTGGTTCAGCCGATCTTCACGTTCTTGGTGACGGTCACTTGGTCGATGTCGGACGTGCGTACGGTGACCGCGATCTTCCAGTCGCCCGCCACGGGGATCTGTACGCCGCTCGCGCTCCAGTGTCCGGTGGCGATGTGGTCGGGAACGACCGGCAGAGGGCCGATCTTCTTCGCGGCGAGAGTGAAGGAGATCTTCACCTCGGGGATGTCGAACGCCTTGCCGTTGGGGCGCTCCACGTAGACGTGCATGCCATTGCTGCCGGTGCGTCCGGGATCCATGTCCAGAAGGACCGTGCCCTTGCCGTCCTGGCCGCCCGTGTCGAACGGCAGCTTCAGGGAGAGCGGCCCCGACCGCTGGGAGGCCGCCGCGGTGACGGCCTTGGCCTCCTCCTCGGTGCGGCCCGGCTCCGTGGAGGTGAGCACGGTCGTGACGACGAGCAGGACGACGGCTACACCGGCCTCGGTGAGTACGGAGCGGCGCAGTCCGGAGCGGCCCGGGTCGGCGTCCCGTATGCGCTTGTCACGGGCGGTGGCGAGCGCGGCGCGCTGCCGGGCGAGCTGGGCGGACCGCTTGTCGTCGACACCGGAGCCGGAACCCGTATCGGCAGCGGAGCCGGAACCCGCAGCGCCAACGGAACCCGTATCGGCAGCGGAGCCGGAACCCGCGTCGCCCCCGGCGTCCCCCGACGACGATCCCTTCGACGCGCCACCCGTAGGTACCGTCACCGGCTCCTCCGACCGTGTGTGTTCCTCGATCACGGTGGTTGCGGCGGCCTCCGGGGCGAGCTCCTCCGACAGGCGTCCCGTCCACTTCCGCGAGATCCAGGCGACGCCGACCATGACGGCGACGAGCCCGATCTTGAGCAGCAGCAGTTGCCCGTAACGGGTGCCGGTGAGCGCCGACCAGGAACCGACCTGACGCCAGGACTGGTAGAGCCCGGTCGCGGCCAGCGTGGAGACCGCGCAGAACGCCACCCGGGAGAACCGCCGGACGGCCGTGGCCTCGATCGAGGGCGCCCGGTACAGGGCGACGAGCAGGGTGGCGAGCCCGCCGAGCCAGGCCGCGACCGAGAGCAGGTGCAGTACGTCGACGGGCATGGCGAGTCCGGCCTGGATGCCGGTGGAGGCGTGCTCGGCCATCGCCCAGGTCGCGGCGAGACCGGCGGCGACGACCGCGCCGCCGATCGCGAGCCCGAAGGTGAGGTCCTTCTTCTCCTTGGGGTCGGTCCGCTTCTCGTACGCGCCGAAGAGCACGGCGATGAAGAGGGCCGCGGCGGCCAGCAGCAGGAGCCGTGACACGAGGGCCGCGCCCGACTTGGTCTGCAGGACCTGCCCGAGGAGGGTGAGGTCGAAGATGTCACCGACCGCGCCGGACCCCGTGTAGGAGCCGCGCATCAGGAGCATCGCGAGGGTCGCGCCGGTGAGGGTGATCCAGCCGCCCACCACGACCCGCTGCACGGGGCGGACACCCGCTCCGCGCGGCCAGCAGGCGAGGACGAAGGCCGCGCCGCCGACGGTGAGGACGAAGCCCGCGTAGGAGAGGTACCGCGCGACGCCGTAGAGCCCGCCGACCACGCCGCCGCCGGCGGTCTGGTCGGGCAGGGCCGCGGTGGTCTTGGAGGGGGCGCCGATGGAGAAGGTGAACGCTCCCGAGACGGGGTGGCTGTCGGCCGACACGACCTGGTAGGCGACGGTGAACGTGCCGTCGGGCAGCCCGGAGTGGAGGGGGACGCCGTAGGTCGTGCCGCCGAGGTCGGTCGTCCTGCCGGTGTCGACGCGCTTGCCGGCCGGGTCGAGGACCCGTACGGAGCCGTCGGACATCGCGACTTCCTCGGAGAAGGTCAGGGACACCCGGCTGGGGGCCCGCTCGACCACCGCACCCTGCTTCGGGTCGCTCCCGGTCAGCGCGGCGTGCGCGGAGACGGGCGCGGCGCCGGCGAGGAGGGCGCCGGTGACGGCGAGGAGCAGCAGCAACAGGTGCCGGAAGCGGGGAGCGATGGTCTTCACGAACGGTCAGCCCCTCAGTGCGACGTGTGCGACGTGTGCGGCTCGTGCGTTGACATCGACGACATCGACGACATCGACGAGTGCGCCGACTTCGCCGTCGGGTTGTAGGTGGCGGCCTTCACCGGGAAGGTCACCGTGACGGTGCCGGACTTGGCGAAGTGCAGCTCCACCGACACTTTGTCGCCCTCCTTGGGCGTCTGCTTCAGGTTTTCGAACATGAGGTGGTTGCCACCGCGTTCGAAGTCGAGCTCGCCGTCGGCCGGGACGGGGAAGGACTTCTGTTCCTTCATCACCCCGCCCTTGGTGCTGTGGAGGGTGACCTGCTGGGCGATGGCGCTGGTCACCGAGGTGAGCGTGTCGGCGCCGCCGCTGTTGTGGACGACGAAGAAGCCGGCCGCCATGTCGCCGCCCGCGGGCGCCGGTATGAACGCTCCGCCGACCTTCACCGCGGGCTTGCCGGAGGACGCCGAGGCCGACGAGTCGCCGGAGCCGCAGGCCGTGAGGGCGAGTCCGGCCGCCAGCGCGGTGGCGCCGAGGGCGAGCGGTGTACACCTCACGGCTGCTCCCCCTTGATGATCTTGGGGAGGTCCTTGGTGTAGTCGTCGACGGTGGCGTCCTCGCCGTACAGGACGTACCCGGCGTCGGTCTTCGGCGAGAACGCGATGACCTGCGTGCCGTGCATCGACACGAGCTTGCCGTTCTTGTCCTTCTGCGTCGGTTCGATGGAGATGCCGAGGGTGCGGGCGCTGCCCTGGATGGTGGCGAAGTCGCCGGTCAGGCCGATGAAGTCGGGGTCCTGCGCCTTGAGCCACTTGCCGAGGACGGGCGCGGTGTCGCGGTCCGGGTCGGTGGTGACGAAGACGACCCGGAGCTTGTCCTGCTCGGCCTTGGGCAGGGCCTTCTTGGCGACGGCGATGTTGCTCATCGTCAGGGGGCACACGTCGGGGCAGTGGGTGTAGCCGAAGTAGATCAGCGTGGGCTTGCCCTTGGTCTGCTCGCGCAGGTCGAACTTCTTGCCGTGGGTGTCCGTGAGGACGAGGTCCGGCTTCTTGAAGGGCGAGTCGAGGACGGTCGCGGCCTTGTTCGAGCCGGTCTCGGCGGAGACCTCGGCGACGGGCTTGTTGCCGTCGTCGCCACTGCCGCAGGCGGAGAGGGTGAGCGACGCCGCGGCGATGAGCCCGGCGGCGAGCAGCGTCTTCTTGCGGAGGGCCTGGCGAGGAGCTGTGTGCGGGGTCTTACGGGGAGAGCGCATAGAAAAATGTCCCAGATGTGAGGCGGGCCGGCGTGCACCGGGGTCGGCCGGCGGCCGCGGAGGGCCGCCGCCTGCGCCGGCCCCGGTGCACACCCGCGGCTTGTTCAGCTGTTGGTACGACGGCGTCCCGCGAGCACGCCGAAGGCCACGCCGGCGGCGCCGACGACGATGCCGGCGATGCCGAGGGCGCGTGCGGTGGTGTCGCTGCCGGAAGAGCCGTCGGAGGCGCTGTCGGACGAGGCCGCGGCCGCGGCCGCCTTGTCGTCACCCGACTTGGCGCCGTCGTCGGCCGCGGCACCGCCGTGGTGGTCCTCGGTCGCGGCCGAGAGCTCCAGGGTGGGCGCCGGGTTCTCCGGCTCCTCCTGGCCCTTGGCCTGCGGCTCGATCCAGCGCACGACTTCCTTGTTGTCGTACGTCTGGATCGCCTTGAAGACGAGCTCGTCCGTGTCCTCGGGCAGCTGCCCGATGGAGAGCGGGAACTTCTGGAAGAAGCCGGGCTGGATGCCCTTGTCCTTGCCTGAGCCGTCGGCGGTCCAGGTGACCTGGGAGACGGCCTGGTCGATCTTCTCGCCGTGCATCTCCAGCGGCTTGTCGAGCTTGGACTTGGTGACCTTGGCGGTCCAGCCGGGGATGGGCTCGGGCATGACCGAGGCCAGCGGGTGGTCGGTCGGGAAGTTGACCTCGACCTTGGTGGTCGCGGCGTCGTCGCGCTCGTTCGGCACCTTGAAGTTCACGACGGCGTATCCGCCCTTGGCGGCGACACCCTCGGGCTGCACGCTCACGTGTGCGAAGGCGGGGGCGGAGAGCACCAGGACGGCGGACGCGGCGGCGGCACCGACTACGGAGACGCGAGAAATCTTCTTCATGGCAGAAACCACTCCACTCGGATTCAGCGGGATCAGGCGAACGGGAGTGCGCGCACCGGAGAAGGGGCACGCGCGCGTGCCGCACGACACCTCTCCGCGCTGTGCGGGAACCCGTACCAGGGCCCCGCGTGGAGTACGTGTGTCGTGTCAGGCAGCGAGACGGAACGCGTCTCCCGTGGGCGGGCCGCGCCTGATCACCGAGTGCTGAAGTGCCGTCGTGCGCGGGAGCCGTGGCACGAGGAGCTCGACGGGCACCACGTGGGGCGCCGCTTCGGACGCCCCGGGCAGGCCCGCCCTGAGGGCGCGTACGAGAGCGAGAGCGGCGCGCAGGGAACGGACGAGCGCCCCCTGGGCGACTCCATGCGCCGAGTTCGCCGAGAGGCGGACGAGCCGGCCGAGAGCGAGGTCCCCGTGACGCAGCAGCCAGCCCGCGACGACCGCGGCGAGCAGGTGCCCGAGCAGCATCGGCAGGGACGGCAGCAGCGGCATGGACGCGGCCGCTCCGGTGGCGCCGTGGTGGTGCATGGCCATTCCGGAACCGGGTTCGACGCCGGCGTCCGAGAGGATCTTCTGCGCCTGCGCGGGGCTGATCGCCGCCATGCCCGTGCCGCACATGAGCCGGGCCGCGCGCTCCACGACCGAGGGTTCCTGAGCGGTCTGCGCCATCGTCATGGTGCCGTGCTGGCCCACTCCGAAGAGGGTGTGCAGACCGGTCTGGCCGACCGCGAGAGCGGCGGCGATGCCCGGCAGCGAGCGCTCGCGCCCGGCGAGCGGCGCCGCGACGGCGAACACCGCGAGGAACCCGACGCCCAGCGTCCACAGGGGGACGGTGGCACACGAGGCGAGCACATGTCCGGCCGCGGACAACGCGACGCAGACCGCGGTGAACACCGCGGCCCTCAGCAGCCGGACATCCGTTCCGGTGCGCGCCTCGCGCTGGTGGGGGGCAGACATGGCGGGCTCATCATCGCACTGGGCTTACCCGCCTCATACGGCAGGTCCGCAAGGTCCGGAATCTTCCGCCCCGCCCCCTTGCGGCCGACTCCGTACACCGCCGTCACCGGTCCGCGCGTCCGCCGTATGGGCGGTATCACGCGAAGTGCGCGATTGCACAGGGACCGTTGCGGCAATACGTATCGGTATGTCGAGCCGTGGCCTGGAGGCTGGAGCATGAGCATCTGGTGGTCTCTGCACCTGCGCCGCGAGGCCGCGAGCGTCCCGCTCGCCCGGCGCCTGCTGATCGACACCATGGAGACAGCGGGCGTGGACCCCGACATCTCGTACGACCTGTCCGTCGCGCTCACGGAGGCGTGTGCCAACGCCGTCGAGCACGGTGGCGATCCGGACCCCGACGATCCTGCGGGCGCCTACCGGGTCACGGCCTATCTCGAGGGCGAGACCTGCCGCATCGAGGTCGCCGACTCCGGTCCCGGCTTCCCGGCGCTGCGAGGCCGCGGCACCACCCTGCTCAAGCCCGCTCCCGAGCACGCCGAGCACGGCCGCGGACTCTGTCTCATCCGGGAGCTCGCGGACCATGTCCACTTCGTCAACAGACCGGGCAGAGGCGGCGCGGTGGTCAGCTTCGACAAGGTGCTCAAGTGGCGCGAGAACGTGCCCCTCGTCTCCGCCTGACCATCCCCCGGACACGACAGCGGCCGGGCACCGTCCTGCCGTGCCCGGCCACTTCGCACACGCGTCGTCACGCGCGCGTGGTCGTGTCTCTACGTGTCTCTACGCGCGCGTGGTTCAGCCCTTGAGCTGGGCCATCCACGCCTCGACCTCGTCCGAACGGCGCGGCAGACCGGCGGAGAGGTTCCGGTTGCCGTCCTCGGTCACGAGGATGTCGTCCTCGATCCGGACACCGATGCCGCGGTACTCGGCCGGCACGGTCAGGTCGTCGGCCTGGAAGTACAGACCGGGCTCGACGGTCAGGCACATGCCGGGCTCCAGCGTGCCGTCCACGTACGTCTCCGTGCGCGCGACCGCGCAGTCGTGGACGTCGAGGCCGAGCATGTGACCGGTGCCGTGCAGCGTCCAGCGGCGCTGCAGGCCGAGTTCCAGGACACGCTCGACCGGGCCCTCGACGAGGCCCCACTCGACGAGCTTCTCGGCGAGCACGCGCTGCGCGGCGTCGTGGAAGTCGCGGTACTTGGCACCCGGCTTCACGGCCGCGATACCGGCCTCCTGGGCCTCGTACACGGCGTCGTAGATCTTCTTCTGGAGCTCGGTGTAGCGGCCGTTGACCGGCAGCGTGCGCGTGATGTCGGCGGTGTAGAGACTGTGCGTCTCCACGCCCGCGTCCAGGAGGAGCAGGTCGCCGGAGCGGACCGGTCCGTCGTTGCGGACCCAGTGCAGGGTGCAGGCGTGCGGGCCCGAGGCGCAGATCGAGCCGTAGCCGATGTCGTTGCCCTCGACGCGGGCGCGCAGGAAGAACGTGCCCTCGATGTAGCGCTCGCTGGTGGCCTCGGCCTTGTCGAGGACCTTCACGACGTCCTCGAAGCCGCGGACCGTCGAGTCGACGGCCTTCTGCAGCTCGCCGACCTCGAAGGCGTCCTTCACGAGGCGGGCCTCGGAGAGGAAGACGCGCAGCTCTTCGTCGTGCTCGCGGGTGACCTTGTCGACGAGGGCGGCCTCGATACCGGCGTCGTGGCCGCGCACCACGCGGACCGGGCCGGTGGCCTCGGCCAGCGCGCCGGCGAGCTCGCGCACGTCGGAGGCGGGGATGCCGTACACCTGCTCGGCCTCGGCGAGGGAGTGGCGGCGGCCGACCCACAGCTCGCCCTGGCCGTCGAGCCAGAACTCGCCGTTCTCGCGGTCGGAGCGCGGCAGCAGGTAGATCGTCGCGTTGTGCCCGGTGGCCGTCGGCTCGAGGACGAGGACGCCGTCCTCCGTCTGGTTGCCGGTCAGGTACGCGTACTCGGTCGAGGCGCGGAAGGCGTACTCGGTGTCGTTCGAGCGGGTCTTGAGGTTGCCCGCGGGGACGACGATGCGCTCACCGGGGAAGCGTGCGGAGAGGGCGGCACGGCGGGCGGCCGTCTCGGACGCCTGCGCGATCGGCTCGAGGCCGTGCAGCTCGGTGTCGGCCCAGCCGGACTTCATGCTCGCGGCGAGCTCGTCGGACACGCCCGGGTACAGGCCGTTCTTGCGCTGCTTGATCGGCTCGTCGCTCTCGGTCTGAGAGATCTCCGGGTTCTCCGGGGTGAGCTCCTCCGACACGTCTTCCTCCTAGATACGGCCCTGGGAACGGCCAAGTGTGCGGCCTGGGTACAACGGTGGACCCCCTCCATCGTACGGTCGTGCGGAAGGGGGCCCAGGGCCGGAAGACCTGTTACATCGGGGGCTACGGGGCGTACCGCCCCGGTCACCGGAATTACTCGAAGCGCGCGGCGAGCAGCACGACGTCCTCGTCGCTGTCGGCGGCGTCGAGTCCGTCCGGCAGGACGGTGTGCAGGACGTGGTCGGCGATCGCGCCGGGGTCGTCGCGGATGGTGCGCGGGACGCCGGCGGCCGCCGCGTGCAGACGGGCGAAGGCGCGGTCCATCGGATCGCCGGTGCGGTGCAGCAGGCCGTCCGTGTACAGCAGCACGGTCTCGCCGGGCTCGGGGCTGAACTCGACGCTCGGCGCCTCCCAGCAGGCCAGCATGCCGAGCGGCGCGGACAGCGACGTCTCCACGAACTCGGTGCGTCTCTCGCCGATCACCAGCGGCGGGCTGTGCCCGGCCCCGGCCAGGACGATCTTGCGCAGGGCGGGCTCGCAGTACGCGAAGAGGGCGGTGGCGCTGCGCGCGGGCTCGGTCAGCCGGAGCAGCAGCTCCAGGTCGGACAGGACGGCGACGGGGTCCTCGCCCTCCATCACCGCGTACGCGCGCAGGCTGGCCCTGAGCCGGCCCATCGCGGCGACGGCACTCGCCCCGGAGCCGGTGACGGAGCCGACGGCGAGGCCGAGCGCGCCCTCGGGCAGCGGCAGCGCGTCGTACCAGTCACCGCCGCCTCGCGGGCCCGTGCGGTGCCGGGCGGCGAGCTGGACGCCCGCGACCCGCGGGAGCCGCGGCGGCAGCAACTCCTCCGTGATGGTGCGGGACTTGGTGCGCGCCCGCTCCAGTTCGAGCAGGCGCGCGAGGTGTTCGGTGGCGTAGCGCGTGTACAGGCCGACCAGATGGCGCTGGCGTTCGACGGGCTCGGCGGGCTCGTCGTAGAGCCACACCGCGGCGCCGAGCCGGCCCGCCGCCTCCGTCGCGAGGGGCAGCGCGAAGCTCGCCGCGTAGCCGAGCCGGGCGGCGACCTCGCGGTGACGCGGGTCGAGCCCGGCCTCGGACAGCAGATCCGCGTGCACCTCGGGCTCGCCCGTTCCGTCCGTGCGGTCGAGGATCCTTCCGTACGAGGTCGCGCCGCGCGGCACCGTCTCGATGTGGCCGAGGTCGGCGCGGGCGAGGCCGAGCCCCACGGTGGTGTCGGGGCCCAGGCCGTCGGCGGGCTCCAGGACGACGAGTCCGCGGCGCGCGCCGACGAGTGCGGCACCGGCGCGGAGCACCTCGTGCAGGGCGTCGTCCATGACGGCCGTCCTGGCCAGGCGCTCGGTGAGTTCGTGCAGCGTGGTGAGGTCGGAGACCCAGCCGGCGAGCCGGTCCTGGATCAGCGCTCCGGGGGCTCCGGGGGCTTCGGGGGAGGAAGGGGGCGCGGGCGAGGGTGACGCGGGCGCGGCAGTGTGTGCTGGTGGGGGAACCGTTGAATCGATTCCAGCCACTTTCGGAAGGTGCGGGGTTGTCATGGTCTCCGGCCTTTCGACCGGTGCGTATTGCTCAATAGCATCGCAAACCCCCATGTGATTCTGCGCCGCCAGCAGTGCCTCCACATCTACACGCACTGATGAGGGGATGTCCAGCATTGTCCTGCTGGGATTCCTGGTGTCCAGGAGGCCCGTGCGGCACGAGTGATCTCTGATCGAACTTGGCCAAAAAGTGCCGCGGGTAAAGGCATATTGCGGTCGACTGGCATTGTTCGACAGAGCGTCACAGCGGTCGTGTTGGGTACGTACTCGGAGAAGGCCAGGGGTAGTTGGGATCGACCCGGAACCTGGCGACGGACCCGGGCGTCTTAGCCACCGACGACCGTGCCCCATCCTCCCGTGGCGGAGACGGCGAGTAACACGCGCGACGGCAAACGCCAGGCGCCGCCACCCCACGCCAGGCTTTTCAAGTACGCGGCCGGCGCTCGGACAATAGGGGTTCCCCCTGCTCAAGGCTGGGGTGCGGCGCTCCCTGTACGTACGCTCAGTGAAGTGATCGGCACATGGTGTGATGGCCCACAGCGTTCTCTTCGGTCTACGGAAAGGAACGAGCGCTCATGCGCGAGATCCTCGGAAGGCGACGCAGGCTCCTGTCCAGGCGGAACAACGGGAAGTCTGATCAGTTCAGCGCGGCCCTGACCTTCGCGACCGCATGGCAGTGGCCCGTGCTCCCGGGCGTGGGGCTCGTAGGGGCGGGGCGCCGTGACGGCGTCAGCTGCGCCTGCCCCGACCCGGAGTGCACGGTGCCCGGCGCGCACCCCTTCGACCCGGGACTGCTCGCCGCGACCACGGACGAGCGCATGATCCGGTGGTGGTGGACCAACCGTCCGGCCGCGCCGATCGTGCTGGCCACGGGGGCTGGTGCGGGTGCGAGCGGCGGCCGAGCCCCCTGCGCCGTGAGCCTCCCCTCGGTCGCCGGGGCCCGCGCCCTCAAGGCACTCGACCGTACGGACATCAGGCTCGGCCCGGTCGTCGCCACGAGGGATCGTCTCTTCATCCTCGTGGCGCCCTACTCCATGGAGCAGCTGGGCGAGCTTCTCTACGCCCAGGACTGGGTGCCGGGCTCCCTGCGCTTCCACGGCGAGGGCGGCTATCTGGCACTGCCTCCGTCCGACACCGGCCTCGGCCAGGTCCGCTGGGAGCGTGCCCCGCTGCCCGGCTCCGCGGCACCCTGGGTCCCCGATGTGGAGGCCGTGGTGGACGCGGTGGTGGATGCCCTCACTCGTACGGGTGTGAGCGCGCCCGAGTTGTAAGGGAATTGGGCGCGCGGCGAGAGGTGCGAAGGGGCGGCGCCGATATCTTCGGCGCATGCCCTCCTTCCCCAGGCTCTCGACCGGCCTCGAGCAGGGGAGACCCCATTCGCGCCTCCGCCTGCTCGGTCTTCTAGCGGTCGTGACCCTGACCGTTCTCCTCCCGCTGGCGGGCGCGTCCGCGGGCCCCGTGGGCGACACCGCCGCGGAGGACAGCCTCAACTCCGGCGAACTGCACACCGGTGACGCCGGCAGCACGAACAGCGCCGACAAGGTCGACGACAAACCGGGCGCAGGCAGGAGCGACCCGGCGGCCACCGCGGCGTCGGATACGGCAGCGGCCCACACGACAGCGTCGGACAGGGCGGGCACGGCGCGCCGGTCTCACGGGCGATCGCCGGGCACCGCCCTCCTCGCCGATCTCGGGATCGCCACCCAAGCACGGTGCGGACCCGAACTCGCCTCCCCCGACGGCATCGAGGCGCAGACCTGCGTACTGACCCAGGAGCGGGACACATGGGCGAGGACCTACTACCGGAACGCGACAGGGGGGCCGCTGAGTTCCGTGCTGACCCTGATGGAGCCGGGAGGCCGCACCGTACAGATGCACTGTGCGGTGGGTGCTCAGGACGAACCGGGGACGTGTGACACGCCGCGGGAGCGCACTTCGGGTGAGGCGGGCGACTACTCGGCGGTGGCGGAGTTCGCGGGAGCCGGGGACATGGGGCCGCTGCTGCTCAGGTCGGGAAGCAACGCGCCGATGCCGGCCGGGAGCTGAGCGAGCGGAACGATTCCCGGGCGAGGGCCCGCGGGGAAGTCCCGGAAAACAAGGACCCGGTTGCTGGCGACGGGGGATGCACCAGCAACCGGGCTACTCGAACGGTAACAAGAGATCGGCCGTTAGCAAATTCGATCTCGGCTATTCGTATGCGGATTTACCTGCCGCTACGGGGAGTTGTGACCGGAGTCACCCGTTCCGAGGGCTCCCTGTGGCTGACCGGTCGGTCAGCTGAGCGTCACCTGTCGATTGGTGAGGCCGCCGCGCGCCCTGCGCTCCTCGACGGTCAGCGGAGCCTCGGAGCCGAGGGCCGCGGCGAGCCGCTCGGCGAACTCGGCCGCCGGCTTCTCGACATCCTCGGCGCTCATCCCGGTGGGCAGGTCCCAGACGGGAACGGTCAGGCCGTGCGCGCGGAAGGAGCCGACCAGGCGCGTGCCCTCGCCGAGCGAGGACGTGCCGGCCGCGTGCAGCCGGGCGAGCGCGTCGAGCAGCTGCTCCTCGGGGTGCGGCATGACCCAGCGCAGGTGATTCTTGTCGGGGGTCTCGCACCAGTACGCACCGTCGACACCGGACAGCTTCACGGTCGGGATGGCGGCCGCGTTGGCCCGCTCCAGGGAGGCGGCGACCTCCGGGCTCGCGTTCTCCGAGTCAGGCACCCAGAACTCGAATCCCGTGTGCACGACCGGTTCGAAGGCGGCCGCGGGATCGAGCAGGTCCTGCAGGCGCGGTCCGTCGGCCGGTGCGCGGCGTGCCTGCACCGGCGTACCGGGCTCGGCGGCGAGCGCGCGCTGAAGGGTGTCGGCGAGATCGCGGCTCAGGTCGCCCGACGAGGTGTCGTTCTGCAGGCCGAGCAGGATCGAGCCGTCGTCGCGGCGCAGCGCGGGCCACGCCATCGGAAGCACCGTCGCGAGTGTCACGGACGGAACGCCTTCCGGCAGGCTCTCCTTGAGGGTGAGCCGCACCGTCGCGGCGGGCACCAGTTCGCGCAGCGCGATCCAGTCGCCCTCTCCCGCGAGGCCCTCGAACGGGCGCTGCACCAGCTCGGTCACCGCGTGCGCGGCGGCACGGCCGTGACAGGCCTTGTACCGGCGGCCGCTCCCGCAGGGGCAGGGCTCACGGGCGCCGACGACCGGGATCTCCCCGCTGCTGACGTGCGACTTGCCCTTGGTCTGGGGGCGCTTCTTGGCCATCTTGGGTGTCTCCCGGTTACGGCTCTCGTACGTACGGGCGCGAGCCTAGCCCCTCGTACGGCCGGGGGCGGGGATCAGGCCGGGTCGCCGGGCCGGAGCCGGTTTCAGCCCAAGTCCTCGAAGGCGTCGGCGAAATCGAGGCCGGACATGCCCACGGGCGCGCGGCTCGCCACGCGCGTAGCGAAGTTGCCCTGCCCCTGTGTTTCGGCTTCGGAGCGCACGTCCTTGTGCACGACCACCCAGACGGTGACTTCACCGGAGACGTCGTCACGTACGCCCCAGTCGTCGGCGAGTGCCGAGATGATGTTGAGCCCGCGGCCGCCGTGCGCGGTGACCGAGGGCGTGGCCGGAACCGGGCGGGTCGGACCACCACCGTCCGTCACCTCGACGGTGAGGCAGCCCCGCGCATCGACCCTCCAAGCGGCCCGGACGTCGCCGTCCCCGGCCAGGTCGTCGCCCAGCGGCCTGCCGTGCCGGCAGGCATTGCTCAGCAGTTCCGAAAGGATCAGTACGGCATCGTCGATGACCGCTTCCGAGACCCCGCCGACGCGCAGCTGATCACGCATCCGGTGCCTTGCTTCGCCCACGCCCGCAGGGCCATGGGGTACGGCCATGCTCGACGACGTGGGCACCTCCTGTGCCACCACCAACGCCACCCCCGAGACCTCCTTTGCCCCACGCCACGGTGTGAATGCCCCAATGGACTGGACCGGAAACCGGCCAATCCACGCTCAGTGACGCACTCGTAACGATCGAATACGGAGCGAACGCGCCGGAGCACTCCCTGTGAGGGAAGTGGCCGGATTTAGCCCCTCCCGAGCTGACGCAGAACCGCGCGGGGCCGGTTCGTGATGATCGCGTCGACGCCGAGGCCGACGCACAGGTCGACGTCCTCCGGCTCGTTGACCGTCCACACGTGGACCTGGTGGCCGGCCCGCTTGAGTTTCTCCACGTACCCGGGGTGGCTGCGCACGATCCGGATGCCCGGCCCCGCGATCGACACCCCCCTGGGGAGGCGGCCCTCGCGGTGGCGGGGTGAGACGAACTGCATCAGGTAGACCGTCGGCAGGAGGGGGGACGCGGCCTGGACGCGGTGCAGGGAGCGGGCCGAGAAGCTCATGATGCGCACCGGGGACGGTGTGTCCGGCGCTCCGGTGGGGGCGTCCAGGCCGAACCGCTTGAGGAGCATCAGGAGGCGTTCCTCGACCTGGCCGGCCCAGCGTGTGGGGTGTTTGGTCTCGATGGCGAGCTCCACGCGGCGGCCCGCGTCGGCGACCAGTTCGAGCAGCCGCTCCAGGGTCAGGACGGAGGTGTCCTCCCAGTCGGGGCCCTCCGCACTGGTGCGGCTGGCTTCACTGTTCTTCCAGGAGCCGAAGTCGAGGGCGGCGAGATCCGCCAGTTCCAGGGCCGACACCGCTCCGCGCCCGTTCGACGTACGGTTGACGCGGCGGTCGTGCACGCAGACGAGATGGCCGTCCGCCGTCAGCCGGACATCGCATTCGAGGGCGTCGGCACCGTCCTCGATGGCCCTTCTGTACGCGGCTGCCGTGTGCTCGGGGGCCTCGTCGGAGGCTCCGCGGTGGGCGACGACCTGGATGTGCTGCTGTCGTGCGAGGGTCACCGCGTCATGGTGCCATTGCGGGGCACTGGGCCGCCCAGCGGATGCGTCCGTTTCGCCCGGCGTAAAGGATGGCACCGGACACACAGGAACGCCTTATGGTGCCCTGACGTCCCGTGGGAAAAGCTGACCACATACAAACAGCAATGCCGATGGAATCAGCTGGTACAGCCGTGGATCGAGGAGAAGAGCTGTGAGCACCGAGAACGAGGGCACTTCGGTACCCCCCGCCCCGTCCGCACCTCCCGTGCCGGTGGAATCTCCCGCTACTCCCGCACCCGCTCCGGCCGGTTCCGCACCTTCTCCGGAGCCCGCCGACGCCCCCACCGCGGCGATGCCGCCGGTCGAGGGCGCGGCGCCGGGGGCGCACGAGGGTTCCGGCGCGGCCTCGGGGGCTGCACCGGGACCCGAGGGGCAGCACGCCGCCGCGAACGCGGCTGCGGGTGGCTGGCCGCCTCCGCCGCCCGCCGTTCCCGCGTACGCGGACGGCGGCGGTGGTGGGCACTCCTGGGGCGCCTCCTACCAGCCTCCGGAGCCCAAGCCGGGCCCCCGGCGTGGCGGGCTGCTGGCCGCGGTGGTCGCGGCGGCCCTGATCGCGGGCGGTGTCGGCGGCGGCATCGGCTACTGGGCGGCCGAGCGCAACGACGACAGTGGTTCGGGCTCGACGACGGTCTCCGCCTCGGACAACCCGGCCGACTTCAAGCGGAACGCGTCCTCGGTCGCCGGCATCGCGGCGAACGCACTGCCGAGCACGGTCACCATCGAGGCCGAGGGAAGCGACGGCGAGGGCGGTACCGGCAGCGGCTTCGTCTACGACAAGCAGGGCCACATACTCACCAACAACCACGTGGTGGCCTCCGCGGCCGACGGCGGAAAGCTTTCGGCCACGTTCTCGAACGGCAAGAAGTACGACGCCGAGGTGATCGGCCGAGCCCAGGGCTACGACGTCGCGGTCATCAAGCTGAAGAACGCCCCGTCGAACCTGAAGCCGCTGGTGCTCGCCAACTCGGACAAGGTCGCCGTCGGTGACTCGACCATCGCGATCGGCGCGCCCTTCGGCCTGTCGAACACGGTGACCACGGGCATCGTCTCGGCGAAGAACCGCCCGGTGGCCTCCAGCGACAGCTCGGGCAGCAGCAAGGCGTCGTACATGAACGCGCTGCAGACCGATGCGTCGATCAACCCGGGCAACTCGGGCGGTCCGCTGCTCGACGCGCGGGGCGCGGTCATCGGCATCAACTCGGCGATCCAGCCGGGCAGCAGCGGCGGCATCGGAGGCTCCGGCCAGTCGGGCTCGGTCGGCCTCGGCTTCGCCATCCCGATCAACCAGGCGCGGAACGTCGCCAAGCAGCTCATCAAGACGGGCCAGCCGGTCTATCCGGTGATCGGTGCCTCGGTCGCGCTGGACGAGCAGGGTGACGGCGCGAAGATCACCGAGCAGGGCGCGGGCGGCTCGTCCGCGGTCACGGCGAACGGCCCGGCGGACAAGGCCGGCCTGAAGCCCGGCGATGTCATCACCAAGCTCGACGACACGGTGATCGACAGCGGTCCGACCCTGATCGGCCAGATCTGGACGCACCAGCCGGGCGACACGGTCAAGATCACGTACAAGCGCGGCGGCGCGGAGCACACGGTCGACGTGGTCCTCGGCGAGCGCAAGGGCGACAGCTGACCGAACTCCCGGCCGAACCCGCTACCCTGGTCCTCGCTCCGCCGGTCGCCGGCGGGGCGAGGGTGGGTTGCCCGAGCGGCCTAAGGGAACGGTCTTGAAAACCGTCGTGGCGCGAGTCACCGTGGGTTCAAATCCCACACCCACCGCTTGCAGGTCAGCTTAGGTGCTGGTCAGAAGGGGTGCCCCGGTCTCCGGAGCACCCCTTTCGCATGCGGACTGTCTCACCCCATCTCGCCGGTATCCCAGCTTTGACCAGTGCGTATGGGCCACCTGTGGGCCAAAATCAGGGCTGATCTTCCTCGTCGAGCGCGCGGGTGATCATGTCGTTTGAGTGCTGCTGACCGCCCTTCAGGATCTTTGCGTAGAAGCGGTACAGCACGGCGATGCTGTGGCCGGCGCGAGCGGCGACCTCCGCCGGGTCTACCCCTGACTTGATCCAGAGGGAAACGCCAGCATGCCGCAGGGAGTACGGGACCGCCGCGAGCGCTGACTTGGCCTCGCTGGGAGAGAGCACGGAGTTCCGCGCTCTCTCCCAAAGGTCGCAATATTCGGTGGAGGGCACCCGTCCTCCCCGCGCCGCCCGGAACAGCCGACCGTCATCGGCCGTGCCGTACCGGGCGATGTGCTCACGCAGCAGGTGCACGAGAATGGGCGGGATAGGCACGGTTCGCGTCGCGCCCCGCTTACGTCGCTTGAGGCCCCGCTTCTCGTACGACGTGCCGTCATCTGTCCAGCCGCCACCGACTTCCGGGCGGCTCTCCCCCAGCAGTAGTTCGCCCCATTCCTTGACGGCCTCCGGCGAGTTGGGCGGCAACGTGCAGTCCGATTCCTTGAGAGCGACGACCTCGCCAGGTCGCATGGCTGCGTAGTAGAGGCATCCGAAGAACGCGTGCAAGTGCGCGCCGCGCGGTCCGGAGTCTCGGACTGCGCCGAGCAAGGAACGCGCCTTGCTCGGGCCCGGCACGTATCGGAAATCAATCTCGTCGTCGCTCTCTGGCGGCGTCCAATCCACACGGGGGAGCGGGTTCGCCGTGAGCAGCCCTTTCTCCTCAACCGTGTAGCGGAGCACGTTACTCAGGACCATACGCTTGCGCCTGACCGTGTTCTCAGCGGCTTTGCTCCCGTCCAGACGGAGCGAGAGCGCTTCCAAGGCGGGACGTAGAAGCGCCGGGTCCTCCAAGGCTTTGACCTTGATGGAGTGGGCGGCAATCCACTCCAGGGCGGCGCGGATTTCGGCGGGCGGTTCCTCGGCGACGTGGCGCGATACCCAGGATCCCTCTGGGGCACGGACCGCCCTGAACGCCCACTGGTAAAGCGCATCGCGCAGTACAGCCGAGTGAGGCGCTCCCCGCTTGCTGGTGGCGAGCGCGGGGGTTACGACAGCGAGCGATTCCGCGATGCTTGCCCGGTGCTTGGCTGCGGCTTGCGGCCACTTCATGAGGACGTACTCAGTGACATGTTCGTACCAGGAAGGGGAATTGCGAGCCATCAACTCGTTCGCGGGAAGGCCCGTTTCCTCGTCGAATTGCTGCTGGTCGCGCAGAGCGGCCATCAACTCCGCCCGACGACCGTCCGCTTGCGGCTTGAGCTTGAAGCTGCGGGAGTGAGGCCGCTCGCCGACCCGCCAACGCAGTTCCCATGGCTTTGGGCGGCCCGTGCGCTTACGGATTGACCAGACATCGACGTCGTAGGTGAGCATGTCTCTCCAAACAGAACGAGGGGCCCGCGCTGAGCGCGGGCCCCGGTGAAACGGTTGGTATTACGCGGCGTGCTGCTCGCACTTCTCCCACCACGCGTCCAAGTCGGCGCGGCTGACGCGGACCTGGCCGTTGGGGAGCTTGCTGATGCGGGGCGCCTGACCGCGGGCGCGCATGCGGTAGAAGGCGGCGCGGCTCATGTCGATCTCTTCGAGGACCTCAGCGAGCTTGAGCTTCTTGGGGCGGGCCACGGTGCGACTCCTTCTCGGATCCAGTGCGGGAACCGGGGAATCGCTGACAGAACTGACAGAACCTCGACGCATGCCGTCTGACCTGCGTGTATGAGCGGGTCGGGGTCTTTGACAGAACTGAATTAAAACCTGACAGAACCTCTTGGGAGGAGGTTCTGTCACAGCACCCCCGGCGCGGGGCCGGGGGTTCTGTCAGCATTAAATTCAGTTCTGTCACAACCGCGATCATGGACGTTTGTGCAGGTCAGGGGCAGTGTCGGGGAGTTCTGTCAGTTCTGTCAGCGGGTTGGGGGTTGTGTCAGGCGCCCCGGCCGATGCGGGGGTGGGTCTCGTAGCGGGGCGAGGGGGGCCGGCCGCCGCGTCCGGTGCGCGGGGGCGGGGGCTGTTGGCGGATCCAGCCGTGTTCTTCGAGCAGGGCCAGGGCGGGGTCGAGGTCGCCGATGACGGGGAAGTCGGCCCGCCGCAGGGCCCGGAACAGCTCCCGTTTGGTGATCTGCTGCGGGCGGCTGCTGATGAGGTGGGCCAGGACGGTCAGGGCGGCGTCGTGGGCGGGGTCGGCGCTCATGGTGTCGAACACGTCCAGGGCGTGCGCGGTGAAGTAGACGCCCAATTCGGTCGCGGCGGCCATGGTGGAGGCTTCGATGGGCTTGTGCCATCCGTCCTCGGGGTGGTTGGCCAGGTGGAGCAGGCCCGCGATGCGTGCCACGGCCCCGTCTCGCTTGGACGCCCATTTCACGATCGGCGCGAAGCTTCCGTCCCGCCCCAGCCGCGCTTCGGTGACCTTCTGGAAGGCGAGCATGACCGCGTCGGCTTCCGGGGTGAGTGTCAGGAGAGCGGGGTCGGTCCAGTCGGCCAGTGCGAGGGTGAGGCCTGAGAGTTGGCGGGTGTAGGTGGCGGCTACCTGTTCGTCCAGGAGTTCTGGGGAGAGGTTGCGGCTGCCGACAAGGGACAGGGGCTTGGAGTACAGGAAGCGTGCGAGCAGGCCGCGTCCGTCGGCCCCGTCGATGCGGGCGAGGGAGTCGAGAACTTCCGGCTGGATGGCCAGGCCGACGGTGACGGCCGGGGAGTCGATGTGTTCGGCCTCGCGGCTTTGCCGGTTGACGCGGATCATGTCTCCGGCGTGGCCCTTGAGGAACATGCCCATGTTGGGCTTGCCGGTGTAGCGGCCCGCGATGATGTCGAACAGCTCGCCCTCGGCGCTCATGCAGGAGATCCGCCCGTTCTGCTGGGCGAGGAGCGTTCCGATGGTCTCCGGGGTCGCGTCGTCCGCCACGAGCTGCGGCACGGACGGGATGGTCAGTTCCTCGGCGGCCTGCGCGAGTTCGACCGCCTCAGCGGTCAGTGCATCCCGCTTCTCCGGCTCGGCCGCCCCGGCTTTCTGTGCGGCCTTCTCGGCTGCTGCTTTGGCGAGGCGGGCGAGGGTCTCGGCCTCGGCCCGTACCGGGCCGGACAGCTCGATGAGTGCTTTCTCGGCGTCGAGGAGGGGGCGCACCATGAGGTCGAATACGGCGCTCTTGCGGTTGCCTGGGTCTAGGGCCACGGCCGTGTAGATGTTCACGGGCTCGCGCCAGTGGCCGCGCACGCAGACTTTCACGCGCCCGCCGGCGGCGGTGGCGATGACTGCGAGGGCGAGGCATCCGGCGAGGTCGATGGGGGTCTGTGTTTCCTCGGCGACGCCGCGGACCATGTCACCGAGCCACGGCGGGAGGGTGTCGACGGGGAAGGTGGGCAGGGGCGGGCGGGCCTTGAGCGGGACGGGTTCGTCCCAGGCCGGGCCGGTGATCTGCTCGGGGTCGATGTCGAACCCCTCCCACAGGTCGGGGCTCATGTCGTGGGGGATGCTCATACGGCCTTGCCTCCTTCCTTGGCGTTGGCGAGCTGCGGGCAGGTGTCGCGGTGTTCGTTGTGCGCGGCCACCAGGCTCAGCACGGCGGCGCGGCCGATGGCGGTCCGTTCACGGCCGCAGGAGCACCACGAGTGGGCCGATGGGGTCACGTGCCAGTCCGGGGGTGCCACGATGTGCAGCACGGCCCGGGGGCGGTACCCGTCGCTCGTCTGCGGGTCAGGACGAACAGCAATGGGGACGCCTTCGGCGACGCCCTCTCGGTCGCCCACGACGAGGCGCAAGTGCCGTCGTCCGGCGACATGCCCGGGACGGGGGTGGATGCTCATGCTGCCCTCCCTGCATCGGCGCCTAGGCCGTTGGTGACCGCGCGGGCCGCGTACGGCTCGGGGACTCCAACGGAGACGGCCGCGGCGATGACCTCGTGCCCGAGCGCGTCCAGGCCGCAGGGGCCGGGGCACTGGGCGTGCTGCTTGGCGAGGAACTGCGCCACCCCGAACGCCTGCGACGCGGCCCCTGTTTCAGTACGGGCCCGGACCAGCGCCAAACCGCGGGCGAGGCCGGTACGGACGTACTTCTCGGTGTGGCGGCAGCCTGTGGCCACGCTCGCGTCCCACGTGGCGCGGCCGGGGGATGAAGAGACCAACTCCCCGCGGGCGGGGGTGGTCTCTTCCTTCTCGACCAGTGCGCGGACGGCGTCCGGCAGGGGCGTCATAGTGCCGGTGCCGGGTCCGAGCCAACGGGCGTACTGCATGAGCGACTTGATGTCGACGCCGGGGCGTACCGCGTTGGCCGACCGCATCGCCCCCAGGTAGATCCAGTGCTCGCCCCGGGTGGTCGGCACGGTCCGGGTCGGCGGCAGGCTCTCATGGGCCCACGCGACCGCGTCCGCGTCGTCCAGGTCGACGACCGTCAGCCCGGCCCCGCCGGGGTGATAGGCGACGGCCGAGGCTTGCACCCACGCGAACGTCCAGGCTCGGGAGGTGAGGACATCGGGGTTCGTGGTGGCGGCGGCCCATGCGTGGCAGGGACGCGGGCAGTGGCACGGGCCGGGGGTCTTCATGTTCGGTCGGCCGCCGCACGCGTTCTTGACGCACTCGGGGCAGTTCCCGAACGGTACTTTCCCCGCCCGCAGCGGCAGTGCTGGCACACCGGATTCCGCGAGGCTCAGGGCGGTGCTCAGGTGTTCGTTCAGCGGCGAGCTGTGGGCTCGCGTGATGTCGGTGGTTTGGGTCATGCTGGGGTCTCCAGTTCCTTCGTGGGTGCTGGCTGGCAAGGGCGGCCCCGGTTTCTTTGGCGAGATGTGGGGGCCGCCCTTGGCGTATCTAGAAGGGCGGCTCGTCGCTGTAGCCGGGGCTCCACGGGTCACGGACCTTGCTGTGCCACAGCGGCTTGCGAGGCAGGGGGAGCAGCGTCCAGCGGCGGGTTTCGTTCCAGCAGGTGCAGGGCTCCCAGTCGGTGCCCTCGTACTCGCCGGTCTCGGGGTGGCCGTAGTCGTGCTCGATGCCGCCGATCCCGTCGCAGTTGTGGCAGTCCGGTCGGGGCGTGTCGGTGAGGATCACTGCGGGCCGGGGCCAGGTGGCCCGCTGGATCCGCAGCCGGGGCAGAACGCGGCTCATGCGTGGGTCTCCTTGCACTGGGGGTAGCGCTCGCCGACGGAGCACCGATTGAAGTCCGCGATGTAGACCTGAAAGTCCTCGCGCTCGCCGTCGGCCGTGCGCACGGTCAGGAAGTACGGGCGGTTCTTGCTCGCCGGGGGCGTCCGTTCGGCCCGGGCGACGACGACGCCGGGCGGGCCGTCGGGCAGGGAGCATCCGGCCAGAAGGGCAACGGCGCCCACGGTCACCGCGACCACGGCGCCGGTACGGCGGTTCATGCGGCGTCCCGGTCGGTGGCGGGGAGTTGGGGCAGGCCCGCATCGGTGAGGGCCTGCGGGTTGAAGCCGGGCAGCGCGGCGCGGGTGATGAGTGCGGTGGCGAGCTGTTCGGCGTAGGCGGCTCCGGCGCGGGCGGATTCGATCTGGGCTCCGGCCTTGAGGGCTTCCACGCGTTCGATGTGGGCGTGTTCCTCGCGCCGCACCGTCGTGTGCCGCTCGTGAGCGATCGTGTCCCGGCGCTCGGTGCGCCAGTTGCGGGCGGCGAGCCCGTAGGCGGCGACCGTCGCCAGCACCCACAGCAGGATCGGGAGAGAAAGGCCATCCGAGTACCCGGCGACCCCGGTCAGGGCGAGGGCGCCGGAGGCGGCGAACGCGGTCCCGGTGATGACGCGGTCCCCGCCGGGGCCCATGGATGCGAACGCCCCTGCCGCACCGGCGGCGAGGGACAGGGCGGCCATCAACACGGCGTTGCCCAACGAGTGTTCGGCTCCATTGGCGTTCCAGATCCTCGCCAGGATCAGGACGGTGGACGTGGCGAGAGCGGGGGCGGCTTTGGGTGCCGCGGCGGCGAGCCAGTGGCGGGCGATGATCTGTTCGTTCATCTCTGGCTCCTTCAGTTTCCGTCGTTGGGGATGGCGTTGACGACGGCGGTGGTGAGGTCGTTGATGGTGGTGCGGGCGCTGGTGTCGGCGAGGTAGAGGCCGAACAGGACGGCGATGGTGGCGGCGCCCCAGCCGACCGCGCGGAAGCGCAGCAGGGCGGCGAGGGCGAGGCCGAGCAGGAACACGATGGGGATGGTGAGGGTCACCGCTTCCCCCTCGCGTTGCGGCGGGCGGCGGCCCTGGCGTCCTCGCGGGCCTGCGCTTCCTCGCGGATGCGGGCGGCCTGCTTCTCGATGCCGCGGATGGACTTGCCGCGGGCCTCGCGGCGGACCGCGCGGACCCCGAGCAGGATGATGCGGGCGGTCTCGCGGGCGTTGTAGGGGTCCTTATCGCTGATAGCCATCAGGCTTCTCCCGAAGTCGTGTTGAGGTCGTTCGAGGCAGTGCGGGACGTGGTCAGCGCGTGCCGGCCTGGTAGGTGCGGCGGGCGCGGTTGTAGAGGTGGCGGCCGACGCGTATGCGGATGCCGTAGCCCTTGCAGCGGCGGCATTCCTTGGCGCGCTTGGGCCGGTTCTTGCGGTCGTACTTGATGTGGTGGCCCATGCCGTCGCACTTGCGGCAGTTGCCGAACGGGCTGAGCCAGCACCGCACGCCGTAACAGAGCGTGACGGCGAGTAGGCAGGCGATAGCGAGGGCGGGGAGGGTCATCGAGGGGCCTCCTGGGCCGGTTCCTGGGGTTTCCGCAGGTGGGCCGCTATCCGCTAGCGACCTGATCAGAGGCGGTTTGGGGTGCTAGCGGGGCCGCTAACGTTAGCGGGGTGTGCCGCTATCGCTAGCGGCCCCGGATGGTCAGCTCGCGTCCCGCTTTCCGTCACGCTCCGCGATCGCGGTGGTGATGTGGGAGCGGTCGATGCCGCGCCGGTTGACGACCTTGCCGTCGATCCGGCGGCCCACCTGGATGGTGGTGACGCCGTGCGGCTTGAGGGCCGCGGCCAGTCCCTCGGGGTCCCATCCGTCGTAGACCTCGGGCCGCAGTTCGGCGAGGCGGGCCACGACCGTCTCGGACCACGCCTTGGCCTCCTTGGCGGGGACCACGGCGAGGATGTCGGCGAGCAGGTCGTACGCGCTCGCCAACACCTCGGGCTCTTCCCCAAGCGCGTAGCCGGACAGGAGTCCTGCCTTCTCGCGGGCGGCGCGAGCGCGGGCAGCGATCCGTTCGGCGTCGCGGCCGTCGACGTAGATGGAGCGCACGATGCTCGCGTCTGAGCCCTCGCCGACCAGGTAGTGAATGCCCTTGTCAGCCCAGGCGAACATGGTCGCCCGCACCCCGCGCTTATAGGCGGACGTGCCGAGGACCATGTCGTTCTCCAGCTGGCCCATGACCTTCAGGCACAGCCTCAGCGAGGCGTTCGCGCTGATCCCGGTGGGCAGCGACTTGGCGTCCGGTCGCTGCGTGGCCAGCAGCACCACGATCCCGGTCGCCGGGCCGCGCTTGACCAGGTCGGTGAAGATCTCTTCGAACTCCTTGCCGTGCTGGTCGTGCTCGAAGAGGACCTGGCACTCATCCACGCCGACGACGATCGGGTGCAGCCCGAGCGAGCGCTTGGAGGCGAGTTCGCTGGTCACCTTGGACTCCGGGCAGATGTCCCGGGGCAGGGATCGGATCACCTTGGTACGCCGGCGCAGCTCCTCGCGCAGCGCGCGGGCGTCGTTGAGGACATAGGTGATGACCTCGTCATCGTCGCCCGCGCCGTGCCGGTGCGAGACGGCGTTGCCGACCGGGTCGAGGTCGCCGGTGCCCTTCATGTCGTAGGTGTGCAGCTCCGCCCGCGGGTCAAGTGCCGCGATCAGCAGCAGGAGGCGGAGCAGGAACGTCTTACCCATGCGCGGGATGGCGCCGATGATGCCCGCGATGTACATGAGGGTGAGTTCGGTCCAGCGTCCGCGCTGGTCAGTGGCGTAGGCAGTGGGCTTGAACAGGTCGACCATGCCCGTCTTGGCCAGCGGCCAAGCGGGCTGCTTTGCCTTGGACATGTCCTGATCGCCGACCCACAGCACCAGGTGCCCGGTGTGCTCGTCCGGCACCGCCTCCGGCCACACGCAGCCCAGCGGGCGGCGCAGGCCGGATGCGAGCTTCTCGCGCCGCTCGATGATGTCGGTGACCGTGACGCCGTAGGGGAGGTTGCCCTCCGCACGCCAGCCAGGCCCGTCGCGGGTGATCGGGGCGGTGAACTCGAACCCGTCCCGGCCCTTGCCCTGCGCCTGATTGATGGCGGGAATCCCGAGCGAGCCGAGCGCCCTCAGCACGATGTCACTGGTCAGCTTGGTCGCCTTGGGCATCTCCACCGCACGGTGGATGACCGGGTCATCCGCGCGCCGGCCGTTGAAGCCGAGCGCCATCACGACCGCGCTGACCGACAGCGTCTGAAGCCATCCGGGCGCGAGGACGTAGATGGCCAGCGCCGTCCCCAGACCCACGAACATGGTCAGCACCGTGATCAGGGTGCGCAGGCGGACACGGCTGTCGCGGTGACGCGACAGGGTCAGGTACTCGGCCGCGTCCTCGCGCCGCACGGCGGCCTGCCGGACCGGGGCGCTCTCCCGGTCGGCCACCCACCGCATCGTCGAGCCGACGAACCTTGCCGCCCCGATCGGGGCCTGGAAGGTGAGGCGAGCGGCGTAGACCGGGGAACGCAGCGCGTGATACCCGGACGCATGCGCATAGTGCCTGGCCACCCAACCGGTGGCGGTCTTCAACTCCGCGAGGGAACGCAGCCAGATCGGGATGACCTCGCGGCGGCGGGCGCCCATGAGCCGCCCGAGATAGCCGGGGCCGGTCGCACGAACCGGCTGATCGACCATCACCATCTTGTCCGGATCGGCCGACTCGATCGACTCACGATCGGGCGCAGGATCGGTCGACTCACTGCGGGCGGCGCGGGCCTTGTCGAGGTCGACGACCTCACCGCCGATGTCGCTCGCCATCTCTGCTTCGAGCCGGTTGAACAGCTCGTGGTCATCGTCAGGGTGCTTCACTGAGGTGTCCTTCTCTCGGAGGATGAGGGCCCGGCCGTCGCTGTAGGAGGTGGGCGGCCGGGCCCCGTGCGAGGTTCAGGCAACGCGCTGTTCGTTGGGGTAGGCGCAGGGCACGCACATGCCGAGCGAGCTCGGGATCACGTATCCGGCGTCGAGTCGGCAGGCGGGGCAGGTACGGCGGGCGAGCATCGCCAGGGCGAGCGCGCCCCACTTGCGGGAGGTCATCGGCCGCACCGGTTTGGCGAGGTCGAGGCGGTACAGAAACGCCACGCTCACGCCCGCCTTGCGGCGGCGGGAGCGGCGCATGAGCTGGGCCGCTATCGGCTGACCACCCGGCCGCAACCCCTGCTCACGGAGCTGCCGGCGCGTGGCCAGACCCTCCGGGGCAAGGCGCCACGGATAGGTAGGGACGCCGTAGCGGGCGCCGGACGGGTCGTAGCACTTGCCGAATGCCGCGGACATCAGGCCGCAGCCTCACCGGCGCGCTCGGCCCGCAGGGTGTCCCGCAGCAGCCGGGCGTTCTTCGGGGAGGTGTGCACCGCGAGTCGGATGCCCTCAGCGGTCAGCTTCGCGTCTGGCCAATCGGCCGTCACCGTGCGGGCCTCATCGAGCAGCTCGGCCGCGGTCCGCTTGGGGCGGGGCGATCGAGCAGCGTCCGGGACGCGGCCGGTGGCCCCACGGGGCCGTGTCGATTCGGCGGGCACGGTGCGCTTCTCGATCGGCCGGACCGGGGCCGACTCGATCGCCCGAACGGGCTTGCTCGGAAGGGTCGACTTCAGGAAGCCGACCGCGACCGGAGGCGGCAGAACGATCGGGTTCGCGGTGATCGCCGCCGGGGTCGATTCCGGCAGGTCAGCCGTAGACCGAATCCTCATGGTCTCGGTAGATTCCTCCGCATTCGCGCCCACGGGCGGCAGAGCGTCCGGGGCGAGGCGGAACATCGACCCGAGGGCGGCGTCCGCGCCGATCGTGACGCGCTGACGCTGCACATTGAGCAGCGCCGATCCCAGCTCCGCGTCACCCGATCCGACCTTGCGGGCCAGTCGCCACGACGCCCGATCGGAGCGCTTGCGGGTCTTCTCGTCGGGATGGTTGGCGGCGCGGGCCCGGTGATAGGCCAGCCGCTGAACGACCTCGACCGCCCGACGCTCACCTTCCGCGTCCCGGCCGTCGGTGTGCACCGCGATGCGGCGGGCCAGGAACGCCATGCCCTCGGCCGAGACGCACATGCCCATCGGCGTGATGGCGTAGATGACGGTCGTGCCCGGGTCGTCGGCGGCCATCGCGGCCATCGCGGACGCGGCGGCCGGCAGGGCCCACAGCCCGAGTCGGATGATGCGCGGGGAGGACTGGCCCAGCATGGTCAGCCCGAGCAGGACGAGTGCGAGGACGGCGGTGGCGCCCTCACCCGCGGACACGGCCCCGAGCGCCGTGCCCTTGCCGTATGCCCCGCTGATGTTGGAGTACGTGCCGATTCCACCGAACACGCCGGTGGCGAGCATCGGCACGAACGCCGCGCTCAGCACGATGATCTGAACCTTGGTCAGTGGCTTGCGAGCCTGCGCAGTCATGCCGCACCGCCCGTCTGCGCGAGCGTGGCGGACTGGTTCGCCAGCTCGCGCCGGGCGGCCAGAACCTTGCGACGGGCCCGGCGGATGCGCCGCTGGTCCAGCTCGGTCGCGGTGTGGTCCAGCGTGACGATCTGCGCGTCGAGCAGCTCGACGCGGGCCAGGATGACGGGCATCTCGGTCTCGATCGCGTCCAGCTCCGCGGCCGTCGGCTCGCGGTCGAACCCGTCGGCCGTAACGACGGCCTGAAGTGCAGCGATGTTCTTCATGAGTCGTGTTCTCCCTAGCAGGTGGTGCGGCTCGAAAGCGGCCCCGGTGTTCCAGCACCGGGGCCGCGCGCCGTTGAGGGGGAAAGGCCGCCCCGCGGGCGGCGGGGCGGTGGTGTGTGGAGCGGGTCAGCGCTGGACGACGTCGCGGCGCATGTCGCGGTGCTGGACAGTCACGTCGTGACCGGCGTCGCGCAGGAGTTCAGCGAGGGCGCGGGCGAAGACGGGGGCGCGGTGCCGACCGCCTGCACACCCGTCGGCCACCGTGACGGTTCCGGCGGACGGACCGTCCGCGAACGCCTCCACTGCGGCGGCGGTCGCGATGGCGAGCGCCGCAACACCGGACGTGCCAAGCACCGCCGCACGGACCTGCTCGTCATCCGCGGTCATGTAGCGGAGCTCCGGGGAGACGTGCGGGTCGCGGAAGTGGTGGCGCAGGTCGATGGTCAGGTGCGCGGCGGGCGGGGCGTCGTGCAGGTAGCCGAACGAGACGATCTCGATGGTGCTCATGCGGACTCCAGACGAAGTAGTCGACGATGCGTGCCCCGGTCGGGAGTCGAACCCGGCCTGCGACCATCGGGGCAGTGAGAAGCGAGGGCCTAAGCCCTCGCGAAGGTGCTGCGGATTCAGATCACGCAATGCCAGTCACGCCCCGGAGGGCGGAACTGGGCAGGTCACCCGGCTCGACATGGGAAGTCGGGATGGTGACCCGCACCCATCGACCGCCCGTGTTCAGGCGGCTGGGTCGGCACTCTGTTCAGTTCTCAAAGCGGTTCCGCTCCCAGCTCGTCGGGGAGTGACTGAAGTCGCTCCCCCAGCTGGTGCGGGTACTGCGATTCGTTCGGCTCCGCCGGTTCAGGCGGGCACTGACATGCAGGTCAAGCGGGCTTCCTGGTGAGCGACCTAGGTCGCTTGCCGTTGATGTGAAAGCTACCTAGGTCACTTGTGGGTCGTCAAGTGCTAGCGCTATCTGCTTCCAAACGACCTAGGTCAAGTACGCTTTCGAGGTGGATTCACAGCCGAAGAGGAAACCCAACGCCCGCGAAATCGCCGCCAGGATCAGAGACGAGATCGCCGCAGGGACGTTCGGTCCCGGGGACCGGCTCCCCGGCGGCCGGGCCTACGCCCAGAAGCTCGGCGTCTCCCTGATGACCGTCCAGAACGCCTACGCGCAGCTCCGAGAAGAGGGACTGGTGGAAGGCGTCTCGGGAAGCGGCACCTACGTCCGCGACACCGCCCCTGGCGAGGAGGCGCCCCGCGAAGCGGCCCAACGCATGACCGACCTCCAAGTTGAAGTGGCGCGCGTCTCGGCCGAACTGGCCGGCCTCGTCGAGCGCATCAAGCAGCTTGAGGCGGCCGTGGGCCCCACCGAGGGGAAGCCCGGCGCCTAGCGTCTCTCGCGGTGCGTTCGTCGTCATGCCTTAAGCGTGTCCTGATGGGCGCACCGTGAGTACGTACTCCCGCCGCCCCTGCACCGAACTAATCCGAACTTTGGCTGCTTAACGGGGTGTTGGCGAGCTGTCAGCGGCTGAAAGACTGGCCGCATGGCCGAACTGAACGGAAACCCCGTCACCCTCGACGACCTCCAGGGCCTCGCCCTTACGAACTACGGGCACTTCACGTCCATGCGGATGGAAGACGGCACCATCCGGGGTCTGTCGCTCCATCTCGACCGCTTGGTGCGGGACTGCCGCATCGTCTTCGGTGTCGAATTGGACCGAGAGCAGACGCTGAACTACATCCGTAAGGCAGCCGACGGCGTCACTGGTGTCGCCGGCCTCCGCGTCACCGTCTTCGATCCCGCCCTCGATATGGGGCGACCGGCTGACGCCAAAGACCCCCACATCCTGGTGAACCTGAGGCCCGCGGGTGCCATGCCGCCACCGCCCCTCACGGCCAAGACCTACACCTTCACTCGCGACAACGCAGAGGTGAAGCACATCGGTCTTCATCCGCAACTCCGGCTTCGCCGTGACGCCCAACTTGCTGGTTTCGACGACGCCGTGTTCCTCGAACCGGACGGTCGGGTCTCCGAGGGCGGCACGTGGAACCTCGGCTTCGTCGCCCAGGACGGGACTGTCGTCTGGCCGGATGCCCCAGTGCTCCCCGGCACGACGATGCTGCTACTCCAGAGCCTCGATGCTCCAAAGCAAATCACCGCACCGGTGCGGCTCGCCGACATCCCGAACATGGCCGCTGCTTTCGCTACGAACGTGACGATCGGCGTCCGCTCCGTCAGAGCGCTCGACGACGTGCAGTTCCCGCAGGACAACCCCGTGCTCGCAGCACTGCGTGAGGCCTACGCCGGCATCCCCGGCGAGCGTCTGTAGACGCGTGCTGCCGCCCCTCACCGGGGCGGCGACCCACGACAGAGGTAGCCCATGCCACTCGTTACGAAATGGACCGGACGTGAAGTTAAGGCACTGCGTGAAGCTGTCCGCATGAGCCTCATGGAGTTCTCCGAGAAGCTCGGGGTCTCCGACCGCATCGTTTCTCGGTGGGAGGGGGACGGCGAACAAGCGACCTTGCGCATGGTGAACCAAGCGGCTTTGGACACGGTGCTCGCCAAGGCCGACCCGGACGCGCAGGGGCGCTTCGTCGGCATTCTTGCGGCGGACGATATTCCCACTCAGGCCGTCATCGAGCCCGGCGAAGACCAGACGAGCAGCGGCGAGTACGTGAAGCATCCCGGAGACGGGAAGCTCATGGCGCATGTCCCGGAAGGGATCTTCTTGTCGGGGGAGGACGACGAACCGGTGTGGGTGGACGATTTCCACATCGACACGTTCCCGACCACGAACGCGGACTACGCGCGGTTCTGTGCGGCCACTCGCCACCCAGCGCCCGAGCACTGGGAGAACGGTCGTTGTCCGCGCGAGCTGTATGACCACCCAGTTGTGCATGTGACGTGGCGCGACGCGAGCGCGTACGCGAAATGGGCGGGGAAGTCGCTGCCGACAGCCGAGCAGTGGGAGAAGGCAGCTCGCGGGACTTCCGGCCGTACCTTTCCGTGGGGTGACCAGAAGACCGCCGCGAAATGCAACGTCCGGGAGACTGGCGTGGAGGTAACGACATCGGTCTCGCGTTACCACAGCGGCGTTTCGCCGTATGGCGTCTACGACATGGTGGGAAACGTGTGGGAGTGGCTTGCAACGCAGACTACGCCAGGACGATATGAACTCCGCGGCAGTGCCTTCACTAGCCCCTTGTTCAGGGGAGTGCCAGCGGTCCCTAATGACGCCAACGACATTATGCACGACGACGACACTGGGTTCCGCTGCGTGGCGGTACCTGAGCAGATGAGCTCCCGCAAGTGACGTCAGTAGGGGTATTGGACACCTGAAATGCTGCTTCGGTAAATCCCCAAAACTCGATAGCCGCTGGTGTGGATGGGGCGTATCCTGAGCAGTTCTGACTAGATCAACTTCATTTGGGGAGTCCGCTTTGCTGGAAGTCGGAAAGATGGTGGAGCAACTCGATGTATTGATCTTCGAGTATCAGAAACTGATCGCTACGCGTAGCGATACGACGTTCGCGTCAGACCGCGCCAAGCTCCTGGCGAGTCGGCTTGAGTCAGCCATCGACCGGCTTGCAGTGCCCGGTAGCAGCTACATACAGCAGCTCGACGTCTACCGAGTCGAGAAGCGCGTCAAATATAAGATTCGCGAAATTCACAGCATCGCGCTCGCTCTCCGAGACGACCTCAAGGCTGGCTGGACCTCCTCAGTAATGGAGCTGGTCCATGCCGACACCCATAGCGATTACCTACAGATGGCAGAAACGCTACTGGCGGCTGGCTACAAAGACCCTGCAGCCGTCATCACAGGTACCTCGCTTGAGGTTCACATTCGAATGCTCTGCACCAAGCATGGTGTCGACACTGAGCTGCCCAGCGGGGCGCCAAAGAAGGCTGACGTCATGAATGCCGACCTCAAGAAGACTGGCGTCTATAACGAGGCGCGCAAGAAGCAGGTCACGGCATGGATGGATCTTCGCAATAAGGCGGCGCACGGTGACTACACCAGTTACGACGAGTATCAGGCACGCATGTTCATCGATGGAGTGCGCGACTTCATGTTGAAGTACCCGGCGTAGCCTCAAGAAGGGGAGAGTTCGGTAGTGGCGATCGAAGATATGGTCAAGCAACTCAATGAACTTCTCACTAAGGCCGAACATTTTGTGGCCGGCAAGACGGTCTCTGAGTTGAACGAAAACATGGCAACGGGCCTGTTGGCCAACCGTCTAGAGGCTGCGGTCGCACGCTTGTCGGTAAATGGGTCGGTTTACCGTGAACAGCTCAAAAGAGGAAGCGGATACACTAATTTCGGTCGGTTGAGCCATAACCTGCAAGTCGCTCTCTCTCTGAGGGACGACCTCGTTGCAGGCTGGACAGCGACAGTCGTCGAGCTGGTGCACGCTGACACGTACAGCGACTTCCTTCAGATGTCGGATGGTCTGCTCGCCAAGGGCTACAAGGATGCAGCGGCCGTCATTACAGGGACGGCGCTTGAAGTCCACGTGCGTGCCCTATGCGTCAAGAGCAGCGTGCCGACCATGGTGGCGGGCAAGCCGAAGAAGGCGGACACCATGAACGCCGACCTCAAGAAGGCCGGCGTCTACGACGGGTTGCAGCAGAAAGAGGTCACCACCTGGATGGCGCTCCGGAACAGTGCAGCGCACGGGAACTATGACGACTACGACCACGCCCAGGTGCGGCGCTTCCTTGACGGCGTCGAAGCCTTCATGAGGAAGTTCCCGGCGTAGGTGAGCTTCGTAGGCCTCGTGGCCGGGTCCATGGGCCATGTGTGGGCCACGTGCGCTCTCGCAGTAGCCGAAACGGGCTCTGGCCTGTGCTTTAGCGCAGCAGGCTTGGCGGTCTTGAAAACCGTCGTGGCGCGAGTCACCGTGGGTTCAAATCCCACACCCACCGCCGGTAGGCAGGTGTTCGTAAGGGGCGTTCGCTGTGGCGGGCGCCCCTTACGCGTGCCCTGGGCGAGGCGAGTGCGCGTCCGGATGCGGGGAGGGCTTGTCCTCCGGGACGCCGCGTCCTACGCCTCCGGGCCGTCGTGCCGGGTCAGGCGGGCCGCTGAGGCGATCGTGGAACGAGCCTCGCGTTCTGTCAGGCCCGCGCGGGTTGCGGCTTCCACGAGGGCGTTCGTGAGGCTGTCGCCGAGGTCGCTCTCGTAGGCGCGGCAAGCGGCCCAGAACAGACGGGTGTTGCGCTGTCCCTCATGTGCCGCGAGCACGAACTGGACCAGGCCCTGGCCGTGTCGGCCCGCATGTGCCGGTGACGGGTGGTGCACGCGTGGCGGCGGCGTGAGCAGGCGCAGGAGTGCCGGCGGGCAGGGCGCGACGGGCAGGTGGGCGGTGCCGGGGACCGCGCTGTAGACGCCCTGGGCCGTGCGCGATCCGGGACCCACGAGGTAGCCGCCCGCGCCGCGGATGTCGATGCCCGGCGCGAGGCGTCCCGCCGAGTTGGGGACCACGACGTCCGGCGGTCCGGACAGCCATACATGACGGCCGCCGCTGGGGGTGGCCACGACGACGGTGTCCGGGATCGTGAAGAGGTGGCGCAGCGCCAGTTCGCGCAGTGCGGAGGAGGAGTCCGTGCCGGACTTGGTGTCGAGGTCCACGCCGATGAGGTGGTGCGGGGGCAGCCCGCACGCGATGCCGTAGCCGGTGGCGCGGGGTGCCGCCGCGAAGAGGTCACGGATGCGGCCCGGGTCGGTCGTGGCGTCGTACACGCCGTGGCCGGGGCGGCCGCATTCGCCGTGGCACGGGGCCGGGTCGGCTTCGTCGCGGTGCGGGGAGCGCAGGGCGGGGAGCTTCGTGCGGGAGAGCGGGATCACGGCCAGTCCACGCTCGGCGGCGGAGAGTGCGTGGGCGAGGGCCAGGGTCGCGAGGGGTACGGCATGCCGGTCGGTGGTGGCCATGCATCCATGTTCGTACGAATGTTCGAGCAAGGGAAGAGGGGCTCGCCCGGGTGGAGCGCATTTACCAAGAATGTGCCGAAACGCTTCAGCCCCTGCGGTGGCTGACCTGACCCGCACCGGTCGGACGCAATCCGGGCTGAGCTGGGGCTTTAAGGCTGTGAAGCAGGTTTATCGACATGTCCTCACGCTTGCGAGGGAATGCGGCCTTCCGCCCTGGTTCGCCGGGGATTCGGTGGGCAATTCTGATCTCGCGACGTCGTGACCAACGACCGAGGTGGTCGGCCAACTGCCTTGGAGCAACCAGTGGTTACCTGTTCCTGGAGGAATTGACATGGCACACATCCGTACCGTCCGCGCCGTTGCCGCCGTTGCCGCCCTGCCCCTCGCGGCAGCCCTCTTCTCGGGGGTGGCGATGGCCGACAACGGGTCCTTCGCGGACAACGGATCGAACGCGGGTGTGGCGACCGTGAGCGGCAGTGGTGTCGGTGGCAACAACCACGGCAACTCGTCCACCACGCAGCAGCAGGCGGTGGGCTCCGGCGCCTCGAACCAGAACAACACGGCCCAGGTGAACGGCTCCGCGTTCACGGCCATCGACCAGTCGAACGAGAACATCTCGGTGCACTTCACCAAGCTCTGGTGACCCGCGGGCTCCTGTCGGCGGGGGCCATTGCCAGGGGTACGTGACGTCTGTGCGGCGGTGCTTCGGCATCGCCGCACAGACGTTTTCGCGCATCCGTCGGCCCTTCACGCGCGCGTGCTGATCCCTTGACACCCGTACCGAACCTGGCGGACAGTCGTACCGAATCTGACGGTCAGTCAGAAAAGGACGGTCAGAGACCCTTGTTCGTACGAGGTCCGGGAGGGCCGCCGCCGTGCACCTCGCCCCCACCGCACGCCAGCATGAACTCCGCGCCGAACTGCGCGCCTACTTCCGGGAACTGATGCCGGACGGGCCGCCCGCCCACGACGATCGAACGGCCCAGCGGCGCCTGCTGCGCCGCATCGGTGCCGACGGCCTCCTCGGGCTCGGCTGGCCGGTCGAGTACGGAGGCCGAGGCCGGGGGGCCGACGAGCAGTTCGTCTTCTTCGACGAGGCGTATCGCGCGGGCGCGCCCGTCTCCATGGTGACCCTGAACACCGTCGGGCCGACCTTGATCAAGTACGGGACCGAGGCGCAGAAGGCGTACTTCCTGCCGAGGATCCTCAAGGGCGAACTCGTCTTCGCGATCGGGTACAGCGAGCCGTCGGCGGGGACCGATCTGGCTTCGCTGCGTACGCGGGCCGTCCGCGACGGGGACGACTGGATCATCGACGGGCAGAAGGTCTTCACGTCGAACGCGCAGAACGCCGACTGGATCTGGCTGGCCTGCCGAACGGATCCCGGGGCCGCCAAGCACCAGGGCATCTCGATCATTCTCGTGCCGACGGACGCCGCCGGCTTCAGCTGGACGCCCATCGAGACCGTCGGCGGCCTGACCACCACCGCCACGTACTACGACGGGATCCGCGTCCCCGCCTCGAATCTCGTCGGGGACGAGAACGGCGGCTGGGGTCTCATCACCAATCAGCTCAACCACGAGCGGGTCGCGCTCGCCGCGATCGGGATGCAGGCGGAGGACTTCTACGCGGCGGTGCTCGAAGCGGTTCGTTCACCCGATCCGGTGACGGGGGAACGCCGGATCGACCTGCCGTGGGTGCGGTCGCGGCTGGCCGAGGTGCATGCCCGTCTGGCGGCAACGCGCCTGCTCAACTGGCGTTTGGTGGGGGATGTCGGGGCGGGGCGCCTCGCGCCGGGCGACGCGAGCGGCGTGAAGGTCATGGGAACCGAATCGGCGGTCGAGGTGTACCGAATGTGTCAGGAGATCGCGGGAGACGCGGCGCTGGTTCGAGCCGGGTCGCCGGGGGCGTTCGGGGGTGGGGCCGGTGGTGACGCGCGTGGCGGTGGCGCAGGTGGCGGGTCGGGCGGTGGTGCCTGGGGTGGGACGGCGGAGGGGGAGCTGGAGCGGATGAACAGGGCGGCGCAGATCAACACGTTCGGGGGCGGAGTGAGCGAGGTGCAGCGGGAGATCGTCGCGACGATGCGGCTCGGGATGAGGAGGGGGCGGCGGTGACCGGCGACATGACGTACGAGGCGCTGAAGGCCTTCGAAGGGCTGCCCGCGGCCACCGCGGGGGTGGGCAGGGACCTGGTCAACGAGCCGATGATCAGGCACTGGTGCGAGGCGATGGGCGACACGAACCCCGCTTACGAGGGGCCCGACGCCGTAGCGCCGTCGACCATGCTCCAGGCCTGGACGATGGGTGGGCTCTCCGGCCACCAGGGGCGCAGCGGCGCCTACGACGAGTTGTCCGCGCTGCTGGACGGTGCGGGGTACACCTCGGTCGTCGCCACCGACTGTGAGCAGGAGTATCTGCGTCCGCTGCGGCCCGGTGACGCGATCACCTTCGACGCGGTGATCGAGTCGGTGTCCGAGCGCAAGACGACGAAGCTGGGCACGGGCCACTTCGTCACGACGCGCATGGATGTCAGGGCAGACGGCGAGCTCGCCGGGACGCATCGCTTCCGGATCCTCAAGTACGCCCCGGCGTCGCGGGCAGGGCGGGCGGCGGGAGCGGTGGGCGCGGGGCAGCAGCAGGTCCGACGACCCCGCCCGGTCGTGAACCGGGACAACGCGGGGTTCTGGGACGGGGTCCGCGAGCACCGCCTCCTCATCCAGCGCTGCGAGGCGTGCGGGACGCTGCGCTTTCCCTGGCTGCCGGGGTGCGGCGCGTGCGCCTCGCAGAACTGGAGCACGGTCGAGGCGAGCGGCGAGGGGACAGTCTTCTCGTACGTGGTGATGCACCATCCGTCCTTCCCCGCCTTCGACCCGCCGTACGCGGTGGGCCTGATCGAGCTGGCCGAAGGCGTCCGGATCATCAGCAATGTGGTGGGTGTGCCGTACGACAAGGTCCGCATAGGTATGCCGGTTCGGCTCGAGTTCCTGCGGGTCGACGAGGAGTTGGAGCTGCCGGTCTTCCGCCCCGGTGACGGTGCGGCTGTAGGGGTTGCTGCGAGTGTCGCTGCGGGACGGGAGGGCTGACGTGGACTTCACGCCTACGCAGGACCAGATGGCCGCGGCCGACCTGGCCGCGCGGATCTTCGGTGACCTGTCGACCCCCGAGCGCCTGGCGGCGGCCGGCACGGGAACGGACTCCGAGCTGTGGAAGGCGCTCGGCTCCGCGGGGCTGCCGGAGGCGGTGGAGGAGACCGGGCTGCTCGGGCTCGTGCTGATGCTGGAGGAGCAAGGACGGACGACGGCGCAGGTGCCGTTCGCCGCCAGCTGCGCGTACGGGCTGCTCGCGGTGGCGAGGCATGGCACCCCTGAGCAGCGGGACCGGTTGCTGCCGGGGCTGCGGGACGGGACAGAGGTGGCCACGGGGGCGTTCCCCGCGCAGGGTGGGGTGCGGGTCGAGGGAGCGGAGGCCGGGGAGACGGGGACGGGCAGGGGCACGGGGCGGCTCACAGGGGTGGTGCCCTGGGTTCCCTGGCTCCGGGACGCGTCCTGGGTACTGGTGGCGGCGGCCGACCGGGGCCTGTGGAGCGTGCGTACGGCCGATGCCGGCCGCGACGCGGTCGAGCTCACCGCGCCCTGGTCGGCGGGCCGGCTGGTTCTCGACGGGGCGCCGGCGGAGAGGATCGGCGGGCCCGGCGCATACGACGACATCCTGGCGATGACACGGACCGCGTTCGCGGGACTCCAGGCCGGGGTCTGCGCGGGGTCCCTGGCGCGTGCCGTGGAGTACACGAACGAGCGGGAGCAGTTCGGCAGACCGCTCGCCGCGAAGCAGGGGGTTCAACTCCGGGCTGCCGACGCCTATATGGACACGGAGGCCATCCGCGTCACCGCGTACGAGGCGGCGTGGCGACGGGACGAGGGGCTGCCGTACGTGGGCCATGCGCTGACCGCGGCCTGGTGGGCGTCGGAAGCGGGCAGACGGGTCGTGCACGCCGGACAGCATCTGCACGGCGGCATGGGCGCCGACCTGGAGCATCCCGTACACCGGCATTTTCTGTGGGGCAGGCAGCTCGACGCGTATCTGGGGTGCGGGGGTGAACTGCTCGCGGAGCTGGGCGATTTGATCGCCGAAGGTGACAGGAGCGGTACGGAGGAGGCGGGGGCGGCATGGGCGGCGCGGAAGTGAAGGCGGCGGGAACGGATCGGGCGGCAAGGGGCCGGGAGGAGGGGGAAGTGGCGAGGGCGGACGGCATGACAGGGATCGGGGCCGAGGTCGGCGCGAAGCTGGCGCCGTTGGAGATCGCGGTCACCCGGACGCTGATCGTGTCCGGGGCCATCGCGTCCCGTGACTACCAGGACGTGCACCACGACGCGGAGCTCGCGAAGGAGAAGGGCTCCCCCGACATCTTCATGAACATCCTGACGACGAACGGACTCGTCGGCCGCTACATCACCGATCACTTCGGCCCCGCTTCGGTTCTGCGCAAGGTCGCCATACGGCTGGGGGCGCCCAACTACCCGGGGGACACGATGGTGTTGACAGGAACGGTCACCGAAACCGAAGACGGGAGCGAGGGTGAGGCCGACAGCGGGGGCGCCACGGTGGTGGTGCGAATCGTCGGGGTCAACGGGCTGGGCACACACGTCACCGGCACCGTGACGGTCACGCTGCCGGGTCTCACGAGCCCTGCGAGCCTCGCGAGCACGCCGTCCCGTCCCTCGGCGCCGGGGAGGCCGGCATGAGTGTGCGGGTGAAGGACAGTCTCGGCGGGCGGGCGGCGATCGTCGGGATCGGGGCGACCGAGTTCTCCAAGGACTCCGGGCGCAGTGAGCTGAAGCTCGCGGTGGAGGCGGTGGGCGCGGCGCTCGACGACGCCGGGCTCTCCCCCGCCGACGTCGATGGCATGGTCACGTTCACCATGGACACCAGTCCGGAGATCACCGTCGCGCAGGCGGCCGGGATAGGGGACCTCTCGTTCTTCTCCCGGGTCCACTACGGCGGCGGCGCGGCCTGCGCCACCGTTCAGCAGGCCGCGCTCGCCGTGGCGGCCGGGGTGGCCGAAGTGGTCGTCTGCTACCGGGCGTTCAACGAACGCTCGGGCAGGAGGTTCGGTTCCGGGGTGCAGCACCGGGAGCCGTCGGCGGAGGGAGCGGCGCTCGGCTGGGCGCTGCCGTTCGGACTGCTCACGCCCGCGTCCTGGGTGGCGATGGCGGCGCAGCGCTACCTCCACGCGTACGGCCTGGGCCCCGCGGCGTTTGGTCATGTCGCCGTGATGGACCGCGCGTACGCTGCCACCAATCCGGCGGCGTACTTCCACGGGAAGCCGATCACGCTGGAGGACCATGCGGCGTCGCGGTGGATCGTGGAGCCGTTGCGGCTGCTCGACTGCTGTCAGGAGACCGACGGCGGGCAGGCGATCGTCGTCACCAGCGCCGAGCGAGCCCGTGACCTCCCGTACCGTCCCGCCGTGATCAGGGCGGCGGCCCAGGGGGCGGGGCGTGGCCAGGAGCAGATGACGAGTTTCTACCGGGACGACATGACGGGCCTGCCCGAAATGGGAGTCGTGGCAGGGCAGTTGTGGCGGTCGGCGGGCCTGACGCCGGGCGAGATCGACGTGGGGATCCTCTACGACCACTTCACGCCGTTCGTGCTGATGCAGCTGGAGGAATTCGGGTTCTGCGGGCCCGGTGAGGCGGCGGACTTCGTGGCGGAGCGTCGGCTCCCGCTCAACACCCACGGCGGGCAGCTCGGCGAGGCGTACCTGCACGGGATGAACGGCATAGCGGAGGCGGTCAGACAGGTGCGGGGCACGGCGGTGAACCAGATAGCCGGCGCCGCCACGGCGCTGGTGACCGCGGGGACCGGTGTCCCCACATCGGGTCTGATTCTGGGAGCGGACGGATGAACGCGGGGTGTGTCCCGGGTCCTGTGCGCCCTCTGGCCCCTTCACTCGCCCTATGCACCGCACTCGCCGTAGGCACCGCCGGAAGTTGGTCTTGGGTCTGGTCCTGCTCCTGATGGCGCTGACCGCCCTTCCCGCGTCGGCGCAGGCCCAACCCGGCTCCCCCCCGCCGCCTCCGACACACGACGCCCGCCCCGACGCCGACCCCCTGGCCGACCTCACCCTGCCCGGCCTCGCTCTGCCCGACCTCGCCACCGTCCCCGGCTCCGTGCTCGGAGACGTCGCACCCGACGGCCGCGCCACCGGCTCGGCCGGGGCCTCGGCGGCACCGGTTGCCGCCGGCGGCCCCTCCTCCGCATCCCTGCTCCCCGCCCTCTCCGGTCCGCGGATGTTCAGCGGGCTGGCGTTCGACACGTGCAAGGCGCCGTCGCTCGAGACCATGCGGCGCTGGCGGTCGTCGAAGTACGGGGCGGTGGGCGTGTACTACGGGGGCCGCGGGCGGGCCTGTCGTCATCAGCCCCGGCTCGGGCACCGTTGGATGAAGGGGGTGCAGCGGCTGGGGTGGAGGGTGCTTCCGCTGTACGTCGGTTCGCAGTCGCCGTGTGTCGTCGCGGGCTCCAAGAAGGTCTATCGCGTCGGCCGTCACCCCTGGAGCCAGGGATTGAGGGAGGGGCGGGACGCCGTGAGCAGGGCGCGGGCCGTCGGCATCCGGCCGGGCAGCCCGCTCTATCTCGACATGGAGGCGTACAAGTACCGGCAGAAGAAGTGCGCCCGTACGACGCTCACCTTTGTGCGGGGCTGGGACCGGCAGGTGCGCCGGAAGGGTTACGTGCCCGGGTTCTACAGCAGTGCCGATTCCGGGGTGGCGCACATGCGGGCAGCGGCGCGGGCGGGGGCGCGGGATCTGCCGTCGGTGATCTGGTTCGCGCGCTGGCACACGCGGCCCCGGCTGGTCCGGGAGCCCGTGCTGCGCGGGTCCCCCTGGAGTTCGCGGCGCAGGATCCACCAGTACGCGGGGAACGTGAAGGAGCGGCACGGCGGGCGGAGCCTCGTCATCGACCGGAATCTGGTGCACGCGCCGGTGGCCCGCATCCGATGAGCCGCCCCGGTCCGCGGGAGTGGCAGAGTGGAAGGAACCCATGGAATGGCTGTCAGGGATGAACCCTCAGGGGTGCGGACCGCGTCCTCCACCCTCAGGAGGTGGGGATACCACCACTCCTACAACCTGAGGCGGACACCGCTTCGGGACCTGCGGCCGATCCGCGAGGGTAGGGGGCGCTCCTAGCGTGGAGCCATGACCGCAACCATGGCGCCTGTCTGCTCCTGTGCATCGGATGCCGCGACGCGCAGCGCGCCGCGAGCCGCGATGACGCCTCACTCTTCCCACCCGGTGCCGTACGCGCCGGCTGCTCACGCGACGCCGTACGCGCCGCACAAGTCGTACCCGTCGTTCGCGTCGTACGTGCAGGCGCGTCAGCCCGTACTGCTGCGGACCGCCCGGTCGCTGACCGCTAACCCGTGCGACGCCGAGGACCTGCTCCAGACCGCGCTCACCAAGACGTATGTGGCGTGGGATCGCATCGAGGACCACCGGGCGCTCGACGGTTATGTGCGCCGGGCCCTGCTGAACACGCGTACGTCGCAGTGGCGTAAGAGGAAGGTCGACGAGTTCGCCTGCGACGAGCTGCCCGAGCCGGAGACCGTGGCGGCGGCCGATCCGGCCGAGCACCAGGCCCTGCACGACGCGATGTGGCGCGCGATCATGAAGCTGCCCGCCCGGCAGCGCGCGATGGTCGTGCTGCGGTACTACGAGGACCTGAGTGAGGTACAGACGGCCGAGGTGCTCGGGGTGTCCGTCGGCACGGTCAAGAGCGCGGTCTCGCGGGCCCTCGGCAAGCTCCGCGAGGACCCGGAACTGCGCCCGGCCAAGGGCTGACCGGGACGACTCGCTGATCGATCATTCCCTGGGCTAGTGACATACCGACTGGTATGCGGTGAGAATCGGCGGAACATTACTGCGCCGTAGCGCCCACCGGGAGGACGCCGTGCTGAGCACGATGCAGGACGTACCACTGCTGATCTCGAGGATCCTGACCCATGGGTCGATGATCCACGGCACGTCCCAGGTGACCACCTGGACCGGTGAGAGCGGGCCGCAGCGCCGGAGCTTCGCCGAGATGGGCGACCGCAGCGCCCAGCTCGCGCACGCTCTGCGCGCCGACCTCGGCATCGTGGACGACGACCGCGTCGCGACCCTGATGTGGAACAACGCGGAACACGTCGAGGCCTACTTCGCGATCCCCTCCATGGGCGCCGTACTGCACACCCTGAACCTGCGCCTCCCCGCCGAGCAGCTGGTGTGGATCGTCAACCACGCGGCCGACCGCGTGATCATCGTCAATGGCTCCCTGCTGCCGCTGCTCGCGCCGCTCCTGCCGTCCCTGCCGGTTGTCGAGCACATCGTCGTCTCCGGTCCGGGCGACCGTTCGCTCCTCGACGGAGCGCGCCCCCAGGTCCACGAGTACGAAGAGCTCATCGCCGGAAAGCCGGTGACGTACGACTGGCCGCAGCTCGACGAGCGCCAGGCCGCCGCGCTCTGCTACACCTCCGGCACCACCGGCGACCCCAAGGGCGTCGTCTACTCGCACCGTTCGATCTACCTGCACTCCATGCAGGTCAACATGACGCAGTCCATGGGCCTGACCGACGAGGACACCTCGCTCGTCGTGGTGCCGCAGTTCCATGTGAACGCGTGGGGCCTGCCGCACGCGACGTTCATGACCGGCGTGAACATGCTGATGCCGGACCGTTTCCTGCAGCCCGCGCCGCTCGCCGAGATGATCGAGAGCGAGCGCCCCACGCACGCCGCGGCCGTACCCACCATCTGGCAGGGCCTGCTCGCGGAGCTCACCGCGAAGCCCCGTGAGGTGAGTTCGCTCGGGCAGGTCACCATCGGTGGCTCGGCCTGTCCGCCCTCGCTCATGAAGGCCTTCGACGAGCTCGGCATGCGGGTCTGCCACGCGTGGGGCATGACGGAGACGTCTCCCCTCGGTACGGTCGCCCGGCCGCCGGCCGCGGCGGTCGGCACCGACGAAGAGTTCGCGTACCGCCTCACCCAGGGCCGCTTCCCGGCCGGCGTCGAGGCGCGTCTGTCGGGTCCGGACGGCGAACTGCTGGCCTGGGACGGCGAGTCGGCCGGTGAGCTGGAGGTCCGCGGTCCGTGGATCGCCGGCGCGTACTACTCGGGCCCCGACAGTGAACCGCTGCGCCCCTCCGACAAGTTCAGCCCCGACGGCTGGCTCAAGACGGGCGACGTCGGCACGATCAGCCCCGACGGCTTCCTCACCCTCACCGACCGTGCCAAGGACGTCATCAAGTCGGGCGGTGAGTGGATCAGCAGCGTCGACCTCGAGAACGCCCTGATGTCCCACCCGGACGTCGCCGAGGCGGCCGTCGTCGCCGTCCCCGACGAGAAGTGGGGCGAGCGCCCGCTCGCCACCGTGGTCCTGAAGGAGGGCGCGAGTGCCGACTTCGGGATCCTGCGCGCGTTCCTCGGCGAGAAGGTCGCCAAGTGGCAGCTCCCGGAGCGCTGGACGGTGATCACGGCGGTGCCGAAGACGAGCGTCGGCAAGTTCGACAAGAAGGTGCTGCGCAAGCAGTACGCGGACGGGGAGCTGGACATCACGCGGCTTTGAGCCCGCAGCGTCACTGCTCTGCGCCCACAGCATCATGGCTTTGAGCCCGCGACATCAGGGGCCCTGAGCCCACGTCACTGTTCCGAACCCGGAGCTCGGCGACGGTTTCACGTGAAACAGGGGCGGCCCGAACGGGCCGCCCCTGTCTGTCAGTTGTGGGTTTCGCTGTGACGGCTTCCTCAGTTGGTGCCGATCTTCGCGAGCAGGTCCACGATCCGGCCCTGCACCTCGTCGCTCGTCGACCGTTCCGCCAGGAACAGGACGGTCTCGCCCGCGGCCAGGCGCGGCAGGTCGGCCTCCTCGACGGCGGCGGTGTAGACGACGAGGGGCGTGCGGTTCAACTGGCCGTTCGCACGCAGCCAGTCGACGATTCCGGCGCGCCTGCGACGCACCTGGAGCAGGTCCATCACCACGAGGTTCGGCCGCATCTGCGCGGCCAGCGTCACCGCGTCCGCGTCGGAACTCGCCCGCGCGACCTGCATCCCGCGCCGTTCCAGCGTCGCGGTGAGCGCGAGCGCGATCTCCTCGCGCTCTTCGATGAGCAGGACGCGCGACGGGTGCTGCTCGCTGTCCCGCGGCGCGAGGGCCTTCAGCAGGACGGCGGGATCGGCCCCGTACGCGGCCTCGCGCGTCGCCTGTCCGAGCCCGGCCGTCACCAGGACGGGAACCTCGGCGGCCACGGCGGCCTGGCGCAGCGACTGGAGGGCGGTGCGCGTGATCGGGCCGGTCAGCGGGTCGACGAAGAGCGCGGCGGGGAAGGCCGCGATCTGCGCGTCGACCTCCTCGCGGGAGTGCACGGTCACCGGTCGGTAGCCGCGGTCGCTCAGGGCCTGCTGCGTGGTCGCGTCGGGCGCGGGCCAGACCAGGAGGCGGCGTGGGTTGTCGAGCGGCTCCGGGGGCAGCTCGTCGTCCATCGGCTGAGGCTGGGGCCGGATCGCCACCTCGACGGCGCCACCGGGCCCGTCCAGCGGCTCGGGTCCCTCGTCGGCGTCCTGGTCGGGGGCGCCGATCGCGTACGAACGTCCGCGGCCCTCCGAGGACGACGACAGCAGCGACTGCGGCTGACCGGGCTGGGACTGGCCGGACGGCGTCTGGGGCTGAGCCTTCGGCTGCGTCGGCGACGACTGTGACGGGGACTGCGGGTGCGGGCGGGCTCCGGCCTCCGGCTGGGTGCCGGCGGGGTCCGGCCGGGTGGACAGCCTGCGGCGACGGCCGGAGCCGCCGAGCGTGTGCTGCGTCTGTTCCTGAGAAGCCGCCGCGGACTGCGGGACCTGAGGGGGCAGCGGGACCTGGAGCGACGGGTTGCCGCCGGGCGACTGAACGGGCTGCTGTCCGGTCTTCGGGCCGGACGGACCGCCCTGCGCGCCGGACGGCTGCTTCGCCTGCGGACCGGGCTGCTTGCCCGTCGCCGGGCCGGCCTGGTTCGGCTGTGCGGGCGCCTGCTGGTTCGGGACCGCGGGGTTCGGCAGCGGCTGGGCCGTGCCGGGGGCCGCCGGCTGCGGTCGCGGCGGGCGCTGCTGCTCGGCGATCTGACGTCCGAAGGGAACGCCCTGGCCCAGCGTGCGCACGCTTATGGCGCGGCCCTGAGTCGAGTTGGGGTCAGCGGACGGGGCCTCCGCGGGCAGGGGCTGCGCGGCGCGGGGCCTGGCACCGTTCTCCGGCGGCAGCGCGGCGCGCGCGCCCGGAACCGTCTGGACAGGGTGGGGCTGCGGCGGAGTGTGGTCGTCGGCGGGGTGACGCTCTGCGGCATCGTGCCGCTCGCCGTCAGCCCCCGTACCTGTACCCGTACCCGCAGTCGTATCTGCGTCGGCGTCCGTGGCGATGTCCGGCTCGGGCGTCGTCCGGTCGGCCTCCGCGGGCGGCAGCGCGAACACGGTGCGCGCGGCGCCGGCTTGTTCGGCTTCCCGCTCCGGCGCACTGCCGAGAGCGCGGCGCGCGCGACGCCCCGCGGGGACGTTCTGGCCGGCCTGGGACGCCTCGGAAGCCCTCGACGCACCCGATGCGCTCGAACCACCGGCGGGCAGTGCGGCCTGCTCGGGGTTGCGCCGCGCTCGGCGGCCCGAGGACGCTCCGACCGGCACACCCTGCGGCGGCACGGTCTCACCCAGGGCGGGGGAACCAGCCGCGTGTTCGGCAGCGGTCATCACGGAACCCTCGGTGGTACCGGGACCGGCATCGGTTCCCGCCGGAACGGCGGCCTCGGCCGGATTGGGCCTCCCGCGCCGACGCCCCGTACCGGTCCCGGCCCCCGCGTCACCGGCAGGCGTCCCGCCGGCCGGAGTCTGCGTGGCCTGCGCCGGCAGTTGCCCCTGAGCGCTCCCGGGCGCACCCGCCGCGGACTCCTCGGCCCGCCGCCTGCGCCGCCCGGTCGGAGCCGCGGCCTCCGAGCCGTCGCCCTGTCCGGCCTCGTCGACACCCGGCACCGCACCCGCGGCCCCCGCGACACCGCTCTCCAGGAACGAGTCCACCGACGCGCCCGAAGCGCGCCGTGCCCGCCGCCGCCCGCCGCGCGTACCCGATGCCTGCTCGGGCAGCCCCGCACCGGCCTCGGCACCGACCGCCGTACGGGCGGGACCAGCAGCCGAAGCGACCTCGACAGCCGTACCGGGAACAGAAGTACCAGGACCGGCCACCCCGACAACACCCGACGGACCGGCAACCGGAACCGCCCCGGCCCCGCCTCCGATCGGCACCTCCAGCACGTACGCGCTGCCGCTCATCCCGGGCACCTCGTGCGTCTGGAGCACACCGCCGTGCGCCCGCACGATGCCGCGCACGATGGGCTCGTGCACCGGGTCGCCGCCCGTGTAGGGCCCGCGCACCTCGATACGGACGCTCTCGCCGCGCAGCGCCGCCGCCACGACGATCGTCGAGTCCACGTATCCGCCGACGCCGCTCGTGGGAACGACGCCCACGCGTGCGTTGCCGGTGGCGTCGATGCCCGCGACGTCCGCGACGAGGTGGGCGAGCGCCGTGGCCAGGCGCGCCGCGTCGACCTCGGCCTCGATGGGCGGGGCGTGCACGGCGAACTGCGCGCGCCCGGGCCCGATCAGCTCGACCGCACCGTCGACGCCCGCGGCGACGACCGCGTCGAGCATCACGTTCGTACGGGTCAGCTGCACGTCGCCGGAGTCGAGGAGCTGGTAGCCGAGCACGTTGTCGACGAGGGTGGTCATGCGGCTGTAGCCGGCCGCGAGGTGGTGCAGGATCTGGTTGGCCTCGGGCCACAGCTGGCCCGCGTCGTCCGCGGCCAAGGTGGTGAGCTGGCCGCGCAGTTCGTCGAGGGGGCCGCGCAGCGACTGGCCGAGGACGGCGAGGAGCTGCTCGTGCCGGGCCGCGAGGGCCTCGTAACGGTCCTTCTCGCGCTCGGCGAGAGCGGCGATCCGGTCCTTCTCGGCGGAGAGTTCCTCGGCGTGCTGTTCGGTGATCGTGGCGAGTTCGGCCGCGTGCGCCTCTTCGGTACGCGCGGTCTGCGCCTCATGCTCCTCGACGGTGCGGGCGAGCGCCTCCGCGTGTTCCGTGGCGGCGCGTTCCGTCTCCTTGTCGCGCCGGTCGATCTCCTCCGCGTGCGCCACGACGAGCTCGTCGTAGGGCCGCCGGTCGGTGAACGTCATCACGGCGCCGACCAGTTGGTCACCGTCACGCACGGGCGCCGTCGTCATGTCGACGGGCACCTGCTCGCCGCTCTTCGACCACAGGACCTGCCCGCGCACCCGGTGCTTGCGCCCGGAGCGCAGGGTGTCGGCGAGCGGGGACTCCTCGTACGGGAACGGCTCCCCGTCGGCGCGTGAGTGGAGGACGAGCGCGTGCAGTTCCTGCCCGCCCAGGTCACTGGCGCGGAAGCCGAGGATCTGCGCGGCGGCCGGGTTGACGAGCACGATCCGGCCGTCGGTGTCGGTGCCGACGACGCCCTCGGCGGCGGCGCGCAGGATCATCTCGGTCTGGCGCTGCGAACGCGCGAGTTCGGCCTCGGTGTCGACGGTCCCCGACAGGTCGCGCACGACGAGCATCAGGAGCTCGGAGGCGCCGCTGCCGTAGCTTCCGCTCCCGTAGGAGCTGTTGCCGTAGCCGTCGACGGCGTCGCGGCCGTCGGCGAGATTGGCGCTGGTGACCTCGACGGGGAACTCGCTGCCGTCGGTGCGGCGGGCCATCATCCGGGTCGGCTTGGTGCGCCCGCGCTCGTCCGTGGTGTCGGGCCTGCGCATCGATCCGGGGATGAGCCGCGAGTCGAACTCGGGCAGCAGATCGAGCAGTCCGCGCCCCACGAGAGCGGTGCCCGGGGCCTCGAAGGCCTCCAGGGCGATGGTGTTCGCGTTGACGACGGTCCCGTTGGCGTTGACCAGCACCAGCGCGTCCGGGAGCGCGTCGAGTATGGCTGCGAGGCGAGCAGCGCCTCGGGATGGCCTGCTGCTCACGACGACGCTTCCTCCCTGATTACCGCACCTTGCCGACCGCGCGAGCCATCTTCCTACGTGGCTCGCGGCATGTCACGGGAGGGAGTCTACGGGCAGAGGTTGCGGTCGCGGCGCCGGATGAGAGGGAGGTCGCACGCGGAAGATGTGCCCGTGGAATGAAGATGCGTGGGTGCGTGGCTCCACCCGGCCGCGCGACGGCGGCGCCTGCGCGGGCATATGCCTGGTCACAGGGTGTCCGGAGCCGCCGCGCGCCTTGGCACGTTCCCCACACAATGGCCCGCCCTCGTTCACCGACCGGTCGCGGGCAACACGGGAACGAGTCCCTGCCACCGAGAGATCTCACAGCCGTTGGTCCTCTTGTAGGACGCGTCGACGGGCCGGCCGTGCCACGTTCCGGTGACGCGGGCCGTCGCGGGGCCGCCGTACTGCATCGTGCACCGGGTGTCCGGCGAGGGTGCCGCGAACGGGTCGTGGCCGTTCGCCGACAGCTCGTCGAGCCGCGCGCACGCGTTCGCGGGTTCCGGATGGCTGCCGCCCGAGGGTCCGCACTCCAGCTCGTACGTCCCGTCCCTTCCGTCACCCGTGTCGGTGACGGTGACCCGCAACTGATCCTGGGCGGCGGGCCCGGCGAACAGCTGGGTGAGGCCGAGCGGTCCTGTGTCGGCGTGGGCGGCGGCGGGGACCGCGCAGAACGCGGCGGCGGACGCGGCGGTGAGGGCGATGCGGCGCAGCAACATGAGGGGCTCCACGTATGAGGGAGAGGGGAAGGCCGAGGAACCGCACCGTGCCGAGCGGCTCCACCGCGTCTAACGCCGGGCGGCCCGCGATGTTGCGGTGGGCTCGGAACACGAGGACGAACAGAAGTGCTTTGTCTCCGGCCGGGACGCCTAGTACCGTGGGGGCCGATTGGTGACACGGCGCGCTGCTGTGTCATCATCTGGACGCACCACTCGCGCTCGCGCGGGCGGTCGTGCTGGAGGCGTCGCCTAGTCCGGTCTATGGCGCCGCACTGCTAATGCGGTTTGGGCCTTAAAGCCCATCGAGGGTTCAAATCCCTCCGCCTCCGCTCCAAGATCCGAAGCCCCGGTCCTGATGGACCGGGGCTTCGGTGTTTCGGACCTGCGGGACGCTGTTTGCCCAGCTCACAAGGGGTGCGGCGATCGGATTTCACATGACGGCGGCAGTCATGTAATGTTCTTCCTGTCGCCGGGAACGGGCCGAAGGGGCCGGGAACGAGACAAAAACAGAACAAGCACTCGTAGCTTAACGGATAGAGCATCTGACTACGGATCAGAAGGTTGCAGGTTCGAATCCTGCCGAGTGCACACAGATCAAAGGCCCCGCCGGTTCGCCCGGCGGGGCCTTTGACGTCAACGGGTCCCCTCAGCGCGGCCCTGTGTGAGCGGAAGCGAGCCGCAGGGCGCAGGTCGTGGACCGTCACGCGCCGCACGCCGGCATCCCGGCAAAGAACGGTGAGCTTGCTGTTCAGGCTCGGGATAGGGGTCCGTGACGCGCTCGGTCACTGCGGTGAAGAGCAGGTCCGGCGCAGCCGGTGAGGATGCGGTCCGGCGTCTGGTCGGTGGATCGCGGGCGGTATGACGGTGTGTCTGTACGGCCGCACAGGGCGCGTGTGGCTTGATCGTCGGGCGGTCCCGGCAGGGGCCTCAACACCAACCGACGTCCGTGGCACGTTCTGAGTGCCGCGCTCTTTGTCGAGGAGCCCAGTGAGACCGACTCTGCAACGCGCCGTGTTCCGTCGACGTGGCGCCGGAGCCGCGGGTGAGCGGCGGCACCCGGCCAGACGTGCTGCGGTCCTGCTCGTCACGGTGGCGCTGCCGGCGGCACTGGTGGTGCATACGGCCACGCCCGCCGTGGCGGCGCCCGTGACGGTCACCTTCAGCGCCGGCGCCGACCAGCCCTTCACCGTCCCGGCCGGCGTGACCCAACTGACCGTCACCGCCACCGGCGCCGCGGGCCAAAGCGGGCCCAACGGCGGCGCGGGCGGCAATGGCGCCACCGTCACCGGCACCGTCACCGTGCCACCGAGCACCACCACCCTCTATGTCAACGTCGGCACGGGCGGGGGAGCAGGCGGCGGACCGGCGAGTACAGGTGGTGCCGGCGGCGGATCCAGCGATGTCCGCACCTGCAGCTCGGCGGGCCCCGGCTGCACCCTGACCGGCGTCCCCGGCACCGACCCCCGCCTCATCGTCGCGGGCGGCGGAGGCGGCGGCGGAAGCAGCCCCTTGTCCAATTTCCTCGTCCCGGAGGCCACCGGCGGAAACGCCGGAAACACCGGTACGCCCGGCGGCAGCAGAACGAACAGCGGCGGCCAGGGCGGCGGCGGCGGAACCCAGACAGCCGGCGGCGCGGGCGGAGCCGTATGCCCCGGCGGCGGCGGTACGTCCGGCACTCCGGGCACGGGCGGTGCGGGCGGCAACGGCGGAGGCGCCTTCGGGGCGGGTGGAGGCGGGGGCGGCTGGTTCGGCGGAGGCGGCGGCGGAGGCTGCAGCACCATCCAGAACGCTCCTAGCGCTGCTTTCGGTCCCGGTGGCGGCGGTGGTGCGTCGAACCGCGTCCCCACGGGTGGTACCTCCGCACCCGCCGCGGGGCCGGCCCAGGTGACCATCACCTACGAGCCGGCGCCCCCCACCTGCGCGACCGCCACGCCCACCATCACCGGTACCAACGGCAACAACGTCCTGGTCGGCACTCCCGGCAATGACGTGATCTTCGCTCTCGGCGGCAACGACGTGGTCGACGGCCGTGGTGGCAACGACATCATCTGCGGCGGTGACGGCAACGACGTGCTGTCCGGCGGTGACGGCAACGACCGCATCGAAGGCGGCAACGGCACCGACAACCTGAACGGCAACAACGGCGACGACGCCCTCTTCGGCGGTCCCGGCAACGACGCGCTCTTCGGCGGTTCCGGCACCAACACCAACGACGGCGGCCCTGGCTCCAACGTCTGCTTCAGCCCCTCCACCGGACCCGGCTGCTTCTGACCCACCCCACACGGCTCCGACCTGATCGACGAACCTCAGAAACGAGCCCCGGCACATCCCTCGTCGCAGCGGCGACCAACGCACGAGGCCCGTTTCAACGCTTTGTGCGTCCGAGGCGAATCAGCCTGCTCGCACGTGGAGCCGTGTCCCGAGTGCACACAGACGAGAGGCTCCCGGAGAGATCCGGGGGCCTCTTGCGTCATACCGTGACGCGGTCTGGCGATCCGGCATCACGCACCCTCAGCCTCCGGCACATGAGCATCCAGCGCCCTGATCGGCAGGCTGTCGAGGACTGGGCGGCATCGCGGGTGCTGCTCATTCGCCCTCCGGTTCGGGACCATGGTCCTGCACGACAGGCCGATGGGCTGGACCGGCTCCGCGGTGACCGCCGCAGTTGCCAACACGGCCGTGAGGGCCGCGGGGCGCTGGGGCGAGCAGCGGCGGGGGGCACCGAAGCGGTAGCGACCAGGACGGCGACGGATCAGTCCACGTCGTGACGGTGTGCCGGGACGCCGGCCGTGCCGCCGTCAGCGCGCGAAGTCGTACACAGCCCATTCGGTGAGCGGTACGTAGCCGATGCGTCGGTAGAGGGCGTTGCTGGTGGAGTTGGCCGGGTCCGCGTAGAGCGCGACCTCCTTGGCGCCCGCGGCCAGGGCCGCTCGGCTCACCGCGACCGTCACGGCGCCCGCGTAGCCGCGACCGCGCAGGTGCGCCGGGGTGTAGACGGGGTCCACCCGGACCATGCCGCCGACCGGCGAGGTCATGCCCGCCATGGAGACCGGGGTGCCGTCCGGGGTCTCCCAGAACGTGTAGTGCTTGTCGCCGAAGCGAGTGTCGGCCCAGGTGTCGGCGTCGATGGTGACGTCCTCCCCGACATCGGCGGCGAACTCGCGGTGCCAGCGGAAGAGTTGCTCGCGGTCCTGTTCACCCACGCGTCGGCCCCGGCCCGCCGGGACGGGCTCCGGTGCGGTGAGCGTGTCGAGGCGGTACAGACGGATCCGTGTGCTGAGGGTCGGCGTCGCGCCCGTGCGCCGCTGCCAGGCCTCGGCGAAGGCGGTGGCGGTGTCGTGGGCGGCGCTCACGACGGGCAGGACGAGGCCGAGGCCGGCCAGACGGGCGGCGAGGGCGTCGGCGTCCGCGGGGGAGACGGGGGTGAGGCTCAGGGGACCGTGCCGGGTGCGGCGGTAGAAGACGGCGCGGACCTCGCCCGCTCGCTCCAGGAAGCCGAAGACGGGGGCATCGGCCCTGTACGCCTGCGTGTCGAGCGTGCGCAGTTTCTCGGTCGTCGTCAGCGGTGTGGTGTGCAGAGCGGGGCGTGAGCGCAGGAAGTCCCCGGCCCGGGCGAGAAAGTCGTCGATGTCTTCGGTGAGGTGCCAGTCGTCCGGTCGCATGCTGCATGGTTTCCGATGTGCTCCCGTCCCGGCTAGGGCGTCAGGAGCCAGACGATCATCCCGGCCGGTACGAGTGCGCAGGTCAGGCCGGCGGTGAGGAGTACGGCGGCCAGGACCTTGAAGAACCTCTGGCGCCGGGCCCGGCAGGCGGCGAAGCCCGCGAAGGCGACGATCGCGAGGCCCGGCAACACGATGAAGAAGAAGCCCAGCGCTGCCACCGTCCCCAGGGCGGCGATCGCGAGGCCCGGCAACACGATGAAGAAGAAGCCCAGCACTGCCACGGTCCCCACCCCTGATCGCCTCCCCGAACAGCGGGAACGTACCGCAGGCCCGGCGATGTCAGTGCCCGGGAGTAGCGTCCTGAGCATGACGTGGTGGTGCACCGGGGTGCGGTGGCGGGTCGGGGGCGGTCCCGCGCTGGGGTGGTACGGGGAGGGGAAGGGGGAGCGCGAGAGTGCCCTCGCCTTCGGGGACGTGCTGGCTTTCCGCGCCGTGGGCGGGCGCAGATGTCTCGGGGTGTGGCGGGGCGGGCGGCGTACGCCGTGTCCGGCGGGTGCGGAGCTGTCCGGGCGGGGGACGCGCGCACAGTGTGCCGAGTGCGCCGGGATCGACCGGGCGCACTCCGTCGCCGCGGACACGATGGCGGACGACCCGAGGCCGTACCACGTGTATCTCGCCTGGTTCGGGAGCGGGATGGTGAAGGTGGGGATCACCGGGGTCGGGCGCGGTTCCGCCCGGCTGCTCGAACAAGGGGCCGTCGCGTTCACGTGGTTGGGGCGCGGGCCGCTCATGGCGGCGCGGCGGGCGGAAGAGCTGCTGCGCAGCGCGCTCGGCGTTCCGGACCGGATTCCGTACGCGCAGAAGCGGGCCGTACGGGCGGCGCTGCCCCCGGCCGGTGAGCGGGCCGCGGAGCTGGCGACGGCGCACGCCACTGCCGTCGCGCTCCCCGGGTGGCCCGAGTCGCTGGAGCGGCTTCCGTGCGAGGTGGTCGATCACGCGGAGGTCTTCGGGATCGAGGGCCCATCGGGGGCCGGAGCAGGCAGCGGAACAGGAAACGGGACAGAGGAGGCGGCGGAGGAGGCGGTGGAGGTCGGTCGGCTCGGGGGCGTGGGGGTCGTGGTGAGCGAGCTGGTCGAGGGCGGGGTGGTCAGGGGGACGCTCGTCGCGGCCGCGGGGCCGGATCTGCATCTGGTGGAGCGGGGCGGGCGGCGGCTCGTGGTCGACACCCGGCTGCTCGGCGGGTGGCAGCTCGAGGCGTTGGGGAAGACGGAGGGAGCGGCGGCTGACGTGGTGTCCTCCGTGCCGGTGAAACCGGTGAGAGAGGCGTCCGCGTTGCAGGGTGGGCTGTTCTGAGCGGCATCGGCCGTCCCGTTCTCCGGCCGGGCGCGAAGAGGGCGGCGGGCTTCGTCGACCGAATGGTCAAGTCTCGCTTCCCGTAGGGCAATGGGGGTGGACACCGTCCGTCGCCGGGCCGCATCGTGAGGGACATGAGTGATCACGGAGTAGCGCCTGTCGGGCCGGAGAGCAGCACCGGTCCCGCCTGTACCGTCCGGCCCGTGCCCGCCTTCGAACCGCCTTACTACGCAGCGGTGTTCACCTCCGTGCGCACGCCGGGGGACAACGGATACGGGGCGACCGCCGAGCGGATGTCGGAGCTGGTCAGGGAGATACCCGGGTTCTTGGGGGAGGATTTCGCGGCCTCGGAGAGCGGGCTGAGGATCACCGTCGCCTATTTCCAGCACGAGGAGGGGCTCAAGGAGTGGGCCGGGAACGGGGAGCACCGGGAGGCACAGCGGCGCGGCCGCGCCGAGTGGTACGAGAGCTACTCGCTCCATGTCGCCAAGGTCGAACGGAGTCACGGATTTGAGCGCGGGGAGTAACGCGGAGACAGGCGTGGCGGGCAGCGCGGAGCGCGGCGTGGCGGACGGCGGCGAGGCGGAGCGGGTCGCCCGGTTCCGGGAGCGGCACGGACTGGCCGGGATCGTCGACGTGCACACGCACTTCATGCCCGAGCGGGTCCTGAAGAAGGTGTGGGAGTACTTCGACGCGGCGGGGCCGCTGACCGGGATGGCCTGGCCCATCGCGTACCGGGAGGAAGAGGAGCAACGGCTCGCGCGGCTGCGGGAGTTCGAGGTGCGTGCCTTCACGTCCATGCTCTATCCGCACAAGGCGGGCATGGCCGAGTGGCTCAACGGGTGGGCCGTCGACTTCGCGCGCCGGACCCCCGGCTGTCTGCACACGTCGACGTTCTTCCCCGAGCCGGGCGTCGACCGGTACGTGCGCGAGGCCGTCGAGGCGGGCACGCGCGTCTTCAAGGCGCATGTGCAGGTCGGGGCGTACGACCCGAACGACGAACTGCTCGACCCCGTGTGGGGGATGCTCGCCGAGGCCGGGATCCCCGTGGTCATGCACTGCGGCTCGGGGCCGGCCCCCGGCAAGCACACCGGTCCCGAGCCGGTCGCCCGCCTGCTCGCCCGGCATCCGCGGCTCCCGGTGATCGTGGCGCACATGGGGATGCCCGAGTACACGGACTTCCTCGACCTGGCCGAGCGGTACGGGGAGGTGCGCCTCGACACGACGATGGCGTTCACCGATTTCAGTGAACGTTTTGCCGCGTTCCCCCGCGGCGAGCTGGCCCGGCTCGCCGATCTGGGGGACCGGATCCTGCTCGGCACCGACTTCCCGAACATTCCGTACCCCTACGTCCACCAGCTGGAGGCCCTGGAGCGGCTCGGTCTCGGGGCGGAGTGGCTGCGGGCCGTGTGCCACGGGAACGGGGCACGGCTGTTCGACCTCGCCCCCTTGGGCTGACGCCGTCCGACGCGGTCCGACGCCGTCCTATGAGACCGCTGTGCGTTTCTCAGGAAATTCACAGGTTGCCGAAAGCCGGTTCTCAGAGCGGGCGCGCAAGGTGTGGAACATGACCGCGACCTCGCCCCAGGGGCGTACCGAACTGCTGAGGCCGGACGGGAGCCCCGTCCGGGTCCTCGTCGTGGACGACGAACAGTCGATCACCGAGCTGCTTTCCATGGCCCTGCGCTACGAGGGCTGGCAGATCCGCAGCGCCGCGGACGGGATGGGCGCGGTGCAGGCCGCGCGCGAGTTCCGGCCCGACGCCATCGTGCTCGACATGATGCTGCCCGACATGGACGGCCTGTCCGTGCTCGGCCGGCTGCGGCGCGAGCACCAGGACGTGCCGGTGCTGTTCCTGACCGCGAAGGACGCCGTCGAGGACCGGATCGCCGGGCTCACGGCCGGCGGCGACGACTATGTGACCAAGCCGTTCAGCCTGGAAGAGGTCGTCGCCCGGCTGCGCGGGCTCATCCGCCGCTCGGGGGCGACCGACCGGCGCAGCGAGTCCGTGCTCGTCGTGGGTGACCTGACGCTCGACGAGGACAGTCACGAGGTGTCGCGCGGTGGGGACGGCATCCATCTGACCGCCACCGAGTTCGAGCTGCTGCGCTACCTGATGCGCAACCCGCGCCGGGTGCTGAGCAAGGCGCAGATACTGGACCGCGTCTGGAGCTACGACTTCGGCGGCCAGGCCAACGTCGTGGAGCTGTACATCTCCTACCTGCGCCGCAAGATCGACGCCGGGCGCGAGCCGATGATCCACACGCGGCGCGGCGCCGGATATCTCATCAAGCCCGCTGTGCCCGTCGCGTCATGAGCGGTCGGCGGCAGCCGCGCAGCCTGCGCAAGCGGCTCGTCATCACGGCTGTCGCGCTGATCGCCCTGGTGTGCGCGGTCATCGGAACGGTGACCACCATCGCGCTGCACACCTATCTGTACGACCAGCTCGACAAGCAGGTGCGCGGCGCCTCCGTCCTGTCCACGGGCGGTCCCGGCCCGGACCGGCAGGCGCAGGACCTGAGCTTTCTCGGCGGTCCGAGCAGGCCGGGCACCATCGGCGCCCTCGTCGCGTCCGACGGACGCGTCACCGAGGCCGCGAAGAGCGTCGCCGACCGGGACACCCCGATAGTCCCGCTGACGGATGCGCAGATCAGCGCGCTGGAGAGTGTGCCGCAGGACGGGCAGGCGCACAGCGTCGGCGTGCCCGGGCTCGGCGACTACCGGATCTCCTCGAAGCCGGGTGGCAACACCATGGTCGGCCTGCCGGAGACCGAGGTGCAGGACACCCTCAACACCCTCGTCGTCGTCGAGGTCAGTGTCACCGCCGCCGGTCTCGTCGCCGCGTCCCTCGCCGGCGCGGCCATGGTCGGCGTGGCCCTGCGTCCCCTGCGCCGTGTCGCGTCCACCGCGACCCGTGTCTCCGAACTCCCCCTGCACAGCGGTGAAGTGGCCCTCCACGAACGGGTCCCCGACACCGAGGCCGACCCGCGCACCGAGGTCGGCCAGGTCGGCGCCGCTCTCAACCGCATGCTCGACCATGTGAACGGAGCGCTGGAGGCGCGCCAGCAGAGCGAGACGCGCGTGCGCCAGTTCGTCGCGGACGCCAGCCATGAGCTGCGTACGCCTCTCGCCTCGATCCGCGGGTACGCCGAACTCACCCGGCGCGGCCGTGAGGAGACCGGGCCCGACACCCGGCACGCGCTGGGCCGTATCGAGTCCGAGGCCCACCGCATGACCGGGCTCGTCGAGGACCTGCTGCTGCTCGCGCGGCTCGACTCCGGCCGCCCCCTGTCGTACGAGGCGACCGACCTGTCGCCGCTGGTCGTGGACGCGCTGAGCGACGCCCGCGCGGCCGGCCAGGACCACGCGTGGCGGCTCGAACTGCCCGACGATCCCGCCCTCGTGCTCGCCGACGGGCCGCGCATCCACCAGGTGCTCGTGAACCTCCTGGCCAACGCCCGTACGCACACGCCACCGGGCACGACGGTGACCGCGCGCGTGCACCGGCACGGGCCATGGGTCTGCCTGGACATCCAGGACAACGGCCCCGGCATCCCGCCCGAGCTGCTCCCGCACGTCTTCGAACGGTTCGCGCGCGGCGACACCTCCCGCTCCCGGGCCCACGGTTCGACCGGTCTCGGCCTCGCCATCGTGCAGGCGGTCGCGGCCGCGCACGGCGGCGCCGTGACCGTCGACAGCGTGCCAGGCCGGACCGTGTTCACCGTCCATCTGCCGGCGTGTGCCGAACCCGTCACGTACTCACAGGCGGGCCACAGTCTCACCACACCGGTCTGACAGGGCAGTTGGCGAATGTCGGTGTCATGCGAACCGACTCTTCTCCGGGCACCGACCCCTCCCTGGGGGTGCTGCCGGCGCGGGAGCACCTCCCGGCCGGCGCGGGCGATGCACCGGTTCTGGACGTAGTGATCCCGGTCTACAACGAGGAGCGGGACCTCGGTCCCTGCGTGCGCAGGCTGCACCGGCACCTCGTCGGGACCTTCCCCTACCGCTTCCGCATCACGATCGCGGACAACGCCTCCACGGACGCGACCCCGGACGTCGCCGCCGCCCTGGCGGCCGCGCTCCCCGAGGTGCACAACGCCCGCCTGGAGCAGAAGGGCCGCGGGCGCGCCCTGCGCACCGTCTGGTCCGCGTCCGACGCGCCCGTCCTCGCCTACATGGACGTCGACCTGTCCACCGACCTCAACGCCCTGCTCCCGCTGGTCGCGCCGCTCATCTCGGGCCACTCGGACCTGGCGATCGGCTCGCGCCTCGCGCGCAGTTCACGTGTCGTGCGCGGGCCGAAGCGCGAGTTCATCTCCCGTGCCTACAACCTGATCCTGCGCGGCTCCCTCCAGGCGCGCTTCTCCGACGCCCAGTGCGGCTTCAAGGCGATCCGGCGCGATGTGGCACGGGTCCTGCTGCCGCTCGTCGAGGACAGCGGCTGGTTCTTCGACACCGAGATGCTCGTCCTGGCCGAGCGGGCCGGGCTGCGTATCCACGAGGTGCCGGTCGACTGGGTCGACGATCCGGACTCGACGGTGCACATCGTGAAGACGGCCACCGACGACCTCAAGGGCGTGTGGCGCGTGGGCCGGGCGCTCGCGGTCGGCGCGCTCCCCCTGGACCGGCTCGCCCGCCCCTTCGGCGACGACCCGCGCGACCGCCAGGTACCGGGAGTGCCCAGGGGCCTGGCCCGCCAGCTGGTCGGCTTCTGCGTCGTCGGCGTCCTGTCGACCCTCGTCTATCTGCTGCTCTACTCCGGATTCCGTACGTTCACGGGGTCGCAGGTCGCCAACGCGCTGGCCCTGCTCGTGTCGGCCGTCGCCAACACGGCCGCCAACCGGCGGCTCACCTTCGGAGTCCGCGGCCGTGACCGGGCCGTCCGCCACCAGGCGCAGGGCCTCGTCGTGTTCGCGATCGGGCTCGCCCTGACCAGCGGCTCGCTCGCGGCGCTCGGCGCCGCCTCCGCGGACCCGGCGCACTCCACGGAACTCGCGGTGCTCGTCGCCGCCAACCTCGCGGCGACGGTGCTGCGCTTCCTGCTCTTCCGGGCCTGGGTGTTCCCCGAGCCGCCCGCCCCCGCGCCGCTGCCCGTACCCGGTGCGCCGGACGCCTCCCGACCCACGTACGACCACGAACTGAGGACCGGACGATGACCCAGCCCCACCTCCCCGCCGACGCACCCGCGCTGCCACCGCCCCCGGCCGCCGCACCGGCCGTCCAGGGCCTGGGCCACGGCCGCCCGAAGCAGCCCCCGCTCGCCCGGGTCTGGCGCGGCCGGTCCGAGGACCCGCGCTGGGCGCGCCCCGCGTTCCTCGGCCTGCTGCTCGTCGTGGCGCTCGCCTACCTGTGGAACCTGAGCGCCTCCGGCTACGCCAACTCCTTCTACTCCGCGGCCGTGCAGGCCGGGAGCCAGAGCTGGAAGGCGATGTTCTTCGGGTCGCTCGACTCGGCCAACGCCATCACCGTCGACAAGCCCCCGGCGTCGCTCTGGCCGATGGCGCTCTCGGTGCGGATCTTCGGCCTCAGCTCCTGGGCGATCCTCGTCCCGCAGGTGCTGATGGGCGTGGCGACGGCGGGCGTCCTGTACGCGGCCGTGCGGCGCCGGTTCAGCGCGGCGGCCGGGCTGCTCACCGTGGCGGCGTTCGCGCTCACGCCCGTCGCCGCCCTGATGTTCCGCTTCAACAACCCGGACGCCCTGCTGGCGCTCCTGATGACCGTCACGGTCTACTGCGTCCTGCGCGGCATGGAGAACGGCCGGACGAAGTGGCTGGTGTGGGCGGGCGTCGCCGTCGGCCTCGCGTTCCTCGCGAAGACCCTCCAGGCGTTCCTGATCCTGCCGCCGCTGGCCGTCCTGTACGCGGTGTTCGCGCCGGGCAGGCCGCTCAAGCGGATCGGACAGCTGCTGCTGTCCGGGCTCGCGATGGTCGTCGCGGGCGGCTGGTGGGTCGCGGTCGTGGAGCTGTGGCCCGCGTCCTCGCGCCCGTACATCGGCGGCTCCCAGAACAACTCGTTCCTCGAGCTGACCTTCGGCTACAACGGGCTCGGCCGGATCAACGGCGAGGAGACCGGCAGCGTCGGCGGCGGCGGTCGCGGCATGGGCGGCGGCAGCCAGTGGGGCGAGACCGGCATCGACCGGATGTTCAACTCCGAGATCGGCAGCCAGATCTCCTGGCTCCTGCCGGCCGCGCTGCTGCTCCTCGTCGCCGGTGTCGTGGTCACCCGGAAGGCGCGCCGCACCGACACGGCACGCGCCGCGTTCCTCGCGTGGGGCGGATCGCTGGTGATGACCATGGTCGTCTTCAGCTTCATGGCCGGGATCTTCCACCAGTACTACACGGTGGCCCTCGCCCCCTATGCCGCCGCGCTCGTCGGCATGGGCGCGAGCGTGCTGTGGGAGGAGCGGGCCAGGTTCACGGCGTCCGCCGCGCTCGGTGTCACGGCGGCGGTGACGGCCGTGTGGTCGTACGTCCTGCTGAACCGGACGCCCGACTACGTGCCGTGGCTGCGCTGGGTGATCCTCGTCGGCGGCGTCGCGGCGGGCCTCGGCATCGCCGTCGCGGGCCGGCTGAACCGTCGGCTGGCGCTCGGTACAGCCGGGGTGGGCCTGGTGGCCGCGTTGGCCGGACCGACCGCGTACACCATCAGCACGCTCGACACCGGACACAGCGGCTCGATCGTGACGGCCGGTCCCGCGGGGGCGAGCATGATGGGCGGCCGGGGCGGCTTCCCCGGTGGCCCCGGCGGCGAAGGCGGCATGCGCGGCGGCGGAATGCAGCCGCCCGGCCAGGGCCGGCAGAACAGCCAGGGTCAGCCGGGCCAGCTGCCCGGCCAGGGCGGGCAGGGCCGGCAGGGTGGCGGCACGGGCATGCCCCCGACCGGCGGCATGCCCGGCCAGGGCAATGGCCAGGGTCAGAACCAGGGCACGGGCAACGGCAAGCAGCAGGGCGGCATCGGCACGATGCCCGGCGGCGCCGGCACGGGCGAACGCGGCGGCCCGGGCGGCATGGGCGGCGGGATGGGCGGGCTCCTCAACGGCGCGCAGGTCAGCGCCAAGGCCAAGGTCCTCGTCGAGAAGAACGCGGACGACTACACCTGGGCCGCCGCGGCCGTCGGCTCGCAGAACGCGGCCAGCTACCAGCTCTCCACCGGCAAGCCCGTCATGGCGATCGGCGGCTTCAACGGAAGCGACCCGTCCCCGACGCTCGCCCAGTTCAAGAGCTACGTCGAGGACGGGAAGATCCACTACTTCATCGGTGGCGGCATGGGCGGGATGGGCGGCGGCAGCGGTTCCGCCTCCAAGATCCAGTCCTGGGTCGAGAAGAACTACACGAAGGTCACCGTGGGCAGCGCGACCTTCTACGACCTGACGCAGCCGAAGTAGGTCCTGGTCCTGCCCTAACTCCTGTTCAGCGACAGATCGGCGACAACCGGGCGGTGGTCCGAGGCGAGAGTCTCGGCCACCGCCGCGTCGCGTACCCGGACGCCCTCGCCCACCGCGACGTAGTCGATCCGCTTGACCGGATCCGCCGCCGGGAAGGTGTACGCCCCCGGGTCGGCCGGTGCCAGCTCCTTCCACAGCGGGGCGAGTTCGGGGGCGCCCGGCTCCGCGTTGAAGTCGCCGAGCAGGATCTGGCGGTCCCCCGGCGACGTACGTTCCCCGGCCATGATCCGACGGGTGTCGGCGACCTGCGCGGCCCGTACCGACGGGTCGGGCCGGTAGTCGAGGTGCGTCACGAAGACCTGGACCGGCACCCCGCGCACCTTCAGCTCGACCTCCCCGAAGCCGGGGGCGGGCGCCGGGACCGGGTTCGGGTCCTGCGTCGACAGGCGGGTGATCTCGTGGTTCACGGCGCCGCGGACCGGATACCGGGACAGGATCGCCACCCCGTACTCGCGGCGCGGCCCTCCCTCCTCGACCGGGTCGAGGCTGTAGATCGGCGCGAACGACACATGCATCCCGAGCCGGTCCGCCAGCTCTTGGGCGAGGTCCCGGTTCTGGCTGCGCGCGCCCCAGTGGACGTCGACCTCCTGGAGTCCGATGACGTCGGCGTGCAGGGCACGCAGCGCCGCCTCCTGGCGGTCGAGATCGAAGACGTTGTCCATGCCGGAACCGGCGTGGATGTTGTAGGTGGCGATGCGCAGCGGGACGGGTGGTGGTCCCCCGGCGGCCTGCGCCTGCGGCGCGGCGGCGAGTCCCCCCAACAGCGCGGCGGCGAGCAGAACTTGCGGTGTGCGGCGGTGCTTGGACATCCGACCCCTCACTCGTCAGGTTTCCGGCGGGAGAACGCTAGCGGGTGTCCGGCGCCGAAAAAGTGACTTGGCCGCCGCACGGAGACGGCTATACGGTGTACAGCGACACTCGACGTACACCGTACAGGGGGATCTGGACATGACGGCGACCACCGCCGAGAACTCAACGGCCGCCACCGGCGGCGGCCATCCGCAGCGCTGGCTGATCCTCGGCGTCATCTGCCTCGCCCAGCTCACCGTGCTGCTCGACAACACCGTCCTGAACGTGGCGATCCCCTCCCTGACCCGGGAGCTGGACGCCTCGACCTCCGACATCCAGTGGATGATCAACGCGTACTCGCTGGTCCAGTCGGGTCTCCTGCTCACCGCGGGCAGCTCGGCCGACCGCTACGGACGCAAGAAGATGCTCGCGGCCGGGCTCGTCCTGTTCGGCGCCGGATCGCTGGTCGCCGGCCTCGCCCAGTCCACCGGGCAGTTGATCGCGGCGCGCGCCGGGATGGGTGTCGGCGGCGCGCTCCTGATGACGACCACGCTCGCCGTCGTCGTGCAGATCTTCGACGACACGGAGCGCGTGAGGGCGATCGGCCTGTGGGCCACCGTGAACTCCCTCGGCTTCGCCGCGGGCCCGCTCCTCGGCGGCGTCATGCTCGACCACTTCTGGTGGGGCGCGATCTTCCTGATCAACATCCCGGTCGCGGTCATCGGCCTGATCGCGGTCCTCGCACTCGTCCCCGAGTCCAAGAACCCGCTCGGCGACCGGCCCGACCTGGTCGGCGCGCTCCTGTCCACGGTCGGCATGACGGGCGTGGTCTACGCGATCATCTCGGGCCCGCAGCACGGCTGGACGTCGGCACACGTCGGCTTCTCCGCGCTGGTCGGCCTCGTGGTCCTGGCCGCGTTCGTGGTGTGGGAGCTGCGGATCCCGTACCCGATGCTGGACATGCACTTCTTCCGCAACCAGCGGTTCACCGGGGCTGTCGCGGGCGCGATCCTGGTCGCCTTCGGCATGGGCGGCTCGCTCTTCCTGCTGACCCAGCACCTCCAGTTCGTGCTCGGCTACGGGGCCCTGGAGGCCGGTCTGCGCACGGCGCCCATGGCCCTGACGGTCGTCGTCCTCAACCTCACCGGCGTCGGCGCCCGCATCCTGCCGAGGCTCGGCACCCCCGCGACCATCGCCACCGGCATGTCGTGCCTCGCGGCCGGCCTCGCCGCGATCGCCCTGCTCGGCGGGGACTCGTACGGGGGCATGCTGCTCGGCCTCGTCGTGATGGGCGCGGGCATCTCGGTGGCCATGCCCGCCATGGCGAACGCCATCATGAGCGCGATCCCGCCGGAGAAGGCGGGCGTCGGCGCCGGAGTCAACGGCACGCTCGCCGAGTTCGGCAACGGTCTCGGTGTGGCCGTCCTCGGCGCCGTGCTGAACTCCCGGTTCGCCGCGCTCGTATCCGTCTCCGCGGCCTCGCTCCCGGCGGCGCTCGCCGCGGCGAAGTCGGGGGCGGAGCGGGAGCGGATCGCCGACGCGTTCTCCTCGGGCCTGGAGACCAGCCAGCTGGTCGGCGCGGTCGCCGTGCTCGTGGGTGGCCTCCTCGCCGCGGCGTTGCTCAGGAGGGCGGAGCGGGCAGGCTCAGCGGTGAAGGCCACGGCCTAGCTGCACATAGCATCGGTGGTGGCGGACCGGGCCAGTCCGGTCCGCTGCCGGAACCGGGCCGGTACGAGGACTTTGGGAAGGTGCGCCATGGCGAAGGCAGCCGACCGTGCGGGGCGTCCGGCGCGGACGAGCGTCTGGCTGGAGGGCAAGACGCCGCGTACCCGCAGGAGCGAGGCGCCCAGCACTCTCGACCGGGAGCGGATCACCGCGGCCACCGTGAAACTCCTCGACGCCGAGGGCCTCGCCAAGTTCTCGATGCGGCGCCTCGCGGCCGAGCTCGGCGTGACCGCGATGTCTGTCTACTGGTACGTCGACACCAAGGACGACCTCCTGGAGCTGGCCCTCGACCGCGTCTTCGGCGAGATGGAACTGCCCGAGCCCGCGGCGCCGGGGGGCGACTGGCGCGCCCCGCTGAGGCAGCTCGCCGGGGTGTACCGCGCGAGCCTGGTGCGCCACCCCTGGACCTCCCCGCTCACGGGCCACTTCCTCAACATCGGCCCGCACTCGCTGGCGTTCTCGCGCCAGGTGCAGCGCATCATCGAGGACACCGGCCTCGACCTGCAGGGCCAGCGGGGCGCGATCGCCGCCGTCTTCCAGTTCGTGTACGGGTACGGGACCATCGAGGGCCACTTCGTACAGCGCTGCGCGGACGCCGGGATGACCCAGGACGAGTACTACCACCACGCGATGGGCGCATTCGGTGAACTGGCCCCGGAGATGGCCGAGGACTACGAGAACGCGCGGGCGCTGATGGCGGGCACCGAGGGCCACAAGGTGGAGGACATCCGCGAGGCCGACTTCCAGGTCGCGCTCGACCTGCTGGTGGCCGGAATCGACACGATGGTCGCCGCCCAGCAGCAGCCCTCGCGCTAGAGCGTGTGTCGGGCCGGGTGCTCAGGCCAAGTGCGCCGGGAAACCGCCGGTCGCCACGGGCCCCCAGCGTTCCGGCGTGATCCGGATGATGGACTTGCCCTGCTTGAGCATCGCCGCGCGATATTCGTCCCAGTCCGGGTGTTCGCCCGAGATGTTGCGGAAGTACTCGACCAGCGGCTCGACCGACTCGGGTGAGTCGATGACCTCCGCGGTGCCGTCGATCTGCACCCACGGGCCGTTCCAGTCGTCGCTCAGGACGACCACGCTCACCCGCGGATTCCGCTTGGCGTTACGGGTCTTGGCGCGTTCGGGATACGTGGAGACGACGATCCGCCCGGAGTCGTCGACCCCGCAGGTCAGGGGGGAGGCCTGCGGGGTTCCGTCGGTCCGGGCGGTCAGCAGGAGCGCGCGGTGGCGGGGGCGGACGAACTCGAGCAACTCGTCGAGGGACACACGGGTGTTGGTCGCGATGCTGGGTGCCATGTCCAGCACCCTACGACGGTCGGCGGCGCCCGCGCTCGAACCCCCGATCACGCCTGGGGCAGCGTGTCCCCCTGTACGGCCTGGATGTCCAGCTCCACCTTCAGCGTCGTGCCGATCGCGGAGATGCCCGCCTGGACGACCTGGTTGTAGTTCATCGCGAAGTCCTCGCGCTTCAGCTCGGTCGTCGCCCGGAACGCCGCCCGGGTGCCGCCCCACGGGTCCGCGCCCGTGCCGAGGTAGCTGAGGTCCAGGTCCACGGGCCGTACGACGCCGTGCAGCGTCAGATCGCCGTGCACCGTCCAGCGGTCGGACCCGGCCGGCTCCAGGCCGGTCGAGCGGAACGTGATCTCCGGAAACGTCTCGACGTCCAGGAAGTCGGGCGTCTTCAGGTGCCCGTCCCGCATGCCGTTGCCCGTGTCGATGGAGGACGCCTTGATGACCGCCTCCACCCGCGACTTCTCCACGTCCTGGGCGATCTCGATCCGGCCGCCGAACTCCGTGAACCGGCCGTGCACGCTCGAGATGCCGAGGTGCTGCGCGACCGCGCCCACCGAGGAGTGCGCCGGGTCGATCGTCCACGGTCCGGGCGGCGGCAGCTCCGCGCCGCCCTGCCGGGTGAGGACCACCGTGCCGACGTCGGCACGGCCGCTCGCCGTCACCATCGCCGTGGACGCCGTCGGCGCGTAACCGACCGCCGTCACGATCACGACGTACGGGCCCGGGGTCAGGGTCACCGCGTCGTGCACGGCCCCCTCGTCGTCGGCCTCGGCCCGCAGCACCTGCGCACCCGTCATGTCGGTCACCGTCACGACGGCGTGCGGCAGAGCCCATCCGTCCCTGGTACGGATCCGCGCGCTCAGTCCCATGCTTCTCCCTTGCGCCGAATACCGGCGCCGCTCTCGCGGACGTGGTCGCCCGCCGCTGGGCCCTCGATCGATGGCTGAGGACCCTTGGTCGATGGCCCGTAAACGGGCCGGACCCCGGTCCGGTGGCGGCCGGCCGTCCCCTGCCGTAGTGCCGCCACCGGTTCCGGGGTCCTTTTCCCACTACCGGGCGGGGGCGCGTCTCCGCTCGAAGCGCGCCCCTGCCCGGGGTCGTCACTCGCCGGGGTGGGCGAGCGTGATGTCGTGGCCCTCGGCGCCGCCGCCGTTGACCGTCAGACCGGTGGCCACCGGCGGGTAGCCGGTCGCGATGACCGTGTACTCGCCGCTGTCCAGGTCGGTGAAGGCGTACGCCCCGTCGTGACCGGTCGTCGCCGTGGCGACCACGTTGCCCGCCGCGTCGACGAGCGTGACCCGCGCGTCGTTCAGCGGACCGCCCGCGGCCCGGATCACACCGGCGACCTGCGCACCGGAGTGCAGCCCGATCTCGACCCGGGTGACCCCGGTGCCGCCGACCTCGACGGGCAGCGCGAGCGGACGGTGTCCTGCCGCGGTGACCGCCACGGTCACCGCACCCGGGACCAGCTCGGCGAACGTGAACTCGCCCTGCTCGCCGGAGATTCCGGTGGCGAGGACGTCACCGCGGACGTCGGTCACGATGACCATGGCGCCGGAGACCGGCAGCTTGCTGTCCACGGACTTCACGACGCCGCTCAGACCGCTGGTGCCGCTGAGCAGGATGTCGTACGCGACCGGCTCCTCGCCGACGACGACCGTGGACGCCTGCGGCTGGTAGCCGTCGGCCGAGGCGATCAGGACGTACGAACCCGCGCCGGGGGCGTCGATGCCGTAGGCGCCGTCGCCCTGGGAGACCGCGCGGCCCAGCTGGCGTCCGCCGAGCGAGATCAGCGTGACCGCGGCCCGCGGGACCGGGGCGCTCTCGGAGCCGCGGACGAAGCCGCGGACCGGGGTGCCGCCACCGGTGGACGCCGCCGCCGGGACGCTGCCCGCCGTCGTGGCGACCGCCTGCAGACGCTGGGTCGCGCCGTCCGAGGCCGGCTCGGAGACCGCGGCGGCCATGGCCGGAACGAGCTCCGGCGCCTCGGGAGCGCCGGCACCCGCAGCCGCGGCGACGAGCGCCTCGGCCTCGGCCTCGGCGGCCGGAGCCGCCTGGGAGTTCGACGTACGCAGCGGAATCTCCTTGATGAACAGCGTGGCGATGAGCGCGAGCAGCGCGATCGGAGCGGCGATCAGGAACACGTCCGCGATGCCGTGCCCGTACGAGCTCTCCATGATCGTGCGCAGCGGCGCGGGGAGCTTGTCCAGGTCCGGGATGGCGCCGCCGCCGGTGCCGCCGTGGCCCAGGGCAGCGCCCTTGGGGCCGAGGTCGGCGAGGCCGTCCTTGACGTAGTGCGTGATGCGCGTGGACATGATCGAACCGAGCGCCGAGACACCCATCGCACCACCGAGGGAGCGGAAGAAGGTGACCGTGGAGCTGGCCGAACCGATGTCCTGCGGAGCGACCTGGTTCTGGGTGCAGAGCACGAGGTTCTGCATCATCATGCCGATGCCGAGACCCATGAGCGCCATGAAGATCGCGACGCGCCAGTACGGGGTGTCGTAGCGGATCGTGCCGAGCAGTCCGAGGCCCGCCGTGATGAGCACGCCACCGGAGACCAGCCACGCCTTCCACTTGCCGGTCTTGGTGATGACCTGGCCCGCGACGGTCGACGAGATGAACAGGCCGCCGATCATCGGGATCGTCATGACACCGGACATCGTCGGCGACTTGCCGCGCGCCAGCTGGAAGTACTGCGAGAAGAACACGGTGCCCGTGAACATCGCGACACCCACGAAGAGCGAGGCGATCGAGGCGAGCGTGATGGTGCGGTTGCGGAAGAGCCGCAGCGGGATGATCGGCTCCGCGGCCCTGGTCTCCACGAAGATGAAGATCAGCGCGAGGACGAAGGCGCCGCCCACCATCGCGCCGGTCTGCCAGGACAGCCAGTCGTACTTGTCGTCGGCGAAGGTCACCCACAGGAGCAGGGTGCAGACCGCGGCGGTGATGAAGAAGGCACCGGCCCAGTCGACCTTCACGTTGTCCCGCTTGACCACGGGGAGCTTCAGCGTCTTCTGCAGAACGATGAGCGCGATGATCGCGAACGGCACACCGACGTAGAAGCACCAGCGCCAGCCGAGCCACGAGGTGTCGGTGATGACACCACCGAGCAGCGGGCCGCCGACGGTGGCGACGGCGAAGGTCGCACCGAGGTAGCCGGAGTAACGGCCCCGCTCACGCGGGGAGATCATCGCGGCCATGACGATCTGCGCGAGGGCGGACAGACCGCCGACGCCCATGCCCTGCACCACACGGCAGGCGATCAGCATGCTGGGGCTCTGCGAGAGCCCCGCCACGACCGAGCCGCCCACGTAGACGATCAGGGCTATCTGGACGAGCGCCTTCTTGCTGAAGATGTCGGCGAGCTTGCCCCACAGGGGCGTCGTCGCGGTCATCGCGAGCAGCGAGGCGGTGACGACCCAGGTGTAGGCGGACTGGCCGCCGCCCAGGTCGCCGACGATCTCGGGAAGCGCGTTGGTGACGATCGTCGACGACAGGATCGCGACGAACATGCCGAGCAGCAGCCCGGACAGCGCCTCCATGATCTGCTTGTGTGTCATCGGAGCGCCGCTGCCGGGGGCTGCGCCTCCATGCTTGGCGTGGCTGCCCCGCACACCTGCCGGTGTGGTTGTTGCCATGGGGTTCCTTTACTTACGCGGGTGTACGGGTGGTCTCTTCGTCTTCGGTGGCGTCCGGAAGCGCCTGCGCGAGCCCCGGTGTGTACCGGCAGTCTCCGAAGCTGTCGCGGAGCCGGCTCATCATCGCGATCAGCTGCCCGACCTCGTCGTCGGACCAGTCGCTCAACCGGTAGGCGAGCAGTTCGGTCGACCGCTCGGAGAGCAGCTCGATCTGCTTCATGCCCTGATCGGTGAGGCTGAGGATGCGGGAGCGCTTGTCGGCGGGGTCGGGTGACCGGTCGATCCAGCCGCGGTCGGCGACGTGCGCCACGTGTCGGCTGGTGACGGACATGTCTACGGCGAGCAGTTCCGCCAGGCGGCTCATCCGCATCTGGCCGTAGTGGCCGAGAAGCATGAGGACCGCGGCCGAACCGGCCGGACAGTCGTGCGGCAGGGACCGCTGCAGGTCCCGTTTGACGGCACCGAAGGCACTGAACTGTCGGGCGAGCTCTTCGTACTGACTCTGCTCCGCCACAGCACCTCCTACGTTCGTTGCTTAGGGCAACCATAGAGACAGTTGGTTGCCGCAGGCAAACGAAAAGGGGTGTTCGAGCCTAAAAACCAAGTAAAGGGGAGGGGTTGCACATGTAAAGTCGCAGCTCAGCATAGGTATGGCATTGCCCGCACGTATTCGCTAGGGTCCTTCCCCATGGCACACAACCCCCAGGGCCCGACCCCCGAAGGCAACTACGACCCCGCGGGGAGCACCCAGATGTTCCGCGCCTTCGTCGACGAACCGGCCTCGCAGTCGCGCCAGCAGGCCGCCCCGGCGAAGTCGGGACCCGGCGCGGGTCTGATCATCGGCATCGTGCTCGCCGTCGTCATCGTGGCGGGCGTGGCCTGGCTGGCCCTCAAGTAGGTGGCCGCGGCTCTCGCAGGAGAGCCGCCCACTTTCCTCCACCGGGGAGCCGCTCGCTTCCCTCTGCGGGTGAGCCGCTCACTTTTCTCCGTGGGGGAGCCGCTCGCTTCCGTGCGGAGGGAGCCGCTCGCTTCCCTCTGTGGGTGAGCCGCTCGCTTTTCTCCATGGGTGAGCCGCTCGCTTCCCTCCGCCGGAGAGCCGCTCACTCCTCTCCGCGGGAGAGTCGCTCACCTCACTTTGCCGGTGAGCTGCTCGCCCCACTTCACCCCAGAGCCGCTCACTTCCACGTGACGGAGACGTCTCGCGTCTCCACGTGCATGCCGAGCGGCACCCGCCAGGCGTCGACACACACCGTCCAGGTCTTCTTCTTGCGCTTCCCCGCGTCGATCGGCACGGGGAGGTCCTGGGTGGACTCGACGGTGGACCAGTCGATGCCGAGGGCGCCGATGATGTGCGTCCCGAACGTCACCGTGCCCGAACGCACCGCGGTCCCACCGGTGTTGACCATGTCCAGGGTCACGTCCTCGCACCACCGCTTGTCCGCGGCCTTGCGCTCGGGGTCCCCGACCTTCAGGACGGCCGGCCCGCTCGGAGTGCCGGTGCCGGGGGCGGACGGCGTGCTCGCCGCCCCGCCGCCGGAGCCGCTGCCGCCGGAGCCACCGCCACCGGACCCGCCCGCGTCGGCGGACGGTTGCCCGGACCCTTCGGGTCCCGACACCTCGGGCGCCCCGGAGCCACCGCCCGCAGGCGCCTGCGCGCCGGACCCGGTGTCGCCGTCCCCCGAACTGCCTCCGCCGCCGGGGGACTTGTCGCCGCCGTCTTCGCCGCTGCCCGTCCCGGACCGAGGCGGGCCCGGCGGATCCGAGGCGGCCCCGTCCAGCGGCACCAGCTCCACGTCACCGGTCGGCGCCACCGTGCGTCCCGGCGTCCTGTCGGGTGTGGCACCGGCCGCGCCGACCGCCACATAGCCGTCCCCGCCGTCGGAACTCCCGCACGCCGCAAGGAGACCGCCCAGGCAGACCACGGCCGCCGTCGCGCCCGTCAGGGCGCCTCGGTGGCCGCGTATCGATCCTCGTCGCATCGCGCCAGTGTGTCTGACGGTCCGTCAATTCGGAACCCCGTCAACGGCGCCGGCACCGCGTGCGGTGCCTCAGTCGGCGATCAGACCTTCCCTGAGCTGCGACAGGGTCCGCGTGAGCAGGCGCGACACATGCATCTGCGAGATGCCGACCTCCTCGCCGATCTGCGACTGCGTCATGTTCGCGAAGAAGCGCAGCATGATGATGCGGCGTTCACGCGGCGGAAGCTTGGCGAGCAGCGGCTTGAGCGACTCGCGGTACTCCACGCCCTCCAGGGCCGTGTCCTCGTAGCCGAGACGGTCCGCGAGCGAGCCCTCGCCGCCGTCGTCCTCGGGCGCCGGGGAGTCGAGGGAGGAGGCGGTGTAGGCGTTGCCCACCGCGAGCCCGTCGACCACGTCGTCCTCGGAGACGCCGAGCACCGCGGCCAGCTCGGGCACGGTCGGCGAGCGGTCCAGCTTCTGGGCCAGCTCGTCGCTCGCCTTGGTCAGCGCGAGCCGCAGCTCCTGGAGGCGGCGCGGCACCCGCACCGACCAGGACGTGTCGCGGAAGAAGCGCTTGATCTCGCCGACGACGGTCGGCATCGCGAACGTCGGGAATTCCACGCCGCGTTCGCAGTCGAAGCGGTCGATCGCCTTGATCAGGCCGATCGTGCCGACCTGGACGATGTCCTCCATCGGTTCGTTGCGGCTGCGAAAGCGCGCCGCCGCGTACCGGACCAGCGGGAGGTTCAGCTCGATGAGGGTGTCCCGCACGTAGGCACGCTCGGGGCTGTTCTCGTCGAGTGCGGCGAGCCGCAGGAAGAGGGAGCGGGACAGGGTGCGGGTGTCGATGGCTTCGGAAGCCCCGGATACAGGCGAGCTGTGAAGCACGTCGGGCGCGGACGCGCTCTTGCTGAGCGTGAGCACCTTCGAGCTGCCCTGGTCTGCGGACATGCCACCCCCTTGAGGTCGCGGACGGACGCGGCGGGCGCTCCCGTCTGGAAGGAACGCAGCCTCCACCTGAATACCGGAGGCGGAGCTGCGGCAAACGCGGTTCCAGCAGAATGTCACATGTCGGCAACACGCTGTAGTGACATGTCGACATGGATGGGGTGAATCGGTGCAGGAAAAGGGGGGTGTGGCGGGGAACTGACGTATTTCGGCGGGGAAGTGCCGGGAAAGGCACTCCACCCGTTCCGGTTACGCTTCGATCCTGTTTGCGGACCTGAGCCGCGCGAAGCTTCTGGCCAGCAGCCTTGAGACATGCATCTGGGAAACGCCCAATTCCGCGCTGATCTGCGACTGGGTCAGATTGCTGTAATAGCGCAGCAGCAGGATCCGCTGTTCACGCTCGGGCAGCTGAACGAGCAGATGCCGCACGAGATCGCGGTGTTCGACGCCGTCGAGCTCCGGGTCCTCGTAGCCGAGCCGGTCGAGCAGGCCGGGCATCCCGTCGCCCTCCTGGGCCGCCTCCAGCGAGGTCGCGTGGTACGAGCGCCCGGCCTCGATGCATGCCAGGACCTCGTCCTCGGCGATGCGCAGGCGCTCGGCGATCTCCGCGGTGGTGGGGGTGCGCCCGAACGCCGTGGTGAGGTCCTCGGTCGCGCCGGTCACCTGCACCCACAACTCGTGGAGCCGGCGCGGTACGTGGACCGTGCGCACGTTGTCGCGGAAGTAGCGCTTGATCTCGCCGACGACGGTCGGCATCGCGAACGTCGGGAACTGCACGCCCCGCTCGGGGTCGAAGCGGTCGATCGCGTTGATGAGCCCGATCGTGCCGACCTGGACGACGTCCTCCATCGGCTCGTTGCGGCTGCGGAAGCGGGCCGCCGCGTACCGCACGAGCGGGAGGTTGGCCTCGATGAGGGCGGCGCGCACCCTGGTGTGCTCGGAAGTCCCCGGCAGCAGGTCTTTGAGCTGGGCGAAGAGGACCTGGGTGAGCGCGCGGGTGTCGGCGCCCCGGCTCTTCGCGGGCGGTGCTTGAGGCGCTGTACTGGCCGGCACGGTCAACGCCACCTCTGTCTCCGTCAGCTCGTCCGTCAACTCATCCGTCAAAAGCGGTCATAGCATCACAAGACAGGTGCACTGTGTGCAAGCACCGCATAAGTACGTGTTGAAGGGCAAGTTGGGGCATACAACACAGAAAGGCCCTTCACCGTTCCTGGTGAAGGGCCGCTTTGCCGTGCGATTCGCTCAGAACTCGTAGTCCGCGATCACCCACGTGGCGAACTCGCGCCACTGGGCGACGCCCGCCTGGTGCGCCGGGTGCTCGATGTACCGCTTGAGCGCATCGGTGTCCTCGACCGCCGAGTTGATGGCGAAGTCGTACGCGATGGGGCGGTCGGTGATGTTCCAGTCGCACTCCCAGAACGTCAGCTCCGGGATCTGTCCGCCGAGTGCGCGGAAGGCCTTGACGCCCTCGACGACGCGAGGCTCGTCGCGCTCGACGCCCTCGTTGAGCTTGAAGAGGACCAGATGGCGGATCACGGGCACTCCTTGCAGACGCTTACGAGATGGCTCAGTTCCCGCCGCCGTTGACGACCCAGGTCATGAAGTCGCCGATGCTCTGAGCAGCGGTCGAGACGCCCTCGAAGCCTATCTGGACGTAGTCCGCGGCCTTGGCCGGGTCCGTGATGATCACGTAGAGAACGAACACGACGACGACGAAGAGACCTATTTTTTTCGTCTGCACCACGCTCTGGCCTCCCCGTGCCCGTGTCCCGTGTGACCCCTGTTGCCGGGCGTGAGTGTATCCCGGTCGTCTGTTCAGCCGGTTATCCGGTTTTTCCCGCCAACGGCCCGGCGGGCGGGGCGTTTTGCCCGATCGGTCTGCGTGCGGCTGGACATGGCCGGACATGCAGAACGCCCCTCTTCCCCGGTGACCCGGGGAAGAGGGGCGTTGTCAGCGGTAGCGGAGGGATTTGAACCCTCGGTGAGTTTCCCCACACTCGCTTTCGAGGCGAGCTCCTTCGGCCGCTCGGACACGCTACCGAGAGAGATCCTAGCCCAAGTTGGGCCGTGGTCTGAAATCCGTATCCGGGAAGCCCGTCACAGGCCCCTCCACGGGGCCTTCCGGCGCCCCGGTCAGCGGTCCCGGAAGAAGGACGTGAGCTGCTGCGCGCACTCGTCCGCGAGCACGCCCTCGATCACTTCGGGGCGGTGGTTGAGGCGCCGGTCGCGGACGACGTCCCACAGGGACCCGGCCGCCCCGGCCTTCTCGTCGCGCGCCCCGTAGACGACCCGGTCGACCCGGGACTGCACGAGGGCGCCCGCGCACATCGTGCACGGCTCCAGGGTCACGACGAGCGTGCACCCCGTGAGCCGCCACTCGCCGAGCGCCGCGGCCGCCCGCCGGATCGCGAGCACCTCCGCGTGCGCGGTCGGGTCCCCGGCCGCCTCGCGCTCGTTGTGCCCCGAGGCGAGCACGGACGTGCCGTCCGGGGCGAGCACGACGGCCCCCACGGGCACGTCACCGCCCTCGGCGGCGAGCCGCGCCTCCCGGACGGCGAGGCGCATGGCCTGCCGCCAGGGGTCGCGTACGGGGTCCGGTGCCTGTTCTGCGGTGCTCACGGGCGGAATCTAGCCGACCGTGGCAGGCACCGGCATCGTCGTGGAGAAATGGACAGATGATGGACGGGAAGGACCTATCGGACCGTTTCGAGGACCTCCGCCGCTCCCAGGACCTCGGCGATCTCGCTGAGGGCGTCGTTGGTGTCGAGGGCGAGGAGCTCCTTCTCGGAGACTCCGAGGTCGGCGAGGATCAGCCGGTCCCCGATCGGGCCCGGGGGCACGGCCTCGGCGGCGGCGCCCGCCGCGTCGTCGTCCCCGGCCTCGTCCTCGTCGGCCGGGTCGGGCTCGCCGTCCTCGGTCCCGTCGAGATCCAGGGCGTCCAGCTCGTCCTGGTCGGGATCCTTGCCGAGCAGTTCGTCGGTGAGCAGGATCTCGCCGTACGAACTCCGGGCGGCCGCTGCCGCGTCGGAGACGTAGATACGAGGATCCTCCTCGCCGTCCACACGGACGACGCCGAACCAGGCGTCCTCCTGTTCGATGAAGACGAGCACTGTGTCGTCCTCGGCACCGCCGGCCGAGGCTTCACGGGCCAGGTCGGTCAGATCCGACAGGGCCTCCACGTCGTCGAGCTCTGTATCGCTCGCTTCCCACCCGTCTTCGGTGCGCGCGAGCAGTGCGGCGAAGTACACCGTGACTCTCCCACTGGTCTCAGGTGTGCCGGTTGGAGTTCCCCCCGGCGGACTCGGAAGGCGGGGTGTGCAGTTCCGAGCCCCGCCCAATCGGAATCGTGGCAGAAACCATCGCTTCAGGAGAGGTCTTCCGCCCGCTGTGTTCGCGCGGCGTCACCAGCGGAAGGTGCGCATGCGCATCTGCTGCCGCATTCGGGCCGCCCTGGCACGGCGTGGGCGGACCCGGTCGCGCAGCTCGCGTGCCTCCCTGAGTTCCCGCAGGAACTGGGCACGGCGCCGCAGACGCTCGTCCTCGGTCCCCTCCCGCTCCGGGTCCTGTCCCCGGTCGTGCTGTCCCTGATCCGGCATAGGCACATCCCCCAGTCCGCGATTTCCACGTTCCCTCCGATGGCGGGTTTGATGCCAGCACGGGTGCGGTCCGGACCCGGTTACTGTTGAGGACATGCGGATCCACGTCGTCGACCACCCGCTGGTGGCGCACAAACTCACCACGCTGCGCGACAAGCGCACCGACTCCCCGACCTTCCGGCGCCTCGCCGACGAGCTGGTCACCCTGCTCGCGTACGAGGCCACCAGGGACGTGCGCACCGAGCAGGTCGACATCGAGACCCCGGTCTCGGGCACGACCGGCGTGAAGCTCTCCTACCCGCGGCCCCTGGTCGTGCCGATCCTGCGGGCCGGTCTCGGCATGCTCGACGGCATGGTGCGGCTGCTGCCGACCGCCGAGGTGGGCTTCCTCGGCATGGTGCGCGACGAGGAGACGCTCCAGGCGTCCACGTACGCGACGCGCATGCCCGACGACCTGTCCGGGCGCCAGGTCTACGTCCTCGACCCGATGCTGGCCACCGGCGGCACGCTCGTCGCGGCGATCCAGGAGCTGATCAAGCGCGGCGCGGACGACGTGACGGCCGTGGTGCTGCTCGCCGCCCCCGAGGGCGTGGAGATCATGGAGCGCGAGCTCGCCGGCACGCCGGTGACGGTCGTGACGGCCTCGGTCGACGAGCGGCTCAACGAGAACGGGTACATCGTCCCGGGCCTCGGCGACGCGGGCGACCGGATGTACGGGGCGGCCGAGTAGCCACCCCGTACGGGACCCCCTCACGGGATCCCGGTCGTCCGGTTCAGCAGTCCGTTTCAGCAGGTCGGTTCATCAGTTCAGCAGTGCTTCTTCGACGTGGCGGGCGTCGGTGAGGGCTTGGCCAGCGCGGCCAGGGCCTTGTCGGCGTCCGCCTTCGTCGTGAGCTGCTTGAACGCGGTGCCGATGATCAGGTCGACCTCGGTCGGCGCGGCGCGGGTGTCGGTCTTCAGCTCGGCGCCGGAGAGCTGGGTGCCGAGGACCGGCAGCGCGGCATCGGTGGCGCCCTTGGCGCCGAGCAGCAGCCCGGGGCCCTTGACCTTCTTGTCGTACGCCTTCGTCGCGTTGCCCACGTCGCCGATGGTGAAGCCACGTTTCTTCAGTTCGTCAGCCGTCTGTTTGGCGAGGCCGCTGCGGGGCGTGGCGTTGAAGACGTTGACCGTGACCTGGCCGGGCTTCGGCAGGATCTTCGGGCTCCCGGAGGGCGATGCGGAGGTCTTCGTCCGGCAGTCGCCGGTGGCGCCCGCGGCCGAGGCCCTGTCACCGCCGCCGGTGAAGACGTCGATCAGCTGCAGGGTGCCCCAGCCGATCAGGCCGACCGCCACGAAGGAGGCGACGACGGCGAGCACGATCCTGCTGCGCCCGCGGCTCCGGCGCATACGCGGATATTTGTCTCCCGTGATGCGGTACTTGCCGCCCATGCCGGGGGGAGTGAGCATGCTCATGGGCGCAGCGTAGTGCGCCCCGGCAGTGATTCCTACTAAATGATCATTGGCCGGTGCCAGGGACTACCCGAAAGGGTCAACGAGGGCCTGTGGCCCGCCGCTCAGCCCAGCTCCAGGACGCGGGCGTGCAGCACCTGGCGCTGCTGGAGCGCGGCGCGCACGGCGCGGTGCAGGCCGTCCTCGAGGTAGAGATCGCCCTGCCACTTCACGACGTGCGCGAAGAGGTCGCCGTAGAACGTCGAGTCCTCGGCGAGGAGCGTCTCGAGGTCGAGCTGGCCCTTGGTCGTCACGAGCTGATCGAGGCGGACCGGGCGCGGCGCGACGTCCGCCCACTGCCGGGTGCTTTCCCGGCCGTGGTCGGGGTACGGCCGGCCGTTTCCGATGCGCTTGAAGATCACACGGAAAGCCTACCGGGCCCGGCTCTCCGGGCGCAGCCATGGAGACGGAGTGCGAGGCTGGGAAATGATGTCCTAAACAGGGACAAACCGGGAACACTCAATCCGGGGACAGGGGCCAGAAATGAGTGACAGTGAGCCGATCCCGGCTGCGCCGGCGAATACGGACCCCTCTTCGGGGGTAGACGCGGACGGCGGGTTGACGCCCGGAACCACCGTCCCCGAAGCCGTCACGACCGCGGCCGCCCTCCCCGCCCCCGCCCTGGAGATCGCCTCCGGGTACGCGTTCACCGGGCCCGCGCTCGATCTCGGCGCGCTCGTGTGGGACGGGCAGTGCCTGCCGGACGCGCAGATCCGGATTCCGCTGGGGATGCTCAACCGGCACGGCCTCGTCGCGGGCGCCACCGGCACCGGCAAGACCAAGACGCTCCAGCTCATCGCCGAGCAACTGGCCGCGCAGGGCGTTCCCGTCTTCCTCGCCGACATCAAGGGCGACGTCTCCGGCATCTCGGCCCCGGGCGAGCCGGGCCACAGGGTGACGCAGCGGTCGGCCGAGGTCGGTCAGGAGTGGCGGGCGAAGGGCTGTCCGAGCGAGTTCTACGCACTCGGCGGCATCGGCCCCGGCATTCCCCTGCGGGCCACCATCACCGGCTTCGGCCCGGTCCTGCTCTCCAAGTGCCTCCAGCTCAACCAGACGCAGGAGCAGTCGCTCGGCCTGATCTTCCACTACGCGGACCAGAAGGGCCTCGAACTCGTCGACCTCAAGGACCTGCGCGCGGTCGTCACGTTCCTCACCTCCGACGAGGGCAAGCAGGAGCTGAAGACCATCGGCGGGCTCTCCACCACGACGGCGGGGGTGATCCTGCGCGCGCTGACCGCGTTCGAGCAGCAGGGCATGGGCGACTTCTTCGGTGAGCCCGAGTTCGACAGCAGCGAGCTGCTGCGCACGGCCCCGGACGGCCGCGGCCTGGTCTCCGTACTCGAACTGCCCGCCGTGCAGGACAAGCCGCACCTCTTCTCGACGTTCCTGATGTGGCTGCTCGCGGATCTCTTCCAGGACCTTCCCGAGGTCGGCGATGTGGAGAAGCCGAAGCTGGTCTTCTTCTTCGACGAGGCGCATCTGCTCTTCAGCGGCGCGTCCAAGGCGTTCCTGGAGGCGATCACGCAGACCGTGCGGCTGATCCGGTCCAAGGGCGTGGGCGTGTTCTTCGTGACGCAGACGCCGAAGGACGTGCCGTCCGACGTCCTCGCCCAGCTCGGCAACCGCGTCCAGCACGCGCTGCGCGCCTTCACGCCCGACGACCAGAAGGCGCTGAAGTCGACGGTCAGGACGTTCCCCCACTCCGCGTACGACCTGGAGGAGTTGCTGACCTCGCTCGGTACGGGCGAGGCCGTGGTCACCGTGCTGAGCGAGAAGGGCGCGCCGACGCCGGTCGCCGCGACCCGGCTGCGGGCGCCCGAGTCGCTGATGGGACCCATCGACGCGGCCGCGCTCGACCGCGCCGTGAAGGAGTCGGTCCTCTACCCGCGCTACGCGAACGCCGTCGACCGTGAGTCCGCGTACGAGAAGCTGACGGCCCAGGAGGCCGAGGCGCGGGCGCGCAAGGACGCCGGGGCGCGGGCGGCTCAGGAGGAGAAGGCCGAGAAGGCGGCGGCGCGGGCGTCCGGGGGGCGCGGGAAGTCCAAGGAGGACGCGTCGGTCGTGGAGCAGGTGGTGGGCAGCGGGATCTTCAAGTCGCTCGCCCGGTCGGTCGGTACGCAGCTGGGGCGGGAGATCTCGCGGTCGCTCTTCGGGACGCGGCGGAGGTAGGCCCTTGCGCCTCGGGGGTGGTCCCGGTCCCGCGGGCGCGGGGCCGGGACCATCACCGTGAGAGATCAGGCGCGGTCCCGGGGGTCCGGGTCCTGGGCCTTGTCGTCGGTCGGTCGCTCGGCGTCCGGGGTCTCGTGTGCGGGGAGTACGGCGCGTTCGTCGCGTGCCGCTTCGGCGAGCAGGAGAGCGCGCAGGACCGCGTAAGGGTCGATGGGCATGAGGGTGTCGTCCTTGTCGTGCGTGGGGGGTGAGCGGACTCGGTCCGTCGGGAGGGCGGAGCCGTGCTGTCAGCAGCGCAGGACGACGCAGCGCAGGACGCTCAGCGAGTTGAGGGTGGCGCGGGGCGCACGAGGGCGCGTGGGTGGCGCGGAGGGGCGCGCGCGGGGCACGTGGGTGGCGCGTTCGGAGGGGAGGCGCGCCGCGTGCGCCGCCGGCAGGCGCAGCGCGGTGTCGGGGGCGTCCTGGTGGAGCTCGCCGGGTTCGGCGGAGGAGGACGCGGCGTGCGCGGCCGCGGCCTCGGCGCACGGGGCGGCGGACGCGAACCCCATGCCGAGGAGCGCGATGAGGATGAGCAGCGCCCGGGCCCACGCGGGCCGGCGCGCTGTGCGGCGGCCCGCGCCCGTGGGGGAGGCGTGCGTGCTCATGGACGTCAATGTCCCCCGGTGCCGCCCCCGAGATGATCAACGAAGGTGAGATCCGCCCTCATGGGCTACGGGGCGCGGCCTGTGCTGACGCGTCGCGGGTCTTACTTCCCCGCGGCCTTGGCCGCCTTCGCCGCCGCCTTCATCTCCTGCTTGTGCGCCCGCACCTTCGTGAGCGAGTCGGGTCCCGTGATGTCCGCGACCGAACGGAAGGACTTCGCCTCGCCGTACGCGCCCGCGGCCTCGCGCCAGCCCTTGGGACGCACCCCGAGCTGCTTGCCGAGCAGGGCCAGGAAGATCTGGGCCTTCTGCGTGCCGAAGCCGGGCAGGTCGTTGAGGCGCTTGAGCAGTTCCCTGCCGTCCTTGACGCCTTCCCAGACGGCGCTCGCGTCCCCGTCGTAGTGCTCGACGAGGTACTGGCACAGCTGCTGGATCCGCTTGGCCATGGAGCCGGGGTAGCGGTGCACGGCCGGCTTCGCGGACAGCAGCTCGGCGAAGGCCTCGGGGTCGTACGAGGCGATCTCGTGCGCGTCGAGATCGTCGGCGCCGAGGCGCTGGGCGATCGTGTGCGGGCCCGCGAACGCCCACTCCATGGGGACCTGCTGGTCGAGCAGCATGCCGACGAGCGCGGCCAGCGGGCTCCGGCCGAGGAGCGCGTCGGCGTCGGGCTCCTGGGCGAGGTGAAGGGTGACGTCCATGTGTCGATGATCGCGCGGCGTGGGCCCCGGCGCACCCCTTTCCTGCTTAGGTTAGGCTGCCCTAATCTGTAAGCGGGTGAAGGCGAGGCGGGGAAAGCGTGGGCGTCGAGGTCTACCGGGACGAGTGGGGCATACCTCACCTCCGTGCCGACAGTGTGCGGGAGCTGGCCCATGCTCAGGGGCGCAACGCCGCCGCCGACCGGGCCTGGCAGATCGAGGTCGAGCGGCACCGCTCGCAGGGCACGTCCGCCGCCTTCCTCGGCCGGGAGGCCGCCGGCTGGGACCGGTTCGCCCGGCAGGCCCGTATCGACGACACGGCCCGGCGCTGCTACCGCGCGCTCGACGAGGAGACGCGCGGCTGGCTCGACGCGTACGTGGCCGGGGTCGACGCCGGACTGCGTGAACTCGACGGCGCCGCGCCGGAGTTCGCCCGCGCCGGTCTCGAACCTGGCCGGTGGCGGCCCTGGACGCCCCTCGGCATCTGGCTCTCCACTCACATCCTGTTCACCGGCTTCCCCGGCAAGCTCTGGCGCGACGAGGTCGTACGCCGCGTCGGGCCCGGAGCCGTCGGCCTCTTCGCCACGGACGGCCCCGGCACCTGCGGCAGCAACGGCTGGCTCGTCACCGGCGACCGCACCGCCACCGGAGGCCCCCTGATCGCGGGCGACCCGCACCGCTACATCGAGGACCCGGGCGTCTACCAGCAGATACGGCTCGCCTGCCCGGAGTACGACGTCGTGGGCCTCGCCGTCCCCGGCGTCCCCGGCATCGGCCACTTCGGCCACACCGGCACCGTCGCCTGGGCGATCACCAACGCGATGGCCGACTACCAGGATCTGTACCGGGAGCGGCTGCGGCGGCTCCCGGACGGCGGCGTGGAGGCGCTCGGGCCCGACGGGTGGCGGCCCGCGTTCCGCCGCGTGGAGACCTTCGAGGTGGCGGGGGCGCGGCCGCAGGAGGTCGAGGTCGTCGAGACCGAGCGCGGGACCGTCGTCATCGGCGGCCCCGACGAGGGCGAGGGCATCGCCCTGCGCCAGCCACCGCGCGTCCGCGAGGACCTGGGGTTCGGCGCGCTGCCCGCCCTGCTCCGCGCCCGCACCGTCGCCGACGTGGACCGGGCCTTCGACCGCTGGGCCGAACCCGTCAACGTCGTCCAGGCCGCCGACACCGAGGGCGGTCTCCTGCACCGCGTCGCGGGCGCCGTGCCCGAGCGCGACCCGGAGAACCTGCTGCGGGTCGTCCCCGCCCACGAGCCCCGGCACGCCTGGCGCGGGCTGCGCGAGCTGCCCCGCGAGCGGGTCGGCACCGTCGCGGTCATGGCGAACCAGCGGGGCCTGGCCGCGCCCCTCGGCATCGAGTTCGCGCCGCCGCACCGGGCGGACCGCATACGGGAGCTGCTCGACGCGCGGGAGGTGTGGACGGCGACCGGCATGGCCGCCGTCCACACCGACACCCGCCTCGCCTCCGCCCGTCCGCTGCTCGACCTCGTGGCCCGCCTCGACGGCCTCGGCCCCGATGCCGGGGCGCTGAGGAAGAGACTGCTCGCCTGGGACCGGCACATGGACGCGGACAGCGCGGACGCCGCCGCGTACGCGCGGGTGCGGGCGGCGGTCGTACGGAAGCTGGCCGCGCACGCGGCGTTCGCACCGCTCAGGGGGATGGGGGAGGCCTATCCGGAGGTCTTCCGGCCGTGGCTGGCCCTCGCGCCGCGCATCGCGTACGCGCTGGAGACCGTGCTGACGTCCGATCAATTCCCGGATGTCGACCGGGAGATGGTCGTGCGCGAAGCGGTCGAGGAAGCCGCCGGGGCCACGGCGACCGGGGAGACCTGGGGCGACCGGCACCGGCTCGCCGCCTGGCGGGCACTTCCCGACGGCGACGAGACCGGTCCGGGCCTGCCCGGCGACCACGACTGCGTCCTGTCCACGTCGAGCGTCCCCGGCGTCACCGACCTCAGCGCCCGCGGCCCTGCCGCCCGCTACGTGTGGGACGTCGCGGATCGTGCGAACAGCCTGTGGGTCGTTCCGCTCGGCGCCTCCGGAATCCCCGGCTCCCCGCACCGCCGCGATCAGCTCCCCCTGTGGCTGCGGGGCGGCCTGGCCCCCGTGATCACCGACTGGAACCGCCTCACCAAGGAGACACCCATGCGCGAGAGCGCCGTGTACGAGCAGACCGTCGAAGGGTTCGGCACGGTCCGCGTCGGCCCGGTCGACCCCGCCGCCGACCTCGACGTGATCCACGGCTGGGTGCGCGAGGAGCGCGCCCGGTTCTGGGGCATGGAGGGCGCGAGCCGCGAGCAGGTGCGCGAGACGTACGAACACCTCGACTCGCTCACCACGCACCACGCCCACCTCGTCCGCCTCGACGGCGAACCCGTCGCGCTCTTCCAGACGTACGAGCCCGAGGCCGACCGGGTCAGCGAGTGCTACGAGGTCGAGGACGGCGACATCGGCGTGCACTTCCTGATCGCCCCGGCCACCGGCGGAGCCGTCCGCGGCTTCACCGGAGCGCTCATGACCGTCCTCGTCGCGTACGCGCTCGAAGGGCACGGCAAGCGGCGGATCGTGGTCGAGCCCGACGCGCGCAACACGAAGGCCATCGCGCTCCTGGAGCGCGCGGGCTTCGAACTCGGCCCCGAGATCGTGCTCCCGGAGATCGACCTGCCGGAGGTGTTCCTCCCGGAGAAGCGGGCCCGGATCGCGTTCCTCAAGCGCTGACGGCCCGCGGGCTCAGCCCCGTACGAGCAGGGTCACCGAGGCGGTGACGCCGACCACGACGATCACCGCGCGAAGGGCCGCCGGGGGCAGCCTGCGGCCGAACTTCGCGCCGGTCAGGCCGCCCAGCGTGGAGCCGACGGCGATCACCGCGGCCGCCACCCAGTCGACGTGGGCGACGGCGATGAAGACGATCGCCGCGACCCCGTTCACGATCGAGGCCAGGACGTTCTTCGCCCCGTTGAGGCGCTGGAGGTCGTCCTGGAGGAAGCTGCCGAACATGCCCATGAGCAGCACGCCCTGCGCGGCGCCGAAGTAGCCGCCGTAGACGCCGGTCCCCAGCACCCCGAGCCACATGGGCACGCCGCCGTCGGTGCGCGTCGCCGTGGCCTGGCGCTCCTTCGACCAGCGGCTGAGCCGAGGCTGGAGCACGACGAGGACACAGGCGACCAGGATGAGGACGGGCACCACCGAGGTGAACGCGTCGGCCGGCAGCTTCAGCAGCAGCAGCGCCCCCGTGAGCCCGCCGATCAGCGAGGCCGTACCGAAACGGAGCAGCCGCCTTCGCTGGCCCTTCAGCTCGCGCCGGTAGCCGTACGCGGCGCTGAGCACGCCCGGTACGAGGCCGATGTTGTTCGACACGTTGGCGAGCACCGGCGGGTAACCGAACGCGAGGAGCGTAGGGAAGGTGATGAGCGTTCCGGAGCCGACCACCGCGTTGATCGCGCCGGCGGCGACACCGGCCGCCCCGACGGCCACTGCTTCAAGTGCATCCACATCCGAGATCGTTTCGGAGCCCAAGACCCAAGTCAATCCTCGGGATTTCTTGGCAGACGCCAAGCTCTGGCTTGGAAGGCTCCACATGGCTACGTTGGCGCCGTGACCCTCGACGATCTCCGTGTCTACGTCGCCGTGTGCGCGGCGGGCAGCCTCAGCGCCGTCGCCCGCGACCTCTCCTGCACGCAGTCGGCGGTGAGCCAGCACATCCGCCGTCTCGAACGGGAGGTCGGTGTCAGCCTCCTCGAACGGCACGCACGCGGCGTCCTGCCGACCCCCGCGGGGCGCATCCTGCAGACCGCGGCCGCCGAGGGCATCGGAGGCATCGACGTGGCGCTGCGCCGTCTGGGGGACCTGGCCCGCGGCGAGAGCGGCGCGGTGCGCATCACCACGGGCGCGACGACCGTGCGCCACTTCATGTCCGAGGCCATCGTCGGCTTCCGGCGCCGCCACCCCCGGGCGAGCCTCGAATTCCAGACCGTCAGCTCCAGCCACAGCGCCTACGAGGCGCTCGCCGCGCACGACCTCGACCTCGCGTGGGTCACCATCGGCGCGCCGGAACGCGGCGTCGAGCAGCGCCCCGTCGTCGAACTCCCCTGGGTCCTCGCGGTGCGCCCCGACGATCCGCTGGCCGGCCGGACCCGGATCGGCCCCGACGACCTGGCCGCCGCCCACCTCATCAGGCCGCCCGAACAGTCCACGTCGCGCTCCCATCTCGACCGGCACCTCGCCGCGCTGGGGTTCACCGGGACGGCCGGGTCCGACGCGGGCGTCGCCGACTGGGCCACCGCCGTGCACCTCGCCGAACTCGGCCTCGGCCACGCCCTCGTCCCCGAACTGCCCGGCCGGCGGGACCCGGACCGCGCCGGAGGGGCGGTCCTCGTCCCCGTGCCGGACCTGCCGCCCCTCGCCGTCGGCTGGGCGGTCCGGCGCTGGGCCACGCTCACCCCGCTGGCGAAGGCCTTCGCCGACCTGGTGGCGGACCACTGCGGGAGGTAGCGGCCGCACGCGCCTGTGGCGGGGGACCGGTCCCGGGGGGACGCTGGAAGCATGACCACGACGTACGACCTGAACGCTCTCGCCGACAAGCACGTCGCCGCAGCCCGGACCTCCCCCCACGGCCGCAGCGCGCATCTCCTGCTCCGCGAGGAGACCCTCCGCCAGAGCGTGATCGCGCTGACGGCGGGCGAGGTCCTGGAGGAGCACAACGCGCCGCCCGCCGCGACGCTCCAGATCCTGCGGGGCGAGGTCGTGCTGACGGCGGTCTCGGGCGACGTGACGCTCACGGAGGGCCGGCTCCACGCGCTCCCGCAGGAACGGCACGGCCTGCGCGCGGTCACGGACACGGCGGTGCTGCTGACGGCGGTCAACGACTGAGGGGCGCCCGCCGCTCCCGGGCACTTCGGCGGACGCCGAACCGTTCCGCGCCTAGCGTGGGCCGCATGGTCTTCAAAGCCCTGCACCACGACCCCGACGGCCCCCTGCTCCTCCCGAACGCCTGGGACCACGCCTCCGCCGCCGCGCTCGCCGGGCAGGGGTTCGCCGCGATCGGTACGACGAGCCTCGGTGTGGCCGCCGCGGCCGGGCTCCCCGACGGCCACGCCGCCACCCGCGAGGAGACCCTGCGCCTGGCCCGCCGCCTGGGCGGGGGAGCGTTCCTGCTGTCCGTGGACGCGGAGGGCGGCTTCAGCGACGACCCGGCCGAGGTCGCCGGCCTCGCCCGTGAGCTGGCGCGGGCGGGCGCGGTGGGGATCAACCTGGAGGACGGCAGGGCCGACGGCACCCTCACCCCGGCCCCCGTCCACGCGGCGAAGATCGCCGCGGTCAAGGCCGCCGTACCGGACCTGTTCGTCAACGCCCGCACGGACACGTACTGGCTTCCGGACCCGCGGACCGCGCCGGAGCCCGAGACCCGGCACCGGCTCGACGCCTACCGGCAGGCGGGCGCCGACGGCGTCTTCGTACCGGGCCTGACCGACCCGGCCGCGATCCGGGAACTCGTGGCGTACCTGCGCCCCTCCGGCATCCCCCTCAACATCCTCTACTCCCCCACGGGCCCCACCGTCCCCGAGCTCGCCGCCCTGGGCGTGCGCCGGGTCAGCCTCGGCTCGCTCCTGTTCCGCGCGGCACTCGGCGCCGCGGTCACGGCGGCGCTCGACGTACGGGCGGGCCGGTACGTCGCGGTCCCCGCGCCGCCGACGTACGCCGAGGTCCAGCAGCTGAGCGGCGGTGGGGACGCCGCGGAAATATGATGAACCCGGGGTTTTCCGTATACCGGAGCGGTCCATGACGCAGCGTCGTCCCAGCCAGCCCGAGAGCGCCGACGACCTGCTGACCAGGCTCGGCCGCCTTGCCGCACAGGCACGCGCCGGGGCGGAACTCCAGCACGCGCGGGTCGAACTGGCGGAAGCCCTCCAGCGCGAGATGCTCCCCGTCTCCCTGCCGGCCCTGCCAGGTCTGCGGACCGCCGCCGGATACTCGCCGGCCCGCCACGGACTGGACATCGGCGGGGACTGGTACGACGCCTTCGCCACCCCCGACGGCGCCCTCGGGTTCTCCATCGGGGACGTCCAGGGCCACGACGTCGAGGCCGCCGCCTTCATGGGGCAGATCCGCATCGCCCTGCGTGCGGTGGCCGCCTTCGCCCCGGACCCCGGCGAGGCGCTCGCCCAGGCCAACGACCTGCTGCTGTCCATGCACCGCGATCTCTTCGCGACCTGCAGCTTTCTCCGCTTCGATCCGACGACCTGGGTACTGGAGTCGGCCCGCGCCGGCCACGTCCCCGCCATCTGGGCCACCGTCGACGGCCGGTACGGCATCTCGGTGGACGAGGGCGGGCTGCCGCTGGGCATGCTGCCCGGGTCCGGCTACCCGGTCACCCGGCACCGCTTCTCGACGGCGGGCGCGTACGTCCTGGTCACCGACGGCGTGGTCGAGGGTCCCTCGTTCCCGATCGAGGCGGGCCTGGAGCGGGTGGCCCGGGTCGTCGCTGCCGGGGCGGGCGCCGAACCCGCGGAACTGGCCGCCGCGGTGATGGAGGTCGCCGACTGCACCGGCCACCAGGACGACTCCGCGGTACTCGTCCTGCGCCACGACCCGCCACCGGCGGTCCTGCCCGGGTGACAGCGGGCCAGCGGCGGCGCGTGTCACACTCCGCCACCGCACGGGAGTGATTATGTGATCCAGTGGTGCGCACCGAGGAACTCCGACGCCTGTCCGGGGCCCTGCTGAGGGTCCTCGCCGTCGCCGCCGCCTACTACGCGACCGGACGGCTCGGCCTGTGGCAGCGGATCGTCCTCGAAGGCGCGGTCGTCACCCCGCTCTGGCTCCCGACCGGCGTCGCCGTCACCTGCCTGCTGTGGATGGGCCTGCGGATCTGGCCGGGCATCGCGCTCGGCGCCTTCCTGCTCATCGAGTCGATCGGCCACTTCAGCCTGTCCGACCTCGGGATCGTCGCCGCGAACACGCTCGCCCCGGTCTGTGCCTACCTGCTGCTGCGCAAGGTCGGTTTCCGTATCGCGCTGGACCGGCTGCGGGACGGGGTCGCCCTGGTCTTCCTGGGCGGACTGCTGCCGATACTGCTCAGCGCCACCGTCGGCACGTGTGTGCTGGTGCTCAGCGGCAAGCTGGCGTGGAGCGTGTTCTGGCCGGTGTGGGCGGCGTGGTGGGCCGGAGACGCGATGGGCGTCCTCGTCGGCACCCCGCTGCTGATCGCGCTGAGCAGGGTCCGGCTCGCCTGGAACACCCGTCGGTGGCCGGAGGCCGCTGCCCTGGTGGTCACCGCCGTCGTCGTCGCGCCCTTGGCCACGAGAAGCCCGCTCGCCCTGCTCTTCCTCGTCTTTCCGCTGCTCACGTGGGCGGCGCTGCGCTTCCAGCTCGCGGGAGCGGCGCCGTGCGTGCTGTTCGTGTCCGTACTGGGGATCTCGGCGGCCACCGACCACGTCGGCCCGTTCGCCCGCCACACCCTCTTCGAGGTCATGGTCAACCTCCAGGCGCTCAACGGCTCGGCCGCACTCACCGGCCTCCTGCTCGCGGCGATGGTCACCGAACAGCTGAGTGTCCGTCAGAAGATCGAGCAGGCGGTCAGCGACCTGACGGAAGTGGTGGAACACCTGGCGGCGCCACGGCGAGAGGAATGACGTGGCCGAGGTCAGCCGCGGTCGACCGGGCGGGAGGGGTCCTCGGGCACCGGCCGGTGGCGCTTGCGACTCCGTCTGCCGACCCCCGGCATGGGATCGCTGAAGGTGTGCGAGGCGATGCGTGCGTCGTGCCGGGCGTTGATCCGGTGGATCAGGCGCATGCCCATGAGGGTCACGAGAACGATGGCGCCGATGAGGATGATCGCCTCCATGGCCGTCACCTCCCGCTTTCCACTGCTTTAACCGTAACTCCGGCCGCCGCCGCTCGCGGCCCGCTGCGACGCGCGTGGGCGCGGCCCCCGGGGTTACCGTGAAGCTACGACGGCATCGCGCCGGTCGACGCCCCGCCCCGTCATCGGTACGGCCACGCGGTGGGTGTCGGCCGTACGACCGAGGCGGGCGAACCACCATGGCTGAATCCGACACCCCCCACCAGCCCCCACTGCTTCTGCCGGACGCGGCCCGAGAAGAGGCGAAACCCGGAACGGCCCCGCTGAGGCTGGAGACCACCCAGTCCCGCGAAGGGCTCCTCGACGGCGCGTGGTGGCCCCGGTCCCACCACATCGAGGCCGAGCTGCCCGCCCTGATCACGGAGTTGACCTCACATCTCGGCCCCATCGCACGGGTCGGACTCGACTCCGCCGCCTGGGAGGAACTCCCGACCCGACTGATCATCGACGACCGAGTCGTGCATCTCGACGCCCACGAGGTCGGCGACGGCACCGCCCTCCTCACCCGCGGCGACGGGGACTACTTCGTCCTGCTGGTCGTGCCTCCCGAGTCGGAGCCCGCGGCGGCCCGCGCCGTGATGGCCCGCGCGGTCCGCGACACCGACATCACCGAAGCCGCGCAACTCCTCGTCGCCGAACCCGACGAGGCCTGAGCCGGCGAACGCCGTGCCTGCCCCGGTCAGGGGTGACGGGTCGCCAGGACGCAGAACTCGTTCCCCTCCGGGTCGGCGAGTGGGATCCAGCTCACATCGCCCTGTCCGACGTCGATGTGCCGGGCACCCAGGTCGAGCAGGCGGCGGACCTCTTCGTCCTGCTCCCTGTCGGTGGGATTGACGTCGATGTGGAGCCTGTTCTTGACGGTCTTGCCCTCGGGCACCCGCGCGAAGGTCAGCGCCGGTGGCACCGGGCCGGTGCGGTCCTTGCCCTCGGGCACCGCCGGCGAGCCGATGATGACGACCCCGTCCTCCTCCTCCTGCACCTCGTAGCCGAGGACGGAGCACCAGAACCGGGCGAGAGAGTCGGGGTCGGCACAGTCGATCGCAAGCTCGGTGAACTTACTGGTCATGTCAGGACCTCCCAGTCAGGTGTCCGGCCACGCAACCACAGAACGTCGAAGGGCCCCACCGCAAGCGGTAGGGCCCTTCGACGTATTGCCCGGTGAGAGCAATGGCGGAGGATACGAGATTCGAACTCGTGAGGGGTTGCCCCCAACACGCTTTCCAAGCGTGCGCCCTAGGCCACTAGGCGAATCCTCCGCCGCAAACAATACAAGACGTTGGGGGGTGCTCGCGAACATGATCCGGGGCGGGGTCCGAGCCGGGGATCGGTCCGGGGACCGGGCTCGTGATTCGGGCCGGGCATCCGCTACTGTGGAGCCCAGCCCCTCACGTGGCGCTATCTGACTGAACTCCCCCAGGGCCGGAAGGCAGCAAGGGTAGGTCGGCTCTGGCGGGTGCGTGAGGGGCCCTTTGCGTTCCGGGGCCGGGACGTTCCCACTCGACGGCCGTGGTTGTCAGCGGGCGCCTATAACCTCGTATACGTGTCGTCTCTCGCGCTCTACCGCCGCTATCGCCCGGAGTCGTTCGCCGAGGTCATCGGGCAGGAACATGTGACCGACCCGCTGCAGCAGGCGCTGCGGAACAACCGGGTCAATCACGCGTACCTGTTCAGTGGTCCGCGCGGCTGCGGCAAGACGACGAGCGCGCGCATCCTCGCGCGGTGTCTGAACTGCGAGCAGGGGCCCACGCCGACGCCGTGCGGAGAGTGCCAGTCCTGCCGCGACCTGGCGAGGAACGGTCCGGGTTCGATCGACGTCATCGAGATCGACGCCGCTTCCCACGGTGGTGTCGACGACGCCCGTGACCTGCGCGAAAAGGCCTTCTTCGGGCCCGCGAGCAGCCGCTACAAGATCTACATCATCGACGAGGCCCACATGGTCACGTCGGCGGGGTTCAACGCCCTTCTGAAGGTCGTCGAGGAGCCCCCGGAGCACCTCAAGTTCATCTTCGCCACCACCGAGCCCGAGAAGGTCATCGGGACGATCCGGTCGCGTACGCACCACTACCCCTTCCGCCTCGTGCCGCCCGGGACGCTCCGGGACTACCTCGGAGAGGTCTGCGGCAAGGAGGACATCCCCGTCGCCGAGGGTGTGCTGCCGTTGGTCGTGCGGGCCGGCGCCGGTTCCGTGCGTGACTCCATGTCCGTCATGGACCAGCTGCTCGCCGCCGCGGCCGAGGACGGTGTGACGTATGCCATGGCGACGTCTCTCCTCGGGTACACGGACGGTTCGCTCCTCGACTCCGTCGTGGAGGCCTTCGCCTCGGGTGACGGCGCGGCGGCCTTCGAGGTCGTCGACCGCGTCATCGAGGGGGGCAACGACCCGCGCCGGTTCGTCGCCGACCTCCTGGAGCGGCTGCGGGACCTGGTGATCCTGGCCGCCGTCCCGGACGCGGCCGAGAAGGGCCTCATCGACGCTCCCGCGGACGTCGTCGAGCGGATGCAGGCCCAGGCCGGAGTCTTCGGCGGCGCCGAGCTCAGCCGCGCCGCCGACCTGGTCAACGAGGGGCTCACGGAGATGCGGGGCGCCACCTCGCCCCGCCTCCAGCTCGAGCTGATCTGCGCGCGCGTGCTGCTGCCCGCCGCGTACGACGACGCCCGCTCCGTGATGGCCAGGCTCGACCGATTGGAGCGCGGCGGCCACTTCGTACCCGCGGGACAGGGCTCCGGCCCCGCCATGGGGTACGTGCCCGCGCCCGACGCTCACTCCGGTGCGGCCGCGCAGGTCCCTGCGGGCGGCGGTCCTGCCGCTGCCCGGGCGGCGGTGCGGGGGCCCGGACCGGGCGGCGAGAGCGCGCCCGCGCCCGCTGCTCCGGCGCCGGCTCCCGCCCCCGTCCCGGCTCCCGCTGTCCAGGCCGCGCCCGCTCCGCAGGTGTCCGCGCCTCCGGCCGCGCCCGCCGAACCCGCGCCCGCGGCGCCGCCCGCCGGGGCCGCACCCGGCGCATGGCCCACGGCCGCCCCGGCCGGTGGAGGCAGGCGCCCCGGCGGGTGGCCCACGGCCGCACCCACCGGCGGAGGCCAGCCCTCCGCCGCGGCGCCCACGCCGCCCCCCGCCCAGCCCCAGCCGCAGGCAGCCGCTCAGCCTCCGGCCGCGGCACCGCCCGCCGCCGGAGGGCTCGACCCGCGCAGCCTGTGGCCGAACATCCTCGAAGTGGTCAAGAACAAGCGCCGCTTCACCTGGATCCTGCTCAGCCAGAACGCGCAGGTGACCGGCTTCGACGGCACGACCCTCCAGCTCGGCTTCCTGAATGCCGGAGCGCGGGACAACTTCGCGAGCAGCGGCAGCGAAGACGTGCTGCGGGCGGCGCTGGCCGAGCAGTTCGGCGTCCACTGGAAGGTCGAGGCGGTCGTCGACCCCTCGGGCGGCGGTGGCGGCGGCCAGGCGCCGCCTCCCGCCCCTGGCGGCGGCTACCCGGGCCACGGTGGCGGTGGCGCTCCCGCGGCCCCGGCCTCGCCGCGCCCGCCGGCCCCGCAGGCCCAGGCCCCGGCCGCGCCGAGACCCCCGGACCGGTCCGCGCCGCAGGCGTCGGCCCCCGCCCCGGCGCCCGCGCCGAGACCGGCCGCCCCGGAGCCGCCCCCGGTGTCCATCGAGGACGACATCCCGGCGGACGACGACCCCGATCTCGACGAGTCGGTCCTCTCCGGCCATGACCTGATCGTCCGCGAGCTCGGCGCGACGGTCGTCGAGGAGTTCACGAACGAGTAGACGGCGGCAGCAGGGGCCGGGCGGCCACGCGCACGTGGGCGACCGCGCCCATCGAGCCGCACCCTCCCGCCCCGGAAAGCCGTCGGACCGGGGCCCGGCACCCCACCGCATGGAGAAACGCACGAACCCCCGCCGCCCGCGCGCTCGGCGGCCCGTACAAGAGCACACCGGCCCGCCGCCTATGCTGGCTGGCGTGAAGGTCCTCGTCATCGGCAGCGGCGCCCGCGAACACGCCCTGTGCCGCTCACTGTCCCTCGACCCCGACGTCACCGCGCTGCACTGCGCGCCCGGCAACGCAGGAATCGCCGAGGTCGCCGAGCTGCACCCGGTCGACGCCCTCGACGGCACCGCCGTGGCCCGGCTGGCCGGTGAGCTGGCCGCGGACCTCGTCGTGGTCGGCCCGGAGGCACCCCTTGTCGCAGGGGTCGCCGACGCCGTACGCGCCGCGGGCATCCCCTGCTTCGGCCCCTCCGGGGAAGCCGCACAGCTGGAGGGTTCCAAGGCGTTCGCCAAGGACGTGATGGCGGGGGCCGGTGTGCCGACCGCCCGCTCGTACGTCTGCACCACCCCCCAGGAGGTCGACGAGGCGCTCGACGCCTTCGGCGCCCCGTACGTGGTCAAGGACGACGGCCTCGCGGCCGGCAAGGGCGTCGTCGTGACCGACGACCTCGAGGCCGCCCGCGCGCACGCCAACGCCTGTGACCGCGTCGTCATCGAGGAGTTCCTCGACGGCCCCGAGGTCTCGCTCTTCGCGATCACCGACGGCGTGACCGTCGTCCCCCTCCAGCCCGCGCAGGACTTCAAGCGCGCGCTCGACGGCGACGCGGGCCCCAACACCGGCGGCATGGGCGCCTATTCGCCGCTGCCGTGGGCCGACCCGAAGCTCGTCGACGAGGTCATGGAGACGGTGCTCCAGCCGACCGTCGACGAACTGCGCCGCCGCGGCACGGCCTTCTCGGGCCTGCTGTACGCGGGGCTCGCGATCACCTCGCGCGGCGTACGGGTCATCGAGTTCAACGCCCGGTTCGGCGACCCGGAGACCCAGGTCGTCCTGGCCCGCCTCAAGACCCCGCTCGCGGGCGTCCTCCTCGCCTCGGCAGACGGCACGCTCGCGGACCTGCCGCCCCTGCGCTGGAGCGACGAGGCGGCCGTGACCGTGGTCGTGGCCTCCCACAACTACCCGGAGACGCCGCGCACCGGGGACCCCATCACGGGGCTCGCCGACGTGGCCGCGCAGGATGCGCCCCACGCGTACGTCCTGCACGCCGGGACGAAGCGGGACGGGGACGCCGTCGTCAGTGCCGGCGGCCGGGTGCTCTCGGTGACCGCGACCGGCTCGGACCTCACACAGGCCCGCGAACGCGCCTACGCGGCGCTGTCGCGCATCGGCCTCGACGGCTCGCAGCACCGCACCGACATCGCGGCGAAGGCGGCCGCGGAGGCCTGACCGGAAGCCTCACCCGTTCAACCTCAGGCCCCTGATCCGAAGCGGATCAGGGGCCTGAGTGTCATCCACCTCTACCCAAAGCCATTCCATCGAGTGACCGCTCGCCCATCCGGCTGACGATGCCTTGTGCCCCAACTAGGGTGCGGCGCAAGCGTTCCGGCACTTGGCCCACCGGCATTGCGATGTCAGTGACGGGTGCCACAGTGGGGGAGTGGACAACGCCATGGGTGCAGGCAACATAGGCAGCAGGGGGTGACGTCGGTCGTGTCCGGTATGGGTGCGGAGGTGGGCGCGCAGGCCGCGCGCTCCCGGGCTCTCGCGGTGCTGCGCATCCGCGGCAGGGCGCTGGCCGTCGCCCTGCTGCCCGCGGCCTTCGCGGTCGTGCTGGCCGCGGGCGCCGCCACCGGGCACATGGTCGGCGACGGCTGGACGACGGCGCGGTGGATCGTCACGGTCATCGCCCTGGTCGTCCTGGCCGCGGCGGCCGGCATCGCCCTCGTGGTGGCCCGCGCCCGCCCGGCGGTCAGCCCGACGGTGCCGATCGCCGAGGAGCGGGCCCCCGATCTCTACCGGCTGGTGCGCGATCTGGCCGACCGGCTCGACGTACCGGCCCCCTCGGCCATAGCGCTCACCCCGGACTGCGACAGCTGGCTGGAGGACCGTACGCATCCCGCGCACGGACCGCCCGAGGCCAAGGACGACGAGGGCCGGATCCCGCATGACGCCGACGACCCGGGAATCCGGGGCGGCGCAGGCAGAGGCCGCGTGCCCGCCGCGCCCGTCCTGGTCATCGGCTCCCCCTTCCTGTGGTGGATGCGCGTGGGCGAGCTGCGCGCCGTGCTCGCCCCGGTCGTCGCCGGCACGGGGCCGTCGGCGCATCCGGACATAGCGGCCGCGCGCCGCTTCGTGCGGGGCCTGGACGCGGCGGTCGCCGTCGCTGCGGCGCCCGGCCGGGGTCCGCTGGGGCGGGCGGTCCTCGGCTGCGTCGGCTGGGTCGCGCGCCTGCTGCTTCGCAGCTGCCGGGGCCACGCGGGCGAGATGGAGCGCGGGGTCGCCGCGGCCGCCGCCGAGCGCGCCCAGACGGTGGACTACGGCGTGCGGATCGTCGCCCAGGAGCAGGTGGGCCTGGCCTACGCGGGCTGGGACCGGCTCCTCACCCGGGTCGCGCTGCCCGCCTGGCGCATGGGGCGCTGGCCCTCCCGGCTGGACGCGGGTGTCGTCGCCGCCCTCACCGAGCTGTCCCGGCGCGACCGCCTCGCCGAGGGCTTCGCCTCCCGGCTCGGGGAGCGGCCCGCCTGCGATCTGCTGGAGGAGCCGGGCACGGTGGACGAGGCGGCGTCGCTGCTCGCGGCCCGGCTGTTCCACGGAGGTCCCGCCGAGCCCGGCCCCGACTGGGCGCCGGTCGACTGGCAGGAGTATCCGGACGAGGTCGTGGACCGTAAGTGGCGCACGGACGCGGCGCGCCTGCACCGCGTCCTGGACGCACTCGGCGTACGCGGCTCCGTGGACCCCTCGTCCCCCGACCCGGAGGGCCCGACACTCGCCCGGGTGATGGACCACCTCGCAACGGCGGGACCCGTGGCCCCCGCAGCCCCGGAAGTCCCCACCGCCCCCGCCGAGGACCTCACCGTCCCCGCCAAGGACGTCGCCGTCGCCGCCGACACCGACCCCACCGTCTCCCCCGACGACGGCTCCACAGCCCCGCAGGAACTGGGGGAACTGGGGGAACTGGGGGACCTGGAGGCCTTGGAGGACCTCGAAGACGCCGAGGACCGCGAGGACACCCCCACCGCTCTGCTCGCCGCCGGACTGAGCGCCGAGTCGGCCCGCGAGGAGAGCGAGCGCCCCGCCCCGCCCGTGCCCGCCGCCGGACAGGGGCCCGACGGCGCGCTGTGGGACGAGGGCATGCTCCCGCTCTTCCCGCTCCAACCACCCCGTACGGGACGAGAGCTGGTGGCCGATCACGTCACGGCGATGGTGTGCTGCGCCGCCGTGGACACGGCCGGAGCCGCCCCCGGCCTCGACTGGCTGGACGGCCCCTCGCTCCTGGTCGACGGCGAGCGCGCCAAGGATCTGACCCCGCGGGTCCTGAGTCTCGTCGAAGAGGGAGACCCGGAGCCGCTGCGCGCCTGGCTCGCCCGCCTCGGCATCCGCCCCGAGAAGCCGGTCCGACTGGTGTAGCCCGCGGCGGCGATCGCGGCACACCCGCACCTCGCGCCCCTCGCACCCGCACCGCCCAACCCCCAACCTCCGGAGGTCCACGTTCCGTTCCCGTCAATTCGCGACGAACGGTGACGGAGTGCGTGCGTAATGTGATGTGCTGGGGCCGGTCGCTGACAGACGGAGTGCACAAGGGCTCGGGGGAGCGAGGGAGGGAAGCGGGCATGGGGCCGGAACGGGAGGGGCAGAAGGCCGGACGGCCGGAACACGCGCGGTCACCCCGCACCATCCGCCGCTGGGAGTCGGGCGCGCTCGCCCACGCCGTGAGCGACCCCTTCGGCCAGGGCCCCCTGCCGTGGCTGCGCGGCAGTGAGCACTACTTCGACGACACGGGCCAGGTGGTCCCCTGGTACGTCGATCACGTCCCCCAGCCCGGCGCGAGCACCATCGCCGCGGCCGGCATCCCGAGCCCCCGCACCGGCGGCCCCCGCATGGCCGACGACGTGCACCGCCAGATCAAGGGCTTCACGTCGACCGGAGCGGCCGCGCCCGGCGAGGCGATCGACTTCCACATCACGGTGGACCCGCCCCAGCAGTTCAGCGTCGACATCTACCGCATCGGCCACTACGGCGGCGACGGCGCCAGCAAGATCATCACCAGTCCGCGGCTCTCCGGCATCGTCCAGCCGCCCCCGCTCGCCGCGGACCGCACGGTCTCCTGCCACCACTGGTGGCTGTCCTGGCGCCTGCAGATCCCGTCGTTCTGGAACGTGGGGGCGTACGTGGCCGTCCTCACCACCGTCGACGGCTACCGCTCGCACGTCCCCTTCACGGTCCGCGACAGCCGCCCCGCCGACCTGCTCCTGCTCCTGCCGGACGTGACCTGGCAGGCGTACAACCTCTACCCGGAGGACGGGCACACGGGGGCGAGTCTCTACCACGCGTGGGACGAGGAGGGGCGGCTGCTCGGCGAGGGCGACGCCGCGACGACGGTCTCCTTCGACCGCCCGTACGCCGGCGCGGGTCTCCCCCTGCACGTCGGCCACGCCTACGACTTCATCCGCTGGGCCGAGCGGTACGGCTACGACCTCGCGTACGCCGACGCCCGCGACCTGCACGCGGGGCGCGTCGACCCGACCCGCTACCGGGGTCTCGTCTTCCCCGGCCACGACGAGTACTGGTCGACGCCGATGCGCCGCACCACCGAAATGGCCCGCGAGCACGGCACGTCGCTCGTGTTCCTCTCCGCCAACACCATGTACTGGCAGGTGGAGTTGGGCCCGTCCCCGTCCGGAGTGCCGGACCGGCTGCTCACCTGCCACAAGCGCAGGGCGCCCGGGAAAGCAGCCCTGTGGCGCGAGATCGACCGCCCCGAGCAGCAACTCATGGGCATCCAGTACGCGGGCCGGGTCCCCGAGCCGCATCCTCTCGTCGTGCGGAACGCGGGCCACTGGCTGTGGGAGGCCACCGGGGCGCACGAGGGCGACGAGATCGACGGTCTGGTCGCCGGCGAGGCCGACCGCTACTTCCCGCGCACCGCGCTGCCCGAGCACGAGGACCGCATCCTGCTCGCCCACTCGCCCTACCGCGACAGCGAGCGGGCGCCGCGCCACCAGGAGACTTCCCTCTACCGGGCGCCGTCCGGATCACTGGTCTTCGCGTCCGGCACGTTCGCCTGGTCCCCGGCACTCGACCGCCCCGGCCACGTCGACCCGCGGATCCAGCGCGCGACGGCCAACCTCCTCGACCGGATCTGCAAACGCGACTGACCCGTCCCGTCCCGCCCCACCGCTGCCGCACCCGCCGGACCCGTGGCCAAAACTCGTCCCCGTATGAGCGAGAATCAGGTGCACTCGTACATATCCACGGGGAGGAACCGTGTCCGGATTCGTCGAAAAGCCCGAACCCCAGCAGGTGCCGGGCCTGGTACACCTCCACACCGGCAAGGTGCGGGACCTGTACCGGAACGAGGCGGGCGACCTCGTGATGGTCGCCTCCGACCGCATGTCCGCCTATGACTGGGTGCTGCCCACCCCCATCCCCGACAAGGGCCGCGTGCTCACGCAGCTGTCGCTGTGGTGGTTCGACCAGCTCTCCGACCTGGTCCCCAACCACGTCCTGTCGACGGAGCTGCCGGCCGGCGCCCCCGCCGACTGGCAGGGCCGCACCCTCATCTGCAAGTCGCTGCGCATGGTCCCCGTCGAGTGCGTGGCCCGCGGCTATCTCACGGGCTCCGGCCTCGTCGAGTACAACGACTCGCGCACGGTCTGCGGCCTCGCCCTGCCCGAGGGCCTGACCGACGGATCGGAGCTGCCCGCCCCGATCTTCACGCCCGCCACGAAGGCCGAGGTCGGCGAGCACGACGAGAACGTGTCGTACGAGGAGGTGGCCCGCCAGGTCGGCGCGGAGACCGCCGCCCAGCTGCGCCGTGCGACGCTCGACGTCTACGCCCGGGCCCGGGACATCGCGCGTGAGCGCGGCGTGATCCTCGCGGACACCAAGTTCGAGTTCGGCTTCGACGGCGAGACGCTGATCCTCGGCGACGAGGTCCTCACCCCGGACTCCTCCCGCTTCTGGCCGGCGGCCGAGTGGGAGCCGGGCCGCGCGCAGCCGTCGTTCGACAAGCAGTACGTGCGGGACTGGCTGACGGGCCCCGACTCCGGCTGGGACCGCAAGAGCGAGCAGCCGCCGCCCGCGCTGCCCCAGCAGGTCGTGGACGCGACGCGCGCCAAGTACATCGAGGCGTACGAGCGTCTGACCGGCGTCAGCTGGTAGCGACGCGCGCCAGACACGCGAAAGCCCCCGGCACCTGAGGTGCCGGGGGCTTTCTGTGGAGCGAACGACGAGGTTCGAACTCGCGACCTCAACCTTGGCAAGGTTGCGCTCTACCAACTGAGCTACGTTCGCACTGCGCCGTGGCGCGAGAGCAACTATACCCAACCTCGCTCCCGTGCGAGCCGCACTGCCGAGTGCCGGTTCTCGGCGCCGAGCTTCGAGACGGCGGACGACAGATAGTTCCGCACGGTCCCCTGCGACAGCGCGGCGCGCTCGGCGATCTCCGCGACGGGCGCTCCGTCGGCGGCGAATTCGAGCACCTCGGCCTCGCGGGCGGTCAGCGGGGAGTCGCCCGTGGCGATCGCGTCGGCCGCCAACTCCGGGTCCACATAACGGTTTCCCGCGTACACGGTCCGAATGATCTCGGCGAGCCGCTGGGCGCTCACGGTCTTCGGCACGAACCCGCGCACTCCGGCGGACAGGGCCCGCTTCAGATGCCCCGGGCGCCCGTGGCTGGTCACGATCATGACCCGGCAGTCGGGCAGTTCACTCCGCAGCGCTGTGGCGACCTTCACACCGTCGGCGCCCGGCATCTCCAGATCGAGCACGGCCACATCGGGCCGGTGCGCCCGCGCCATGGCGAGTGCCTCGGGCCCGGTGGCGGCCTCGGCGACGACGACCAGATCGTCCTCCAGCCCGAGGAGCGCGGCGAGCGCCCCGCGGATGAGGTGCTCGTCATCGGCGAGCAGCACGCGCACGGTCACCCGGCGCTCCTTTCGTACGCGGCGTCGCGCCGCGGTCCCACGGCGCGCGCGGCCAGCGGCACCTCGGCCACCACCCGGAACACACCGTCCGCACCTGTCACCGCACCCGCCTCGAGCGTCCCGTCGACCTCGGCGAGGCGCTCCCTCAGCCCCGCGAGCCCGGACCCGCCCCTCAGGGCCCCCGGGGTCCCGGCCCCGTCGTTCTCCACGCTCAGGACCACCGCGTCCGGCCCCACCCGCACGCCGATGTCGCAGCGCCGGGCGTCCCCGTGCCGCAGGACGTTCGTCGTGGCCTCGCGCACGACCCAGCCGAGGGCGGACTGCACGGGGCCGGGCAGCCCGGCGGCCGTGCCCACCACGTCGCAGGAGATCCCCGCCGCGGTCAACACGCCCTGTGCGCCCGCGAGTTCGGCCGACAGATCGGCCTCGCGGTAGCCGCGTACGACCTCCCGTACCTCCTTCTGCGACTCCTGGGCGATGCGCTGGACCTCGGTCATCTGGTCCACGGCCTCGGGCCGCCCGCGTCGCGCGAGCTGCACGGCGAGCTCGCTCTTGAGCGCGATCACGGCGAGATTCCTGCCCATCACGTCGTGGAGATCACGCCCGAACCGCAGCCGTTCCTCGGCGACGGCGAGCCGCGCCCGGGTCTCGCGGGCCTCGTCGAGTTCGTGGACGGCGTTCAGCAGCCAGACGGAGAATCCGGCGGTCAGGGCGAAGATCGCGGTGGTGAACAGCACGGTGGCCGCCGTGATGAGGGCGGCCGGCGCGGGAAGCCCGGACGGCACGGACGCCGCCCCGGCACCGAGGGACGCGCCGAGCGCCGCGCCGATCACCCGCCTGCGGGTGCGCAGCCCCGGCGTGGCACAGCCGGCGCCGACCATGAGGATGCCGACGAAGAGGACGAGCGCCGTGCGGGTGCCGGCCTCCTCGTCCGAGGGCACCCGCAGCATCACGCCGAGCGTCCCCACCGAGATCACGGCGGTGGCGACCCCGTACGCGACGACCAGACGGACCGGCTGCTCGCGCCGGCCGCGCGTCCAGTCGAGCGCCTTGGACGTGGTCACCGCGCCGAGCGCGGCGTGCGCGCAGAGCGCGAGGAGCAGGGTCCAGGCGAGCGCGGCCGGTACCTCACCGAAGGCGAGCGGGCCGAGCCAGAAGATCTCGACGAGCCCGAAGGAATGCAGAGACCACCGTGTGTACGTCTCCACCTTCGCCGGGGTGCTCTTCCCCCGCCACCACGCGTCAGGCCGCCTCATGTCCCCGCTCCGTCGGATCAACGCCGTGGTTCCCAGCGGAACCACCGGCGTACAGCAAACACGGCGAGGACGGTCCAGGCCACAGCGGTGGCCACGGCGCCCAGGGCGTCGTACGCGGAGAGGTCCCCGGTCCAGCCGCCCCGTACGAGGGTGATCACCGGTGTGAGGGGCAGCAGTTCGCACACCGACGCGAGGCGGTCCGGCATGACCTCGAGGGGCACGACGGTGCCGGAGCCGAGCATCGAGACAAGCAGCAGCGGCATGGCCGCGACCTGCGCGCTCTCGACGCTCTTGCTGAGACTCGCGGTGACGGCGGCGAGCGCGGGCCACATCACCAGGCCCAGCAGCAGCCCGAGTACGGCGTAATAGGACGCCCGGGGAGCCCCCACGTCGAGGAACGCCGTGCAGGCGGCGACGAGCACGAGGCTCTGCGCGAGGCCGATGGCGACGGAGGGCACGGCGGCACCGGCGAGGATCTCCGCGTCCCGCAGTTCTCCGGTGCGCAGCCGCTTGAGGACGAGTTCCTCGCGCCGGGCCGCGTAGATGCCGACCAGGGCGCTGTAGACGGCGAAGAGGAGGGAGAAGCCGATCGCGGACGGCAGCAGCACCGAGCCGACGGTGAGCCCCGCGCCCTTCAGGTCCATGCTGTCGACCGACGAGCGCACGCTGAACGGCAGCACCAGCGGTACGCACACCGCGGTGAACAGTGTGCCCTTGCTGCGGCCGATCAGCGTCAGCTCCGCGCGGGCGAGCGCCCGCATCCGTCCGGCGGCCGTCGTGCGGGCCATGGCCGCGGGCTCCGTCCTGTCCGTCACGACCGCGCTCATCGCGCCGCCACCTCGTCCCTGTTCTCGGTGCCGGCCATGGTGTCCGTCCGTGCGTCCTGTGCGATCCGCAGGAACGCCTCCTCGAGGGACGCGCTGCGCACGTCGAGCCCCCGCAGCTCGACCCGGGCGTCCCTGGCCCACAACAGGAGCCCGGTGGCGGCCCGTTGGAGCTCGTCCGTCCGCAGCAGGACGGTGCGACCGTCCGTTTCGTGGCCGCTCACGCCGAGCTCGGCGAGCGGCGGGAGGTCGCCGGGGAAGTAGCCGTCGGGCAGTTCGAAGGAGATGCGCGAGGGCTGGGCGGCGACGACCTCGTCGACGCGGCCCTCGGCGGCGATCCGCCCCTCGTGGAGGATGGCGAGCCGGTCGGCGAGCTCCTCGGCCTCTTCGAGGTAGTGGGTGGTCAGCAGCACGGTGGTGCCCTCGGCGCGCAGCTCGCGCACCAGGTTCCAGGTCGCGCGGCGCCCTTCGGCGTCGAGGCCGGTGGTCGGTTCGTCGAGGAAGAGGACCTCGGGCCGGCCGAGCAGCGCGAGCGCCAGGTCGAGGCGCCGCTTCTCGCCGCCGGACAGCTGCTTCACACGGACCCGGGACCGCCGTTCGAGCCCGACGAGCTCGAGGGCCTCACCGGAGGGCCGGGCGCCGCTCGTGCATCCGCCCCACATCCGGACGGCCTCGGCGACGGTCAGCTCGGACGGAAAGCCGCCTTCTTGGAGCATGACCCCGACGCGCGGCCTGACCAGGTCGCGTTCCGTGTACGGGTCGTGCCCGAGGACCCGTACACGGCCGCCGGCCGGGGCGGCGAGTCCTTCGAGGAGTTCGACGGTGGAGGTCTTGCCCGCGCCGTTGGTGCCGAGGAGGGCGAAGAGTTCTCCGCGGGCGACGGAGAAGGTCACTCCGCGCACCGCCTCGTACGAGCCCCCGTACACGCGTCGCAGATCGGTGACGTCGATCACGCGCTCGTTCGTTTCCATGTCCCGAGCCTCTCCCGGCTCCGGGGCGGGGAGCAGTGCGCGCTGTCACCGGACCGCATGACAAATGTCAGAGCGGGTCGAGGACATGATCCTCGGAGGGACACGGAGACGAGAGGCCCACGGACATGCAGAAGGCCCCGGTCCGATGGACCGGGGCCTTCAACTGGAGCGAACGACGAGGTTCGAACTCGCGACCTCAACCTTGGCAAGGTTGCGCTCTACCAACTGAGCTACGTTCGCACTGCCTCCGATCGACTCTCATCGATCGGCGCGAGCACCAGCTTACCGCACTCCGAAGAGTGATTGGTACGCCATGCAGAGCGGGTGACAGGAATCGCACACTGCGCCTTCCCCCTGGAAGGGGGATGTTCTACTACTGAACTACACCCGCAAGACTCCGTGAGGTCCGGCCTTTCGGCCTCGCCCCTCGGCGTGCTCCAGACTTTAGCTGATCAACAGGGGTGGAGCGCAAGTCGGCTGCTCTGCGGGCTGTCGGAGGGGGTCAGTTGGCCGCCTCGAACGCCTCGTAGACCCGCTTGGGGATGCGGCCGCGCGGCGGGACGTCCATCTTGTGCGAGCGCGCCCAGGCGCGGACGGCCGCCGGGTCGGCGGACACCGCGGTGTGCTTGAAGCTCCTCACGGTCTTCCCCGAGGCGCCCTTGCCCGAGCCGGTCTGCTTGCGGCCGGCCTGGAGGAAGGGGGCCAGGGCCGTGCGCAGTTTCTTGGCATTGGCTGGATTGAGGTCGATCTCGTACGACTTGCCGTCGAGACCGAACACGACCGTTTCTGCGGCATCTCCGCCGTCGATGTCGTCGGAGAGAGTGACCACGACACGCTGCGCCACGAATATCGGTCCCTTCGTGCGACATCCGCACCTTGACGTGCGCCGATGTCGACTGTCCGGCTGTTATGGGGCAAAGCAGAGGCGAACTGCCCACTTTCGCCATTTCCTTTTTACCTTGCCTGGCATTGCATTGTGAAGACCGACTAAATCCCCCCGCGTGTCCGGAGGCAATGGGTCTCCGAAATCTTTCCCTTGATTTTCCGCGGGGTCACCGTGCCGTTGCAGTAACGTGATCCGGCTCTCGTAGCTTCCTACGGTCTACGCGAGTAGAAATTTTGTCCGGGTAGTCTGAAGGAACCTGCTCAGCACCACACACCGGGAGTGCCAGTGGCACGCGTCGTAGTCGACGTCATGCTCAAGCCGGAGATCCTCGACCCCCAGGGCCAGGCGGTGCAGCGTGCACTGCCGCGCCTCGGTTTCGAGGGCATCTCCGACGTACGTCAGGGAAAGCGATTCGAACTCGAGGTTGACGGGCCGGTCGACGATGCCGTCCTCGCCCGTATCCACGAGTTGGCCGACACGTTCCTCGCCAACACCGTGATCGAGAACTTCACCGTGAAGGTGGAAGAACCTGCGGTGGGGGCAGAAAAGTGACCGCTCGTATTGGAGTCGTCACCTTTCCTGGATCCCTCGACGACCGGGACACGCAGCGCGCGATCCGACTCGCCGGCGCGGAACCCGTAGCCCTCTGGCACAAGGACAAGGATCTGAAGCAGGTCGACGCCGTCGTCCTGCCCGGTGGATTCTCCTACGGCGACTATCTGCGGGCGGGTGCCATCTCCCGGTTCTCGCCGGTGATGGAGAGCGTCGTCGACCAGGCCAAGGCGGGTCTTCCCGTTCTCGGTATCTGCAATGGCTTCCAGGTCCTCACCGAGGCGCACCTGCTCCCCGGCGCGATGCTCGGCAATGACCATCTGCACTTCATCTGCCGTGACCAGAAGCTGCGCGTGGAGAACACGGACACCGACTGGACCGCCGACTACACGGCGGGCCAGGAGATCCACATCCCGCTGAAGAACATGGACGGCCGCTACGTCGCCGACGAGCGCACGCTGGACATGCTGGAGGCGGAGGGCCGCGTCGCCTTCCGTTACGTCGGCTTCAACCCGAACGGTTCGCTCCGCGACATCGCCGGCATCACGAACGAGGCGGGCAACGTCGTCGGTCTGATGCCGCACCCGGAGCACGCCGTCGAGCCGCTCGTCGGCTCCGGTCGCACCGACGGCCTCCCCTTCTTCACCTCGATCCTCAAGAAGCTGGTCGCCGCCTCATGAGCCTCGACACCGTTGAGAACGCCGCAAAGACCCCCGACGTCGAACTCCCCTGGGCCGAGCTCGGTCTGAAGAAGGACGAGTACGAGCGCGTCGTGGAGATCCTCGGCCGCCGCCCGACCGGCGCCGAGCTCGCCATGTACTCCGTGATGTGGTCCGAGCACTGCTCGTACAAGTCGTCCAAGATCCACCTGCGCCAGTTCGGCGAGAAGGCGCCGCAGTCCGACGCCCTGCTCGTCGGCATCGGCGAGAACGCCGGTGTCGTGGACGTCGGCCAGGGCTACGCCGTCACCTTCAAGGTCGAGTCGCACAACCACCCGTCGTACGTCGAGCCCTACCAGGGCGCGGCCACCGGCGTCGGCGGCATCGTGCGCGACATCATCGCGATGGGCGCCCGCCCGGTCGCGGTCGTCGACCCGCTGCGCTTCGGCGCGGCCGACCACCCCGACACCAAGCGTGTCCTGCCGGGCGTCGTCGCCGGCATCGGCGGCTACGGCAACTGCCTGGGCCTGCCGAACATCGGCGGCGAGGTCGTCTTCGACGCGTGCTACCAGGGCAACCCGCTGGTCAACGCGGGCGCCATCGGTGTCATGCGGCACGAGGACATCCACCTCGCGAAGGCGTCGGGCCCGGGCAACAAGGTCATCATGTACGGCGCCCGGACGGGCGGTGACGGCATCGGCGGCGCCTCGATCCTGGCCTCCGAGACCTTCGACGATGCAAAGCCCTCGAAGCGTCCCGCCGTCCAGGTCGGTGACCCCTTCCAGGAGAAGCTCCTCATCGAGTGCACCCTGGAGGCGTTCGCCGAGAAGCTCGTCGTCGGCATCCAGGACCTCGGAGCCGCCGGAATCTCCTGCGCCACCAGCGAGCTGGCGTCCAACGGCTCGGGCGGCATGCGCGTCGAGCTGGACGACGTACCGCTGCGCGACTCCACGCTCTCGCCCGAGGAAATCCTCATGAGCGAGTCGCAGGAGCGCATGTGCGCGGTCGTCGAGCCGGAGAAGGTCGCCCGCTTCCTCGAGATCTGCGAGAAGTGGGACGTCATCGCCACCGTCATCGGTGAGGTCACCGACGGCGACCGCCTGGAGATCTTCTGGCACGGCGAGAAGATCGTCGACGTCGACCCGCGCACGGTCGCCCACGAGGGCCCGACCTACGAGCGCCCGTACGCCCGCCCCGCGTGGCAGGACGCGCTCCAGGCCGACGACGCGAACAAGCTGCCGCGGCCCACCTCCAAGGAGGAGCTGAAGGCCCAGGTCCTGAAGCTGGTCGCGTCGCCGAACCAGGCGTCGAAGAAGTGGATCACCTCGCAGTACGACCACTTCGTGCAGGGCAACACCGTCCTCGCGCAGCCCGAGGACTCGGGCATGATCCGCATCGACGAGGAGTCGGGGCTCGGCGTCGCCATCGCGACCGACGGCAACGGCCGTTACGCGAAGCTCGACCCGTACCACGGCGCGCAGCTCGCCCTCGCCGAGGCGTACCGGAACGTCGCGACGACCGGCGCCAAGCCGCTCGCGATCTCCGACTGCCTGAACTTCGGTTCGCCCGAGGACCCGGACGTCATGTGGCAGTTCGTCGAGGCCATCCGTGGTCTCGCCGACGCCTGCCAGATCCTCGGCACCCCGGTGACCGGCGGCAACGTCTCGCTGTACAACCAGACGGGTGAGGCGGCGATCCACCCGACGCCCGTCGTGGCCGTGCTCGGCGTCATCGACGATGTCGCCCGCCGCACGCCGGTCGGCTTCGGGGAAGAGGGCCAGCTCCTCTACCTGCTCGGCGACACCCGCGAGGAGTTCGGCGGCTCGGCCTGGTCCCAGGTCGTCCACGACCACCTCGGCGGTCTGCCCCCGCAGGTCGACCTGGAGCGGGAGCGGCTGCTCGCCGACATCCTGATCTCGGCGTCCCGCGACGGCATGGTCGACGCCGCGCACGACCTGTCCGACGGCGGCCTGATCCAGGCCGTGGTCGAGTCGGCGATGCTCGGCGACAAGGGCGCGCGGCTCATCGTGCCCGACGGCCTGGACGCGTTCACGTTCCTGTTCTCCGAGTCGGCGGGCCGCGCGGTCGTCGCCGTCCCGCGGAGCGAGGAGCTGCGTTTCACCGACATGTGCGGCGCACGCGGCCTCCCGGCCACCCGCATCGGCGTGGTCGACGGCGACGCGGTGGAACTGCAGGGCGAGTTCACCCTCCCCCTCACGGACCTCCGTGAGGCCCACGAGGCGACGATCCCGGCACTGCTCGCCTGACGGTCGTTCCCGTACGAACGCGAGGCCCCGCCCGGCTGTGAACTGCCGGGCGGGGCCTTCGCGTCGATCCAGCGGGACAGAGGAGTCCGGTCTGCCGCACCACGGCTGATCGCCGCGGCGACCCGCGCTCGTCGGCCCTTCCGCGGGCGACGCCGGTCGCAAAGGGTCACCCCGGTCGCAAAGGGGCACCCCGGTCGCGCGGTCAAGGCATAGGCTCGCCCCATGCCTCCGGCCAAGAAGCGCGCGCGTTCCTATGACTCCGCCAAGACGCGGGCGGCCGTTCTCGCGCAGTTCGGGCAGGTGCGGGACGCGGTGCTCGCGCTCACCCCGGAGCAGCTCGGCGCCCCGACCCGGCTCGGTGACTGGACCGTGCGGGAGTTGGCGGCGCACTTCACGATGGCGGTCGGCGCGGTGGCCAGGGGGCTGGAGATGCCGGAGCCGGCCAAGCGCGAACTCCCGCTTCTGGACTGGCCGTCGGGGACCGCGACCGAGTCCGACGCCATCGCCGACGGCACCCGTGAACTCGCCGCGGGCGCACAACCGTCGGAGCTCTTCGCGCGCGCCACGGCCCGTATCGAGCGGGCCCTGGCCGAGGCCCCCGACACCCGCCTGATCCCCACCCGCTTCGGCGCCATGACCCTCGCCGACTTCCTCGTCACCCGCACCGTCGAACTCGTCGTCCACACCGACGACCTGAACGACGCGCTGCCCGGCCTCGATGTCCCGTACGACCGTCAGGCGCTCGCCGCCTGCACCCGGTTGCTCGCCGACGCCCTCGCGGTGAAGGCGCCCGGCGCGTCGACCGAGGTGCGGATCCCGCCGTTCGCCGTCGTCCAGTGCGTCGAGGGCCCCCGCCACACCCGCGGCACCCCGCCGAACGTCGTCGAGACGGACCCGCTCACCTGGATCCGCCTCGCCACCGGACGCGTCGGGTGGCGCGCCGCCCTGGACGACGCGAAGGTCAGCGCGAGCGGCGAACGGGCCGATCTCGGCAGCCTGCTGCCGCTCATGGGCTAGGGCCTGTCGTGTGGATCACGCCGGGCTCGCGGGCGCCGGCACCGGCACCGGCACCAGCACCAGCACCAGCACCAGCACCGGCACCAGCACCGGCTCCCTGGTCCGGCCTGACCCGGACGAAAGGCCCGAGGGCCTCGTGAGCGGGTGGAACCGATCCGCCCGTCCGACCCGTCCAAGCGCCATGCACACGCAATCCCGGAACCTCACCGTCCTGGCCGCGCTCCTGCCCCTCGCGGCCGTCGCAGCGTGCGGATCACAGACCGTGTCCGTCGCAGACACGCCCGTCACCGGCGTCCGCTGGAAGGTCGAGAGCGTCACCGTCGACGGCGCCACGGCGCAGGCCCCCGAGAGCGCGTACGTGGAGTTCCCCTCGGCCGACCGGGCGCGCGGCAACAACGGCTGCAACAGCTTCGACGCCCAGGCCGAGATCGACGGCGACACGATCCGTATCGGCACGAGCACCGTGACGATGTCGATGTGCATGGACAAGAAGCAGCGGGACTTCGAGAAGACCTTCAGCCGTGCCATCGGCGGCAGCAACAAGGCCAGGACCGACGGTGACCACCTCACCCTCACCACCGACGACGGCGACACGATCGCCCTGGTCAGGGACCGTCCGGCCCCGCTGACCGGCACCGAGTGGACCGTCACGAGTCTGCTCTCCGACGACGTCGCGACCTCGCTGCCGAAGGAGGTGGCGGGCCGGGCCAGGATGACCTTCGAAAAGGCGGGCGGGGCGGGCAAGGGCGACATCGCCACCGGCAGCCTCGGCTGCAACCGCTTCCGGGCGAATGCCGAGTTCCGCGACGGCCGTCTCACGCTCGGCAGGCCCGTCACGACCCGCGTGCTCTGCCAGGGCCCGCCCATGGCCACCGAGCGCGCCCTCCTGAAGCTCTTCGCCCAGAAGCTGTCGTACGAGATCCACGGCCGCACCCTCACGCTGACGGCCCCCGACGGAACCGGCGCCGTGGCGCGGGCAGACCGCGGCTGACCGGACGGGCACCCCCGGCCCCCGGCCTCTCGCTCCCCTGTCCCTGCCCCCGGCCCCGACCTCTGGCTCCCCCGGCCCCGTCCCCGGCCTCCGCCCGCCGTCCCCGCAGCGAATTCCGTCACACTCGCACCCGCCGTCGCGCCCGGCGCCGCCCCCTGCGGCGCTCACCGCCCCGCACCCGTCGCCGACGCGGCCCCCGAGGCCGCCCAGCCGCGCCCGTAGCACACGAAGAGCCAGGTCAACGGCATGATCGCGCCGAAGGAGCGGGGCGGGCGCAAAGGGGTCGGTGAGCGGCGAAGCGCCCCCGGGACACGGCCTCAGGGGCGGGCGCCACCGGCTCGACCAGGCGCGGGATCACGTTAGCCAATTCGGACCAGTGGTCGATCTCGCCTACACTCGGAGGCGTGCCACGTGGTGACGGTCGACTCAATCATGATCTGCTCCCCGGCGAGAAAGGCCCCCAGGACGCTTGCGGCGTCTTCGGTGTCTGGGCTCCCGGTGAAGAGGTCGCCAAGCTCACTTACTTCGGGCTCTACGCCCTCCAGCATCGAGGTCAGGAATCCGCGGGAATCGCGGTGAGCAACGGCTCCCAGATTCTCGTCTTCAAGGACATGGGCCTCGTGTCCCAGGTCTTCGACGAGACCTCCCTCAGTTCGCTCCAAGGTCATATCGCGGTCGGTCACGCCCGCTACTCGACCACCGGCGCCTCTGTGTGGGAGAACGCCCAGCCGACGTTCCGTGCCACCGCGCACGGCTCGATCGCGCTCGGCCACAACGGCAACCTGGTCAACACGGCGCAGCTCGCCGAGATGGTCGCCGCCCTCCCCAAGGAGAACGGCCGCAACACCCAGCTCGCCGCGACCAACGACACCGACCTCGTCACCGCGCTCCTCGCGGGCCAGGTCGACGACGACGGCAAGCCGCTGACCATCGAGGACGCCGCCGCCAAGATCCTTCCGGATGTGCGGGGCGCCTTCTCCCTCGTCTTCATGGACGAGCACACCCTCTACGCGGCCCGTGACCCGCAGGGCATCCGCCCGCTGGTCCTCGGCCGGCTCGAGCGCGGCTGGGTCGTCGCCTCCGAGTCCGCCGCCCTCGACATCTGTGGCGCCAGCTACGTGCGCGAGATCGAGCCGGGCGAGTTCGTCGCCATCGACGAGAACGGCCTGCGCACCTCCCGATTCGCAGAAGCGAAGCCCAAGGGCTGTGTCTTCGAGTACGTGTACCTGGCCCGCCCCGACACCGACATCGCCGGGCGGAACGTGTACCTCTCCCGCGTGGAGATGGGTCGCAAACTCGCCGAGGAAGCACCGGTCGAGGCCGACCTGGTCATAGCGACGCCGGAATCGGGCACCCCCGCCGCGATCGGTTACGCGGAGGCCTCCGGCATTCCGTTCGGCGCGGGTCTGGTCAAGAACGCGTACGTCGGCCGGACCTTCATCCAGCCCTCGCAGACCATCCGGCAGCTCGGTATCCGGCTGAAGCTCAACCCGCTCAAGGAAGTCATCAAGGGCAAGCGGCTGGTCGTCGTCGACGACTCGATCGTGCGCGGCAACACCCAGCGCGCCCTGGTCCGCATGCTCCGCGAAGCGGGCGCGGCCGAGATCCACATCCGGATCTCCTCTCCCCCCGTGAAGTGGCCCTGCTTCTTCGGCATCGACTTCGCGACGCGCGCCGAGCTGATCGCCAACGGCATGTCGATCGACGAGATCGGCAAGTCCCTGGGCGCCGACTCCCTCTCCTACATCTCCATCGACGGCATGATCGAGGCCACGACCATCGACAAGCCGAACCTCTGCCGCGCCTGCTTCGACGGCGAGTACCCGATGGATCTTCCCGACCCCGAGCTGCTCGGCAAGCAGCTCCTGGAGACCGAGCTCGCGGCAGGACCGGCGAACACCGCCGCCGCCGACGCCCTCCGTCGCCCGTAAGACCCCCGTCGTACGACACGAAAGTTCTCAAGCCATGTCTGAGACACCTGGTGCCAGCTATGCGTCCGCGGGCGTCGACATCGAAGCGGGCGACCGCGCCGTCGAACTGATGAAGGAGTGGGTGAAGAAGACGCAGCGCCCCGAGGTCGCCGGCCTCGGCGGTCTCGGCGGATTCGCCGGCCTCTTCGACGCCTCCGCCTTCAAGCGTTACGAGCGTCCGCTGCTCGCCTCCGCCACGGACGGAGTCGGCACGAAGGTCGACATCGCCCGCCGCCTCGGTGTGTACGACACCATCGGTCACGACCTCGTCGCGATGGTCATGGACGACATCGTCGTGTGTGGCGCCGAGCCGCTGTTCATGACCGACTACATCTGCGTCGGCAAGGTGCACCCCGAGCGTGTCGCGGCCATCGTGAAGGGCATCGCCGAGGGCTGTGTCCTCGCCGGCTGCTCCCTCGTCGGCGGCGAGACGGCGGAGCACCCGGGCCTGCTCGGCCCGGACGACTTCGACGTCGCGGGCGCCGGCACCGGCGTCGTGGAGGCCGACCGGCTGCTCGGCCCGGATCGTATCCGTACGGGTGACGCGGTGATCGCCATGGCGTCCTCCGGCCTTCACTCGAACGGGTACTCGCTGGTCCGCCACGTCCTCTTCGACCGCGCGAACCTCACGCTCGACCAGCACATCGAGGAGCTCGGCCGCACGCTCGGCGAAGAGCTTCTGGAGCCCACCAAGATTTACTCGCTGGACTGCCTGGCGCTGACCCGCACCACGGACGTCCACGCGTACAGCCACATCACGGGCGGCGGCCTCGCGGCCAACCTGGCCCGGGTCATCCCGGACGGCCTGCACGCCACCGTGGACCGCTCCACGTGGGCGCCCGGCGCGATCTTCGACCTGGTCGGCAAGGCCGGCGCGGTGGAGCGCCTGGAGCTCGAGAAGACGCTGAACATGGGCGTCGGCATGATGGCGATCGTCCCCCAGGACGCGGTGGACTCCGCGCTCGCGACGCTCGCCGACCGCGGTGTGGACTCGTGGGTCGCCGGTGAGATCACCGAGCGCGGCGAGCACACCACGGGTGCGGCGCTCACGGGTGACTACAGCAAGTAAGGCCCGCAGGGCAGCACAAAACCCGGTCCGGCGGTGTGACCACCCCGGACCGGGTGAAGTGCAGTTGCTACGAAAACGAGAACTGCGAAAAACTACTGCTGGACTGCAGACTGCAGGACTGCGAGGTCAAGCGCCGCGGCGCTGCGACGAGGGACCGGACTCGTCAGAGTCCTCGTCATCCTCGTCGTCGTTATACAGATCCGCGTACTGGGCGTACGGGTCGTCTTCCTCGTCGTCGTCCTCGAACGGCTCGCCATTCGGCGGCTGATTCGAGGTCGAAGCGCCCAGCTCATTGGCCAGACGCGAGAGGTCAGTCCCGCCGCTGCTGTACTTCAGCTGGCGGGCGACCTTCGTCTGCTTGGCCTTTGCCCGGCCGCGCCCCATGGCTCGACCCCCTCGGTGACGGGGCTCGACGGCCCCAGAGTCTTGACACGCGTTCATGATCTCGAACGGGCTCTCCGCAGAGAGACCCGTCCTTAGGGCTTCCACGGTACCTGCTCCCGCGGCCATACGGTACGTCGCCCGCAGGACGCGCCTGGGCGCAGGACCAGCAAGGTGCCCTGTCCTCGCTGGTCAGCTGCGATTTTAACCTCTTCTTGGCGAGCGACCCGCCGACGGGCGTGAGTCTTGTCTCCCGCATCCCCCCACGGGCCGCTCCCGGGCACCCCGAACGTCAGCGGCGGCGGGCCTCCGCCATGCGCTGCTCGGCGATCCGGTCGGCCGCGGCGGCCGGCGGAATCCCGTCCGTCTTCGCACGCGCGAATATGGCCAGCGTCGTGTCGAAGATCTTCGACGCCTTGGCCTTGCAGCGGTCGAAGTCGAAGCCGTGCAACTCGTCGGCGACCTGGATCACTCCGCCGGCGTTCACGACGTAGTCGGGCGCGTAGAGGATCCCGCGGTCGGCGAGGTCCTTCTCCACACCCGGGTGGGCGAGCTGGTTGTTGGCCGCGCCGCAGACGATCTTCGCCGTGAGGACCGGGACGGAGTCGTCGTCGAGCGCGCCGCCCAGAGCGCACGGTGCGTAGATGTCGAGGCCCTCGGTCCTGATGAGCGCCTCGGTGTCCGCCACCGCCTGCACGGACGGGTGCTTGTCCTGAATCCGCTGTACGGACTCCTCGCGCACATCCGTGATCACGACCTCGGCGCCGTCCTTGAGGAGGTGCTCCACGAGGTGGTGGCCGACCTTGCCCACGCCCGCGATGCCGACCTTGCGGCCGCGCAGCGTCGGGTCGCCCCACAGGTGCTGGGCGGAGGCCCGCATGCCCTGGAAGACACCGAAGGCGGTGAGCACGGACGAGTCGCCGGCGCCGCCGTTCTCCGGGGAGCGCCCGGTCGTCCAGCGGCACTCGCGCGCGACGACGTCCATGTCGGCGACGTAGGTGCCGACGTCGCACGCCGTCACGTAGCGCCCGCCGAGCGAGGCGACGAAGCGGCCGTAGGCGAGCAGCAGTTCCTCGCTCTTGATCGTCTCGGGGTCACCGATGATCACGGCCTTGCCGCCGCCGTGGTCGAGGCCGGCCATGGCGTTCTTGTACGACATCCCGCGTGCGAGGTTCAGGGCGTCGGCGACGGCCTCCGCCTCGTTCGCGTACGGGTAGAAGCGGGTGCCGCCGAGGGCGGGGCCCAGGGCGGTGCTGTGGAGGGCGATGACGGCCTTGAGGCCACTGGCGCGGTCCTGGCAGAGCACGACTTGCTCGTGGCCGCCCTGTTCGGAGTGGAACAGGGTGTGCAGAACATCGGCAGGGGCGCCGGTTACGTCGGTCACTGTGGTGACTCCCGGGTAAGTAGCGGCGGTTGGAGACGGTGCCCGTACGGGTGGCGGGTCCCGTTGGGCAAGAGACTAGAGCCTGCGCCGAGCCGCCAGACGCGCAGTGCCGAGGATCACCCTCTCCTGGAGTACGCGCGTGTCCGGCCAGGTGCGTTCACCTTCGGTCATGGGACGATTTGCAGTGTTTTCCAGGCGCAGTCCGGGGGAGGGAGCAGCCGTGCCCAAGGTGTCTTCGGTGACCGTGCCCTACGCGTCGTATCTACGCGTGTACGAACCCCTCGCGGCGTTCCCCGAGCCCGAGCGGAGCCACTGGGAGCGCTACGCGCAGCGCCGCGAACGCCCTTCCTACCAGGACGAACTGCGCCGCTCACTGGCCGACTTGCTGCCGACGCCGCCGGTCCCCGTGCCGGTGCACGAGAGCGACGACGCGTTCGTCATCGAAGCCGACGGGGTGGTGTGCGTGTGTCCGTGGCGCACGCGGCTGCGCGGCTGGCAGGCGCTGGACGAGCTGCCGGGCCGCCTGCCGACCCAGGTGCTGGACGCGGTGCTCCCGCCGGTGGTGCGCCGGCAGTCCGCCGCGGACTACGAGCGCTGGCTCGCCCGCAACCCGGACGCCCGCCCCTGGATCCGCACGTCCACGTGGCAGATCCCGCTGAACTGGTTCGTGCTCGTCTCGGACGAGGAGCGCGAGTACGACAAAGGGGCCGAGGACCGCGATGACGGCGCGGCACCGGTGCTGCGCTACCGGACGCCGATGGTGCAGGCGCGGCGCCGGGTGGCGCGAGGGCTCCGCACGCTGCGGGACACGATGGACGAGGGTCCGCTGATCGACGGTCTGGTGGATGTGGGGCGCTGGCTCGAAGAGTTCCATCCGCGTTCATTCGTCGAACTCGACTACGGCGGCCTGGTGCACGCCTTGTCGGCGGAGGATCTCGACGGTGATCATTCCGCTGCGGACGTGGCGGAGGGGATCGCGGCGCTGCGGCGCGGTGACGGTGACGGGGCCGAGGCGGCGTACGTGCGGCTGACGGAACGCTGGCGTGCCGTGCGGGACCGGCAGTTCGCGAACTGACCGTACGGGCTCTGCGGGGACGTAGGTCCCGATCCGGGCGTTTGCCCCAAGCGTGATGGACCGCACTTACTGGGCCCTTGCGTCCATCACCCCTCCCCATGCCAAAATAGGACAAGGAGTCCGGGGAGGACTCCGCCCGGCTGCTTTCGTCCGCGTTCAGCCGGAATCTCAGCATTGCACGCTATGGGGGGTCTCGTGACTCCTGGCGCCACTGTGACTGATCGTCACAGTGGCGTGACTGTCCGCTATGGCATGGTCCATCGGCTTCCGTCGCTGATGAACGCCTGGGAGGGCAATTCCATCGGTTTGGCCGACGCGGCTGGACGGATGGTGTAGTTGTAGTGCCGAGGACAAGCCGTTCGTCCTATAACCGACTCGACCCGCGTCCGCCATTTCGGGCAACGCGGGTCAAGGTGCAGAATTTAGAGGAATGAACCGAGAAGGTTCGGTTCTCCCGAGGAGGCCGCTCATGACCGCTCGCACCCCTGATGCCGAGCCGCTGCTGACCCCGGCTGAGGTCGCCACGATGTTCCGCGTCGACCCGAAGACGGTGACGCGCTGGGCAAAGGCTGGCAAGCTCACGTCGATTCGCACGCTCGGCGGGCACCGCCGCTACCGCGAGGCGGAGGTCCGTGCTCTGCTCGCGGGCATTCCGCAGCAGCGCAGCGAGGCCTGAACAACTGAATAAATCGGGCGTTCCGGGCCCCCCAGCCCTTTTCGCGCCCAACCTATAGCTCCATACGACGCGGGTCCTGCCCCAACAGGCCCACGCCTGCTCATGCTTCAAGGGTGCGTCGTCGATCGCGCTGGACTCCGCCGGGTCCAGCGCGATTTTTTTATGCGCGGACGCGTGCGGGTGGGGCGGTCCGCCGGGGCCGGTACGTGGCTTTGTGGGCGGCCCTGTGGGTCCCTGATCGAGTGCCGGCGGGAGTCCTGCCGGGGGCGCGGGCGGGTGTTCGACGGCTCGCCGAGGAGGTTCGTCCGAGGGGCCCCGGGGCGGGTCTTCGGGAGTGCCCGGGAAGGCCCTGGGGGTAGTGCAATTGCACATATTAAATTGAGGCGTTGTAGGGCGGGTGTAAGAAACGCTGTTTCCAAAACTGGTCCCGTGACACCCGTCACACGCTTGTGCACTTGTTGTCGGCGCGACCCTTGGGTTAGAGGGGATTCGCGTCGCGGTGTCCGCCGTGTTCCCTTCAGGTTCCCGCCAGTTGGGGCCGCCGTTGGGCGCCTTCGGTCAGGGGGTGGGGGGACTTTCGCCCTCCGGGGCTCCGTAGTCCTTCTCGGGGCCTCCTGCGGGCTCCCTGCCGGGCTCCAGGGCGAGGCGCAGGAGTTGATGGCAGACGGGGCAGTGCCGGGTCAGATGGCGGTAGCCGGAGGCGGCGGAGAGGTGGGCGCGCAGCAGGGCGCGCGTCGCGTGCCGGGTGGATGCCGCCATGCGCCACCTCCGGGTCGGGGATCCCTTCCTGTCTGAGTACCGGGGGAGCGGGATGCCGTCAAGACGGCGTGGAACGGGGCGTGGAGGCACGGACGCGCGGGGCGGGGGCCCTGTTCGTGCGCACACGGCTGAGGCCCCGCCCCCTCGGCGGGGTGCGGGGCCTCGGTTCTCCGTGAGGTCCTGACGGGATGCGCTGTGTTCGCCGGCGGCGGCGACGCGGGCGTGGCCACGCGGGCGTGGCCCGCGGGTCGGGGGCACACGACTGAGGCCCGCACCCCTTGCGGGATGCGGGCCTCAGTCTTACGTGCGGTCCTGACGGGATTTGAACCCGCGGCCTCCACCTTGACAGGGTGGCGAGCACTCCAAACTGCTCCACAGGACCTTGCTCGCGGCACTTGGTGTTGCTCTGTGCTGCGAGATGAGACTGTACAGCAGCGCAGGCCCGGCGGTCGAACTCACTTAACGTGCCGGGTCCGTCACGGCGCTGCCGCGTCGATCGCCTTCACGATCCGCTTGTCCGAGACCGGGTACGCGGTGCCGAGCGCGTGGGCGAAATAGCTGACCCGCAGCTCCTCCAGCATCCAGCGGATGTCCAGGACTTCCTGCGGCACGGGCCGCCCCTGCGGCATCTGTTCGAGCAGCCACGCGTACTCGTCCTGCATCTCGTGGACCTTCTCCATGCGCGACGTGTCCCGCTGGACGTTCGTCGGCATCTGGGTCAGGCGCCGGTCGGCGGCGACCAGGTAGCGCACCAGGTCGGGCAGCCGCCGCAGACCCGTGTCCGTGACGAAGCCGGGGCGGATCAGGGCCGTCAACTGCGCTCGTACGTCCGTGAGGTTGGCGAGCAGCGTCGGGCTCTTCGTCGACTTCAGGCGGCGCTCGCAGGCCTGCCAGGCGGCGAGCACCTGCTGTACCTGCCCCACCGTCCGTACGGTCGTGTCGACGATCTCGGCGCGCACCTTGTCGTAGAGCTTGCGGTACGACTCCTCGTCCCACGCGGGGCCGCCGAAGTCCGCGATGAGCCGGTCGCAGGAGGCCATGGCGCAGTCGTCGAAGAGCGCCTGGACCGAGCCGTGCGGGTTCGCGGACAGGGCGAGCTTCTGGGGGTTGGTCAGCTTGTCCGAGGCGAACTTGCCCGGGTTGACCGGGATGTTGCGCAGGATGAGCCGACGCGTGCCCCTCCACATGGCCTGCTGCTGTTCGGCCTCCGTGTCGAAGAGCCGGACCGAGACCGTGTTTCCGTCGTCGACCAGCGCCGGATACGCCTTGACGGGCTGGCCGGCGCGGCGGGTCTCGAAGACGCGGCTCAGCGTGCCGATCGTCCAGTCCGTGAGGCCCGAGCGCTCCACGGACTCGCCGCCCGAGCGCTCGGCCGTGGCCGCGGCCGCCTTCGAGATCGCCTTGCGGGCCTTGGGCTTGAGGCGCAGCTTGAGCGCCTCCAGGTCCTTGTCCTCGGCAAGGGTCCTGCGTCGCTCGTCGACGATCCTGAACGTGATCTTCAGGTGGTCGGGTACGCGGGACAGGTCGAAGTCGTCCGCCGTGACGGGGACGCCGACCATGCGCTGGAGCTCACGGGCGAGCGTGGTGGGCAGCGGCTCCTGGAGGGGTACGGCCCGCTCCAGGAACGCCTTCGCGTAGTTCGGCGCCGGGACGTAGTGCCGGCGGACCGGCTTCGGCAGGGAGCGGATCAGCTCGATCACGACCTCCTCGCGCAGGCCGGGGATCTGCCAGTCGAAGCCCTCGTCGGTGACCTGGTTGAGGACCTGGAGCGGGATGTGGACGGTCACGCCGTCCGCGTCCGCGCCCGGCTCGAACTGGTACGTCACCCGGAACTTCAGCGGGCCCTGGCGCCAGGAGTCCGGATAGTCGTCCTTGGTGATGGCCTCCGCGGACTCGCGGATGAGCATCGAGCGCTCGAAGTCCAGGAGTTCGGGCTCGTCCCGCTTCTTGTGCTTCCACCAGCTGTCGAAGTGGGCGCCCGAGACGACATGCTCCGGGACCCGCTGGTCGTAGAAGTCGAAGAGCGTCTCGTCGTCGACGACGATGTCGCGGCGGCGGGCGCGGTGCTCCAGCTCCTCGACCTCGGTGAGCAGCTTGCGGTTGTCCGAGAAGAACTTGTGGTGGGTACGCCAGTCGCCCTCGACGAGCGCGTTCCTGATGAACAGCTCGCGGCTCACCTCGGGGTCGATGCGCCCGTAGTTCACCTTGCGCTGGGCGACGAGCGGGACGCCGTACAGCGTCACCTTCTCGTACGCCATCACGGCCGCCTGGTCCTTCTCCCAGTGCGGCTCGCTGTACGTGCGCTTCAGGAGGTGCTCGGCGAGGGGCTCGACCCACTCCGGCTCGATCCTCGCGTTGACGCGGGCCCACAGCCGCGACGTCTCGACGAGCTCGGCGGACATGATGAAGCGCGGGGGCTTCTTGAAGAGGGCGGAGCCGGGGAAGACCGCGAACTTGGCGTTCCGCGCGCCCAGGTACTCGTTCCGACCGCCGCGCTGCTTGGGGTCCTTGTCCGTGGACTCCTTCACGTCCTTCATCCCGATGTGGGACAGCAGGCCGGCGAGCAGCGAGATGTGGACCTGCTGCTCCGGGGCGTCGTCCTCGTTCAGATGGATCCCCATCTGTTTGGCGACCGTGCGCAGCTGCGTGTAGATGTCCTGCCACTCGCGGATGCGCAGGAAGTTCAGGTACTCCGACTTGCACATGCGGCGGAACGCGGACGAGCCGAGCGTCTTCTGCTGCTCGCGCACATAGCGCCAGAGGTTGAGGAACGCCAGGAAGTCGGACGTCTCGTCCTTGAAGCGGGCGTGCTGCTGGTCCGCCTGCGCCTGCTTCTCACCGGGGCGCTCGCGCGGGTCCTGGATGGACAGCGCGGCCGCGATCACCATGACCTCGCGCACACAGCCGTTCCTGTCGGCCTCCAGGACCATCCGGGCCAGGCGCGGGTCCACCGGCAGCTGGGCGAGCTTGCGGCCCTGCTCGGTGAGGCGCTTGCGGACGTCCTTCTCCGCCGGGTTCAGCGCGCCCAGCTCCTGGAGGAGCTGCACGCCGTCGCGGATGTTGCGGTGGTCCGGCGGGTCGATGAAGGGGAACTTCTCGATGTCGCCGAGCCCGGCCGCGGTCATCTGGAGGATGACGGAGGCGAGATTCGTCCGCAGGATCTCCGCGTCCGTGAACTCGGGGCGGGCGAGGAAGTCGTCCTCCGAGTACAGGCGGATGCAGATGCCGTCCGACGTACGGCCGCAGCGGCCCTTGCGCTGGTTGGCGCTGGCCTGGCTGATCGCCTCGATGGGCAGGCGCTGCACCTTCGTGCGGTGCGAGTAGCGCGAGATGCGGGCGGTGCCCGGGTCGATCACGTACTTGATGCCGGGGACGGTCAGGGACGTCTCCGCGACGTTCGTCGCGAGGACGATGCGGCGGACCGAACCCGAGGGGCGCTGGAAGACGCGGTGCTGCTCCGCGTGCGACAGGCGCGCGTAGAGCGGCAGGACCTCGGTGAACCGGAACTTCTTCTTCTCCAGCGCGTCCGCCGTGTCGCGGATCTCGCGCTCCCCGGACAGGAAGACGAGGATGTCGCCCTTGCCCTCGCCCTGGAGCTCCTCGACGGCGTCCGTGATCGCGGTGATCTGGTCCCGGTCGGCCTCGTCGGACTCCTCTTCGAGCAGGGGTCTGTAGCGCACCTCGACGGGATACGTACGGCCGCTGACCTCGACGATCGGGGCGTCCCCGAAGTGGCGCGAGAAGCGCTCGGGATCGATCGTCGCGGAGGTGATGACGACCTTCAGGTCCGGGCGCCTGGGCAGCAGCTGCGCCAGATAACCCAGCAGGAAGTCGATGTTCAGGGACCGCTCGTGGGCCTCGTCGATGATGATCGTGTCGTACGCGCGCAGCTCGCGGTCCGTCTGGATCTCGGCGAGCAGGATGCCGTCCGTCATCAGCTTCACGAACGTCGCGTCCGGGTTGACCTGGTCCGTGAAGCGGACCTTCCAGCCGACGGCCTCGCCCAGCGGGGTGTCCATCTCGTCCGCGATCCGCTCGGCGACCGTGCGGGCCGCGAGCCGGCGGGGCTGGGTGTGGCCGATCATGCCGCGCACGCCGCGGCCGAGTTCGAGACAGATCTTGGGGATCTGGGTCGTCTTGCCGGAGCCGGTCTCGCCCGCGACGATCACGACCTGGTGGTCGCGGATCGCGTCGGCGATCTCGTCCTTCTTCTGGCTGACGGGAAGCTGCTCGGGATACGTGACTTCGAGCGCCTCGTACCGGCCGCGGCGCTGAGCCGTACGAGTCTCGGCCTTCTCGGCCTCCGCCTCGATCTCGGCGAGTACGGCGGCCCGGGCTTCGGGCTTGCGGATGCGGCGCGCGCCTTCGAGCCTGCGGCCGAGCCGGTGCGCATCGCGCAGGGAAAGCTCGGACAGGCGCTGGGCGAGGGTGCCGAGGACGGGGGCAGGCTGCGTAGACATACGTCCTCCAGGATCTCACCTCGGAGAAACGGGTGGCGAATGGTTTTGAGGTGGGCCGGTTTCGGCGGAGACAAGTCTGATTGGCACTGAAGGTCCGTTATGGGTGTTTTAACGTGTCCGTATGCCGGAGCCGAGCGACGACGATCACGAGCACGGCGCCCACGGACGGGCGCCCACGCGTGGGGAGCGCTGGGAGGACTTCAAGAAGTCGCCGTTCCTGCCCGCGACCGTCCTCGTGTTCATCCTGGCCGCCGCCGCGGGCCTCTTCGCGGGCTCGTACACGTACACGATGGCGAACCCGACGCCGCACCGGATTCCCGCGGCGGTGGTGGGCGCGGCGGACGCGACGCACGGCGGAGCGTTCCTGGCCGGCATGGAGAAGGCGCTGAACGCGTCCCTCGAAGTGCATCCCTACGGCAGCATCGCGGCGGCCGTGGAGGGCGTGGACCAGCAGAAGGTCTTCGCGATCCTCGACGTGCGGCAGGGCGACCGCGTCGCGCTCCAGGTCTCGAGTGCCTCCGGCGCCTCGGTCGCGCAGGTCCTGGCCGAGGCCGCCCCGGAGGTCGGGGCCGGGCTCGGGGTCCCCGTCACCGTCACCGACATCAATCCGCTCCAGAAGGGTGACCCGCGCGGCCTCGCGATCTTCTACATCTCGCTGGCCGCGGTCATCATCGGCTTCGTCGGCGCGATCCAGCTGAGCGTGCACGCGCGCGCCCTCGACCCGCTGGAGCGCATCGCGTACACGGTGGCGTACGCGCTGCTCGGGGCCTTCGTGATCGCGGCGGTCGTGGACTGGTGGCTGGGTGCGCTCGACCTGCCGTTCGCCGAGTCCTGGGCGATCCTCGCGCTGACGATGTTCACGTCGGGGATGGTCTTCACGATGTTCAACACGCTGGTCGGACGCTGGGCGATGATCCCGACGTGGGGGCTGATGGTGCTCCTCGGCAACCCGTCGTCGGGCGGCGCGGTGTCGTGGCCGCTGCTGCCGTCGGTGCTCGGCCGCATCGGCCGGTGGCTCCCGCCGGGCGCGTCCGTGAACGCGCAGCACACGGCGGTCTACTTCGGCGGGCACCAGCACGCGTTCCCGTTCGTGGTCCTCACGGCGTGGGCCCTGCTGTCGAGCACGGTCTTCTGGGTCTGGCGCCACCGCCATCCAGGTGGCCGCACCACGGAACCGGCCCACGCGGTGGCGCCGGGAGCGTGACCTTGTCGGGTGACCGCACCCTGGGTACGCCGAAGGCCCCGTCGGAGACGGGGCCTTCGGGAGGTGGCCGGGGCGCGGCCTGCGGCGGCGGGAGACGACTCGGACGTGGTCCACCGGGAAACGCAACAGGCCCCGTCCGAAGACGGGGCCTGAATCTTGTGGCTGGGGCCGGGATCGAACCGGCGACCTATCGCTTTTCAGGCGATCGCTCGTACCAACTGAGCTACCCAGCCACGCGGTTCGCGAACGAATCGCAGCGGTCCTGACGGGATTTGAACCCGCGGCCTCCACCTTGACAGGGTGGCGAGCACTCCAAACTGCTCCACAGGACCAAGCTGTTGTGCGACAAGTGTCGCACAGGGTGTTGCGTGCCCCCAACGGGATTCGAACCCGTGCTACCGCCTTGAAAGGGCGGCGTCCTGGGCCACTAGACGATGAGGGCTAATTGGCCCGCCTGGGCGCTTCGCAGCGCGTCGGGGACGTGAGAAGCATATGGGATGCGGGGAGGGATCGCCAAAACGGTTTAGGGAGAGGGCGCGGACGAGCCCGTGGGCGCCGTCGGCGAGAGGGTCGCTCCCGGCTGGTTCTCCTTGGGCAGATGGCGGCTGACCTGTGCCGTCGTCAGGCCGAGGCCGCCCAGTTCGATCTCGTCCCAGGCCTGCAGGCGGCGGGTGTCGCGGTCCAGGTAGAGCACCGACGCCTGCACCGGGTCGGGGGACGCGTCGTCGACGGCGCGCAGACCGCTGCCGCCGGTCGAGCCCTCGATGCGCAGCCGCGTGCCCAGCTTCATCACCTCGGTCCGCTCGTGATGGATGTGGCCCGCGAGGACCAGTGGGACCGTGCCGTCCGTCTCTCGGGCGGCCACCGGGTTGTGGGCGATCGCGATGTCGACCGGCGTGCCCGCCGCCCGCTGGTCGCGCAGCGCGGAGGCGAGCCGGATGCCCGCCATGCGCTCGGCCGGGTCGCCCTGCGCCTTGACCGCCCGGTCGGGCGTGTACTGCGGGTCGCCGGTGCCGGCGAAGCGCAGCCCGGCGACGGTGACCGCCTTGCCGTTGTCGAGTACGCGGACGTTCTTCATGTGCGCGAGGTAGCGCTGGGTGGTGGCCGAGTCGTGGTTGCCGCGGACCCAGACGTACGGGGCGCCCAGGTCCTTGATCGGGTCGAGGAACGGGTTCTCGGCCGCCGAGCCGTGGTCCATCGTGTCGCCCGAGTCGACGATGACCGAGATGTCGTACTGCTTGACGAGCGAGGAGATGATCTTCCAGCTGGCCGGGTTCAGATGGATGTCCGAGACGTGCAGGACGCGGATCGTGGACGGGTCCGGCCGGTACGCGGGGAGCGTCGACGTCACGTCGTAGAGCTTCGTCACATTGGTCACCAGGCGCGCCAACTCCTTCTGGTAGACGTCGAATTCGGTCACGATCGAGCGTGCGCTGCCGACGACCGAGGGGGCCGAGGAGAGCAGGCCGGAGAACTTCGGCTCCAGGACCGACTTGGGGTTCCAGGTCGCGTACGCCGCCCCTCCCGAGGCCGCCAGAAGGGCGAGCGCGAGGCCGCCGGCGCCGAGGGCGCGGCTGGGGCGTCGGTAGACGGCGAGGCCGAGCGCGGTGGCGCCGGAGACGACGGCGACGCAGGAGCGCAGGGCGAGGTCGAGGGTGCCGTGCTCGATGTCGTGGGTGATCTCGTCCTGGAGGCCGGAGATGCGTTCGGGGTGGTCGACCAGGGCCTGGGAGCGGACCGGGTCGAGGCGGTCGACGTCCACGTCGAGCCGGATGGGGGCCGTGTGGGACTTCAGCTCCAGGGAGCCGAGCGGCGAGACGTTGATCTTCGTGCCGCCGGTCAGGGACGGGCGCAGCGTCATCCGGGTGTCCATCGGGCCCACCGGGACGCGGACGTTCCCCACCACGAGCAGGCCGAGCCAGGCGCCCATGAGGACGACGGCGGCGAGGCCCAGGGCGCGGAGGTACGGGTGGGGCTGGAGGGTGAGATCGCCGCTGGGGCGGGGGCGGCGGGCGCGATGGCGGCGGCCGACCGCGGAGGGGATGTTCCGCAGGGCGGACAGGGCGGCGACAGCGAGGGCGCGGGCCATTGGTCCCGTATGCCCATGCGGATGGTGCCGTATGCCCGTACGGACAGGCCGATCTGCGGGCCGGTGGCCGACAATGACCGTGTGCTGGAGATGACGCGCGAGGAGTTCGAGGAACTGGTCGCCGAAGCCCTGGACCGGATTCCGCCGGAGCTGACGCGGCTCATGGACAACGTGGCGGTGTTCGTCGAGGACGAGCCCCCCGCAGGGGACCCTGAGCTGCTCGGCCTCTACGAAGGGACGCCGCTGACCGACCGGGGCGAGTGGTACGCGGGCGTGCTGCCCGACCGCATCACCATCTTCCGGGGGCCCACGCTGCGCATGTGCGAGGCCCGCGAGGACGTCGTCCGGGAGACGGAGATCACCGTGGTCCACGAGATCGCCCACCACTTCGGGATCGACGACGCGCGGCTGCACGCCCTCGGATACGGGTGACGGCCGGGCCGGGAGCGGGCGTGTCCTCTTGCGGGTGACGGGAGTTGGGAACGGTGACGCAAATTTTCCGGCGGTTCCCGTAGCCGTTTCCGCTTCAGCCCCAGCATTTCAGCGCCCCGGAGGTGCTCGCCCGTGCGCCAGCTGTCCGTACCCCCTCGTCTGGTTCGACTGGCCGCGACGGTGGTGGCCGTCACGGCGGCGACCACCGGCTGCATGAGCGTCGCCCACGAGGGGGGCGGGCCCGTCCCGTCGCACTCGGCGGGGCGGCACGGCGGGCGGGCGGCCCCGGACGGCGGCACGGTGGTCCCCGAGGGCGGGGCGCGGGCGGGCGGCCGGGAGAGCGCGGACGGGGCGTCGGCGGCGGGGTCGAGCGGCACCCCGTCCGACGCGGCCTCGGGGACCGCCTCGCCCTCCGCGAGCGCCACCAAGGGCGGGTCGACGGGGCCGCGGAAGCCGTCGGCGAGCGGGCGGACCACGTCGCCGTCCCGGCCGACCCCGACGCGCACCCCGCCGGACACGCCCACGCCGACCCAGGACACCCCCACGCCGACGCCGGACCCGACCACCGCGGAGCCCTCGTCGTCGGCGCACGAGCAGGCGTCGGCCCGGGTGCGGATCGACCGGGAGCCGGCGCCGCGGGCGGGGACGCCTGTGTAGGAGCGGCCTCGGGGGTCCATGTGAGCGGGGTCTCAGGGGATCGGTTTGCGCTGGGGGGTGGTGGGTGACTATGGTGGTAGATCGTTTGATCCCATTTGCCCGGCGCCGTTAAGAGAGCGCCGCGTGGCGCGTTCTCTCCCCAGCCGTGGCTGGACCGCATTGAGGCGGTCGATTGCGAAATTCACGGAGTTGACGGGCGCGTGCCGAGACTCCGGAAGGTTTCGCATTTCGCATGTCCATTTCCAGTTCTGACCACTCCGTCATGCCCGAGAACGACGAGGCCGTGCAGGTTCTCGCCGTCGACGAGGACGTGACGGCCGTCGCCGTCGGAGAGGCCGCTGACAGCGCCTCGGCCGACGCCGGCACCGACAACGACACCCCTGCCGAGCCCACCGTGACCTTCGGCGACCTCGGTCTGCCCGAGGGCATCGTCCGCAAGCTCGCGCAGAACGGCGTGACCGCGCCGTTCCCGATCCAGGCCGCGACCATCCCGGACGCCCTGGCCGGCAAGGACATCCTCGGCCGTGGCCGCACCGGCTCCGGCAAGACCCTCTCCTTCGGTCTGCCGACCCTGGCGCGCCTCGCCGGCGGTCACACCGAGAAGAAGAAGCCCCGCGCGGTCATCCTGACCCCGACCCGCGAGCTGGCGATGCAGGTCGCCGACGCCCTCCAGCCCTACGGCGACGTCCTCGGCCTGAAGATGAAGGTCGTCTGCGGCGGTACGTCCATGGGCAACCAGATCTACGCCCTCGAGCGCGGCGTCGACGTCCTCGTCGCCACCCCGGGCCGTCTGCGCGACATCATCAACCGCGGCGCCTGCTCGCTGGAGAACGTCGAGATCGCCGTTCTGGACGAGGCCGACCAGATGTCCGACCTGGGCTTCCTGCCCGAGGTCACCGAGCTGCTCGACCAGGTCCCGGCCGACGGCCAGCGCATGCTGTTCTCGGCCACGATGGAGAACGAGATCTCCACGCTGGTCAAGCGCTACCTGAACAACCCGGTCACGCACGAGGTCGACGCCGCCCAGGGCGCCGTCACGACCATGACCCACCACATCCTCATCGTGAAGCCCAAGGACAAGGCGCCGGTCACCGCCGCGATCGCCTCCCGCAAGGGCCGCACGATCATCTTCGTCCGCACCCAGCTGGGCGCCGACCGCATCGCCGAGCAGCTCCAGGACGCCGGTGTGAAGGCCGACGCGCTGCACGGTGGCATGACGCAGGGGTCCCGTACCCGCGTCCTCGCCGACTTCAAGGACGGCTACGTCAACACGCTCGTCGCCACCGACGTCGCCGCCCGCGGTATCCACGTCGACGGCATCGACCTGGTTCTGAACGTGGACCCGGCCGGTGACCACAAGGACTACCTGCACCGCTCGGGCCGTACCGCGCGTGCCGGCAAGTCCGGTGTCGTCGTCTCGCTGTCGCTGCCGCACCAGCGCCGCCAGATCTTCCGCCTCATGGAGGACGCGGGCGTCGACGCCTCGCGCCACATCATCCAGGGCGGCGCGGCCTTCGACCCCGAGGTCGCCGAGATCACCGGTGCCCGGTCCATGACCGAGGTCCAGGCCGAGTCCGCGGGCAACGCCGCGCAGCAGGCCGAGCGTGAGGTCACCTCCCTCACCAAGGAGCTGGAGCGCGCCACCCGCCGCGCCGGCGAGCTGCGCGAGGAGGCCGACCGCCTCACCGCGCGTGCCGCCCGTGAGCGTGGCGAGGACGCCGAGGGCGTCGCCGCGGCCGTCGCCGCCGCTGCCGAGAAGGCCGCCGAGGCGTCCGTCCCGGAGCAGGCCGCCGCGCCGGCCGAGCGCCAGGAGCGTTCGTCCTCGTACGAGCAGCGCCCGCAGCGCCGTGACGAGCGGGGCAACTACGAGAAGCGCGACCGTCGTGACGACCGTCCGTCGGGTGGCTTCAACCGTGACCGTCGTGACAACGACCGTGGTGGCTTCCGCCGTGACGACCGTCCGTCGGGTGGCTTCAACCGTGACCGTCGTGACAACGACCGTGGTGGCTTCCGTCGCGACGACCGTCCGTCGGGTGGCTTCAACCGTGACCGCCGTGACGACCGGGGCGGCTTCGACCGCGACCGTCGTGACGACCGCGGTGGCCGTTCCTTCGAGCGTCGTGACAACGACCGTGGTGGCTTCCGTCGCGACGACCGTCCGTCGGGCGGCTTCAACCGTGACCGCCGTGACGACCGGGGCGGCTTCAACCGCGACCGTCGTGACGACCGCCCCTCGGGCGGCGGCTTCCGGCGTGACGACCGCCCCTCCGGCGGCCACCGCGGCAGCGACCGTCCGTTCAACCGTGACCGTCGTGACGACCGTCCCGCCGGCGGCGGCTTCCGCACCGGTGGCCACGACCGTCCGTACGGCCGCCGTGACGACCACCGTGGTGCGGGCTCCGGCTCGACCGGTGGTTCCTCGTTCCGCCGCGACGAGAAGCCGCGCTGGAAGCGCAACGGCTGACAGCCGCAGGGCTGATGGCCTGACGGCCTGAGCTGAGAAGGGCCCGGGAGACGATCACGTCTCCCGGGCCCTTCCTTCTTCCCGCCCCCGTACGGGTGTTCACCCGCGGGCATTATTTGGCCAAGGCCCGCGCATGCCCCGCCCCCGGTACGGGAATCGCTGGGGGCATGACAAGTGAGCCAGCGGCGCAGCAACCGCCGCCTTCGACCGACGAGGAACGTCTCGCTCAGCTCGGCTACACACAGGTCCTCGCTCGCAGGATGTCGGCGTTCTCCAACTACGCCGTCTCCTTCACGATCATCTCGGTGCTCTCCGGGTGCCTGACGATGTATCTGTTCGGGATGAACACCGGCGGCCCCGCCCTGATCACCTGGGGGTGGGTCGGGGTCGGGCTGATGACGCTGTTCGTCGGGCTCGCGATGGCGGAGATCTGCTCGGCGTACCCGACCTCCGCCGGCCTCTACTTCTGGGCGCACCGGCTCGCACCCGCGCGGACGGCCGCCGCGTGGGCGTGGTTCACGGGCTGGTTCAACGTCCTGGGACAGGTCGCGGTGACCGCAGGGATCGACTTCGGCGCCGCGTCCTTCCTCGGCGCGTATCTGAACCTCCAGTTCGACTTCGAGGTGACGCCGGGGCGGACGATCCTGCTGTTCGCGGCGATCCTCGTGCTGCACGGGCTCCTCAACACCTTCGGCGTGCGCATCGTCGGGCTGCTCAACAGCGTCAGCGTCTGGTGGCACGTCGTCGGCGTCGCCGTCATCGTCGGCGCCCTCGCCTTCGCGCCGGACAGCCACCAGTCCGCGTCGTTCGTCTTCACGAAGTTCGTCAACAACACCGGCTGGGGCAGCGGGTTCTACGTCGTCCTGATCGGACTGCTGATGGCCCAGTACACGTTCACCGGCTACGACGCCTCCGCGCACATGACCGAGGAGACCCACGACGCGTCCACCGCGGGGCCGAAGGGCATCGTGCGCTCCATCTGGACGTCGTGGATCGCCGGGTTCGTGCTGCTGCTCGGCTTCACCTTCGCCATCCAGTCGTACCGGGGCGCCCTCGGCTCGGCGACGGGTGCGCCGCCCGCGCAGATCCTGCTCGACGCTCTCGGGGCGACGGCCGGGAAGCTGCTGCTGCTCGTCGTCATCGGCGCGCAGCTCTTCTGCGGCATGGCCTCCGTCACGGCCAACAGCCGCATGATCTACGCCTTCTCGCGTGACGGGGCGCTGCCGTACTCGCACGTCTGGCACACCGTCAGCCCGCGCACCCGCACCCCTGTGGCCGCGGTGTGGCTCGCCGCGCTCGGCGCCCTCGTGCTCGGACTGCCGTACCTCATCAACGTCACGGCGTACGCGGCCGTGACCTCGATCGCCGTCATCGGCCTCTACATCGCGTACGTCGTGCCGACCCTGCTGAGGCTGCGCAAGGGCGACGCCTTCGAGCGCGGGCCCTGGCACCTGGGCAGGTGGTCGCGGCCGATCGGGATCGTGGCCGTGGTGTGGGTCGCCGTCATCACGGTCCTGTTCATGCTGCCGCAGGTCGCGCCGGTCACGTGGGAGACGTTCAACTACGCCCCGATCGCGGTCCTCGTGGTCCTCGGTTTCGCGGGTGTGTGGTGGCTGGTGTCGGCCCGGCACTGGTTCCTCAACCCGGAGCACGCGCGGACCGTCGCCCGTGAGGCGGGGCGTGTGGGAGCGCCGGAACCGGTCGATCCGTGAGCGGTCGGCGCGCCGTCCGGCCGCCCGTGTGACCTCCGACAGGCCGTGGAGGCCGATACCCGATCGGCCTCCCGGTCCCGGCGGGCTATGCTCGGGGATGCGTCGGCGCGGTCCGGCGTGTGGACCCTTAGCTCAATTGGCAGAGCAGTGGACTTTTAATCCATTGGTTGTGGGTTCGAGTCCCACAGGGTCTACGAGTGTGGGGGAGGGGTTACCCCCTCTGACCTGCTAGGCAGCGTCCGGGTCGGCTTCGGCTGGCTCGGGCGCTGTTTCGTTTGCAGGTCCGTGCGTGAGCGATGCGTGAGCGGATGGCGCGGCACAGGGCCGGACGGATGGCTCCGGAGCGGCAGGCTTCGGCACACGGGCGCGGGGGATCAGGCCCGCCGCCTTCTCTGCGATCTCCCGGTCGAGTTCAGGCAGCAGGCTCGTGTACGTGTCCGAGGTCAGCGTGATGGTGGAGTGCCGCAAGGTCGCCTTCACCGTGTGGATGTCGCCGCCTCCGCCGTGCGTGAGCGTCGCGGCTACGTGCCGCAGGTCCCGGAGGGTGATGGGCGGCAGGTCGGTCGCGGCGAGGATGCGGCGGAAGGTCGCGGAGAGCGTCTCGGGGTGCAGCCAGGAGCCGTCTTCCTGAGTGAAGACCTTGCCGGTGTTCTGCCAGGCCGGGCCCCACTTCTCGCGTTCCTTGTCCTGGCGGGCCTTGTGCTCGCGCAGCACGAGGATGTTCATGCTGTCGAGCGCGATGGTGTCGGCGCTGCCGTCGGTCTTGGGCTCCGACTCATACGTGTCCCAGCCGTCGACCACGATCTCCTTGGCGGGTGTGATCTGCCCGCTGGTGAGGTCGACGTCGTGCCAGTCCTGGCCGACCGTCTCGCCGCGACGGAGGCCGCGCGTGCCCATGAGGTGGAAAGCGGGGTAGAGGCGGTCATCCTCGGCCGCGTCGAGGAACTCGCCGAACTGGGCGGGCTTCCACACCATCACCGGGCCGGGGATCTCGCCGGTCTGGCGCCAGCGGCGTACGCGCTCGTCGGTCCAGAGGAGAGGCTTGGGGCGCTTGCCCGAGGCCAGCTCGACGTGGGACGCCGGGTTGAAAGTGATGAGCTGCTGCGAGATCGCGGAGTTGAGCGCGGCGCGCAGGGTGCGGCGGATGGCCTGCCAGGTGCTGGGGCCGTTCTGCTTCCGAAACGGCTCCATCTCCGCGAGCTTGGCGCGTTCGGCGGCGAGGTGTGCACGTTCGGAGGCGATGGGGCGGCCAGGCTTGGTGGGCTTGGTGCGGGCGATCTGCGCGTGGCGAGCCGCGTTCTCGGCCGTGATCACCTCGTTCTCGTCCGCGATGGCGTCGAACATCTCGACCAGGTGGCCGACGTTGAGGCGGTCGAGGCGTATCTGGCCGATGCGGGGCTTGAGGTGGACGCGTATGTGGGAGGCGTAGCCGTTGAGGGTCGTACGGCGGCTCTTCTTCGAGGCGAACCACAGGTCCAGCCACTCGCCGACGAGCATGCTGCCGCGCAGGTCGATGCCGGCCTTCAGACGGCGCCGGGTCTCCTCGATGTCGGGGAGCGGTGCCTTGTCGGTGGTGAGTTCTTCCAGGAGGGTCGTGATCCGCTCGATGCTGTCCGGGTCGTCGCTGTCGGCGAGGCCGATGAGCGCGCGGACGCGGTCGAGGTCGTTCTGGGCGGCCTTGAGGGTCTCGTAGCCGGCGCGGCTGAAAGAGCGGCGGGTGCCGTCCTCGCGGGGTGGGAGTTCCTGGCGGACCGAGTACGAGCCGTGCTTGCGGTTGGTGAGTTTGGGGCACTTGCTGCCGAGCGGCTTGCCGGTCTCGGGCGTGCGGCAGTAGCAGCGGCGGTGGGTGGATCCCTTCAAGGGCTCTTCTCCTCAGCGGGGTTCGGGTCGATGTCGTCGAGCTGGGGCGGGAGGTCGGGAGGGGTGCCGCCTTCAGCGCGGATCAAGTCGCGGTGCTCACGGAGGGCGCGCTTGGCCTTGGCTGCCTGATCGGTGTAGCGGGCCAACGCGCGCTCGGCGGCTCCCCGTTGGATGTGGTTGGCGGCGGTCTTGACCTTCCAGCGTTCGTACTCCTCGCTCTCCACGGCGGCGAGGGCTGAGCGGAGTTCAAGGTCGTGGGCGAGGAAGTGATCCAGCATCGAGTCCTCGGATCCGAAGTCCGGGGACTGACCGGTGAACCACTGCAATACGTCCCAGGTCGAGCGGGGGTCTTCGTAGGGGAGCGGTCGGACCTCGGGGACGTAGCCGACGGGGTAGATGAGGCTGATGGGGGTCACGCGCAGGGCTCTGGCGAGCACCATGACCTCGACCAGGGGCAGGGTGGCGCGGCGGCCGGACTCCATGTTGGCGATCACGTTCCGTGGGATCGGGTAGCCGATCTCCTCACACTTGTCGGCGAGGTCCTGAGCGCTCCATCGCAGCTCCTTCCGCCGTCTGCGGACCGCGCCGGCCACTGTGGCCATGACGTGGTCCTCCCATTCGAGGACGTCGTCGCCGTCCCTCTCCTTCCCGGTTCCATGGTCAGAACGGTTTTGTGTCATGTAGACACATTAGCTCGACCATCCTGGTTTTTGGATGCCTGGAGACGGACGCGGTCGACGTGTTCGCCGAGGGCTCAGTCGTGGATGGAGTGCGTGTGCGCGAGAACGAAGCCGTTGGGTGGGCGGACGGCATGAGCCGGGATGAGTTGCTTGCCCTTCCGGTCTCCGTTGACCTGGAGACGGGCAACCGGGCGTTGGGGCTTGGGAGGAGCAAGGGGTACGAGCTGGCCAAGCGTGGTGAGTATCCCTGCAAGGTGCTGAGGCTCGGTAATGCCTACCGGGTCGTGACGGCCGATCTGTTGCAGTTGCTGGGGTTGGCTGCGTGAAGGGCCGTGTGCGGCGACAGCGCTTCTGCGCTGAGCTGACACAGAAGCGCTGGACTTCGCCGGGGTGTGGTCATACCGTTCCTGGTCCCTCGCGGTGGCCGTGCGTCCGCGAGAAAGGGGAGAGCCCCCGGCGGTGCGACGCCGGAGGCCCGATGGCTCCCCTGTGGCCCGAAGCGAACCGACCCGGCGGCAAGGGCGTGCGAGCCCGCCACCGCCAGACAAGGAGCTGCCCAGTGCAACCCCCGAATCCCGAGTCCTATTCCGCCTCTGAGGAGACGCCTGAAGAGCCGATTGCGCCGACGTGCGGTGCCGAGGTGCTGGATGAACTACGAGCGCAGATAGCCAAGTTCGTGGTGATGCCGAGCGAGGAGGCGCTCACCGCGGTGACGCTGTGGATCGCGGCGACGCACCTCCAGCGCGCCTGGCAGCACGCGCCCCGCCTGGCGATCGTCGGACCGGCCAAGCGGTGCGGTAAGTCGCGGCTCCTGGACGTGGTGACCGAGACGGTGCACAACCCGCTGATCACCGTGAATGCGAGCCCGGCCGCGATCTTCCGCTCGATCACCGACGAGGATCCGCCCACCCTCATGGTCGACGAGGCCGACACCCTCTTCAGCACCATCAAGGCGGCGGAGAAGAACGAGGAGCTGCGTGGCCTTCTCAACGCCGGGCATCAGCGCAACCGGCCCACGCTGCGGGTCTCCGGGCCCGACCACACGGTCAAGAAGTTCCCCACGTTCGCGATGGCGGCGCTCGCCGGGATCGGCGACCTGCCCGACACCATCCAGGACCGGGCGGTCGTGATCCGGATGCGCCGCCGCGGACCGGGCGAGACGGTCGCTTCCTTCCGCACGATCCGCGACACCCCCTCCCTGCACGAGGTGCGCGATCGGCTCGCCGCCTGGTTGCGGCCTCTGCTCGCCGAGGCCGCGGCGGCCGAGCCCGCGATGCCGGTGGAAGACCGCGCCGCCGACACCTGGGAACCCCTGGTCGCCATCGCAGACCTGGCCGGCGGAGACTGGCCCGCGCTCGCCCGCGCCGCCTGCCGCACCATGACCGCCTACGAGGCCGGGCAGGACGAGGAGGGCGGACTGCGCACCCGCATCCTCATCGACATCCGCCGCGCCTTCGCCGCCGAGAACGACCCGCCCGTCCTGCGCACCAGTCGCCTGCTCCAGCTCCTTCGGGAGGACAAGGAGGCGCCGTGGGCCGAGTACGGCACGGGCGGTCTGACTCCGCGCGGCCTGCAGCTCCTGCTGAAGGACTACGGCATCGGCTCCTCCAACCGGCGTTTCGGTGACGGCACCCAGGCCAAGGGCTTCGCGCGGAACCAGTTCCTCGACGCCTGGGCCCGCTACTGCCCCGAGGGCACTGCTGCCGCTCAACCCGAGCCTGAGGAGACGGCAGTTGCCGAGCCGCTCCCCGGCACCGCAGCCTGACCCGACTCGACCCGTCGCACTCGTCCCCGCCCAGGTCAGCGGCGGGACGAGTGCGGGACCCGCAACGAGTCGACCCGACATCACCGCGCCACCCGTACCTGCCCTGACCAGGCATGCAACGAGTGGTACGAGTCCCCGCACCTCGCGGCCGCAGCGCCCTGCCTCGCTGCCCGCTCGTAGGTGCTTTCTACCCACCGGAGATCGTCACGTGCCTCCGCGCACCTTCACCGCACCCAAAACCGGCGCCATCCGCTTCGGCATCGTCGTGCTCGGCGCCATCGGCTTCGTCCTGTCCTACGACGCCCTGCGGCAGATGGCCGTTGCCGCCCACATCCGCGCCCTGTTCACCTTCGGCTTCCCTCTCGTGATCGACGGGTTCATCGGCATCGGCATCGGCACCCTGCTGCTTCTACGGTCCGCGTCGACGCTCGCTCGCGTGTACGTGTGGGTGCTCGTCGGCCTCGCCACCGTCATCAGCATCTGGGCCAACGCGCTCCACGCCGTTCGCCTCAACCAGCAGAGCCACGACAGCGGTCTGCACCTCGGCGACTGGACCGTGGGCATCCTGTCCGCCCTCCCGCCGCTCGCGCTGGCCGGCGCGGTGCACCTCTACCAGATCGTTCAGCGTGAACCCGAGCCGACGACCGAACAGGAGGACACCGACTCCGGCGACGGCGCCACCTTGGACGTGCAGCCGCCCACTCCCCTCAAGGTGGCGGATGCCCCGGCGGATGTGGCGTTGGAAGGCGCCGACGTGGCGGATTCCTCCGCCTCTTCGCCCGAGCCCTCAGAGGAAGAGCCGGAAGCCGTCGCTCCTGAGCTGCTCGCTGTCGCCCGCCGAGCGTCACGTGGACGTGGCGGCAAAGCCTCGCGCCGCCACATCGAGGACGCGATCCGCAGCACCGGTCGTCCGATTGGCAAGGATGAGGCTGAGCGCATCAAGGACGTGCTCCAGGCCGAACTCGACGAAGCCGCCGCAAGGGAGTCGAGTGAGGGCGCGCACACGGCTGTCGCCTCCTGACCTCCGGCTGCCAGCTCCCGCATCACTCGTCCCAGCGCAGGTCAGCGCGGGGACGAGTCCTCCTTCCGTGACGCGTCGACCCGACATCACGAACCCGCCCCACCCCATCTGAGTAGGTCTCTGTGCCCGAGTCGAACCATCAACTGTCTTCTATGCACGAGGCGATACCCACGCCCACAACAGCCACCACAGCGCCAGCAAGGTATCCCGCTGGACCGTCCACAGGCCGGCCCCACGGGGAAGCCTCCGCCCCGGGGGTGGCGGAGCCACTCGGGCGCCAGGGGGCGCCCGAGGAGGAACAGCCCACCGACACCGACACCACTGCTGCTGTGCCGCTGCCGCGCGCCGTCGAAGCAGCTGCCCTGCACCGCATCGCTCGCCGCCGCAAACCCGACCCCAACGGCCAGCGCAAGAAGCGGGTCGATGCCCGCTACAGCGTCGAGGAGAAGGCTGCCATCCTCGCTAAGGCCAAGTCGCTGAACGTCAGCAGCGCCCACTACGTCGCCGTCGTCACTCTGGCCCACGTCCACGGCGACCTCACCGTGCCCGGCCAACGCACCCAGCTGGACGACTACATCGACGAACTCAATGCCCTGCGCCGGCAGGTCACCTTCATCGGCCACAACGTCAACCAGATCGCCAAGAAACTCAACTCCGGTGGCCATCCACACCCTGAGGACAGCACCCTGCTGGCCCAGACCGACCAGACCCTGCACGCCGTCGGTTCGGCTGTGAGCCACATCGCGGCAGCCGCGAACCAGGCCGTCAGCCACAAGGCGGCTCGATGATCGCAAAGATCAGCGGTGGCCAGGACACCGCCAACTTGATCCGCTACCTCTACGACACGAAGAAGGCCAAGGACCACACAGACCCGCACCTGGTCGCCTCCTGGGATGGCTTCGCTCCCGACCCCGGCCGCGCCGATGGCTTCGACGCCGCCAAGAGGCGCCTCGTCGCCGATCTCGACCTGCACGTCAAGCAGGCTGAGCGGCTCGGCCGCGCCCCCGAGAAGCACGTGTGGCACTGCTCGATCCGCGCCGCCGAGACCGACCGCATCCTGAGCGACGAGGAGTGGGGTGACATCGCCCGCCGCGTCGTCGCCGCCACCGGCATCGCCCCTGGCGGCGATCCCGACGGCTGCCGCTGGGTCGCCGTACGGCACGCGCCCGACCACATCCACATCGCCGCCACCAAAGTCCGCGCCGACCTGCGCACCGCACGCCACTGGAACGACTATCTCACCGCTGACCGCGAACTCGCCGCCATCGAGAAGGAGTACGGCCTGCGCCAGGTCGTACGTGGAGATCGCACCGCCGCCAAGCGACCCACCCGGGCCGAACAGGAGAAGGCCAAGCGCGCCGGCCACGACCGCACCGCCCGTGAACGGCTGCGCACTACGGTGCGGGTCGCCGTGGCCGCTGCCACCAGCACCGACGAGTTCGTCCGTCTGCTGGAGCACACCGACGGCATCCTCGTCGAGGTTAAGCACTTCCCCTCCGGGGACGTGCGCGGCTACACCGTCGCCCTCCAAGGCGACACCAACAGCAAGCAGGAACCGATCTGGTACTCAGGCTCCGAACTCTCCCCGGACCTGTCCTTCCCCAAGATCCGAAAGCGCCTCGACGCCGCCGAACAGCAGCAAGGCCTCCGCAGGGCCAACCCGTGGCACCAGGCCACCGCCGCCGCGGAACGCATTCCCCACCGCCTTGAGCACGGCGACGACACAGCCGCTCAAGCCCACCTGGCCGCCTTCGGCGAGGCCCTCGACGCCCTGCCCCTTCTCGCGCCCCAGGCCGTTCGGCCCCGACTCCGTCAGGCTGCGGAGCTTTTCGAGCGCGCCACCCGATCCCGCATCCAGGCCGAGCACCAGCACGCCCGGGCCCTACGTGGCGCCGTGCGAGCCATGGTCCGCGAGCCCGACCCCAAGGACGGCGCCCTACTGGTGATGTTCCTCGACGCCGCGATCCTCGTCGTCATCGCCGCCGCCCGCTGGCACCAGCTCCGACATCACGACCAACAGGTGGTGGCAGCCCACCAGACCCTGGTCCATCTGCAGGCTGCCTATGAACAGGCGGCCGTCGCACCGCTGACTGTGCTCGCCCAGCGCAGGCCACCCCAACAGGTGGTGGAGCGGCACATCCTCCTCATCCGGCAGACAGTGTTTGATCACGCGGAACAGGTGCTGGAGGATCCGGCCTTCGACGCACTCGCTGCCGTGCTGGCGGACGCCGAGAAGGCCGGGCACGACCCGAAGCAGCTCCTGCAGCAGGCCGCCGACCAACGTGCGCTCGATGATGCCCGCCGACCCGCGCGGGTCCTGACTTGGCGTGTCGAACGGCTCAGCACAAGGTCGGTGCCCAGCGCCCGCGCACGTGCGGCACAGGCGCAGAGCGCGGCACGCCGTCCGAACACACCGGTGCCATCACCACTCACTGCTCCGGCCACTCCGCCACAGCGGCCGCAGGCGCGGCGACGCTGACACTCCCGCCGTGAGCCGCACCTGGGCTCGGCGCTATGCGGCTTCGACTCCCGGTGCGGTGCCGGGCGCGCCTGTCGCGACTTGGGACAACCCATCTACCCACAAGGTGGCTTGGGACAGGTGCCCGACCTGTAGCCCGACGTGCGGGTCGGGCTGGATGAGGAGGGTCGCCATGCCACGGGCGGTGCGTTCGGCGGCCCATGCGTGGTCGAGGCCGGTGAAGTCGTCATCGATCCAGATCGCGGGTGCATCGCCCAGCCACGTGTCGACGTAATCCCGCTTCCACAGGTAGCCGTTCGGATGGCTGGTGGTGATCTGCGGGCGCGGGAGGTCGACGTACGGCAGAGGCGGGAGGCCGAGGAGCGGGCCGATCAGAGTGGTGGCGTCCCGGCGCCAGCTGGTGCACCAGACCGGGCTGACCATTCCGTTTCGGAACACGCCCATGAGCAGGCGACCGTGGTCGGGATTGAGCCAGACTGCAACGGAGTCGTCGGCGCTTCGGCCGGCGGGGGCCACGTCGTGCCTGATGTGAGTGGCCGGAGTGGTCCCGTCGTCGTTCGGGAACGGTATGAGGACACCGTCTATGTCGAGGAGCAGGTAGGGCTGGCGCATCGAATCCTCCAGGAGAGCTGGAGCGGGGTTCAGAGCTTGCGGGCGGTGATGAGCAAGGTGGTGGGCCAGCGGCCGTGGCGGGCGTCGTGGAACTCCTGAGCTGAGGTGAGCCAGAAGCCCGCACGGTCGAGGTGTGTCTCCCAGCGACTGGCGTCGAAGTCCCATCGAGCAACGGGGAGTCGGGTGTGGTCCGGCAGCATTACGTGATCACGGCGTGGTCGATCGTCCGCTGAAGGACGGCGGCCTCCCCGCTCGGGGTGAGGCACCGAGAAAGCCAGGATCCGGCCGGGCTTCACGTGCTGGACTATCGCCGGGAGCAGGAGTTCGGGTGCTATCAGGCCGATGGCTCCGAAGACCGAGTAGATGGCGTCGAACTGCTCGCCGCTGGCTTGCAGGTAGTGCAGAGCGTGGCCGGCTACGAAGGTGAGGTTACTGAGACGTCCGTAATGGGAGCGCGCTCGCCGGACTTGAAGGCCGACGAGGTCGAGGCCGGTGACGTGCGCTCCGTGCCGGGTGGCGAGGTGGGCGGCGTTGTGGCCGGGTCCGCAGCCGAGTTCGAGCAGCCTCCTCCCTGCCAGGTCAGGGCCGAGTATCTCGGCACCCGGACCGCTGCCGGGCCTGGTGGTCCATTCCAAACGGGCCGGCACGGGAAGTGCTTCGGCAGGGCGAGCGGTGCGCTGGAGCGCATGTGCGTGCCACGGGGACACCTGAGCGAGCGGCATCTAGACCTCCAGGAGCCGGAGGGCATCGGTGAGGTGGCGGCGGACGGCCTTGGTGTACGCGGGGTCGGTGGCCGGGTTGTTGATCCAGCGGATGGCCTGCTCCATGAACCACTCGACGGCCCACATGCGGTGCCAGCCCAGCGCCCACTTCTCAGCGGGGAGACCACCGCGCTCGGCGAGGGCGTCGGGAGTGCCGCCTTCGGTGACGTAGGTGTCCAAGAAGGCACGCAGGCGTACGGGATCAGGCTCCTCGAGGGTGCCGTGCCAGCTGGCGAGGTCGAGCAGGCCGGGGCCGGTGAAGGCGCGGGCGAAGTCGAGCAGCCGCCAACCGCGCTCGCTGATGTGGAGGCTGGTGGGGTGGAACTCGGAATGCACCCAGCCGAAGGGAGCGATCGTTGCTCCGGCCGAGCGGGCCTCGGCGTCCCGAATGATCCGGTCGAGCGCCTCCTCGACGTCGTCTGTGTCCTGCCACCGGTCAGCCTTGCGCAGCCGTTCGAGATGCTCCAGCGCCCGGTCCGGCAGCGTGCGCAGCCGCTCCTGGTCAAGGACGGGCAAGGGCGGAGCCGTACGGGTGCCGTGCAGGACCACGGCCGCGGCCACGCCGTCGAGGTCGTCTGCCTCGCGGGCGGACGGTCCGAGGTCCTCCATGAGCATGCCGAGCCAGCCGTCCAGGACGGCGGAGGCGTGGACCTGGGGGACGGGTACGCCGAGGGTGTGGGCCAGGCGGAGGGCCTGGTCCTCGCAGTCGAACGGCTTCTTGGCGTACTTGAAGATGGCCGTGGATCCATCGGGGAAGACCACGCGCTCGACGCCAGACATCGACCACACGCGCACCTCCTCCCGTACGGCGGTGGTCTGGCCGGTCGCGGTGAGCAGGTTGTCGAGGAGTTCGACGCTGGGGTTCGCGGTCACGTGAGCGCTCCGGGGGATGGTGGCGTCCGGGGCGGGCGGGAGATGCCGACCCGCCCCGGAGCCTGATCGGGTGGGTTACGCGGCGGGGTTCACGCGGTGGGCGTAGACCTGCTCGGTCCAGCCCGCCTTGAACGCAGCGAGGTCGTCACGGAAGTTCGCCATCGAGGCACCGTAGGGCGCGACCACGCCGCCGGACTGGTCCGGCACGGACTGGCAGCCGTGCACGAGCCGGCCACCGAGCGCGGCGTGGGCCTTGATGGACTCGATGCGGCGGTGCTCGTTGAACCAGCCGCCGTGGTAGACCTCGTCGAGCATCCCGCCCATCTCATCGTCCAGGTCGAAAACGACGGAGGTGGCGGCGGGGAAGAACCAGCACGGGCCGACGTTGGAGATGTGCCCGTCCAGCTCGATCTTGTTGAGCGCCATGAGCGTGGCCGCCTCACGCAGCATCCGCAGGTGCTCGGCGGTGATCTGCGGCAGGCCGAGCGAGGCGAGGTGCTCCTCGCGGAACAGGTAGGCGTACACCTCGTACGCGACGGCCAGCACACGGGCCGCGTCGGAGGTGGACTCGCCGTGCTGCTTGATGAAGTCGAGCGCGAGCTGCTCGACGGCGCTCTCAGTCGTCTCGTCCACCTCCAGGAGCTGGGACTTAACCAGCTCCCAGTCGGCGACGAGCCAGCTGTTGGACTCGAAGCGGAAGAAATACTCCGCCGGGTCGATGGTGATACGCCGGACCTCGACCTGGATGCCGGGCAGGCGGCTCCAGCGCTCGTCGAAAGCCTCGGGGAGTTCGACCGTGATGGCCGTACGGGTTGCGATATCGGTGGTGGTCACCGGCGTCTCCGTCTCTGTTCGGCCGGGCCCGGGCACAGGTATGCCCGAACCCAAAGCGGGTGTACGGAACTTAGGAGCCGGCCGGCCAAGTGGGGAGCCTGGAATCACGGTCAGACCTGGAACCGTTCCGGGCGGCTGATGATTAGTGAACCCGCCATCACGCACAGTGGGTACGGTGAAGGGCAGTTGAAGCGGTATACGCGGTTTACAGCCCCAGACACGGAGGCGATCGTGGCAGCGCAGAGAGCCCCCAACTCCCGCCTGCGCGAGGTCATCGACGCCATCGGCTGCACGTACGAGGCCCTGGCGAAGGACGTGCGGCGCATCGCCGCCGAGAACGGGGAGATCACCCAGACCAACAAGTCGGCCATCTCCCACTGGGTGAACGGCACCCGCCAGCCCAGTGGCCGGACTGGCCGGTACCTCGCCGAGGCCCTGACCCGCCGAGCAGGCCGCATCGTCACCCTGGCCGAGATCGGCTTGGACACATCTGACAGCAACGAGGAGGACGAGGGCGACCCGGTTCTGGCGGTGACCGATCTGGGCCGAGCGGACGTCGAGCGCCAACGCTTCCTCGCGGTTGCCACCTTCACCACCGCGGGCGTCGCCATGCCGCTCGCCTACGACCACCAGGCCATCGCCCGCATGCTCCGTGCCCGCACCGGCACCACGCTGGTCGGTGCGGAGGACGTGGACGTCGTACGGCAGATCACCGCCGCATTCAGCGCGGCCGACGAACGCCTCGGCGGCGGCCACGGCCTAACCACCGTCACCGCCTACCTCGCCGACACCGCCGCCCCTATGCTCCGCGGGCGCTTCACCACCGAGCCGTTGCGCCAGGCAGCGTTCGGCGCCGTCGCCGAACTTGCCTACCTGGCAGGCTGGAAGCACCACGACCTCGGTCAGGAAGGCGCCGCACAGCGCTACTACCGCGTGGGCTACCAGCTCGCCTGCGAGGCCGACCCGCACGGCCACGCCGCCTGGATGATGCGCGCACTCGCCCACCAGGCGCTCAGCCTCAAGCAACCCCACCACTGCGTCGACCTCGCCGAAGCAGCTCTCGGTCAGGGCACCGGTCACATCGACGGCCAGACCGAGGCTCTGCTCCACATCACGCACGCCCGCGCCTACGCGGCCACCAACGAGAGGCCCGCTGCCGCACGCGCCCTGCTCGCCGCCGAAAACGCTCTCCTGAGGGACGACGGCCCTCAGCCCAGCTACTCCCGCGTCAGCGGCCCGGCCGCCGGCACTGTGGCCAGCCACACCGCCCGCACCCTGACCGACCTCGCCGACCACGTCGGCACCGAGCAACAGCACCGCGACGCCCTGGTCCGCTGGGATCCGGTGAAATACAGGCGCGTCCATGCCCTGACCTACGCCGACCTGGGAGACAGCCTCGCCGCCCAGGCCCGCGCCGACGAGGCTGTCGCCGCCTGGTCGCAAGCCCTGACGCTCATGGAGGGCATGACCTCCGACCGAACCCGCAAGGCGGTCACGTCATTGTGGTCCACCCTCGCGGTCTACCAACGCCGCAAGGTACCCGGGGCTACCGAACTCGCCCGCCGTGCACGCGAAGCACTCGCCTAACATGCCCAGCAACCGGCCGATGAAGGGACGCACCGTGGCTCAACCGACCACCGACGACCAGCCCAAAGCCCTCAAGCCCGCGCTCGAATCCATGACCCTGCTGGTCGCCGGCGTCATCGTCCACGACCAGGCCACCAACCGTGTCGTGCTCCTCCAGCGCAGCGAGAGCGCGAAGTTCGCCCAGGGGATGTGGGACCTGCCCGTCGGCAAGAGCGAACCTGGCGAGCCGATCACCGAGACCGCGGTGCGCGAGCTGTACGAGGAGACCGGCCTGACGGTGAAGGCCGAGTCCCTGAAGGTCGCCCACATCATCCATGGAGCGTGGGGAGTTGAAGCCCCCAATGGCTTCCTTACCGTGGTCTTCGTTGCCCATGAGTGGACCGGCGAGCCCGAGAACCGCGAGCCGCGCAAGCACGCTCAGGTCCGCTGGGTCGACGCCGCCGCCATCCCCGAGGAGTTCGTGGACACCACCGCGAGTGCCCTCAACCGCTACCTCAACGCAGGCCCGGAGGTCTCCCTCAATGGCTGGGGACAGTGACGCCCGGAGGGCAGCGCTCATTTCCGGGCGGGGAACGCAGGCAGCAGCATTCACCGGATCATTGCCGGTGCCCCCGGAGGCCCTGGACAACCGCTCCGTGACGCTGCTGCCGTACCGCGCCCAGCCATCAGCAGTTCAGCGGACGACGGACAGGTGCGAACGGTCGGCTTTGCCAACGTGCCCTCGACCATCGCCATCCTGCGAAGTGACAACCAGCCCGAAGATGAGGTCATTTAGATCAGCAGGACGAAGGTGCAGCTCACGGGCAATATCAGTAAGTCGCGTTCCTTCGCTTCGCAGGGCCGTGAACACCTTGCCCAAGACTTGCGATGTCTCACGGGCCACGCCGCTGCGGGGCTCCGACTTGCGATAGCCGAGGCGACTGAGTTCCACGCAGTGAGTCCGGTACTGCCACTCGGTGGTCAGACCCAGTTCATGCAGCCGATGGGCGAGAGCCATTGCAGCGACCTTCCATCGGTGTTTGGCCTGGAGGATCCAGTTGGTGCTCGCACCGTGCGGAGCATGGGCGAGCACATCTGCTCGCGGCATGAGCAGCGCGGCTGCGAACCGATGAGCTTCCGCCTCGGCCTGCGGACCATGTGGCATTTGCTCTTCGCCATGGAGGACGAGGTGTCCAAGTTCGTGGGCCGCGTCGAAGCGCCCCCGCTCAGCGGTCTTCTCAGTGCTTAGCAGCACGAACGGAATGCCACGATCCCAGAAGGAAAACGCATCAACCTCAGGACAGTCTCGCGAGAGCGAGAAGACTCGCACTCCGTGTGCCTCCAGCAGGTGCACGACGTTCAGGACCGGTGCATTGCCCAGGCCCCAGCGGGCTCGCACCAGCATGGCGGCTTCCTCTGCTGCAACATCTGCGCCCGCCGCTTCTCCTGGGTGCGGAATCTGCTCTTCATCCGGTCCAAGTCGGCTGAAGGACGTGAGTGAGGGGATATCGGGGGCGGGAAGGCGGAAGTGTCCGCTGATCCAGTCCTGCAGGACCCGCGCCAGCCGCCCCGAACTGAGGGCAACGTCTCGTCGAGAAGCCGTCATCTTGCTCAAGGCACGGAAGCTCACCGAATCCACTGTCAGCTCGGCGACCTCCTCGGCACTGAAGAAGGACTGCGGGAACTCCAAGGCCGCTGCGATGGACGCCAGAGACTGCGGGCTGGGAGTGGCCCGTCCATTCTCGAAATCGGACAACCTGCGCGGAGTCAGACCAGCCATTTGAGCAAGGCGGGTAACGGTCAGCCCTCGGCGCTTGCGCGCCAAGGTCAGCCGGGATGCGGTGGTCATGGGAGGAGCCAAGTGGTGTGGTGGTGCTGGGTGGTCAGGACAGACGCTCGATCGGGATGTCGATACCACCCTGATCGTCGCCGACATCATCGACGAACGGAGTGAAGCCTTCGAAGTCGATCCAGGGGAGGATGATCCGCTCGTGCCAGCTGCTGATCTTGCCACGACTGCCCGGACCGTTCGGAAAGGAAAGCTCGGCGTGAAGCCGTGTTCCCTGGTCGGTCCTCGTATGGTGATAGAGCAGGAACCAGGTGGGAATCCCGTCGCCGACGTCCTGTTGTTCGGGATCCGGATCCCGCTCGCCGAAGAGCAGCAGTTGCCGGTTGGCCTCCACTCTCTTCATCACCGCGTTGCCCTTCGCATAGCGCGTGGAGGGGGTCAGCGCCGCGTATCCGGTCTCCGCACTGCCGCTAGAGGCTGTGATCGCGAAGGTGCCGGACGGCGCGACGAGGAGCGGAACGTTACTGGGGCTCGCGCTAGCCCACCCCTTCGGGATGTACGCCTCCCGCAAGAAGCGGACGGTGCGGCCCCAGAAGATGTTGCCGGGCAGCGAGACCGGGTCCAGCGGTGTGCAGAAGCTGCGCTCCGCTTCAGCTCGGCGCAGTGCGTTCTCGATCTCGTCGGACGACAGTCCCAGCTCAGCGAGCCGATCACGAACCGACGGGTTTTCCGCGTACACGACAGCCATGCCCAGCCTCTCGACTCACCAGCCCGACTTCCGGAAATCCTCCCTCAAATGAGGTTGGAAATCAAGAAACAGGGCTGGTCGATGCTCCGTGATGGGAGGCAACCGCAAGCGACCAGGTCGCGGAACATGTCGGTAGGGGGGCGCCTATACGCGTTGCCCCATCACGCGGGAGTCCGAGCAGACGCAGGGCATCGCGCCCTTGTCACTGGAGAACGACCGTGACGCCGAAGACTTTGAGGAGTCGAACGATTTCCTCGAAGTAGGCGAGGCCGTTCTCCGCCAGTGCTTGGAGATCGACATCGACGTCGTGCCCTTCAACCACACGATCCGCCTGGACCGGGTACGCGCCCACTGGGGCGACATGCTCCGCGTGGCCGGTTCGCTGACCCTTGGCGAGGTCCGCGGCCACGACCTGATCCGCATGCTCTCCCGGGACGGCAAACCGACAGGTCTGGGCGATGCGTTCGCCCACTACGGACGGATCTTCAAGACCCTGCACCTGCTCCAGTTCGTCTCCGACGGGGGCAACCGGCGAATGATCGGCGCCCAGCTCAACGTCACCGAGGCCCGCCACCGCCTCGCCCGGAAGACCTTCTTCGGACAGCGCGGCGAACTACGTCCGCACTACCGCGAAGGCATGGAGGACCAGCTCGGCGCCCTTGGCCTGGCCCTGAGTGCCTGTTTGGCTACCTCGGAAGGGCACGTCAGAGAGGGTGCCTGACGTGTGAGGCAGGAGTTGCAGTTTTAGGACGCGTCACAGTGACGGCAGTCACCGACGGTCAGTACACCCGCTTTGCGGATATGCCCGAGAGGTCGATGGTCACCGCCGGAACCGTCGGCGTCCGGACCAATTCAGCTACTAGCTGAGCCGCCCACGCCGCCTGGGCGACACCCTGACCAGTGGAATCCATAATTCCAACCCTCCCGCAAGCGAACCGTCAGACTCTCGACGAACTTTCACATCTGGAGTTTGATCTACCGGCCTGAAAAGGGATGTTGTGACTGTACGTTCAACCCTCCGTACCCGGCCGGGGGGTGGCCGGGGACCACAGGGAGGGGCATACGCGTGCAAGTAAGTTTCCGACGGAGCGCAAGAAGAACCTTCACCACCCTGGCCATGGCGGGGGCTTTGTTCGCTAGCTTCACACTGAGCGCCCAGGCAGCCGATTTCGACAACATGTTCAAGACCGACCGTACCGACTGGAGCTGCGCAGACGACAGTTACTTCTGCCGGACCGACAACGGCTACCTCACCTTCGCCATCGAGCCAGGCATGACAGATGCCGGAGACTCTGATGTCCGCGAAGTGCTGCGGGACGAGTACGGCCCCACCGATCTCGAACGGCACGAGCAAACAGGCAGCGAGGTCGAGTACAACGGCTCAACCGAGACGGACATCATCTACGACTGGGAGGACCCAAATCTCCCAGCTGGTGTTACCGGCAGCACCTGGTGCAACGACGCGGCAAGCGCCTACGAGTGCGACCAGCATTACATCAGCTTCGACAACATGGGCGGGGGCTCTGCGAACCCCTGGAAGGCCGTTGTTTGTCACGAGACCGGGCACGCCGTCGGCCTCACCCACGGGTACGAAAGTTCGCCGTTCCACTTCCAGGACGACCCCGCCCTGGGATGCATGCGTACGCACGCGATGACCACGGACGAACAGCTCTCCTGGACGAACCTGGGGTCTCACAACGTCGGCCAGATCAACGGAACCTACACCAAACCATGACCGGAACAGTGTCAGGTGAACAGATCCCGCTGAGCGGCCGTATAAGAGGAAGGCCGCACCAGACCACTCCGGAGGGGACATCTCTCATGCTCCGTAAGCACCCTGAACAGGGCACTGCGGGCCGGTCCTGGCTGCCCGCAACTCGTCGCGGGCGTTTGACCACCCTGGCTATCGCTGCGGCGGTCGTGGCCGGCGGCACGATAGCCGGAGCTGCCGCCAGCCGCGGCGACGCGAAGCCACGCGTGGTCGCAGCCCAGTTTTCCGAGCTGTACCCAACCCTCACAGCTTCTGACTGGGTCACCCATGGCGACCATGCGGTCGTGGTCGAGGTGATGCCCGGAAGTGAACGCAGGGGCGCGATACCCGAGGATAAAAAGGACAATGGTGAAGGCTTTATCCCGCGAACCGCGACGATGAAAGTCGACGAGGTCTTGTGGTCCAAGTCGGGCGCGGAGGCCGCACCGCAGACCTACGAGGCAGATCTCCTGGGCTGGTGGTGGGAAGGCGACAGTGAGCGGGAGTTCGCCTGGAAGGGCGAGCCCCGCTACGAGGAGGGGCACAAATACATCTCCCTGCTGGTAAAGGGCGACGACGGCAAGTGGAAAGCCACTCTGCACGCGATGCCCTACGACGACCAGACGGTCGGCGCCGGTGAGGTGGCGGGGACGGTCGGCACTGCCAGTGCCTCAAGAGCGACCGAAGCCGCCAGCGAAACGGGCGAGCCGGAGGGGCTGGAGACGGAGGCATACGGCAAGGACGCGGACACCGTTAAGCGAATCCTGAACACGGCCACGCCCATGAACTAGCTCTACAGATAGATGTGGCATTCTCTTGTATGGCCTGGATACGTTGGCAATCCAGGCCATACTTGTTCTCAGAACCTCGTGAGTGTGAGATCCCGGCTCGTTGATGTTCTGTGGGCGTGGGCGGGCATGTTTTTGCGCGGTGGGTTGAAGCTCAGGGGAATGATGGCCGGGGCCCGAGGTGGAGTGAGGGCCGGCGGGTCAGGTCTTCTTCGACCAGCTGGTGTGAGGGCCTTTGCGAGTGATGCGTCGGGTCATCAGGGTGATGAGTGACCAGGTCAGATGTGCTTCTGAGTGCTGCGGGAGACGCTCGTAGTCTCGGACGTTGCGGCGGGCTTTCATCATCCAGCCCAGGGTTCGTTCGACTTTCCAGCGGCGGTGAACGAGTTGAAGCAGTTCAGGGCTGTGGCCACGCGTTACGACTCAACCGGGGCGGCGACCGCCAGGCCAATTCAGCGCCTTACACCATCGCCATCGCCCGCTTGTGCTGGGACACCCGCACCCGTACTTATGTGGAACGACGAGTCGCCGAGGGCAGGACACGACGCGAAGCCATCCGATGCCTCAAACGCTACGTGGCCCGCGAGATCTACCAAGCCCTCCTCACACCCAGAAAGCATTCCCCGGTACAAGTCCCCGCCGGTTGACATCCATAGGGGCATCGAACTGTCCGACCCGGAAGACCACGACGTCCAGGCTAGTCACGGCAGGCGCTCTGCAGTGAGGAACGTGGCGTAGCCGATCACGGAGTTCGGGGCGACGTTGAGCTTGCCCGGGTCATCCAGAATCTGCTCCTCGTCGGCGAGGAGTTTTCCGGTATTCGGATCAAAGATGAGCGTGCGCTTGCTGGGCAGGCCACCTGACCGGTCCGAGAGGGCGAATGCCTCCCCCGTGCGGCCAGCCCGGTCTTTGACTGTGCCCATGTAGTGCACTGAGTTGACCTCTGCGAGGACACGCAGCAGCGCGGCGCGCTGGGCCGGCGAGAAGACGTGATCCTGGACCCGCTCAGACACAACCTCGTACAAGAGACCCGGCCCGAGGTCAGCTTGGCCGTTGGCCAGCCACTTCTTCATCCCGTCCACGGTGGTGGGAGGTTCGGTGGCTGCGTGCTGGGCATCCGGTTCACTGGAATCCTGGGACCGGATCGATTTGGCGCCGACAGATCCCGCGTTCTCCCACACCTTGCGCTGCGCTTCGTTCTGGAACACCGGCGGGAGTGTCCGCGTCTTCCAGCGGGCCGAGCCGTCATGGTTCTGCCATGTTTCACGGTGCTCGGGGACGACAGCAGAGGTGACGTTCGTACCATTGATGCGGGTCGAAAGAGACCACGAGTTCCAGACGAAATGCTCGGTCTTCCACGCGGCCGGACGGTCATCGGGCAGCTTTTCCACACGGGAGGCAATGCCCTGCAAGACCTTCGCGGCGGCAGGACTACCAGGGTGATAGGCCAACGGCCGTGGGGTCGCAGCGAGAGCAGGTTGTGTCGCCGCTCCGAAGGGATCGACAACGGTGTACACCACGGCTGCAGCCGTAGCTGTCGCCAACGCCATAGCCGGCCACCACCTACGCGGTCGTTGACGCATCACGGGCGCGCCAATGCGTGGCGTGGCGAGCAAGGTCTCCAGCCTTCCAGCGTCAGCCGGAGCTCCGTCCTCTACCGGGTTGAGCCGTTGCAACGTTCGGTCGATGTCACGCATCTACTCCTCCAAGAATTGACGATGTCCGCTGTGACGAGTTGGAGGCTGTGCGGTTGAGGTGCTCCCGAAGCCGTTTGCGAGCACGATGAAGCCGCACATGGAACGTCGCACTTGTACAGCCGATCACGGCAGCCGCCTGACGGGCCGACAACTCCTCCCACAGTGCGAGACGAAGGACCTCCCTGTCGCTCTCGCTGAGGGCGTCGAATGCCATGGCAACCGCCTGCATCCCAACGACATCTTCAGCCGGATCGGACGAGATGCTCTGTCGCTCCCGCGCCGCAGTCTCCGCCAACGCCTGGCGTCGCTGTTCAGCACGACGCGTGTTCGCAAGGATCTTGCGCGCGGTGGCGTACAGCCAGGGAAGTGCGGCGTCGCGCGGCAGCTCATCCAGCCGACGCCAGGCGGTGAGGAAGACTTCGGCGACCACGTCATCGCTGTCCTCGGTGGCGCTCAGACGTCGCCGTACGTACGCGTCCACGGCCGGATGGTGCGTGCGGTAGAGCACGGTGAAGTCTTGCTCATGTCGTGTGTCCACATCCCCTCCAGCTGTGTATGTGTCGAGCAATCCCCGGTCCTTACAGGCGCCGTGAAGGAAACTTTGAGATGCGCCCCAAGCGCTGCGCTGGATGAGTCCGCGGCCCACAGCCGCTCAGCGCTAAGGCTTGAAGTCCTGCTCGTCCCGCAGTCGGGCAGCTTGGTTGCGCAGCGCAGCGACCGAGGTGGCTGTCTCCTCGCGCAGACGGGCGACTTCTTGCCTCAAAGCGGCGAGGGCCTCGGACGTCTGCTCTTCCAGTCGGTCCGCGACAGATTCGAGCAATGCGGCCAACGGCGTCTCCACTACCTCAGCGTCGACTTCCCGCTCACCTTCATGCATATTTCCACACTTCCTTTCCATCGCAAATGCACACGCACCCGCATTAGCGGTGCAGAACAATATGAGCGGGGCGAGAGCCGGCAACTCTCGCCCCGCTCCACATCAGCTACTGGGTTCAGGAAGTCCAGAAGCAGTCTGCAGTGTTGTCCAGCCCGGAAGACAGTGCGGAACTGTCTGTGTGGTTCGCTTCGTTCCAACCGTTGTTGGAGTACTGGTTGCAGGAGCCATCATTCCCGCTCTCCGTGCGGCCCCTGACGTAGATCGTCTTTCCGCCCTTGTTGGACCAGGAGGACGTCCGGTTCACGAAGTCGTACGCGGAGAAGTACATGTAGCTGGTGTGCGCGGCGTTCCACGCGAGCCGTCTACCCGCATAGCTCTTGTACTGGTAGAAGCAGTACCAGTCGTTACCGATGGCTTCGGTCGGGCAGTCGGGGCCCGCCTCCACCGTCCCTCCCGGCTCGGCCTCGTCCGCCGGGACATCCTCGGGTGCCGGGGTCCCAGGAAGCTCTTCTGAGGCCTCTGCGACTGCCGCCGCGGTTTTAGCCGTCGGTACCCCCGCGAACTCGGCTTCGAGCTTCACTGCCGCAGGGCTGGCGGGCGGTGCGTACGTCTCGCCAGGCAGAGGGAACGCCATCACGGCCTCGCCGTTGTTCCAGGCGATCTCGTATCTACTGATCTGGACACCCCCTTCCGTGGCGGCCAAAACCTTGTCGATCTGCTGCTGCAGAGCGTCAGGAGCGTCTGCGGCACTGACGTTGGTGGACAGCCCCAGCATGAACAGCACTGCGGACGCGGCAGCTCCCGCTACGCGAATCCCGCGCGATGCCATATATCCCCCCAGGGGTTTCGGTGGTTACTTGTGTAACCGGGCGGCGGACATTGCCATAGAGATATGCACCCCTCCAAGAAGAAGTTGCAATGTACACGACATCGACATTATTGGAATTCATGACTCCGTTTCTTTGACCTAATTGATCGGCGCCCGAAGCGGGTCATTGCGCCTATCAGTGGGCGAACCAAGCTAATCGGGTGGGCGCCTCGACGTCGAAGAAGTGCCCGCGAGGTGAAACGGCCCCGCGATCTGCTCCGCAAATCGTCTCTACTGCAAATAGCACTCGCGGTGAAAGCCCGAGGTTAACCGCGATCGTTCTGGGGCCTCGTCGGTTCGTTGACGGGGCTCTGAATTTGTGGAGTGACGGTTTTCCGGCGGTGGGGCAAGGGTGAGGGCCCGGTTGTCGCGTCGGATGGGCGCCGGGTTCCACTCTCCGGGGGTGGTGCGGTTGTTGGGACGGTCGAAGTAGCTGGTCAGCCGGGGTTCGGCCGGGCCTGGAGCCGATCGATTGGCTGGGTGTTGGTGTCGCTCCAGGGCCATCGGGCGAAGCGGAGCCAGCGACGGCGGCCGGTGTTCACGAGCCTGGCGGCAGCGGAGAGCAGGTGGAGCCGGAGTCGTTTGGGTTCCCAGCGGCGGGTGTCACCGGTGAGCGCGAGCATCGGCATCCCGGCAGGTCGAGCGCGATGGAGACGATCTCGAGCCAGATCCAGTTCTGGGCGGTGTCGGGGGGGCATGTTGCGCAGGCCGGTGTCGCGGGCGTTTCGGATCCGGTCCTGGCAGCAGGCCCGCCCTCGGTGACGCAGTTCAAGGTCGGCGAGCCGGCCGCCCTTGGTGTTGGTGGCGAAGTAGGTCATCCTCAGTCCGACGTCGGTGAGGGGCAACTGGGCCCCGGGGTGGGGTCGTTCCTTGTGCACGATCAGTCGCATCCCCTTGGGCCAGTCCCGGTCAGACCACCCCAGCGTTCCTAATCTGTAGTAGACGCAGGCGTGGGCACCGCTGCCGTCTCCTGTTGTACGGGTTGCACCACGCATCGGATCCCGATGGTTGCGTGAGCGACGCGTGAGCGGACGTGTCCCCACGGCTCGGTACGGACCGGACTGTGCATCCAGAGCCACTTGCTCTGACCTGGTATTTCCGGACAACGGGGCGGTCCCCGTGATCACCCACCACAAGATCACGGGGACTTTTAATCCATTGGTTGTGGGTTCGAGTCCCACAGGGTCTACCGCGTGAGCAGCGGCCCGGACGGCTTCGGCCGGCCGGGCCGCTGTGCTGTTCCCGGCGAACTCCGTTGCCCCTCAGGCCTGCCGTACGTACCGCCTCTTCACCGCCGTCAGCGCGACCGCGTACAGGGCGAGGACCGCCGCGAGGAGCGCGTAGTACACGGGTGGCAGGGGAGTCATGCCGAGCGGGTGGGCCGCGGGGGTCAGGGGCAGCACGACGCCGGCGACGGCCAGGGACGCGACCGCCCAGCGGACCGGGCCCGGGGTGCGCGGGGCGCGGCCGGTGCGCAGGAGCAGCATCACCAGAGCCTGCGTCAGGAGGTTCTCGGTGAACCAGCCCGAGTGGAACGCCGCCTCGTCGGCCGGGCCCGCGGTGGAGTGCAGGGCGAGCGCGAGGACGCCGAAGGTCGCGAGGTCGGCGGCGGCGTTGAGGACGCCGAACCCGGTGATGAAGCGCAGGAAGTCGCGCGGGCGCAGTGTGGTGGGGCGGCGCAGGGCGTCGGCCGCCGGGCGGTCGAAGGCGAACGACAACTGGGCCGCGTCGAAGCACAGGTTCTGGGCGAGCACCTGCGCCGGGAGCATCGGCAGGAACGGCAGCAGCAGGCCGGCCGACAGCATCGCGATCACGTTGCCGAGGTTCGAGGAGAGCGTGACGCGCAGATACGTGGCGATGTTGCCGCTGCTGTGACGGCCCGCGGTGATCGCGTGGCCGATCGCGGTGAGGTCCTTGCCCGGCCGGTCCGCGGGCTGCGCGAGCACGATGTCCGCCGCGTCGCGCGCCACCGCGACCGCGTCGCGCGGGCAGATCCCGACGTCGGCGGCGCGCAGCGCGGGCAGGTCGTTCACGCCGTCGCCCAGGAAGCCGACGGTCGTCTCCCCGCCGGCGCGCAGAGCGGTGACGATGCGCGCCTTGTGGGCGGGGGTGCAGCGGGCGAAGACGGTGGTGCGGCGGGCGAGGTGGGCCACTTCCTCGTCCGTGAGCGCGTCGAGGGTCTCAGCGGTCCGTATGTCGCCGGGGGCGAGGCCCAGGTCGCGCAGGGCGCGGGCCGCGGTGCCGGGGTGGTCGCCGGTGACGACCTTGACCGTGACGCCGCGCTCGCCCAGGTCGCGCAGGGCCTGCGCGGCGGTCGGCACGAGGGCGTCGGTGAAGGCGACGAAGCCGGCGAAGGTGAGGCCGTGTTCGTCGGCGGTGCTTCCCGCACCGTCCGATGGGCGAGGGAGGACCTCCCGGCGGTGCCGGGCGGGGCGTTCGGCGGTTGCCACCGCGAGGAGCCGCAGCCCGTCGCCGGACAATCCCGCGGCCCGGGCGAGCAGGTTCGCGCGCTCGGTGTCGTCGAGGGCACACCGTTCCAGGACGTTCTCCACGGAGCCCTTGACGGCGATCGTGACGGTGCCGAGCGTGCCGGGCCGCCGGACGACGGCGGTGGCGAGGCGGCGTACGGGGTCGAAGGGCACGGCGGTGACGCCGTCGTACGCCTCGGTGAGGGCCGGGTCTTGTGCGAGCGCCTGCGTGATGACCGCCTCGTCGAGCGCGTCCGCGGTCGGCAGGTCGGCGAGCTGCAGCGTCCACCAGGCGGAGACGGCCGCCCAGTGCAGGGCTTCGGGGTCGGTGCGGGCCGGGTCGACGGCCGGGCGGTCCTGGGTGAGCGTGCCCGTCTTGTCGACGCAGAGGATGTCGACGGCGCCGATGTCGTGCAGCGCGGGGAGCCGTTTGACGATGACGCCGTGGGCGCGGGCGAGCCGCGCGGAGCCGCGGGCGAGCGCCGTCGTGACGATGACCGGCAGCATCTCCGGGGTGAGCCCGACGGCCACCGCGACGGCGAACGGCAGGGTCTCCAGGCCGCGGCCGCGCAGCGCGGCGCCGGCCATCAGGACCAGCGGAGGCGTCAGCAGCATGAAGCGGATCAGGGTCCAGGAGATGCCGTGCACCGAGCGGTCGAACGCGCTCGCCCCGCGCTCCGCGCCGACCGTGCGGTGGGCGGCGGCGAAGCGGGTGTCGGCGCCCGTCGCGAGCACCACGGCGCTCGCGCTCCCGGAGGCCACGCTGCCGCCCTGGAAGCACAGATGCGCCGACTCGCCGTCCGCGGGCAGGTCCACGGGACGCTTGTCGGCCGGCACGGACTCCCCGGTGAACGCCGCCTGTTGCACGGTCAGGCCCTGCGCCCGCAGAAGGCGTACGTCGGCGGGGATCAGGTCGCCGGGGCCGAGCCGCACCACGTCGCCGGGTACCAACTGGCTCACGGGGAGCTCGTGTTCGGCCGGTGAGGCGGTCGCGTCGTCGCCGGGGCGGCGCAGCACGGTCGCCGTCGTCGCCACCAGCTCGCGCAGGCCCGCCATGGCGCTGTCCGCGCGGCGCTCGCCCGCGGAGCGCAGGCCGCAGCTGACGGCGACCAGGGCGAGGATCACGCAGGCGGTGCCCCAGGCCGCGACGGTCGCGGAGACGAGGCCGAGGCAGAGCAGGACGACGGTGAACGGGTCGCGCAGGCTGCGGGCGGCGAGCAGGGGCCAGGACAGGGGGCGCGTACCCGGCAGGACGTTCTCGCCGTGCCGGGCCAGGCGCCGCTCGGCCTCCGCCTCGGTGAGGCCGCGTGGGCCGCTGTCGAGGGAGCGCAGGAGCTGGAGGGTCGTACGGCCTGAGGACGGGGAGGCGACGTCGGCCGGGGCGGTGTCGGTCACTTTCGGGCGCCGTCAGGGCTTCTCGGGTGTCGGCACCGTCGTCTTCTCCCGTTCATCGGACCACGAAAGGCTCCCCAGCAGAGAGTTCAGGTCTTCAGTCTAGAGGCGGAACTTTTGCCGCTCCCCGCTAGTTTCTACAGAGCTGTAGAAGATCAGTACACGCCGAACGAGGAGAGTCATGGCCCTGTGGGATCGCTTCAAGGAGTCCGCGTCGACGATGCAGACGCAGCTCATGGCGAAGAAGAACGACCTGAAGAGCGGCGCCTTCCGTGACGCGAGCATGGCGATGTGCGCGCTGGTCGCCGCCGCCGACAGGCACGTCGACCCGGCCGAGCGCAGCCGCGTGGCCCAGCTCATCTCCACGAACGAGGTGCTGCAGAACTTCCCGGCGGACCAGCTCCAGAGCCGGTTCGACGCGAACCTGAACAAGCTGACCGCCGACTTCGACTTCGGCAAGGTCAGCGTCCTCCAGGAGATCGCCAAGGCGAAGAAGAAGCCCGCCGAGGCGCGCGCGGTCATCCAGATCGGCATCGTCATCGGCGGCGCCGACGGCGACTTCGACAAGACCGAGCAGGCCGTCGTCCGTGAGGCCTGCCTGATGCTGGACCTGCCGCCGCACGAGTTCGACCTGTAGGGGAACAGGCCGAAGGCCCGGAACCATTGGTTCCGGGCCTTCGGCCTTCAGTAGCGGGGACAGGATTTGAACCTGCGACCTCTGGGTTATGAGCCCAGCGAGCTACCGAGCTGCTCCACCCCGCGTCGGTAAACACGACTCTACGCCATTGCGGCGACAGAACGCGAATCGGTTGCCCAGGGTTGTGTGATCCGCCGCCCGGAACCCCTTTCACCCGGTCGGTCCCGCCAGGTCGCCCGCCGCCGGTCCGGGGTGAACCCTGAGGTGGGGCCCGACGGCGTGCGCAGACGCGGGACCGACGCGGACGGTGGCGGGAGACGACTGGTGGGGCAGCGAGGAGGGCACGGGCGAGAGGCGGGGCAGAGCCTGTCCCGGGCCCGGTTCTTCGTACGTCTGGTGCCGGTGCTGCTCATCGTCGCCGGGGCGATCTACGACTACGTCACGCCGTCGACGTTCACCGGCGTGCCCCTGTTCACCGCCGCCCCGCTCGTCGCGGCCCCGTTCTTCTCGCCCCGCGGCACTCTCCTGACCGGCCTCGCGACGGTCGCCGTCGTACTCGGGGTGCACCTCAGGTACACGCGCAGCTACGAAGGCGACGCCATCACCGAACTCGTCACCGTCGTCACCGTCGCCGTACTCGCCTGTGTCATGAACCGCGTCGTGCGGCGCGGCAGCGAGCAGCTCACCTCCGTGCGTCAGATCGCCGAGGCGGCCCAGCGCGCCGTCCTGCCCGAGCCCGCCGAGCGCATCGGCGGGCTGGAGGTCGCGGCCCGCTACGAGGCCGCCCAGGCGGGGGCCTTCATCGGGGGCGATCTGTACGCGGTGCAGGACACCCCGCACGGTGTACGGCTCGTCGTGGGCGACGTGCGCGGGAAGGGCATGGGCGCGGTGTCCGCCGTGGCCGTGGTCATCGGCGCCTTCCGGGAGGCGGCCGAGCAGGAGGCGACCCTGGAGGCGGTCGCGCAGCGCCTGGAGAGGGCGCTCGCGCGGGAGGGGCTGCGGCGCAACGGCCTCGACGAGTTCGAGGGCTTCACCACGGCCGTGCTCGCCGAGATCCCGCACGGCAACGGCCTCGTACGCGTCATCAACCGCGGCCACCCCGAACCCCTGCTCCTGGGCGGTGACGGGGCGCTCAAGGTCCTGTCGGCGCCGGAGCCCGCGCTGCCGCTCGGGATGGGGGACCTCGGGACCTGGCCCGACCGCGCGTCCGAGACGGAGTTCCCGAGTGGGGCGACGCTGCTGCTCCACACCGACGGCCTCTCGGAGGCGCGCGACGCGCAGGGCACCTTCTACGATCCGGCGGCCCGGCTCGCGGGGCGGATGTTCTCGGGGCCCGATCCGCTGCTGGGCGCGCTCACCGCCGAGGTCCGCCGGCACACCGGGGGCGGCACGACGGACGACATGGCGCTGCTCGCGGTGAGGCGGCCGTGAAGCAGCCGTGAAGCAGCGGTGAGTGCCGTCATCACCTTGTGTAGCCGAACGGCGTCGCTGCGCATAACATTTGACAAACCGTCAGATCGGCAAGCTGTTTCAGTGGCGGGTCAACTCGCCCGATTCCGCCCGCTCGTGCCCCGTTAAGTCCAGGCCAGAGGCGTTAACGATCAGTCGGAACGGCTTGGAATCGGGCCCCGGTGTCTATTAACGTTCGATAACGCAGCGCGGTCGTCCCAGCCGTCACAAGAGACGGCTCCGTGCGCACGCGCCTAATCCCGCAAGGGAGCCGGGGAACCACCAACTTGGGGTGAATCGGACGTCTTTCCTTGCGGAAGGCGTCGGTAGGAGACCTTCCTGCTCCGAACCCGTCAGCTAACCCGGTAGGCGAGAAGGAAGGAAAGGAGCGCGCCCCAGTGGCGTCCAACCGGCCTGCCCCAGAGTTCTCCTACGCGCCGATCGACGAAGAGTTCGGCGAAACGGACGAGCGGACCTGGGAGGAGTGGAACCCCACCGAGGATTCCGTCCGTCCCGTACGCGGCAGGCACCGCGTAGCCAAGCAGCGCGGCGGTCTCGCGCGCAGCTCCACCGTTCTCGGGGTCGGCGTGATCGCGGCCGTCGGCGCGGGCGGCATCGCCACCGCGCAGGGCGGCAAGCCTCCCGTACACATCTCGATGCCCGACCTCTCGTCCGTCAAGGACTCGCTGCCCGACGCCAAGTCCCTGCCCGGCGTGGGCGCGCTGATAGCCGATGTCTCCGGAGACGACGACGAGTCCGGCACCGGCGCGACGCCGCTGACCGGCGCCGGCATCACCACCGCGGACGCCCAGCAGGGCACGACCGCGGGCGAGGCCCTGCGCGCCCGCATCATGCAGCAGGCCGAGCAGCAGCAGGACCAGGCCGCCGACGCCGAGGCCGCGGCCGCCGAGGAGGCCGCCGCGAAGAAGGCCGCCGAGGACGCCGCCAAGGAGCAGGACGCCGCCACGGCCAAGGCCGCCGCCGACAAGAAGGCGGCGGAGGAGGCCGCGAAGAAGAAGGCCGAGGCCGAGCGCCTCGCCAAGCTCGCCAAGAGCTTCACGCTGCCGGTCGCCTCCTACACGATCACCGGCACCTTCGGTCAGCCCGGCTCGATGTGGTCCTCCGGCTACCACACGGGTCTCGACTTCGCCGCTCCGACCGGTACGCCGCTGAAGGCGATCCACTCCGGCACCGTCAAGGAGGCCGGCTGGGCGGGCGCGTACGGCTACCGCACCGTCCTGGAGCTGCCGGACGGCACGGAGCTCTGGTACTGCCACCAGTCGTCCCTCAACGTCAGCGCGGGCCAGAAGGTGACCAGCGGCGACGTCATCGGCCGTGTCGGCGCCACCGGGAACGTGACAGGACCGCACCTCCACCTGGAGGTCCACCCCGGCGGCCAGGCGACCGGGGTCGACCCCGCGCCGTGGCTGCGCTCCAACGGCCTGACGATCTGAGGCTCGCGACCCTCCGAACCCCGGCGGTCCTGACGGCAACCCCCCGACGTCAGGGCTGCCGGTCCGCCGTGCCCGGTCCCGGAATATCTTGATCCATATCGGTGTTCTGGCACGCCATGACTTCTCTTCGCAAGCTTGGCGCGTCAGACCTCGAGGTGTTCCCGCTCTCCCTCGGCGGCAATGTGTTCGGCTGGACCGCCGACGAGGCGCAGTCCTTCGCCGTGCTCGACGCGTATGTCGCCGCGGGCGGCAACTTCGTCGACACGGCCGACGCGTACTCGGCGTGGGTCCCGGGCAACAAGGGCGGCGAGTCCGAGACCGTCCTCGGCAATTGGCTGGCCGCACGCGGCAACCGCTCCGATGTCGTCATCGCCACCAAGGTCGGCGCCCACCCCGACTTCAAGGGCCTGTCCGCGAGCACCATCAAGTCCGCCGCCGAGGAGTCCCTGCGCCGCCTCGGCACCGACTACATCGACCTCTACTACACGCACTTCGACGACACGTCCGTGCCGGTCGAGGAGATCATCACCGCCCTCGACGACCTGGTGACGGCCGGCAAGGTGCGCGCCATCGCCGCGTCGAACCTGACCCCGGAGCGCCTGCAGGAGTCCCTGGACTTCTCCGACCGTGAGGGCCTCGCCCGCTACACGGCGCTCCAGCCGCACTACAACCTTGTCTCGCGCGACACCTACGAGGGCCGGCTCCAGGAGGTCGCCTCGCGCAACGGTCTCGCGGCCGTCCCGTACTACGCCCTCGCCGCCGGGTTCCTGACGGGCAAGTACCGGCCGGGCACCGAGGTCGACAGCGCGCGGGCCGCGGGCGCGGGCCGGCACCTGGAGACCGAGCGCGGTGTGCGCGTCCTCAAGGCACTCGACGAGGTGGCGCAGGCGCACGGCGCCGAGGTCGCGACGGTCGCCCTCGCCTGGCTCGCGTCCCGGCCGACGGTGGCCGCCCCGATCGCGTCCGCCCGCACCGTGGAGCAGCTGCCGGCCCTGGTGGCCGTGGCCGACCTGGAGCTGACGGACGCGGAGCTCTCGAAGCTCACGGAGGCGTCCGCCTGATCCGGAGGCGCTCTCAGTAGCGGTACGGGTTGTGGGCGTTGTGGGCGTTGTGCGCGGGGAACCGGGCGACCGGACCCGCGTACACCGGCCCCGCGTACATGGGCGGCACCCACACGGGAGGCGCGGTCGCGTGGGACGCGTAGGCGAGGGCGGGGCGGGCCGCGTGGCGCCGCGCCCACAGCTCGTCGAGGAGCTCCCGCTCCCGTACGACGTAGTCCGTACCGGCCCGGCCGCGCCGGCCGCGATGGCGCAGGAGCGCGAGTGACGTCGCGTACTGCTGGTACTGGGCGACGGCCTTGGCCGTCTCCTTGCCGCCGTGGTGCTGCGCGAACTCGCGGGCCAGGCGGCGGGCGCGCATCGAACCGAGGGCGAACGGCTCGTCCGGGCCGACCCAGCCGGCCACCACGTACGCGGGCAGCTCGGAGCGCACGGTGCGCAGTTCGCGCTGGCGGGTCCCGATAGCGAGCCAGGTCAGCAGCCCGAACGCCGGCATCATGAACAGCGCGTAGACCCCGAAGAACCCGAACTGGCCGAACGCCGAAGAGCTGTTCCACGTGGCGTGCATGCCCATGGCGAGCAGCAGTCCGCCGATGGGCAGCAGGACGCGCCGCACCGGACCGCGGCCGGGCGCGGTCCACGCGGCGAGGCCGAAGCCGATGCCGGTGAGCACCGTGAACAGGGGGTGCGCGAACGGCGACATGACGATGCGTACGAAGAAGGTGGCGGCGGTCACCGAGGCGATGCCGGTGCCGTTGTTCAGCCGGTCGGTGCCGAACGCGTTGCCCAGATAGAGGATGTTCTCGGTGAACGCGAAGCCGGTGGCGGTGACCCCGGCGATCACGACGCCGTCGACGATCCCGGTGAAGTCCCGTCTGCGGAACAGGAAGATGAGCAGGACGGCGCAGGCCTTCGCGGACTCCTCGACGATGGGCGCTATGACCGTCGCGCCGAGGGTGTCGGCGTTCGAGGGGTCGGCCGAGTTCGTGGCGATCCACTGGGTCGCGAAGCTGTTGGCGACGATCGCGATGAGCGCGGCGGCGCAGGCGCCCCAGGCGAACGAGAACAGCAGGTTCCGCCAAGGGCCGGGCGCGACCCGGTCCAGCCAGCGGAACGCGGCTATCAGCAGCGGGACGGGCAGGACCGCGAGGCAGATCCCGACCAGGAATCCCTCGGTGCCGGTCTGTTCGCGCACGAGGGCGAGGATCACCAGGCCGGAGAGCGCGAGGAGCGAGGCGAGCGCCCAGGCGTGCACGGCCTTCCGCTCCCACCAGCGTGGATGCCGCAGCGTGCCGGGCCCGGGAGCGCCTGCTCCGGGCTGCGCGTGCGGATACGCATTCGGATACGAGGGATAGGTCGCCACAGCGTTGACCCTAACGAGCGACGGGCCCGGCCGCGACGGGGTGTGCCGGTCCGCGGCGGTGACCGGTCAGGACCGCGGTGCGTGCTCCGCGCGCAGGAAGAGCAGGTCGTGGACCACATGGCCCTTGTCCAGGCCCTGGCCCTCGAAGCGCGTGAGGGGGCGGAAGGCGGGCCTGGGCGCGTATCCGCCGTCGGCCTGCGTGTTCTCGTAGTCCGGGTGTTCGGTCAGGACTTCCAGCATCTGCTCGGCGTACGGCTCCCAGTCGGTCGCGCAGTGCACCAGCGCGCCCGGCTTGAGGGGGACCTTGGCGAGGCTGAGGAACTCCGGCTGGATCAGGCGCCGCTTGTGGTGGCGCTTCTTCGGCCAGGGGTCGGGGAAGTAGACGCGCAGCCCGTCGAGGGAGGACGCGGGGAGCATCTCGCGGAGCAGGATGATCGCGTCGCCGTTCGCCACCCGTACGTTCGTCAGGCCGTTCCGCTCCGCGAGGCCCAGGAGGTTGCCCTGGCCCGGGGTGTGCACGTCGACCGCGAGGATGCCGGTGTCGGGGTCGTCGGCGGCCATCTGCGCCGTCGCCTCGCCCATGCCGAAGCCGATCTCCAGGACGACGCGCTTCCTGCCGTCGAACAGCTCGTCGAGGTCGAGGACGCGCTGCCCGTCGATGTCGAGACCCCACAGGGGCCACAGCCGCTGGAGGGCGTCCGCCTGGCCGGCCGTGACGCGGCTGCGGCGGGGCTGGAAGCTGCGGATGCGCCGCTCGAAGTGCGAACCGGCGGGGTCCGGCGCGGGCCCGTCGGGAAAGCGGGGCTCGCCCTTGGCGCGTACGGGACCGGAGGCTTCGTGACCGGGGGCCTCATGGGTGTGGGCTTCGGGGGTGCGGGGTGACTCAGACACAGTGAGGCGATTTTAGACGCCGGACCCGGCGGGGACCCAAGCTCGGGACCCGCAGGCCAGGGCCGAGGCCCAGGACCTGAAGGCCTTGGCCTTGGCCTTGGCCCTGGCTCAGGGCCCGGAGGTCAGGGCCCGGAGGTGAGGGCGGGAGGTCATGTCCCCGAGCCCAGGGCCCGAGACCAGGTCTCGGGGGTCGGGGTCCAGGCTCACGACCCGTAGGTCAGGGCCCAAGGTTCAGGTCCTTGAGCCCGGGGCCCGAGCCCAGGACCCGAGCTCAAGACCTGGGGCCAGGACCCGAGCTCAAGACCCGAGCCCAGGACTCGGAGCCCAGTACCAAGAGCTCAGAGCCCAGGCTCACGACCCGGGGCCCAGGGCCAAAGTTCAGGTCCCGGAGGTCGGGGCCCAGGCTCCGGCCCCGAGCGCTCACGACCCGAGCGCGGCCAGGGCTCGTCGGGCGACCTCGCGGCCGATCGGGAGCGAGGCCGTCGCCGCAGGGGACGGCGCGTTCAGCACATGCACCGTGCGCGGGGCCTCGCGGATCAGGAAGTCGTCCACCAGGGTCCCGTCCCGCAGGACCGCCTGCGCCCGGACACCGGCGGGCGCGGGCACCAGGTCGTCCGCGGTCACCGCGGGCAGCAGCCTGCGCACCGCCGATGTGAAAGCGTCCCGGGACACCGAGCGGCGCAGCTCCCCGGCCCCGTACCTCCAGTGCCGGCGTGCGATCCGCCAGGAGCCGGGCCAGGCCAGCGTGGCGCCGAGCTCGCGCGGTCTGACCGTCGACCAGTCGTAGCCCTCGAGGGCCAGCGCGGGCACCGCGTTCGGTCCGACGTGCACGCTCTTGTCGATGCCGCGCGTGAGATGGACGCCGAGGAAGGGGAACGCCGGGTCCGGCACCGGATAGACCAGGCCGCGCACCAGCTCGGGGCGGGCCAGCTCGAAGTACTCCCCCCGGAAGGGGACGATCCGCATGGCGGGGTCGTCCCCCGCGAGCCGGGCGATCCGGTCGCAGTGCAGCCCCGCGCAGTTCACCAGGACGCGCCCGCGGACGATGTCCCCGGCGGCCGTGCGCACCGCGACGCCACGCTCCGCGCGGCGGTCGATCTGCACCACCTCCGCGCCGTACCGGATCTCCGCGCCCGAGGTCTCGGCGAAATGCCGCGCCACGGAGACGTAGTCGGCGACGCCCGTCGTGCCCACGTGGATCGCGGCGAGGCCGCGCACATACGGCTCGTACTCGCCGATCTGGGCGGGGCCGAGCTCCCGCACCGGAATCCCGTTCTCCCGGCCGCGCTGGACCAGGGCGTGCAGGCGGGGCAGCTCGTCGCGCTCGGTGGCCACGATCAGCTTGCCGGTGACCGCGTGCGCGATGCCGTACTCCGCGCAGAACTTGACCATCTCGGCCGCGCCCCGCACCGCGAAGCGGGCCTTGAGCGAGCCCGGGCGGTAGTACACGCCGCTGTGGATGACCCCGCTGTTACGCCCTGTCTGGTGCCTGGCGGGGCCGTGCTCCTTCTCCAGGACGGTCACATGGGTGCCCGGAGCCGCGCGCGTGAGGGCGTACGCCGTCGACAGACCGACGATCCCGCCACCGATCACCAGCACATCGCAGTCGTACCCGCTCGTCATCACCGTGCCTCACCTCCCGCCCCCGATACTGCACTGCGCCACTGACAACGCGTTCAAACCCGGGCGGTAGGCGTGTTCTGCTGCACCGGCACCTTCACGCCGCTGCCCTACGCCGGCGCCATGAGGAGCGGCCTCGCCCGCTCCCGCAGTTCCACCACGCGCGGTTCGTCCCCGTACGGCTCCAGGCGGTGCAGCAGGTCCTTCACGTACTCGGTGGTCCGGGCCGACGAGATGCGCCCCGCCACCTCCAGCGCGCGCGTGCCCTGTTCGCACGCCGCGTCCAGGTTCCCCGACTCCAGCTCGGCGACCGCGGACACCACGAGGCGTAACCCGTGCGAGCGCACGAACTCCTCCGTGGGCTTCGACAGGGCCTGCTCCGTGAAGCGCCGCACCTGGCGGGGTGCCTTCAGATCGCGGTAGCACTCGGCGGCGTCGGCGGCGAAGCGGTCGTACGAGTAGAAGCCGAGCCACGACGGGTCGTGGTCCCCGTCGCGGGCCCGCTCCAGCCAGCCCTCCGCGGCCCGCAGCGCGGCCCCCGCGGCGTGCGCGTCACCGGCGCGCGCGTGCGCGCGGGCTTCCACGAGCCGGAAGAAGCTCATCGTCCTGGCGGTGGCGAGCCCGCGATTGCGCTCCAGGGCTGCCTGCGCCAGGTCCACCCCCTCGTCGCCGAACCCGCGGTACGTCGCCTGGAGCGACATCGACGCCAGTACGTAGCCCCCCAGGGGCACGTCCGCCGCCGCGCGCGCGAGCCGCAGCGCCTGGATGTAGTAGCGCTGTGCCGCCTCCTGCTGGCCCGTGTCGAAGGCCATCCACCCGGCCAGGCGCGTCAGTTCGGCGCTCGCCCCGAACAGGGCCCGCCCCACGTCGTCCGAGTAGGCGCCGAGCAGCAGCGGGGCCGCCTCGACCCGCAGGCACTCGGGGACCATCGACGAACGCCAGTCACCGCCGCCGTACTTGGAGTCCCAGCGCCGCGCGTCCTCGGCCGCCTCGCGCAGCTTCCGGACGTCGCTGTGGCCGACCTTCTGAGGTGTGTTGTCCCCGCCGCTCTCCAGCGGCTGCGCCTCGCGCGCGACGGACGAGTCGGCCGGCGTTATCAGCCATCTCGACGCGGGCGTCGCGTACGCGCTCACCGCGAAGGATCCGGCCAGCGACTGCCAGATGCCGCCGCCCGTGCGGCGGCCCGCCAGGTCGAGGCGGTACAGCTCCGTCGCCGACTTCACCGCCGCCCCCACGTCGCGCGGGAAGGCGAGGCCCACTTCGGGCGCGGGGTCCGCGTCCGCCAGGCCGATCTCGTGCAGCGGCACGGGGCGGCCCAGCTTCTGGCCGATGGCGGCGGCGATGAGGTGCGGCGCCGCGCCCTGCGGCACCATGCCCTTGGAGACCCAGCGGGCCACCGAGGTCTTGTCGTAGCGAAGCGTCAGACCGCGTTGCGCGCCGAGGTCGTTGACGCGCCGCGCCAGGCCTGCGTTGCTGATTCCCGCGAGGGCGAGAACGGTGCCGAGTTTCTCGTTCGGCCCGCGTTGCTCCCTGGACATGCGCCACCCCTCGACACAGCCGGCTGCCGCGGTGGCATAACTGCGCGGCATTCGTACACCCAGCGTAGTTCGCCGGATCCCAAGCGTTAAGGGGCATAGTTCCGGATGGCGGGAATATTGTCCGTACGGGAGTGCGTGCCCGGGGCGGTGCCGTCACGGTGTGCTCCGCCCGTGTGGCCGTGCGCCTGTACGTGCGCTCTTCTGCGGCCATGGGGTGAGCGCTTCCATGATGGTGCGTGGGTCGGCCCGCTGTACTGGATCCAGCGGGCTGGGGGATACCGCCGCCTTCATCCCCGCGGGCGGCGGACCGGTCCGGGAGGTGAAGGGCGCCTCCCGGACTGTGCGTCGCGCGCCGTGGCCGATGTGGTGTGCACAGGTCTGGCCATCCACAGCCGATTTGGCCGAATATCGACGGTGCCGCACGGCGCCGCAGGTGGTCCCGAGCGGCTCCCGGGGGGTTCAACTGCCGCTCGAAAGGGGCGCATTCGGTGGCGCGCGTGCCGCCCCGTCGCCTCTCTCGTACGCCTCCTTCGTGGCAGCATGGGGACTCTGTTCCTGTGATTTCCTCTGATTCCTTCTGACGAGGTTCTGTCCACAGCCTGTGGAGGCGGCGATGCGGTGGTTGGTGGGGTGGAGCAGTACCGCCGCCGGGTCCGTGCGGCTCGGGTCCGCGGGTTCGACCGGCCCCGACGGGGAGACCGTCCACCCCGTGGGCTCCCAGCTCCTGTGGGGTGACCCCGACCCGCTGTGGGCGGTCGGCGACTGGCGCCCGGACGAGGTCAGGATCGTCAGCGCCGACGAGCAGACCCGTATCGCCGTACTCGGCACCTGCGGCGCCACCGACGAGCAGCTGCGGGTGGGCCTGTTCGCCGCGCGCGGGGGCGCCCTGCGTCACCTCACCGCCTGGTCCGGCAGCTACACCGCCGTCGTCCAGGTCGGCAGGCGCCTCATGGTCGCCGGTGATCTCGCGGGCGCGCGCCCCGTGTTCTACACGCCCTGGGCCGGCGGCACCGCGTACGCGACGGCCGCACTGCCGCTCGCCGACCTCATCGAGGCCCACCTCGACATCGGCCACCTCGCCGCTCTGCTCGCCGCCCCCGACGTGCCCGAGGCCCTGCACGACTCGACGCCGTACCAGGGCGTCCGCCGCATCCCGCCGGGCCACGCGCTGATCCTGCGCGCCGGTGCCCGTGAGATCGCCGGCTACGAACCGGTCGCCTCGCTCGCCGTCGCCGCCCCCTCCGCCGACCCGGCCGGCGCGGTGGACGCCCTGCGCGACGCGCTCGTCGAGGCCGTACGCGCCCGGCTCGCCGCGCCCCGGCACGTCCCCGGAGCCGACATCGACCCGGGGCCCGTCCCCGGCATGGGCCCCGCCGAGCGGCGCGCCGCCCGCGGCATGCCCGTGCCCGGCATCGGCGCCGACCTCTCCGGAGGGCCCGCGTCCGGGACACTCGCGCTGCTCGCGGCCGGACTGCCCGGGCTGCCCGGCACGGTCCTCGGCCACGGCACGGGCGCGGGCGAGCGCCTCCTCGCCGTCACCTTCAACGACCTGTCCGCGGGCGCCGAAGGACGTGAGGCCGAACTCCAGCGCGCGGGCGCCATCGCCGCGAACCCGCGGCTGCACCACGTCGTCGTCGCCGCGGCCGAAGAGGCCCTCCCCTACGCCGAGTTGGACGGCCCGCTCACCGACGAGCCCGGCCCCTCCCTGATCACCGCCGCCCGCCACCGCGCGCGTCTCCTGTCGGGCAGCGCCGACCACTTCACCGGCTACGGCGCCCGCCAGGTCCTCGACGCGCACCCGGCCCGCCTCGCCGACCTCCTCATGGACCGGCGCCGACGCCACATGGTCAAGCCCGTCGCCGCGCTCGCCAAGGCGGACGGCGGCTCCGTGCTGGTGCCCGCGCGCGTGTACGGCGCGGCGCGCAAGCTGGCCCGCACGCCGTACCGGGCGGGCGTCGAAAGCCTTGCGGAGAGTCTTTTGCAGCGGAACTTCGAGGACCCGGGCGGCGAGGCGGGCGCCGTCGGCGCCTCGCTCGCGGCTCTCGCATGGGCGAGACCGGGGCCCGCCGCGCGCTGGCTGACGGGCGAGGCCCTCGCCGAAGTATCGGTTCGCCTCCAGGACGGCGCGACGCGTCCGGGGCCGGGACCGGGGCAGCGTCCGGGCGCGTTCCGGGCCCGCGCCGCCCTCGCCCGCCACGCGGCCGACCTGCGCGTCCTCGAACAGGCCGCCGAGGTCCGCTTCCAGCGCCTGCACGCCCCCTTCCTGGACAACCAGGTCGTCCGCGCCTCCCGCGCCCTGCCCGAGGCGCTCCGCGTGCGGCCGGGTGCCCGCGCCGACATCCTGCGCGCCGTCCTCGAAGGCGCCGGCGTCAGCGAACTCCCCGCCGGCTGGGGCGCGCCCTCGCACGCGTCGTCCGCCGCGGCGGCCCGCACCGGCCTGCGCGTCTCTGCCGACCACCTCATCCAGCTCTTCGACACCCCGCTCCTCGCCCAGACCGGCCTGATCGAGGCCCGCGTCGTCCGCAAGGCCCTGCGCGCGGCGGCCGACGGCGAAGTCCTGCCGCTGGACGGCCTCGCCGACCTGGTCTCCCTCGAACTCTGGCTGCGTCGCCTCATCGCCCGCCGCGGCACCTGCTGGACCGGCACCCCGGCCCGCCAGCGCGCCGTCCCCACGGGGAGCGTCGCACCGCAGCGGGGCGCGCTGGGCGCCGGGCGCTGAAGAGCCGCACCCCGATCCCCCGAACCGGAATCCGCGCGACTGAGGCCGCCCCGACCCGTGAGAATGGACCCGTGCGGTACCGAATTCTGGGCGTCACCGAGGCGTACGACGATCAAGGCACACCCCTGCCCGTGGGCGGACAGCGGCTGCGCGCCCTGCTCACGTCGCTCGCGCTGCACGCCGGCCGAACCGCTCCCGCGGACGCGCTCATCGACGACGTGTGGGCCGACGAGCCACCGGCCGACGCGACCGCCGCCCTCCAGGCCCTCGTCGGCCGGCTCCGCCGCGCCCTCGGCAAGGACGCCGTCACATCGGAGGCGGGCGGCGGCTACCGCCTCGCCGCCCGCCCCGAGGACGTGGACCTGTACGTCTTCGAGCGCCTCGTCCGTGAGGGCACGGCCGCTCTCACGGCACACGACCCGGCGACCGCCTCCCGCTCCCTGGGCGACGCGCTCGCCCTGTGGCGCGGACCCGCACTCGCCGACCTCGCCGACCGCACCGCCGCGACCCGCCCCGAGGCCCAGCGCCTCGACGCGGCACGCGCGCGCGTGGCGGCCGATCTGCAACTCGGCCGCGCCGCGGACGTCGTACCGGAGCTGACCGAACTCACGCACGCCCACCCGTACGACGAGCCGCTGCACGCCCTGCTCATCCGCTCCCTGCGTGACGCGGGCCGCGGCGCCGACGCGCTCGCCGCCTACGAGACCGCCCGGCGCACCCTCGCCGACGGCCTCGGCGCGGACCCCGGACCCGAACTCGCCGCCCTGCACGCCGACTTGCTCGACCCCACCCGCGCCCACGGCCGCCCGGCGCCGTCCCGGCAGCCGCAGCGCGACGGCAATCTGCGGCCGCGCCTCAATTCGTTCGTCGGCCGGGAACCCGAACTCGAAGCCATCCGTTCCGACTTGCGGGCGGCCCGCCTCGTCACCCTCACCGGCCCCGGCGGCTCCGGCAAGACCCGCCTCGCCGAGGAGGCCGCCGCCGAACACCCCCGCGCCTGGCTCGCCGAGCTCGCCCCGCTGGACCAGCCCGAGGCCGTGGCCGGCGCCGTCGTCAGCGCCCTCGGCCTGCGCGAGACCGTCCTGATGACCAGCGAGCACACGGCGCCGCAGGACGACCCCGTGGCGCTGCTCGTCGAACACTGCGCCGCGCGCAGCCTGCTCCTGATCCTCGACAACTGCGAACACGTCATCGGCGCGGCGGCGGCGCTGGCCGAGACCCTCCTCACCCACTGCCCCGGCCTCACGGTCCTCGCCACCAGCCGCGAACCCCTGGGCGTGCCCGGCGAGTCCGTGCGCCCCGTCGAACCCCTGCCGCCCGACCCCGCGCACCGCCTGTTCGCGGAGCGCGCCCGGGCCGTGCGCCCCGACTTCGACGTCCATGGCGACCCCGGGGCCGTGGCCGAGATCTGCCGCCGCCTCGACGGCCTGCCGCTCGCCATCGAGCTGGCCGCGGCCCGCCTCAGACTGCTCACCCCCCGCCAGATCGCGGACCGGCTCGACGACCGCTTCCGCCTGCTGACCAGCGGCAGTCGCACCGTACTGCCCCGCCAGCAGACCCTGCGCGCCGTCGTCGACTGGTCCTGGGACCTCCTCGACGAACAGGAGCGCACGGTCCTGCGGGAGGCGTCCGTCTTCGCCGGCGGCTGGGACCTGGAGGCCGCGGAGGCCGTCTGCACCGGCCCCGCATCCGACCTGATCGGCGCGCTCGTCGACAAGTCCCTCCTGGTGGCCGCTCCGGGCGACGGCAGCATGCGGTACCGGATGCTGGAGACGATCCACGAGTACGCGAGCGAACGCGCCGCCGAGACACCACAGCTGCGTACCGAGGCCGAGCGCCGCCACGTCACCTACTTCCGCGCCCTCGTCGAGAAGGCCGACCCGCTTCTGCGCTCCGCCGAGCAACTCCCGTGGATCGACCGCCTGGAGGCGGAGCTCGACAACCTCCGCGCCGCGCTCCACCGCTCCACGGTGACCGGCGACACGGAGTCCGCGGTCGCGCTCGCCCTCTCCACCGGCTGGTTCTGGTGGCTGCGCAACTACCGCAGGGAGGGCGCCGAGTGGGTCGGCCACATCCTGGAGCAGCTGCTTCCGGCGCACCGCCCGGACCCCCCGGACCGCCCGGCCCCGTCCGGCTGCCGGGTCCCCCCGCGCGAAGGGCGGACGTTCCCCGCCGCGGACGACCTGGCGGGCGAGAACGACCCGTTGTACTGGCCGCTCATGGAGCTGCGCCTCCTGCACATCTTCTTCGTGGCCCAGTCCAGGGCGGAGAGCGCCCTGCGGGGCGAGGCCGACCGGGAGTACCTCATGCGGGTGCGCGACGCCTTCGCTCGGCCCGGGCCCGCGGGAGCACGCTTCCCCGGCATCATCTGGCCGTTCACCGTGCACTTCCTGGACAACCCGGAGAACGTCAGGACCGCCCTCGACCAGGCCGTCGCCAACTGCCGTGTGTACGGCGGCGAGTGGGAGATCGGCGTCACCCTGATGTTCCGTACGCACACGGCCGTCGACGGGCCGGGCAACCTCACGGGCGTCGACGACGACGTCGCCGAGCTGCGGATCATCAGCCGCCGCGTCGGGGACCGGTGGATGCGCGCCCAGGTGTGCAGCGCGGCCGGTGAGGCGGCCATCGCGCGCAGCCGGTTCGACGAGGCGAAGGGCGAGTTCGAGGAGGCACTGCGCCTCGCCTACGAGGTCGGCGCGTACGCGGAGGCGCCGTTCCTCATCGCCCGGCTCGGCGAGATCGCCTACCGCTCCGGCGAACGCGACGCGGCGCGGGGGCTCCTGACCGAGGCGATCGGGGAGGCCGACCGGTACGGGGTGCCGGATCCCCACGCGTACGTGCTGCTCCTGAACGCCCTGATGGCGGTGGAGGACGGCGAGGTGGCGCGGGCCCGCGCGCTGTGCGACGACGCGGCCGCGGAGTCGTCGCGAGGCACCCCGCCACCGCAGTTCACCGCGCTCGTCGGCGGCGTCGACGCGCGGATCACGGCGGCCGAGTCGGGGCCCGCGCGCGGCCTCGCGGTCCTCACCGAGGCCCTGCGGTACGCGGTCGAGCACCGCTGCGCGGAGAGCGTCAACGCGGGACTCGCGGGCCGCGGGGCGCTCTTCCTGGCCCAGCTGGGCGACACGGAGGGCGCGGTACGGGTGGTGGCCGCGTCCGACGGCTGGCGCGGTGTCGCCGAGCGGCCCCAGCCCGAACGCGCCGAGATCGAGGCGCTGGAGGCGGCGGCGGCCGCCGCGCTGGGCGCCACCCGGTACGCCGAAGCGCGCGCCGCGGGGGCGGGTCGCACGGCGGCCGAGACGGTCACGTTCCTGACGGAACGCGTCCGCCACTTCGACTAGGGCCGCGCGCTTCGACCGGGGACGCTCACCGGCAGGTGAAACGGGACTCCGCCCAGTCCCCGACCGCGAGGGAGCCGAAGTTCGTCTGCGGCTCCGTGACCAGCCGGATCGTCGCGCGTCCCGCGAGGTTCAGGTGAACCGGAACGGCCGGGTCCCCGCCCCTGAGGACCGGTGACTTCCACAGCCGCACCCCGTCCGCGTACACGGAGAACCGCATCGCGCCCGTCCCGAGCGTCATGTCGTCGACACCGGCGAAGGCGTCGTACGCGGTGCAGCTGCGGTTGAGGTCGACGGTCACGGAGGAGTGCGCGTGGACGGTGACCCCGTTCGCGTACTCCTTGTCCGCGACGCGCAGGCCCCACCGCTGCCACACCCAGCTGCTCTCGCCGGGCCGGATCTCCGGCTCGGTGCCGTCGCCGAGCCCGCCGTACGTCAGCTGGTTCAGCTGGTAGACGGCCGGGGCGGGCGGCGGGGGAGGGGCGGGAGGCGTGGGCTTCGGGGTGGGGTCGGGCGTCGGCTTCGGGGGTGGCGTCGGCTCGGGCGTGGGCTTCGGCGCCGGCTTCGGGGTGGGGGTCGGCTTCGGCGCGGGCTCGGGCGGAGGCTTCGGCTTCGGGGCCGGCGGCTCGGGCTTCGGCTCGGGGGGAGGCGTCGGCTTCGGCGGGGTGAGGGGCTGCGTGACCGCCGGCTTCTCCTTGTGCGCCTCCGGCTCGGGCTTCTGCGGGTCGCCCGCGAGGGCGATCGCCACCGCCACGGCCACGCCCGCCGCGACCACACCGGCCGCGATACCCGCCTTCACGGGCGCGCCGAGCCCCTCGGACGCCGCGGCGCCACCGCCCGCGGCCCCTCCGGAGCTGCCGCCCGCCGCGGCCGCCGCACCGGCGCCCGCCGCACTCGCGGCGCCGCCCCCGATGAGCGCGACCACCTTCGCGTACCCGGCGGCACCGAACCAGCCGATGACCGCGACCGGCACGACACCAGGGATCCCGCCGGCCACTTCCTTGATCTGACCGGCGGCGAGCCGGCACCTGGCGCACTCCTCCAGGTGCTTGCGCAGACCGCGTTCGGCCCGGGTGCGCAGGCTGCCGCGGGCGTACGCGCCGAGCCGGTCGGCGTAGCGCGCGCACCCCTCGTCCTGGGTGAGAGTGGTACTCACATGGGCCTGGAGGTACGCCTCCTTGAGGCCCTCGCGGGCGCGCTTGGCCAGCACGCGCGTGCCGTTGGCGTCGAGCCCGAAGAGTGTCGCGACCTCGCTGGGCGACTCGTCCTCGACCTCCGTGTGCCACAGGACGGCCTGCCAGCGCTCGGGCAGGGACCGGAAGGCCTGCATGGCCATGGACTGCTCGGCCTCGTGCATCGCGCGGACGTCGGCGCCGAGATCCAGCGTGTCGTCGTCGGAGACCTCGCTGGAGCGGGCGGCCTGCTGGGCGAACACCGCGAAGTCCTCGACCAGGTGCTCACGCTTCGCCGACTTCGTCCAGCCCGCGGCGACGCGGCGCACGGTGGTCAGCAGATAGGCGCGCACCGCGTGCTCGGGTCCGCTGCCGCCGCGCACGGCCTGAAGCATGCGCGCGAACACCTCGGCCGTGAGGTCGTCGGCGGTGTGCGCGTCCCGGCAGCAGGTGCGTGCGTAACGGTGGACGGCGGTCGAGTGCCGGCGGTACAGCTCCTCGTACGCGGTGTCGTCGCCGGACCGCATACGGGCGATCAGATCGGCGTCCGCCGGAGCCGTCTCCCGCGCGGGCGGCGGGGCGGGCGTTCCCGCGACCACGCCGGGCTCCCGCTGCTGCGGCACGCTCGGGTCGGAGAGCTTCTCACCCGGGGCGGCGGAGGGAGCCGCGGGGACTGCGGGCCCGGTGGGCGCGGAGTCCGACGCTCCGTCCCGGGGCGGACCCTTCTGGCTCGGCACCTGCCGCGCGGGCAGCCCACCGGTCTCGGTGCCGCCCGCACCACTGCTCTCGAGTGGCTCGTCCCGCCCGTCAACGCTCATCGCGGAAAGCCCCCGACCGCACACTCAGACCCGAACACGCGGGAAAGAGTGCCACACGGGTGGCCCGCACCGCCTGCCAGCACTCGTCAACCACTCATCCGTGGAAACCTCGTACAACGAAGTACTGGCTTTCACTCGTACGGGTAGGGGTCAACGAGCGTGCCCAAAACGGGAGTTGGCCGCGCGCGACGCACATGCGTCACCCACGGCCGTCCCACGTCCGTCGCGGAGCCCAGCCCCACGCGGTGCCGCTTCCGCGCCCACGCGGTGTCGGCCGCCCCTACGAGGGCCGCGACCGCAGCCCCTCCAGCAGGATGTCCAGCAGCCGCGACGACGCCGCGGCCTGCTGTGCGGCGTCCGGCAGCGAAGGCGCCGCCGTGGCGATGACCAGCAGCACGTCCGCCACCGTCACGTCCTCGCGGAGCTCCGACGCGGCGCGCGCCCGGTCCACGAGTTGCCCGACGACGTCGAGCAGCTCGGCGGCCCCCGCGTCGTCAGCCGGTACGGCCTCGGCGGCCGGGGACGTGCGCTGCTCCACGAGACGCAGGTCGGGCGGGGCCGCGCCGAGCCGCTGCTGCGGAACCCGCGTCTCGTCCCGTACCGCGCCCGCCGTGTCGGCCCGCTCGTCGGCGACGCCGACGCGCAGCACCTGCGGGGGCAGCAGCCGCCCCGCACCGGAGGCGACGGACGTGCGCAGGAAGCGCGACAGCGCCGACCACGGCTCGTCCTCCTGGCCGAGAGCGGCCCGCGCCTGGTCGGTCAGCCGGGAGGTCTCCTCCTCGGCTATGCGCCGCACCAGTACGTCCTTGCTCGGGAAGCGCCGGTACACCGTGCCGACACCGACCCGGGCCCGCCGCGCCACGTCCTCCATCGGCGCGCCGTACCCCAGCTCACCGAAGACCTCGCGCGCCGCGCGCAGGACGTGCTCCAGATTGCGCTGGGCGTCCACCCGGAGCGGCGCCGCGCGCGAACTGTCGCCCGCGCCGCGACCGTTACCGCCCGTGGCGGCCGGTCCGCCGGCCACGGCCGAAGCGGAAGCCGTCGAAGTCCATTGAGAGTCCTGAATGTGCATATGTGTTCCCCCGGTAATGACGTCTCCCCCCGGAGACTCTCCCCGCCATCGGCAGCCGGAGCGTGAGGAACGGACCAGTTCCACGGATCCGTCCGACGGATCCGTCAGCGCATCCCCCGACACCCCGACAGCACACGAACATAGTTGAGCCGGAGTCAATTCAGAAGGGGCAGGTTCCGCACGGAGCGCCCCCCGAACGGAGTACGCGGCGATTCCACCCCGATTGCACCCCCGCACCTCACCCGCCACATGTGTGTTGACCTGCGGCTATGTCCCGTACTCCGGCAATTCGCCCACCCGGCGGCCGGCGTAAGCGCCGGTCACACAATTTGCCGAGGCTGTGGACAAACTCCAGTGGCCGATGCGTCATGGGGTGGTGCCGATGCCGAAGACTGCTTCTTCCCGGGGGACGGCCCCGGAAGTCCCGCGTACACGCGTCCTCGTCGTAGGGGGCGGCTATGTCGGGATGTACACCGCCCTGCGCCTCCAGCAGAAGCTCAAACCGGAACTGAGAAGCGGCCGGACCGAGATCGTCGTCGTCACCCCCGACCCGTACATGACCTACCAGCCGTTCCTGCCCGAGGCCGCCGCCGGATCGATCTCGCCGCGCCACGTCGTCGTGCCGCTGCGGCGTGTCCTCGGCCGCTGTCGCGTCATCGTCGGCGAGGTCACGTCCGTCGACCACGGCAAGCGCACCGCCACGTTCACCACCCTGGCCACCGAGGAGGAGGGCACGGGCGCCGTCGAGATCACGTACGACGAACTCGTCATGGCCCCCGGCTCCGTCTCGCGCACCCTGCCCGTGCCGGGACTCGCCGACCACGGCATCGGCTTCAAGACCGTCGAAGAGGCCATCGGACTGCGCAACCACGTCATCGAACAGCTGGACATCGCCTCCTCGACCCGCGACCCCGCCGTCCGCGACGCGGCCCTCACCTTCGTCTTCGTAGGGGGCGGTTACGCCGGTGTGGAAGCACTCGGCGAACTCGAGGACATGGCCCGCTACGCCGCGGGTTACTACCACAACGTCACCGCGGACGACCTGAAATGGATCCTCGTCGAGGCCAGCGACCGCATCCTCCCCGAGGTCGGCGAGGAGATGGGCCGCTACACCGTCAGCGAACTGCGCCGCCGCAACATCGACGTACGCCTGCGCACGCGGCTCGAATCCTGCGAGGACCGGATCGCCGTCCTCGACGACGGCTCCCGCTTCCCGACCCGCACCGTCGTGTGGACCGCGGGCGTCAAACCGCACCCCCTGCTCGCCGCGACCGACCTGCCGCGCAACGAACGCGGCCGCCTCACCTGCACCGCCCGGCTCGCCGTCGACGGCGCCCCGCACGCGTGGGGCGCGGGCGACGCGGCAGCGGTCCCCGACATCACGGCCGGCGAGGAGGGCAAGGAATGCGCGCCCAACGCCCAGCACGCGGTGCGCCAGGCCAAAGTCCTCGGCGACAACGTCGTCGCCTCCCTGCGCGGCGAGCCCCTGACGGACTACGAGCACGCGTACGTCGGCTCCGTCGCCTCGCTCGGCCTGCACAAGGGCGTCGCCCACGTCTACGGGCGCAGGCTGAAGGGCTACCCTGCCTGGTTCATGCACCGCGTCTACCACCTGAGCCGGGTGCCGACCGTGAACCGGAAGGCCCGTGTCCTGAGCGAATGGATACTCTCCGGGCTCTTCAAGCGCGAGATCGTCTCCCTCGGCTCGCTCGAACGCCCGCGTGCGGAGTTCGAACTCGCGGCCGGGGGAAACCCGCCCGGCAGCCCCCCGTCTCACCCGCCGCGGGACCCGAAGGGGTCGACCTGACCGGACCGGGGAACTCCCCCTCGAGGACCGGCGTCTGACGGATGTCAGTCCGGTCGGTCAGACTGGTCCACGACCTTGGCCGGCCCCAGACCGTGGGCGGACCGACCGCCACGTTGCCCTTCCCCGCTGCTCCCGGCCCCGGCCGGGCAGGGGAGCCCCCACCCGACCTCACGAGGCTTTCCCCACAGTGAACTTCACGCGCTGGAGCGCCCGGCTCCCCGGAACGCAGCGCCGCGCGGCAGCGCGGTCCGACCATGGCGTCCCACAAAGCCAGCGAGGGGAAGGCGCCGTGCCCGCCGCCCGCCACGAACACGCGTCCGACGGCGACACGCCCACGCTCGCCGTCGGCATCGACGAACTGCCCGCGCGCGAGGTCCTCGACCGCATCCCCGCCCTCGTCGCCCTCCTCCACGGCCCCGACCACCGCGTCGCGTACGTGAACGACGCCTACGTCGCGGCCTTCGGCGACCGCCCCGCCGGCGCACCCGCGCGCGAGGCGCTGCCCGAGCTGGAGGAACTCGGCCTGCTGCCCCTGCTCGACCAGGTCCTGCGCAGCGCCAAGCCGCGCACGGTCAAGTCCCGCAAGGTGGCCGGCGGCCGCTCCTACACGTTCACCTGCACACCCGTGACGGTCCCGGCCGACGACGCAGAAGGCGCACACGAAGGAGCGGGCGGCTCCGGTGTGCTGGTCTTCGCGGCGGACGTCACCGACCACGCCGAGGCCGCCGAGCGGCTGCGCGCCAGCGAGCGCCGCCAGCGCGAGACGGCCGTCACCCTCCAGCGCTCCCTCCTGCCCCAGGAGCTGGAACAGCCCGACGACCTGCGCATCGCGGCCACCTACCAGCCGGGTGGCACCGAGGCCGCGGTCGGCGGCGACTGGTACGACGTGATCACCCTCGGCGGCGGCCGCACCGCCCTCGTCATCGGCGACGTCATGGGCCGCGGGGTGCGCGCCGCCGCCGTCATGGGCCAGCTGCGCACCGCCGTCCGCGCCTACGCCCGCCTCGACCTGCCGCCGCACGAGGTGCTCCAGCTCCTCGACGGCCTCGCCATCGAGATCGACGCCAACCAGATCGCCACCTGCGTCTACGCGGTCCACGACCCGAACGAGGGCCGCCTCGTGTACGCGTCGGCCGGCCATCTCCCCATCCTCGTACGCGACGAGAGCGGCACGATCCACCGCGCGGAAGAGCCCACCGGGCCCCCGCTCGGCACCGGCGGCTGGCTGCACGCCTCGGGATCGGTGCCGCTCGGCCCCGGATCGACCGCCGTCATGTACACCGACGGCCTGGTCGAACGCCGGGACGAGGACATCGACGAGGGCGTCGCGGCCCTGGAGCACGCGCTCGCCGGCGCCACCGGAACACCCCAGGTCGTGTGCGACCGCCTCATCCGCGCGGCAGGCGTCACCGCGGACCACGACGACGACGTGGCCGTCCTCGTCCTCCAGCACCCGGCGCGCACGGGAACCGACGGAGAACTGTTCCGCAACGCCGCCCTGGAACTCCTCGGTGGGGTCGAAGCGGCCCCCCGCGCGCGTGCCTTCGCCTCCGGGGTACTGGCCAGCTGGCGCTTCTCGACCGAACTGCACGACCTGGGCGTCCTGGCCGCCAGCGAACTCGTCGCCAACTCGCTCCAGCACGGCACCCCGCCCATGCGCCTCAGACTCCGCCGCACCGACCGCCGACTGATCATCGAGGTCACCGACGGCGACGATCACCTCCCGCGCCGCCGCCGCGCCGAACCCGCCGACGAGGCGGGCCGGGGCATCGCCATCGTCGCCACGATCGCCTCGAACTGGGGCTCCCGGCGCACGCCGGGCGGCGGCAAGGCGGTCTGGTGCGAATTCGCCCTGCCGCGAACCTCGTGAACGGGACGGAGCCTCAGACGGCCGCGGGCACCGGCTCTGCCGACGCCCCGCCCTCCGCCACGATCCGGCTCTTCGCCAGTGACGGCTGGTCCTGCTCGGGCGACAGATGCCGCCCGAGCCGCACCGCGAGGAACGTGATCCCCAGCGAGAACAGCACGAACGTCACGATGTAGGGACCGTGCAGCGCGGCTCCCATGGGCCCGCCGACCGCCGGACCGACGGCCAGAGCGAGCTGCTTGACCAGCGCGAACGCCGAGTTGTACTGCCCGACCGTCCCGGCCGGCGCCAGATCGGCGACCAGCGGGGCCACGGTCGGCGACAGCATCGCCTCACCGAGACCGAACAGCGCGTACGTCGAGATGAACGCCGCCGTCGCCATGGCCTGGCTGCCGTGCCCCACACCCGCGTACCCGGCCGCGAGCCAGGCGATCGCCCACACGAGCCCGACCGCGGCGATCACCCGGGACCGCCTGCGCCGCTCGACGAACTTCAGGACCGCGAACTGCGCGACCACGATCATCGCGGTGTTGGCGGCGAGCGCGATGCCCAGCGTCGACGGGGAGATCCCGGCCGCTTCCACGCCGTACGCGCTCAGGCCCGACTCGAACTGCCCGTAGCAGGCGAAGAACAGCACGAACCCGAGGACACACAGCTGCACCATCGCCCGGTGCCGCAGCAGCGCCCGCAGCCCGCCACCCGTCCCGGAGCCATCCTTCGGCACCGCACCGCCGATCGTCGGCGCGTACGGCATCCGCACGAAGCCCACGATCCCGGCGAGCACCAGGAACATCACGGCCTCGACGCCGAAGAGCAGCGTGAAGCTCGACGGGCGGCTCTCGTCGACGATCTGGCCGCCGATGAGCCCGCCGATGCCCAGGCCGAGGTTCTGCAGGAAGAACTGCATGGCGAAGGCGCGCGTACGGGTGTCCGGCGTGGACGTCCACACGATCATCGTGGCGAGCGCCGGCTGGATCACCGCGGTGCCGGCACCGAGCACCGCCGCCGACAGGATCGCGCTCGTCCGACCGCCGGCGAGCCCGAGCCCGAGAGCACCGACCGCCGCCACCAGCGTGGCGACGACCAGGACGGGCACCGGACCGCGGCGGTCGATGGCCCGCCCCGTGAACGGCAGGACGACCAGAGCGGCCATGGCGAAGGCGGCGAGCACGATCCCCGCCGCTCCAGCCCCCAGACCTCGCACCTCAGCGACGTACACATAGAGGAACGGGACCGTGAACCCGACGCCGAACGAACTCAGCGCGCTGCCCACCTGGATCCGACGCATCGCTGCGCCCATCGCCCTGGTCACTTTCACCTGCCTTAGGAGTTAGAAGTGAAGACTTCGAAGCTAAAGTTAGGATCTAAACAATACACACCGAAGGACTTCAACGCCAAGCCGCCCGTGCCATACTGCGGGCCATGGGCGACAACCCCGGCGACAGTGAGCCGACCCTCGACGAGCAGATCGCCGCGTACCAGCGCGAGTTCCAGGACCTCGACCCCCAGGTCGAGCAGATCGTCTCCGCGCTCGGCCGCCTCAACAGGCGCATGAACGTCGCCTACGGCCGTCAGACCGCGAACCTCGGCATCACCAACGCCGAGTGGGAGGTCCTCAAGGCCCTCGTACTCTCCGGCGCCCCGTACCGCATGGGCCCCGGCGACCTGGCGAAGCGCCTGGGCCTCACGCCGGCCGCCATGACCCACCGCATCGACCGCATGGTCGGCGAAGGTCTGGTCACCCGCGACCGCGACGAGTCGAACCGGGTACGCGTCATCGTCGAGCTCACCACCGAGGGCCGCGCCAAGTGGCTCGAGGCGATGCGCCTCGCCTCCGGGTTCGAGGAGGACCTTCTCCAGGACCTCTCCGCCGACGAGCGAGGAGTCCTCGGCGAGGTCCTGACCCGGCTGCTGCGCCGCGTGGAGGACGCCCAGCCGGACGCCGGCGGCCGCCTCACGGACCTCGACTGAAAAGAAGTTGCCAGGAGGGTGTTGACATGCCCCTCCTCGATACGTAAGGTTCTTCGAGTTGCCACGGAGCCGTAACGGTTCTGCGACAGCACCTCCGCCGCTGAAGCGGCAACCCAACCACCAGCACGATCTCCCTCCGGGATCGAATTCGGCATGCCCGAATTCAATTCGATTTCGGTGCGGCGGCCCGATTAGGAACCGCCGGGGGAATCCGCTAAAGTTTGGGACGTCGGAACGGCCCAACAGCCGAGAAGACAAGCCCCGCTGACTGGGAGTCAGGCCCGAAAGGATCTGATAGAGTCGGAACCGCCGGAAAGGGAAACGCGGAAAGCCGAAAGGCCGGAGCGGAAACCTGAAAGGCACCGAGGAAATCGGACACGAAAGAGTCTGATA
>NZ_JBHJYS010000008.1:0-397315 GCF_042270245.1 Streptomyces sp. NPDC055955
GCCCTGCGGGTGCCAAGCGGGGGTGCGTTTGCGGGCGGTGCCGCCGGGGCCGGCCCCTACTCCTGCGGGGGGGGGGGGCCCTTTTCCCCCCCCGCCCCCCCCCCCCGCTCCTCAGGTGCTTCAGACCTCTACGACGACCGGGAGGATCATCGGGCGCCGGCGGTAGGTGTCGGAGACCCACTTGCCCAGCGTGCGGCGGATGAGCTGCTGCAGCTGGTGGGGTTCGACGACACCGTCCTGGGCCGACTTGTCCAGGACTTCCTGGATCCGCGGCATGACGGCACTGAACGCCGAATCGTCGATACCGGATCCGCGCGCCTGGATGGTCGGGCCGCTGGTGATCTTGCCGGTGCTGGAGTCCACCACCACGAAGACCGAGATGATGCCCTCGTCGCCGAGGATCTTGCGGTCCTTGAGCGCGGGTTCGCCGACGTCGCCGACCGAGAGGCCGTCCACGTAGACGTAACCGGCCTGGACCTTGCCGACGATCTTGGCCTTGCCCCCGACGAGGTCGACGACGACGCCGTCCTCGGCGATCACGATGCGGTCGTGCGGGACGCCGGTGAGGGCGCCGAGCTCGGCGTTGGCCCGCAGGTGGCGCCATTCGCCGTGGACCGGCATCAGGTTCTTCGGCTTGCAGATGTTGTAGAAGTACAGCAGCTCGCCGGCCGAGGCGTGGCCCGAGACGTGGACCTTGGCGTTGCCCTTGTGGACGACGTTCGCGCCCCAGCGGGTCAGACCGTTGATGACGCGGTAGACCGCGTTCTCGTTGCCCGGGATCAGGGACGACGCCAGGATCACCGTGTCGCCGGAGACGATCCGGATCTGGTGGTCGCGGTTGGCCATGCGGGACAGCGCGGCCATCGGCTCGCCCTGCGAGCCGGTGCAGACGAGGACGATCTCGTTGTCCGGGAGGTCGTCGAGCGTCTTGACGTCCACGACCAGGCCCGGCGGGACCTTCAGGTAGCCGAGATCGCGGGCGATGCCCATGTTGCGCACCATCGAGCGGCCGACGAAGGCGACCCGGCGGCCGTACTCGTGGGCGGCGTCCAGGATCTGCTGGATGCGGTGCACATGGCTGGCGAAGGAGGCGACGATGATGCGCTTCTGCGCGCCCGCGAAGACGCCGCGGATCACGTTCGAGATGTCGCGCTCGGGCGGGACGAAGCCCGGGACCTCGGCGTTCGTCGAGTCGGTGAGGAGAAGGTCGATGCCTTCCTCGCCGAGCTTGGCGAACGTGGGGAGGTCGGTGAGGCGGCGGTCCAGCGGGAGCTGGTCCATCTTGAAGTCGCCCGTGTGGACCACCATGCCGGCCGGCGTGCGGATGGCTACCGCGAGCGCGTCGGGGATGGAGTGGTTGACCGCCACGAACTGGCAGTCGAAGGGGCCCAGGCGTTCGCGGTCACCCTCGGCGACCTCGAGCGTGTACGGGCGGATGCGGTGCTCCTGGAGCTTCGCCTCGATGAGGGCGAGCGTCAGCTTGGAGCCGATCAACGGGATGTCCGGCTTCTCGCGCAGGAGGTACGGAACGCCGCCGATGTGGTCCTCGTGTCCGTGCGTGAGCACGATGCCGTCGATGTCGTCGAGGCGGTCCCTGATGGACGTGAAGTCCGGCAGGATCAGGTCGATGCCGGGCTGCTCCTCCTCGGGGAAGAGCACGCCGCAGTCGACGATCAGCAGGCGGCCGTCGTACTCGAAGACCGTCATGTTGCGGCCGATCTCACCGAGGCCGCCGAGCGGGGTGACGCGCAGACCACCCTTCGGGAGCTTCGGCGGGGCGCCGAGTTCAGGATGCGGATGACTCAAAAGACTCTCCTCACCACGCGCGCCACGTACCTGTAAGGCACGTGGCGCGCGTGACGTTCGTGCAGTAGCAGTTGTCTGGTGTGGGTGCAGGAGCTGTGTCCCGCGGTCGTGCGTATTCAGTTGTGAAGTCTGTGTTTAGAGCTGTACCCCGCCCGCGGCGAGATCGATCTTGAGCTGGGCGGTCTCGTCGGGCGTCAGCTCCACGAGGGGCAGGCGCAGCGGTCCGGCGGGCTGGCCCTGGAGGGCGAGTGCCGCCTTGGTCGTGATGACGCCCTGCGTGCGGAACATGCCGGTGAAGACCGGGAGCAGCTTCTGGTGGATCTCGGTGGCCTTCTGCACATCGCCGCTGACGAACGCGTCGAGCATGGCGCGCAGCTCGGGGGTGACGACGTGGCCGACGACGGAGACGAAGCCGACCGCGCCCACGGAGAGCAGCGGCAGGTTGAGCATGTCGTCGCCGGAGTACCAGGCGAGGCCGGAGCGGGCGATGGCCCAGCTGGCGCGGCCGAGGTCGCCCTTGGCGTCCTTGTTGGCGACGATGCGCGGGTGCTCGGCGAGGCGGACGATCGTCTCGGTGTTGATGGGTACGCCGCTACGGCCCGGGATGTCGTACAGCATCACCGGCAGCTCGGTGGCGTCGGCGATCGCAGTGAAGTGCCGCAGGAGGCCTTCCTGCGGGGGCTTGTTGTAGTACGGCGTCACCGTGAGCAGGCCGTGCGATCCGGCCTTTTCGGCGGCGCGGGCGAGCTCGATGCTGTGGCGGGTGTCGTTCGTACCGACGCCGGCGATGACGTGGGCGCGGTCACCGACCGCCTGCCGTACGGCTCGTACGAGATCCGATTTCTCCGCGTCGCTGGTGGTCGGGGACTCGCCGGTGGTGCCGTTGACGACGAGTCCGTCGTTGCCTGCGTCCACCAGGTGGGCGGCGAGTCGCTGCGCGCCGTCGAGGTCGAGTGCGCCGTCCGCCGTGAACGGCGTGACCATTGCGGTGAGGACCCGCCCGAAGGGGGTCTGCGGAGTGGAGGTCGGAGCCATGGGTAATACGCTACTCGCTGCTCAGCGCGCGGTCCCCCCTCGGGGGATGTCAGGAGGTGTGGCGGAGATGGATCCCGGCACTGCCTGCTCGGGGGTTCAAGCAGTGCCGGGTCCGTTTGATCAGGCTAGATGAACTTTCCGAAATGCCGCAATACGGACACTTCACACGGCTGAACCGTACATCTGTGCCGCATCCATGCTTCTCCGGCTACGGAGCGACGCGGCCGTTCCCGTTGAACGCGGCGTAGGTGAGCGGCATGAGCTTGGCCCATTCCGCCTCCATCTTCTCGCCGACCATCTCGATCTCCCGCTGCGGGAAGGACGGCACCTTGGCCAGCTCGTGCTGGGTGCGCAGGCCGAGGAAGTGCATCAGGGAGCGCGCGTTGCACGTCGCGTACATCGAGGAGAAGAGGCCCACCGGCAGGACCGAACGGGCCACCTCGCGGGCCACGCCCGCGGCGAGCATCTCCTGGTACGCCTCGTACGCCTGGCGGTAGGAGTCCTCCATCACGCGCCCGGTGAGCTCCTGCTGACCCTGCGTGCCCTCGACGAACTGGTACTTGCCGGGGCGGCCCTGCTGCACCAGCTTGCGGGACGCCTCCGGGACGTAGAAGACCGGCTGGAGCTCCCTGTAGCGGCCCGACTCCTCGTTGTACGACCAGCCCGCGCGGTGGCGCATGAACTCGCGGAACACGAAGATCGGGGCGTTGATGAAGAACGTCATCGAGTTGTGCTCGAAGGGGCTGCCGTGACGGTCCCGCATCAGGAAGTTGATCAGGCCCTTGGAACGCTCCGGGTCCTTGGTCAGCTCGTCGAGGGACTGCTCTCCCGCGGTGGAGACGCGGGCGGCGAACAGCACGTCGGTGTCGCTCGCGGTGTGCTTGACCAGCTCGACCGTCACGTCGCCGCGGAAGGTCGGCTTGAGGTCGTCGGCAGGGGTGTCGGTCACGGTTCGAGGGGTCCTTCCATCACTTCACTCGGGCGGCGCCCACTCTACGGGCAGGTACTGACAACGGGGCATTCGGTCGTGCCTCGCGACATTCCGATCCGAACATCGCCGAACTTCAGTGAATTCGGCAAAACAGGGCACCTTTTGGTGCATCCGTGCGTCTCTATGGGTAACGGGGCGGTTCGTTCGCCGCTCCCCGCGCTCCCAGCGCCTCGATGACCTGAACGTTCGATCTTGACAAGGAGAAGCAGCACCCATGTTCCGTCGGCGCGAGCCAGTTCCGTTCGCCTTCATCGCCGAAGCCGACAAGTTCCGCAGTAACGTCACTCCACCCCCGCGCGAACGCGCGTCGGCCGGCCAGATCGCCGGGCGCTCGCTCGTCGGTCTCACCGTCGTCGCCGGGCTCGTGGGCGCCCTGCTCCTGGGAATGCCCGCCCTGTCGCCCGACCAGGCACCGGCGCACACCCAGCGGTCCGAAGCGTCCGACGGCCGCTGACACCTCTGCTCCGTCCGGCCCCCGGGGGTGGAAGGCAGGCGCACGCCTGGGTAGCCTCACCGGGCACAGCCCGAATACAGCGTGGATTGAGTGAGGACCAGCCGTGCCCCTGCCCTTCCTGACGGCCGACCGCGCTTTTGACGAGGTGGCCGACGATGTCGCGCTGCCTTTCGACGATCGCGACCAATGGCGGCGTCCCTACCGGCCGGGCCCGTGGCGCGTGGGATTCGCCGCGCTGCTCCTGCTGCTCGCCTCGTACGTCATGTTCGCCGCGGTGATCATCGCCTTCACGGGCGGTCTCGGCGGCGGCTCGGCGATCGGCCTCCTGGCTCTGCTCATCATCGGGGCGGCCCTGCGCCTGCTGCGGATGGGCACGTGGGTGAGCGCGCACGGCCTGCGCCGTGTGGCCTTCTTCCAGACCCGGACGGTCCCGTGGGCCGAGGTCGTGACGGTCCGTACCGTCCAGCAGCCGGTCCGCTGGCTCGGACTCCCTCGCACAGTGCAGGGGCAGGCGCTGCTCCTCGTACGGCGGGACAAGGCCGATGAGAAGTGCGCCCTGGTCACCAGTCACGGCGCGGACTTCCTCGCGCGGACCGAGGCCTTCGACCGGGCGTCCGACACCATCGAGGTGTGGGCCGAGGAGTACCGGCCGCACCAGGCCTGAACCAGACATGCCCGAAGGGCCGCGCCGGATCACCGGCGCGGCCCTTCGCGCGTCCTCGGGACGCGCACGTCCTCAGGCGCTGAGCACCCGGCCTTCCTGGAGGGCGATGGCGCGCTGCATCGCCTTGCGGGCGCGCGGGGTGTCCCGGGCGTCGCGGTAGGCCACGGCGAGGCGGAACCAGCAGCGCCAGTCCCCCGGTGTGTCCTCGGCCTCCGCCTTGCGCCGGGCGAAGACCTCGTCGGCGGAGTCGCGGTCGATGCGGCCGTACTGGTCACGGCGCAGCTCGTCCACGGGCAGGCCGCCCTCGGCCTCCAGGAGGTCGGCGAGACGGTTCGCCTTGCGGACGAACTGGGTGTTGGCCCAGAGGAACCAGAGGCCGATCACCGGCAGGATCAGCACGGCCACGCCGAACGTGACGGTGAGCAGCGTGCCGTGCTCGATGAGGAGCAGGCCGCGGCTACCGACCAGGACGAAGTAGAAGACCAGGACGAGGGCGGTGACGAGGTAGGTGAGCTTTGCGCGCATGAGGTCCGTCAGACGTTCAGGTCGAGGAAGTGTTCCAGGCCGAAGGTGAGGCCGGGAGTGGTCACGACGCGGCGGGCGCCGAGCAGGATGCCCGGCATGAAGCTGCTGTGGTGCAGCGAGTCGTGCCGGATGGTCAGGGTCTCGCCCTCTCCGCCCAGGAGGACCTCCTGGTGGGCGAGGAGGCCGCGCATGCGCACGGAGTGGACCGGGACGCCGTCGACGTCCGCGCCGCGGGCGCCGTCGAGCGCGGTGGCCGTGGCGTCCGGCTGCGGGGCGCTGCCAGCCTTCTCGCGGGCGGCCGCGATGAGCTGCGCCGTACGGGCGGCCGTGCCGCTGGGCGCGTCCACCTTCTTCGGGTGGTGCAGCTCGATGACCTCGACGGACTCGAAGTACGGCGCCGCAGCCTCGGCGAACTTCATGGTGAGGACGGCACCGATGGAGAAGTTCGGGGCGATGAGCACACCGGTCCGCGGGGAGTCCGCGAGCCAAGTGGTGAGCTGGGCGAGGCGGTCGTCGGTCCAGCCGGTGGTGCCGACGACGGCGTGGATGCCGTGACGTACGCAGAAGTCGAGGTTGTCCATCACCGAGTCGGGCGTGGTCAGTTCGACCGCGACCTGGGCGCCGGACTCCGTGAGGGCCTCCAGCTTGTCGCCCCGGCCGAGGGCCGCGACCAGTTCCATGTCTTCGGCGGCCTCGACGGCCCGTACGGCCTCGGAGCCGATGCGGCCCCCGGCGCCGAGGACCGCCACGCGCAGCTTGCTCATCTTCTTCGTTCCTTACGCGAGTTGCGAACGGGTGGGCTACGCCACCGCTTCGTGCAGGCGCGCCGCCTGCTTGTCCTTGAGCGGACCGATGACCGACAGCGAGGGGCGCTGCCCCAGGATGTCGCGGGCCACCGCGCGCACCTCGTCGGGGGTGACCGAGGCGATCTCCTCCAGCATGTCGCTGACGGACATCTGCTCGCCCCAGCAGAGCTCGCTCTTGCCGATGCGGTTCATGAGCGCGCCGGTGTCCTCGAGGCCGAGGACCGTGGAGCCGGAGAGCTGGCCGATGGCGCGGCTGATCTCGTCGTCGGACAGACCGTGCTCCGCGACGTGGGTGAGCTCGTCGCGGCAGATCTTGAGCACGTCGTGGACCTGGCTCGGCCGGCAGCCCGCGTAGACCCCGAAGAGGCCGCAGTCCGCGAAGCCCGAGGTGTACGAGTACACGCTGTAGGCGAGGCCGCGCTTCTCCCTGACCTCCTGGAAGAGGCGGGACGACATGCCTCCGCCCAGGGCGGTGTTCAGGACGCCCATGGCCCAGCGGCGCTCGTCGGTGCGGGCGAGGCCCGGCATGCCGAGGATGACGTGGGCCTGCTCGGTCTTGCGGCCGAGGAGCTCCATACGGCCCGCCGCGCGCACGGGCTTGCGGCCGTCACGCGGGGCCGTGGGGACGGCGTCGGTCCGGGTGAGGGCGCCGGCCTTCTCGAAGGCGGCACGCACCTGGCGTACGACCTTGTTGTGGTCGACGTTGCCCGCGGCCGCGACGACGAGGTGCGTCGGGTCGTAGTGCTTCTTGTAGAAGCGGGCGATCTGGCCGCGGCTCAGCGCGTTGATCGTGTCGACCGTGCCGAGGACCGGGCGGCCGAGCGGGGTGTCGCCGAGCATGGTGTGCGCGAACAGGTCGTGCACGCAGTCGCCCGGGTCGTCCTCCGTCATGGCGATCTCTTCGAGGATCACGCCGCGCTCGGCGTCGACGTCGGACTCCTCGATGAGGGAGCCGGTCAGCATGTCGCAGACGACGTCGATCGCGAGGGGGAGGTCGGTGTCGAGCACGCGCGCGTAGTAGCACGTGTACTCCTTCGCCGTGAAGGCGTTCATCTCGCCGCCGACCGCGTCGATCGTCGAGGAGATGTCGAGGGCGCTCCGGCGGGAGGTGCCCTTGAAGAGGAGGTGCTCGAGGTAGTGCGTCGCGCCGTTCAGCGTGGGCGTCTCGTCGCGGGAGCCGACGTTCGCCCAGATCCCGAAGGTCGCGGAGCGCACGGAGGGCAGCGTCTCGGTGACGATCCGCAGTCCGCCGGGGAGGGTGGTCCTGCGGACCGTGCCGATGCCGTTCTCGCCCTTGATCAGGGTTTGGGTACGGGCGACGGCCCGCGCCTCCGAGGAGGTGCGGGCCGTCGCCTTGGAGCTACGGGACGTCACTTGTCGGTGTCGTCCTTCGTCTCGTCGCCCTCTTCGCCCTCGATGACGGGGATGAGGGAGAGCTTGCCGCGGGAGTCGATCTCGGCGATCTCGACCTGGACCTTGGCGCCCACGCCGAGAACGTCCTCGACGTTCTCCACGCGCTTGCCGCCGGCCAGCTTGCGGATCTGCGAGATGTGCAGCAGGCCGTCCTTGCCCGGGAGCAGGGACACGAACGCACCGAAGGTCGTCGTCTTCACGACGGTGCCCAGGTAGCGCTCGCCGACCTCCGGCATGGTCGGGTTGGCGATCGAGTTGATCGTGGCGCGCGCGGCCTCGGCCTGCGAGCCCTGCTGGGCACCGATGTAGATGGTGCCGTCGTCCTCGATCGTGATGTCGGCGCCGGTGTCCTCCTGGATCTGGTTGATCATCTTGCCCTTCGGGCCGATGACCTCACCGATCTTGTCCACGGGGATCTTGACCGTGATGATCCGCGGGGCGTTCGGGGACATCTCGTCCGGCGTGTCGATCGCTTCCATCATCACGTCGAGGATGTGGAGGCGGGCGTCGCGGGCCTGCTTGAGGGCCGCGGCCAGGACGGAGGCCGGGATGCCGTCCAGCTTGGTGTCGAGCTGGAGAGCGGTGACGAAGTCCTTGGTACCGGCGACCTTGAAGTCCATGTCACCGAAGGCGTCCTCCGCACCGAGGATGTCGGTGAGGGCGACGTAGTGCGTCTCGCCGTTGATCTCCTGGGAGATCAGGCCCATGGCGATACCGGCGACGGGAGCCTTCAGCGGCACACCGGCGTTCAGCAGCGACATGGTGGAGGCGCAGACCGAGCCCATGGACGTCGAGCCGTTGGAACCGAGGGCCTCGGAGACCTGACGGATCGCGTACGGGAACTCCTCGCGCGTCGGCAGGACCGGCACGATGGCGCGCTCGGCGAGCGCGCCGTGGCCGATCTCGCGGCGCTTCGGGGCGCCGACGCGGCCCGTCTCGCCGACCGAGTAGGGCGGGAAGTTGTAGTTGTGCATGTAGCGCTTGCGGGTCACCGGGGAAAGGGTGTCCAGCTGCTGCTCCATGCGGAGCATGTTGAGGGTGGTGACGCCCAGGATCTGGGTCTCGCCACGCTCGAAGAGCGCCGAGCCGTGCACGCGCGGGATGGCCTCGACCTCGGCGGCGAGCGTACGGATGTCCGTGACGCCACGGCCGTCGATGCGGACCTTGTCCTTGATGACGCGCTCGCGGACCAGGGACTTCGTCAGCGCGCGGTACGCCGCCGAGATCTCCTTCTCGCGGCCCTCGAACTGCGGGAGCAGCTTCTCGGCGGCCAGACCCTTGACGCGGTCCAGCTCGGCCTCGCGGTCCTGCTTGCCGGCGATGGTGAGCGCCTGGGCGAGCTCGGTCTTGACGGCGGCCGTGAGGGCCTCGAGCACGTCGTCCTCGAAGTCGAGGAAGATCGGGAACTCGCCGGTCGGCTTGGCGGCCTTGGCGGCCAGCTCCGACTGGGCCTTGCAGAGCACCTTGATGAAGGGCTTCGCGGCCTCGAGACCGGCGGCCACGACCTCTTCGGTCGGCGCCTGGGCGCCGCCCTTGACGAGCTCGATGGTCTTCTCGGTGGCCTCGGCCTCGACCATCATGATCGCGACGTCGCCGTCCTCGAGGACGCGACCGGCGACGACCATGTCGAAGACGGCGTCCTCGAGCTCGGTGTGCGTCGGGAACGCGACCCACTGGCCCTTGATCAGCGCGACACGGGTGCCGCCGACCGGGCCGGAGAAGGGCAGGCCGGCCAGCTGCGTGGAGCAGGAGGCGGCGTTGATGGCGATCACGTCGTACAGGTGATCGGGGTTGAGCGCCATGACCGTCTCGACGACCTGGATCTCGTTGCGAAGGCCCTTCTTGAAGGACGGACGCAGCGGGCGGTCGATGAGGCGGCAGGTCAGGACCGCGTCCTCGGAGGGACGGCCTTCACGGCGGAAGAAGGAGCCGGGGATCTTGCCGGCCGAGTACATCCGCTCCTCGACGTCCACCGTGAGGGGGAAGAAGTCGAGCTGGTCCTTGGGCTTCTTGGAAGCGCTCGTGGCCGACAGCACCATGGTGTCGTCGTCCAGGTACGCCACGGCGGAGCCGGCGGCCTGACGGGCCAGACGGCCCGTCTCGAAGCGGATGGTGCGGGTGCCGAAAGTGCCGTTGTCGATGACGGCCTCGGCGTAGTGGGTCTCGTTCTCCACTAGCGTTTTCTCCGTTACTTTTCGTCTTTTGTCCCGTTCCGCCCGTGTGGCGGAGGGACGGGGCCGGAGAAGCGCGCCTTGTGTGCGGGCCGGTCTTCGATCGAAGCACCCGGGGTGGACGGGATCCGTCTCCCGGGGGCCACTACCGAGGACCGGCGGCGGCGAGGATGCGCTTCTCCTCGTGCGGTGATGCGTCGCGGTGATGCGGTGCAACTGGGTGCGGCACATCGAAGCGGTGCATGCATGCGGTGATGCGTGCGTGGTGCGTGCGGTGGTGCTTTTGTCGTGCGTCCAGACTACAAAGCGTCTGTGACACTTCGCACGTACAGCAAAGGGAGCGGCCCCCTGTTGGTGGGAACCGCTCCCTTCACGACGTCTTAGCGGGCGCCGGCCGCACCGCGGCGGATGCCGAGGCGCTCGACCAGCGTACGGAAGCGCTGGATGTCCTTCTTGGCCAGGTACTGCAGAAGGCGGCGACGCTGGCCGACCAGGATCAGCAGACCACGACGGGAGTGGTGGTCGTGCTTGTGCGTCTTGAGGTGCTCGGTCAGGTCCGAGATCCGGCGGGACAGCATGGCGACCTGGACCTCGGGGGAGCCGGTGTCGCCCTCCTTCTGGCCGAACTCGGTGATGATCTGCTTCTTCGTAGCGGCGTCGAGCGACACGCGTACTCCTCGTAGTCTTTTCGTGGCCACCGAGTGCCCCTGGTCCACATCTCAGGGGAGCTTCCGTTACTCGGGAGGCGAGGTCCGCTGGGCGCAGTCTTCAGGTTCCGGGGAAACCGGAGACCTGAGGGCGCGTACACAAACGGCCGTCACACAGCGTACCAGCCGCTCCGTGTGCACCCGACCGTCAGGTCAGCCGGTCATCGCGCGGGCCTGCGCGTACACATCGAAGACGGCGAGCGTCAGCGGGACCAGCGTGAGCAGGACGAACGTCTCCGCGATCTCCATGAAGCGTCCCCAGAAGGGGCTGACTCCGCGACGGGGCGTGATCAGCCCGATCGACGTGATCAGCGCCGTGGCCGCCGCGATCACCGCCACGAGCCAGACCGTGCGGATGTCGAGGGGAGTGCTGTCGCCCTTCCTGAAGAAGTCGTCCAGGTAGTCCAGCGGCGGGTGCAGAGAGAGGCCGAGGCCCAGCAGGACGAGGGAGGCGAGGCCGGCGGCGAGGAGGGAGGCCACCTGCGCGGTGTACCGGAAGAGCTGGGCGCGCATCAGCATCGCGACCCCGGTGGCGAAGGCGAGGAGCTGGCCCCACACGTCGTGCGAGAAGCCGAGGACGGCCGTGGCGCCGACGGACACCAGGGCGCAGCCGCCGACCAGGCCGACGAGCAGCTCGTGGCCGCGGCGGGCCTGGGCGGCGATGCGGTCGGCCTCGACGGGCTCCTGGTTCGCGGGGTCGTTGCCGTACTCGCCGCGGGCCATGCTCGGGGGCTCGAAGCCGATGGGGAGACGGGCGAAGCGCATGGAGAGGCCCGGCAGGAAGGCGAGGGCTCCCACGGAGAGCGGCGCGCACAGGCCGGCGGTCTCCACGGCCGTCAGGTTCGTGAGGATGGCGATGAACGTGGTGAGCACCCCGACGGCCGACGCGAAGACGAAGGCCACGAAGGGACCGTCGCCGCCCGGCGAGACCAGTGTGAGGACCACGGAGGCGAGCAGTACGGCCGTGCAGGCCAGCAGGAACTGAAGCCGTCCGATCCCCTCGTGGTCGGCGAGGGGCAGCAGACCGGAGCCCGCCACCGCCACGTTCGGCAGGGCGCCGAGTCCCAGGGCCACGGCCGAGCCGCGGTCGTCGTAGACCCTGGCGCGGACGCAGGCGAGGACGACGAGGAGGAGGCCGGCCACGGCCGCGAGGACGCCTTGGAGGCTGTTCATGTCGTGGTGCGGCTCGGCCGTCCACGTGACGAAGGCCAGGAGGGCGGGCAGGACGCCGCCGCCGATGAGTCCGGCGCCGCGGGTCAGGTCGCCGTTCCACAGGGTGCGGTCGCGGGTGACGGCCGAGGCGACCGCTTCGGAGACGTCGTCGAAGACGGCCGGCGGCAGCGACTCGGAGAACGGGCGCAGGGTGAGCAGCTCGCCGTCGAGGATGCGCTGCGCGGCGAAGGACCGGGCGCTGTCGAGGACGGTGCCGTCGCGGCGTACGAGGTGGTAGCCGACCGGCGCGCCCTCGGCGGGGCTCTGCTGGGAGAGCCGCAGGATCTCCGGGTTGAGGTCGGCGACCGGGACGTCGTCGGGCAGTGCGACATCGATCCGGCTGTCGGGCGCGACGATGGTGACGCGGCAGAAGCCGAGGCCCGTGCCGGCCCCCGAAGGGGCTCCGGTGCCCGCTCCGCCGGTCGCGCCGGCCGTCGCGGAAGCGGAAGCCGTCATGCTCACCTGCTGTTCCCCCTCGATTGGTGTGTCCGGTGATGCAGCCGGATGTGGAGGTGTTGTGTACGTCGCTCGCACGCACCCCCGCCGCCTGTCAACGAGGCTTCCAGGACCGGCTTTCGCGGCCGCACTCGCTCCCGACCGCGTGAAATGCCCTGTTTACCGGGCGGATCCGCGGTGCTCGGCTGCACCTCCGGCACCCTACCGCCCACCGTTGTCAGTGACCGTCAGTAGGATCGCAAATCACGATCGACGTCCGCCTGACACGGGGCGGCGGACGGAACACCTCGGTCCGGCAAGGGAATTGGTGCTAAGTGAGTCACATCGTCGTGAAGCGCCCGCCTCGGGCGCTGCCGTCCGAAGTGCCCACGGAAGAGGTGGTCCTGCAGCCTCCGCCAGAGCTGCCTCGTGGGCAGCAGGAAGGCGCGATGATGCAGCTCCTGCCGATGCTCGGCATGGGCGGATCCGTCGTGTTCTTCTTCAATCCCAGCGCGCAGCCGTTCATGAAGATCATGGGCATGGTGATGATCGCGTCGACCCTGGGCATGGGCATCGCGATGCTGGTCCGCTACCGGCGCGGTTCGCAGGGCCAGATGTCTGACATGCGCCGCGACTATCTGCGTTATCTGTCGCAAACCCGGCGCGACGCCACGAAGACCGCGCGGAAGCAGCGCGACGCGCAGTACTACCTGCACCCCTCCCCCGAGCAGCTGTGGGCGCTCGTCGCCGAGGGCAGCCGCGTCTGGGAGCGGCGCACGGGCGACGAGGACTTCGGGCAGGTGCGCGTCGGTCTCGGCCCGCAGGGACTCGCCACGCCGCTGGTGCCCCCGCAGACCGCGCCCGTCGACGAGTTGGAGCCGCTGACGGCGGGCGCCATGCAGCGCTTCCTCGCCGTGCACGGCACGCTCGAGGACCTGCCGATGGCGGTCTCGCTGCGGGCCTTCTACCACGTGACGGTCAGCGGTGAGCCGCAGACGGTGCGCGGCACGGCCCGCGCCGTCGTCGCCTCGCTCGCGTCGCTGCACTCCCCCGAGGACCTGGTGATCGCCGTGGCGACGGGCCGGGAGGCCGCGCCGCAGTGGGAGTGGGCCAAGTGGCTGCCGCACAGCCAGGCCGCGGGCCAGACGGACGGCGCCGGCAGCCGCCGTCTGATCACCACCGACCCCATGGAGCTGGAGGCGATGCTGACCACGCGCCTCCAGGGCCGTCCGCGCTTCCACCCCGGTGGGGCGCCCGTCCCCGAGCAACCGCACCTCGTCGTCGTGCTCGACGGCGTCTCCCTGCCGCCGGTGTCGATGCTGGCCAGCCCCGAGGGCCTGCAGGGTGTGTCCGTCGTCGAGGTCGTCCCCGGCGAGCTGACGACGGGTCGCGGCGACCTCTCGATCGTCGTGCAGCCCCGTTCCCTGACGCTGGAGTCGGCGCACGGCGTGGTCTACGAGGGCACGCCCGACCTGCTCTCCTACGAGGCCGCGGACGCGCTGGCGCGGCAGTTGGCGCCGCTGCGCATGGCCTCGGGCGGCGACGACGACGAACCGCTGCTGGCGAACCTGGACTTCACGGATCTGCTGAGCCTCGGCGACGCCGCGTCCGTGGACACCAAGCGCACCTGGCGCCCGCGCTCGCAGGCGGAGCGGCTGCGCGTGCCGATCGGCGTCGGCGAGGACGGCCGGCCCGTCATGCTCGACCTCAAGGAAGCGGCCCAGGAGGGCATGGGCCCGCACGGCCTGTGTGTCGGTGCGACGGGTTCCGGAAAGTCGGAGCTCCTGCGCACCCTCGTCCTCGGCCTCGCGGTCACGCACTCCTCCGAGACGCTGAACTTCGTACTCGCCGACTTCAAGGGCGGTGCGACGTTCGCGGGCATGGCCCAGATGCCGCACGTCGCGGCCGTCATCACGAACCTCGCGGACGACCTGACGCTCGTCGACCGCATGGGTGACTCCATCCGCGGTGAGCTCAACCGCCGCCAGGAGATGCTCCGCGACGCGGGCAACTACGCGAACATCCACGACTACGAGAAGGCGCGCGCGGCCGGCGCCCCGCTCCAGCCGATCCCGTCGCTCGTCCTGGTGATCGACGAGTTCAGCGAGCTGTTGACGGCCAAGCCCGACTTCATCGAGATGTTCGTGCAGATCGGCCGCATCGGCCGTTCGCTGGGCGTGCATCTGCTTCTCGCCTCGCAGCGCCTCGAAGAGGGCCGGCTGCGCGGCCTGGAGACCTACCTCTCGTACCGGATCGGTCTGCGGACGTTCTCCGCCGCCGAGTCCCGCGCGGCGCTCGGCGTGCCCGACGCGTACGAGCTGCCGAACGTGCCGGGTTCCGGCTTCCTGAAGTACGGCACGGACGAGATGGTCCGCTTCAAGGCGGCGTACGTGTCCGGGACCTACCGCTCCGGTTCCGCGCAGACGGCGGTGGCGGGCGGGCCGCTTCCGATGGACCGTCGGCCGGTGCTGTTCACGGCGGCCGAGGTGCCGGTGCAGTACGTGGCCGTGCCCCAGCAGCGCGCCGAGACCGCGCCCACGACCGACGACGCGCTCGCGGACACCGTGCTCGACGTGATCGTGCGCCGCCTCGAGGCCCAGGGTCCGGCGGCTCACCAGGTGTGGCTGCCGCCCCTGGACAGCCCGCCGTCGCTCGACAGTCTCCTTCCCGGCCTCGCCGCCGTGCAGGGCCGCGGTCTCACACAGCCCGGCTACGAGGGCGCGGGACGCCTCATCGTCCCGGCGGGCCTCGTCGACAAGCCTTACGAGCAGCGGCGCGACCCCCTGTGGTGCGACTTCTCGGGCGCGGCCGGCCATATGCAGATCCTGGGCGGCCCGCAGTCCGGCAAGTCGACGCTGCTGCGGTCGCTCATCGCCTCGTTCGCGCTGACACACACCCCGTACGAAGTGCAGTTCTACGGGCTCGACTTCGGTGGTGGCGGTCTGTCGGCCGTCGCCGGCCTGCCGCACGTCGGCGGCGTGGCCTCGCGCCTCGACCCCGAGAAGGTGCGACGCACGGTCGCCGAGGTCTACGGCGTGATGATGCGCCGTGAGGAGTACTTCCGCTCCTCCGGCATCGCCTCCATCGGCGACTTCCGCGCGCGCAGGGCGCGCGGCGACATCTCGGTCACCGACCAGCCGTGGGGTGACGTCTTCCTCGTCATCGACGGCTGGGGCAACTTCCGTACGGACTACGAGGGTCTGGAGCCGGCGGTGCTCGACATCGCGGCCCGAGGCCTGGGCTACGGCATCCACCTGGTGCTCACGGCCTCGCGGTCCATGGAGGTCAGGGCGAACATGAAGGACCACCTCATGAACCGCCTCGAGCTGCGGCTCGGCGACACGATGGACTCCGAGTTCGACCGCAAGGTCGCGGCGAACGTGCCGACGGGCGTGCCCGGCCGCGGCCAGTCGCCGCAGAAGCAGCACTTCATGGCGGCGGTCCCGCGGATCGACGGCCTCTCGTCGGACACGGACCTGGCCGAGGCCACGGCGGCGCTGACCGCCGAGGTGACCCGGCACTGGACGGCGCCCGGCGCCCCCGAAGTGCGGCTGCTCCCCCGCGAGTTCGCGGCGGACCGGCTGCCCCCGGGCAACCTGTTCCCCGACCGCGGTGTCTCCTTCGCGCTCGACGAGGACAATCTGGAGCCGGTGTTCCTCGACTTCGAACAGGACCCGTTCTTCCTCATCTTCGGAGAGAGCGAGTCCGGCAAGTCGAACCTGCTGCGCCTGCTCATCAAGCGCCTCACCGAGCGTTACGACGGCGACTCGTGCAAGCTCTTCGTGGTCGACAACCGACGCGCCCTGCTGGACGTGACCCCGCCCTCTCACCTGGCGGAGTACATCCCCATGTCGAACTCCATGGGGCACCACATGGACGCGCTCGCCGACCTGATGCAGCGGCGTACACCGACGGCGGAGGTGACGGCGCAGCAGCTGCGCGACCGCAGCTGGTGGCGTGGCCCGAACGTCTTCGTGATCATCGACGACTACGACCTGGTGTCCACGTCGAGCGGCAACCCGCTCTCGGGCCTGACGGAACTGCTCCCGTTCGCGCGGGACGTCGGCGTCCGCTTCATCATCGCCCGCTCCTCGGCGGGCGGCGGCCGGGCCGCGTACGAGCCGTTCATCCAGCGCATGAAGGAACTCGGCGCCCAGGGCCTGGTCCTGGCCGGCGACCCGGGCGAGGGCGAGCTCCTCGGCGGCGTGCGGCCACGGCCGATGCCGGCGGGCCGAGGCGTCTTCGTCTCGCGCAAGCGGGGGAAGCCGTTGGTCCAGACGGGACTGATGCCCTCCGATCAGTGACGTATAAAGGTCGTCATGATTTCGCAGGGTCGGTTGAACTGGCCGAATCGCCCTGATGATGTGGCTACGCCCGTCGCCCTCTATGAGGGCGACGGGCGTAGCCACATCAGTCACACGGGGGAAGACGTCATTAGGTGCCCTCGGACGAGTGGGAACAGCTCAAGGCGGAAGCCCTGCACAAGGGGGACCACGAAGATGCAGTTGAACCGGCTTGCCGACCCGGGCGGAGGCGGCGGGGGAAATCCTCAGGGCGACCTGACGGTCAACTTCCCTGACCTGGCCTCAATCGGCGATGCCGCGTTCCGGCTAAGCACCCGCATGGACCGGGAGAGCGACCATGCCCGGATCTCCTCGATGAAGACCGCCAGTGGTCTCACGTCGGAGTTCGCCGTCGGCAAGGCTCTGAACCATGTGGCTGAGCGCCGGGTGGACCAGGTGGTCCTTCCTCGATGCCTGCGCCCGCATCTCAAAGGTCAGCTGGAATCACTGGCGAAGATCTGGACCGCCGCCCATCCCGGCCAGACGGAGAACAATTCCTACACCGTGACCAACGAGATCGACGCGGCTGCCTTTGACGGCAACGCACGGGCTCGAGGACTGGCAGGCGACCAGTGAGGCGGAGCGCACTGTCGACACCGTTGGGTGCCGCGGCGATCCTGGCGATGTTGACCGCCACGGCATGCACCGGCTCATCGGGGAGGGACTATGCCGTACCGAAGGCGGCATGCGGAGTCGAGGTGGGATCGGAGCTGCTGTCCCCTCTCCTCCCCGACGGCGAGAAGCTGACTCAGCGCGACTACAAGTTCGGTCCCGCGCAGCCCCGTTGTGAACTGAAGGTCGATGGGAATCTTGTCGTCCACTTCTCCGGCGACGTGGTTCCGGCCAGCACCGATGTCATCGCGGTGAACGAACGCGGCATGCGGGGACTGGGCCACTCGGAAGCCGCGAACATCGGTCAGGACTCCCGTATCGCAGACCGCGGAGCCCTGGCTGTGGACAGCTGTGCGTACGGCGGGAAGCAGCAGAAGTTCGTCGCGGAGATCGAGTTGAAACAACAGGCAGTCCAGGATGTGTCCGAGCGGCGCGATGCGCTGCGTTCACTCCTGAAGGCCTATCTTCCTGCGGCGATGAAGGACGTGGGCTGCAGCTGAGCTCTCCGGTGCAGCTGCGGCGAGCCCGGCGCCGGGCTGCACCAGGGGTGCTTTGCCGGATCAGGCGGGTGCAAGTGGTCCGACGCCCCGCGCACCTTCGACTGTCCCAAGTACGCTGGCCACACGGCATGTACGTACATCGGGAAGGGGCCCGGATCATGGCCAAGGCTGCACAGGGCGCCGCGCAGGGCGTGGGAAGCGATGGCGCCGGGGAGTCCCCCGAAGAGATCAAGGCGCGCAAGGAGCGGGAGAAGAACGAGCTCTACGCACTCGACATCTCCGGCGCCGAATGGCACAGCGCCCCTGGCACCGAGGATCACGAGGAGCGCGTCGAGATCGCCTACCTGCCGGCCGGCGCCGTGGCGATGCGCTCCTCGATGGACCCCGAGACCGTGCTCCGCTACACGGAGGCGGAATGGACGGCGTTCGTGCTGGGGGCTCGGGACGGGGAGTTCGATCTGGAGGATGTGGCGGGGGACGCAGGCGAGTAGGGCCGGCTGTCAGCCGGTTTGATCCCGGCTGACCGTCGACCTGACCCGCAGTCAGCCACCTGGACGCACGGGGCGGCGGATTGCAAGGTCCGAAGACGGGCAACGCGTACGCCCAGCCACCGACGTTGACGAAGACAGACTCAGTTGCCTTCACCAGCGTCTGCCTCCTGACCGGTGGCATCGAGGAGGTGCACGGGGGAACGGGATGCTCGATCGTCGAGGCCTGTAATGACCGCATGCGGGCCGATCCGCCCGCCCGTGGTCATCGCATCTGGCGGGCGCATACGCGACTGCTCCCCTCCAGCACCATGGTCAGCCACACCTACTTGCGGGCCTGCAGAACCCTGCTGATCAGCCGGCGCTGCCCACCCCAAAGGCCAGCCACTGGGGTACCGACTTCCCCTTGATCGCTTCGCCTCGCACCATGTTGCTACCGAAGAAGATCCGTCCGTTCTCCACGACAACATCGCTGAACTTCGTGTACGTAAGCGACTTGGCCTCGTTGAGAACTGTGAAGTAGAAGAACGCCTTTTCTCTCCCTGTGCGCGGATCGAGACTCATCAGCGAGAAAGGGGCGTAATTATCGGTGCCGGCCCTGAACGCGAGAAGCTCGTCTCCGCTCATGCGCACGGGATAAATCAACTGGTCCGGACCTGCCTCAAACTTCACCACCGGCTTCGCCGTACCGAGATCGAAGGAGACGATGCGATTCGTGTGGTGGCTGGATCCACCAATCTCTTCACCACTGGTGATGAAGACCTGGTCTCCCCCGACAACGATGTTGTCACAGTCGTCGACAGCCGAATAGATCGCGCCGGCATCGCAGTTCACCTCGTAGTGACCACCGTCCAGACGAACCGTTGCCCGGTACTTCCCTCTCTCATCGAGTGAGATCAGGTCAGAAACTTCATCCTCACCTGCGGCGACGGCAAGAACGGGCGGCTCGGAAGAGACAATGAAAACGAGACGGACACTTTCAGCAACGCCGTATATCCACTTTTCCTCACCTGTACGTGGATCGATCTTTGCGATCTTACGCAGCGGCTCGTAGTCCGATGTTGTGCAATCAAGCCGAAGCAGCAGAGCCTTCCCCCCAGCGAATCCACCCTCGCGGCATTTGGCAGTCTTCTTTCGCTCCCAGAGGCGCTTACCAGACTTCATGTCATAGCCGGATGAACCACTCTCCCAGGCCGACGAAACGACGCCACGCGTCATTGCCACATTTGGGAGATTACCGAAGACAGATTTCTTCCAGGGAATGACTACTTGCCAAAGCTTCTTTCCCGTACCGAGATCGAAGAATGCCAACTGATTACAGGCACCGTCTTTCCCTTTATCTCTGAACACAATGGCCGTGCGGCCATCGACAGTAACGTGCTTCGTCCAGGCACAGATGGAGCCGCTCAGGTCCTGACGCCATGCCTCGTCCCCTGAATTGATCTCGACGGCTTCGAGGGCATCGTCGTTGCCCTTGACCAGCACCCTGTCCGTCGCCCAGGTTCCCGGAGTCTCTTGGTCCTGATTCGGCTTGACTCCACGGTCCTGAATCGACGTCACCAGGTGACCGGCAGTACCACGCGGGCGCCTCTCCACGGTCTCCCGGATGTCATCGGGAGCCTGCTGACCAACCGTCGCCTTGTTGTCCGTTCCTGAACCGCCTCCCGGCGACCCCGCCATCAGAAACCAACCGCCAACACCGACCACCGCAACCAGGGCCAGCACCGCGCAAACCCATACCCTCACGCGCCGACTCCGGCGCTCCTCTGCGACACGCTGCGACTGCGTGAAAGGTGATGGCGGTGGTCCGAAACTCATGTCCGTCTTCCTGTTCAGATAAGCGAGGGCACCACATGGTCCGTGCCCCCGCCCAGTTACTGGAATTCATGGCTGCGCAGGCACAACTGCGGGGTGGGCGCCTCCCGCGCGCGCCCACCCCGCAGTTGTTGCTCTTCGCTTTACAGGAAGAAGCTGGCGGCCTTCTTGTCGCCGCCCATGTAGTCACCGCCGGCCTGGTGCACCACGTGGCCGATGCTCTGCAGGGCCTGGTGGATGTCGCGGGCTTCGTCGTCCCACTTCTTCTGCTCAGTGCCGTACGCGTCCTGGGCGTCGCCCTCCCAGTAAGCGACCGTGCCCGCGACCAACTGCTTGATCTCCTGCAGGTCGGCCTCGAGTTGCTTGGCCATGTTTCCGATTTCGGTGGCCGCGGTGTCGAGAGCGCCGTACTTGACGATCATCTCGTCGTGGTTCATGCCCATGATCTACTCCATCTCCCCTGGGGTTCCAGACCTACTACTGATGCGTGGCCGGTTCGCTCAGTAGCCGCTGAGCGTGGACTTCGGGGCACCGTCGTACACGTTGATCTTGTTGACCGCCTGGCGCACCTGGTCCTCGGAGTCGTCCTTGATCTTCCGCGTACCGCTCATCGCGTCGAGGAACTTCACGAGGATGTTGCCGATGTTCTTCATCGACGTGTTGATCTCGTGCTGCTTCGTGTTGAAAGCGTTGGCACCAATACCCTGCCACTGGCCCTCGAGGCTGTCGATCGTCCCCTGAAGGCGGTGCACCGTCGACTTGATGTTGTCGAACTTGTCCGCGATCTTGCGCTCGAGCGCAACCATCTCGGAATCTGAGAGCCGCTGCCCCTGTGCCATGTTCGGCCTTCCTCTCCTGAATTACTGATGGAACTTTCCGGATTCCCGTCTGGCCGGGGCAAGCATCTGGCCCCCTGCTCGACGGGCGTCGAACGATGAAGCGGGCTCAGCCGGAGCGCCGAGCTCGTAGCACCGCGAACGCCCCGCCCCCGATCACCACCACCGCGGCAGCGGCTCCGAGGACAATCCACAACTGGTCATTGTTGTCGGAAGACTTCGCACTAGATCCTGCCGCCGAGGTCTCGCCACCTGAAGTGGATTTCGGCGGCTGTGACGAGGCTGGTACGGAAGCGGAGGGAGTAGCGCCGTTAGTGGAACCGGCAACTGACGTCTTTTGGTTGGTGATCGGATCGACATCGGGGGCGCCGGGGTTCCCCTTGCCTGCGATCAAGTTCTGGGCGGGCCTGATCAGTCCGTAGCCGAGATACTTGCTCGGCTGGTTCTTGGGCCAGTCACGACCGGCAGTATCGATCATCACCCGGAGGACCTGGCTGGCCGTCCACTTGGGGTGCGCCGACCAGATGAGGGCGGCGGAGGCCGAGGCTATGGCGGTGGCCTGGCTCGTTCCCTTGCCTTGGCAGTACCGCTTGAAGGTCGCGTCGCACCAGGTGGGGACGTTCACACCCGGCGACGCCAGATCGATGTAGTCACCGGACTGGGAGAACTTGGCTACTGTTCCCGTCGCATCGGAGGCACCGACCCCAACCACTTCGGGGAGTGCGGCTGGGAAACCGATGAAGTTGTCCTGGTCGCCGGAGTTCCCAGCCGCGGCAAACATGAGCTTGCCCTTTTGGGCCGCGTACTTAATCGCGCTTGTCTCTTCGGCGTCCGAGTACTCGGCACCGAAGGACATGCTGATGATCTGCGCGTCTGAGTCGGCAGCAGCCCTGATCGCCTGAGGAATCGAGGCGGTCTTCTTGCGCTCGGCCTTGTCCGTCAGCGTGGTGAGCGCCGTTCGGACCGGAATGATCCTGGCTCCGGGGGCAAGCCCCTGAAGTCCGCCTCCGGCCCCGGACCCGGCGATCAGCTCCGCCATGGACGTGCCGTGACCGCCGTAGTCACGTGTCGCTCCGTACGAGGCAGCAGCGGGAACATCGTCCGTCAGAACCTTTCCCTTCAGGGAAGGGGTCGCAGGGTTGACGCCTGAGTCGATAACCGCGACCTTGATGCCCTTGCCTGTGCTCACCTTCCACAACCGCTCAGCCAGCATGTCGTCCAAGTACCACTGCTTGGAGTGCACGTCGTCGGCTGTGGCGCTCGGGGCCAGTCCGGTGGACATGACGGCAAGAGCGCCAACCGCTGCGCCCACCACTGACGCGCGTCTCCCGACTTGCCCCAGGAAGGGCACAGTCAATCTGCCGCGTCGGCTGATCCCTGACTTCATGCTTCGTCTGTCCTCGCTCGTGCTTAGTCGATCACCGGCGGCACATCGCGCTGCGGCTTCTTGGGGAGATGGGTCTGCTCGTCCGCGGTCAGGTAGTCGGGCCGTTGTGCGTCTTCGCCCTCTTCCTGGTCGGAACTCCCACGGCCCTCGGGACCTCTCACGAGGCCGGAGCCGCCGGCGGTGAAGCCGTTTCTGCCCGCGCGGGAGGCGGAGTTGCGCCCTGATGGAGCACCCGTCACACCGTCGGAGTTACCCATGGAACCGCGGGGCATCTGGTTCCTGGCAGCGCCGTTCGTCGCGCTCGGGGCCCCCATGACTCCTCGCTGGCTGATCCCGCCACTCGAAGTCCGTGAACCGGCAGCTCCCTCGCCCCCGATGACCGTGCCCCTCGGCATCTTGGGACCCGACTTCGCGGACGCACCGGTCGAGGTGGGCCTTCCCCCTACGACACCACTGTTGCTCCGGCCCGCGCCCCTCGGTCCCAGGCCCTGGCGACCGGCTGACGTGCCTGCCTGCTTGGGCGTGCCTCCGGTTACGCCGTGACCCATGGAGGCCGGGCGGCCGCCCGGCATACCGCCCTTGACGCCCGGCTGGCCGGTCGCGTTCGGGCGCCCCATCGGGTTCGTGCCGCTCTGTCCCAGGCCCCGAGCCGTAGCCGGTCCTGTGGTACCAGGTCGTCCCTGTGCGGTCGCCGGATTCTTCGGCATGCCGGTCGTACCGAGCGCCCGTCCCACAGGGCCCTTGCCCAGGGCATTTGGCACCCCCTGGACATACGAAGGAAAGGGGACTCCTTGCGGGCCAGTTGTCGGTGTCGTCGTCGGGGTAGTGGTGCTGGTCACCGGAATCGACGTCTGCTGAGGAAGTGTGTCGACACTGTTGATCTCCGTGCCGACAGGTCGGTCGGGGAGGGTGACATCGCCGTGAACTTCCTTGACAGGCGTCGTAGTCACATCCGTGGGCTGGGCGATCGTGCGCTCGTGTGCGACCCCACCTTCGGTCACTTCCGCATGCCGCTGCGTCGCGCCGGTCGTGTTGTTCCCGGACCAATCGGTCGGCGCGGAACCGCGCTCCGACGGCTTCGGCACCCCCACATTAGGCATCGCCTCGAACGTGGGAGGTTCCAGGCTCTTGAGCGACTCCTCGGAGACGACGTAGTACGACGACAGGCGGTTCATCTGGTTGATGGCCTCTTGACGATGGCCCTCGACCTTCGTAGCCGCGGTGTACTCGTCGTTGGTCTCGACCCGCGCAACCACCGGGATGTCGCTGACCGGCTTCCGTACGAGACGACTGTCCCGGGGCGGCATGGCGCTGCGAACGGATGCCAGGCCCGTACCGGCGGACGTGATCTGAACGCCTGCGGCTTTCGCGTAGTCGGCGAGAGCGTCCGCGTGTCCGGCGAGTCCCTTGCCCCAGATCTGGAAGGCCTTGCCCGCTTCACCTTTCCAGTCGTCCTCGGCAGCCGTCAGGTGGCCGCGGAGTTCGGTCGCCGCGTCCGAGATGGCCTTCTGCGCCTTCCACAGGGCCTCACCGGCGCTTTCGAGGTCCGACGGGTTCGTGTTCTCAACGATGTCGATCATGTCGTTGAGTTCGTGGTCCTCGAAGTTCGACTTCTGCCCTGGGGTACGAACCCTGCTGAAGCCGAACGCGTCGTGCATGACCTCGGAGATCCGACTGGTCATGTCGGTGACGCCGGCCTGGATGTTGCTCTGCTCCTGGCCGGACAGCTTGTCCCAGTCGTCCTTCCCAGTCACAGCCCGAATCCCTTCTTCGACTGCTTCTTGTCGTTCCGCGGCTGGTCAGGCGCGCCCGCCTTCTCGCGCTCCGCAGCCTGCTGGTCATGCTCGATCTTCGACTGGATGGCCCAGAACCGGCGTCGCTGTTCGTCCTCGAGGTTGCCGTAGCCGACCTCCGCGCCGTGCGCGGCGATTCCCATCGCCTCGATCTGGAGACTGAGCGTCTTCGACAGCGAGGTGAGTCGTTCGTGAACGATGTTGTACTGCTCGTAGAGACCGTCGGCTTCCGGGAACTTCGTACCCGCGCCCCGCAGGGAGGTCGGCGCGATCCGCTGGCCACCGACCTTGGACGGCGCTCCGTCCGAGCCCTCGAACTCGCTCAACAGCGTGTCGACGCGCTGCTTGAACGTCTTGAGGACCCCCGCGCCGACCTTCAGGTCCGCGGCAGTCGCAGCCGAGACCCCGCCCATCGCCATGTCCGCAGGAAGCATGACGTGCCCCCTTCCCCGTTCCCCGTCTGCCCTTCAGTCCGCGCCCGGAGCGCGGTGGCGCGAGCGTCCCTCATCGCGCCTTTACCACTGTAGTCACCCTGTACAACCGAACCAACTGGCCTATGTGTTAAGTCAGTTACGAAGCGCTCTCCCCGTATCGCGCTTTCGGGTGCAATCTTCTCATCTCGCCGACGCGCACCCGACGCCTGGTCGGGGGTCGTGACACTCGCCCGCAGGCACTGCCCGCACGGGGCCTGACGCACTCTCCGACCGGCGAACATTTCCTCCATGAAATCTTCACCGCCATGACTACGAGGAAGGCGGGGAAGCAGCGTTCAAAGATTCAACAATTCAGCCTGATTTCACCTCGCAAGGCGAAGACTTCTTCAGCGCCGCCGTATATTCCGTGATCACGTTCTTGAGCGCCGACTCGCCCTTGTGTCCCGGTTCGAAGACCCTGATGACCGTGGAGATGTCCTCCTTGACCACGTTCTGGGCGGTGCACCGGGTGATGGATACGGCGGCCGAGTTCGTGTACGCGATCGAGCGGGCCGCCGCGGATTTGGGGTCGTGGGCGGAGAGTTGGTCCACGGCGATGTCGCGCGCCGCCGCGCCCGGCTCACGTCGCTCGCGTTCGACGGAGAGCACGACCTTCTTGTCCACGGCGACCTCGCAGGTCGTGATGGCGTCGGGGACGGGGTCGTCCGGCTTCACGGCGATGTGCTTCCCGGGCGGCAGCAAAGGCGTGAGCGTTGCCGCCTTGATGTGGATGCCGCACAGCGAGGACGGCACGGCGTACTCCCGCTCGGCCGAGTCGCCGCATCCCGCTGCCGCCACCACCAACACGGCGGTGACGGCGGCCAGAGGCAGGAGCCGCGCCGGGCGGGCCGGCCTCAGTGATGGCTTTCCGAGTTCCACTGTGCTCCGTCCGAATGGCTGATGCCGGCTGCCGTGCGTGCGGCGCGTTGCAGGTCGTCCGCCGTCTGCATGTCGATCTTCGAGTTGTGGCGCACGGCGTTGTCGACGGCGTCCTGGGCGGAGCGGATCGCCTCCGAGCGGCCGTGCGCGTACTCGCCGCCGGCCTGGTGCTCCGCGTCCGTCGTCGTGTCCTGCTCGATGCTCTTCATGACGCTCTCCTGGATGTCCTCCGACGCCCATCCGATGGGCGCGCCCAGGATCGGAACGTGTTCGGCCGCCTTGTCGACGCCCATGCCCAGGATGCGGCTCACCCACTTCGCCTTGTCGGCCGCGGCCTCGTTGAAATCCGCGTCGGACGCCGCGTGGTACTGGTAGATGGCGTCCGCGCGCGAGTCGCTCATGATGCCCGCGATGGCCGCCCCAGGAGCCACCGCGTCACGCACGCGGCCGTCCATGGACGTCGTCGACGTGGTGGGGTCGTTGACGACGCCGTTCACCACATCCGCCGTGTACGCCTGCTGCGCCGCGGTGATCGCCGAGTACGCATGCGGGTCCTGGCCCACTTCGCTGAGGAACTTCTGGGCGTGCCCCGGGTCGAGCCCCGCGGCCGCGCCGAACGTCGGGAACATGTCGCTGCCGGCGTTCTCCTCGTACATGGCCTGCTGGAAGTCGCCCATGTACTCGGAGGTGATGTCGCCGAGGCTGTCCTTCATGGCGTACAGAGGCCCGCTCTCGCCCCCGTCGCCGTTGTGCTTGAGCAGTTCGGGGTCGCTGCCGAACTTGTCGACGATGTCGTGCACGAGCCCGGCGCGCTCCGGTGTGTGCCGCACCGCGTCGCCCATGTCGTCGCTGTCGTACGGCCGTCCCGTCGTGGCGGATTCCAGGGCGTGGCCGAGTGCTTCAGGTCCTACGTTGTGTGCGGCCCGGTTCGCGTCCTCGTCGCCGTAGAGGTACGCGTTGTTCGAGTCGGCGTTCCACTGGAAGTCCTTGTCGGTGAAGACGTCCAGGTAGGACTTGAAGCCCAGTTTTCCGTCCTGCTTCACCGTCCCGTCGTCGTTGTACGCGGTGGGCGGGTCGGTGAAGAACTTCTCCGAGGCCTCGGGACTGTGGCCCAGGGCTTCGAGGACGCTGTTCAGCGGGTCCTCGCCGGAGCCGAGCTTTCCCGACGGATTGAAACCGTAGCCGTCACCCTGCCCGTGGCCCACGTGGGTGAGGAGCTTGTCCGGGTCTTCCTGGTGGAGTTGCGTGAGGTGTTCGGCGATGGGGTTGATGAAGGACGGGTCGTAGTTTCCGTACCGCATCAGGCCGCCGAGCACCTGGTAGCCGTAAGGCTTCGTCATCTGGTGCGGCATCCAGGAGATCTGCTGCGTGCCGAGCCTGCGGAACTCGTCGCCCCAGCTGGCGGGGAGGTGGTTCTTCGTGTCCGGGTCCGTGGCGTTGGCCAGCGCCGGACCCATCACCTGCTGGAAGTCCTTGACGGCGTCGAGACGGACCTTGCCCGTGTCCTTCTCCGTGCCGTCCGTCGTGATGTCCGCGTAGAACTCGAGCGTCTTCTCGGGACCGCCGAGGCCCTTGTAGAACCCTGTGGCGAACTGGCCGTCCTTCTCGCCGCCGTTGAACTTCATGATGCGGTTGAATTCGCGGAGTTCGACGTCACTCATGTTGTGGCCCTTTTTGGCGAGTTCGAGGGCGCGCTCGACCTGGGCGTCGTTGAGTGATCCGTATTCCTTGTGACCTGCGTTGTTCGGGTCATTGCCGTGGCTGCGGGTGAGTGCGAGCTTGACCGACTGGTCGATGTCGTCGGCGCGGCCGACGTTGGCCGTGATCTGGTCGGCGTAGTGCTGGAGTTCCTTTTCCGGGACACCCTTGGGGGGCTCGCCGGGTCCGACGTATTCGATGACGGAGACGCTGGTGTCGCCGTTGTCGAATACGCGGTATCCCTTGCCGATGGCCTCGGAGACGAGTGTCTTCGTGCTGCGCTGGAGCTGTGTCAGCTCCTGGTGGGCGTCGTCGAGCACTTGGAAGATGCTGTTGGCCTCACCGTGCAGGTCCTGGAATTCCTTGGTGGTCTTGCCGATGAGCACGCGCACCACGTCGGCGTTCTGGCCGGCCCATCGGGCCCCGTCCGATTTCGCCTGCATTCCTGTCCTGGCGTTCTCCGCCAGGGTCTTGAGGTGATCGACGGCCGCTTTCCAGTCGGCGACGGACGCGCCGAGCTTGGCGAGGTCGACCTCGGTCAGATCTGTGTACTTGAGCGTCATGGCCTGCCCCTCCTACTTGAGCAGGTCGTTCAGCCGGGACACGGGCACGGCCGAGCCGTCTCGCTGGTGGAGGTCGACCGCGATGGTCGCGTCGTCCTGGGCGTGCAGCTTCTTGCTGTAGTCCAGGTGGTTGGAGATGTGGGCGCAGGCCTGAAGGACCGTTTTGACCTGGGTCGTCCAGACGCTGACGGTCGTCTCGAGGGCCGAGCCCATCTCGAAGTTGCTGACCTTGAGGGCCGTCGCGGCCTGCATCGTGGATCCCGAGCCGTGCTTGTCGGCGCCGGCTCCCGCGATGTCGGCCTGCGAGTGCAGATGGTCGTGGAGGATGAAGGCCTCATGCCCCACGGCGCCGAGATCGTCCTGGTTGACCACCAGGTCGGCGCCGCCCGTCGAACCACCGCCGCCGGGTTCCGGGGCCAGTTGATTGAGCTGCATCTTCTCGCTCCGGCGGGCGGCAGCGTCGGACTTCAGCCGCTCCCATTCGTCCCAAGCCATGCCGTGACCTCTTCCCCGTCGACCCGGCATCCGCCGGCTCGGATGGAACAGGCCCCGTTCCGACGGATCAATGCGCGGCTCGAGCCTCCTACAGAAGAGGTGCACGGGCGGAGATGACGACGGGTAAAAACCTCCACAACTCTGGGTAGCGCACTCGTCGCCGAAATTGCGATCGCGGAAATTGCCGAAGATCCGGCAGGGAGGGGTTGAAGCGGATGGGGACCAAACGTGCAAGATCCGCTGTTACGGACACACGACTACAACTCACCCTGCCCACAAGACCTTCACTCGTGCAGCATCTCGAGCATCGGTGCAAGGGGGCCACTCCTCACGACCGAGTTGCTAATTTGAACCGGACGACTGCCGTCCATCGGCAGGATCCGGCACGCACACGGGGGAAGGAGCTCACTCATGGCGTGGGACGAGTGGGAGCAGCTGAAGACCGAGGCGGCGGGGCGTCAGTCGACGCAGATGCAGCTGAACCGCGTACCGGACGACGAGGGTGGCGGACCGCCCCCTTCCCAGTACGGCGACCTCGCGGTCGGGCACGGCGACCTCGAGAAGGTCGGTTCGGATGCCCACAAGCTGTACAGCCAGATGTGGGACAAGGCCCGCGTGGCCGTACCCAGCAGCGACTCGGCGGCGTCGGACCTCACGAAGCAGGGCTTCTCGCTGGGCGGGGGCCTGCAGGAGGTGTCGAACCGCTGGGAGGAGCAGCTCCGTTCACTGATGGACGCCACCGCGCAGATCGCCAACCACATGCACCGCACCAAGAAGCTGCACGGTGACGACGAGGACTTCATCCGGCGCCAGATGAGCAGCATCGACATGCTCGACGCCGGTTTCGACGAGCGCGTCGGCGACCCCGGCAAGAAGAACCCGGTGTACGGCGAGCCGAAGAAGAAGGACGACTGATGCATTTCGAGGCGCTCCTCCACGCCAACTTCAAGCTCCTCGACGATGCCGTCGAGGACTGGTCGACGATGGTCAAGAATCTCGACGCGCTCGCGAAGGAAGCCCGTACGGGCATGAAGGCGTCCGCGAGCAAGGCCGTCTGGGCCGGCGCGAATGCCACGGTCTCCAAGGAATTCATCGGCAAAACGGTCGGTGAGTTCGACGACGCGCACACCCAGGCGAAGTCGATCTACGACATTCTCCGGGACACCGCGGGCGAACTCAGGACGTACCACGGCAATCTCACGACGGCGATACAGAACGCGGGCACGAAGGACATCAGCGTCACGGCGTCGGGCGACGGCGGCTTCACCGTCCGCGCCAAGGACGACGCCAAGGACCCCAAACCGACCGACGGCGACGTCACCGGGGTCCGCAACGAGATCCAGAAGATCGTCGACGGGGCGAGCGAGAGCGACAACACGGCCACCACGGTCCTGAAGCTGTTGGTCAACCAGACATCCATGGGCTTCTCCGACGCGAACTACTCGGACCGCGACTCCGCGGCCGCGGCCGTCAAGGAAGCCGACGAGCTGGCGAAGCTCGCGCAGAAGGATCCGAAGGATCTGTCGGTCGAGGAGTTCGACCGGCTCAACGCCGGGTTCAAGAAGTACGCCGACGACGAGCTGTTCTCCGAGCGGTTCGCCACGAAGGTCGGCCCGCAGAAGATCCTCGAGTTCTGGACGGGGATCAACGACCCGGCCCGCGGCAACTACGAGCTGGGGCACGAGCGGCTCGACCAGTTCGACGACCTCCAGCGCAACCTCGGCATGTCACTGGCCCACGCGACGCAGAGCGACTCGGCCGCGATGTACGACTGGAAGTCCAAGATGATCGACTTGGGCGACAAGCCGCTCTACGGCGATCGTGGCGGACCGATGGGCTTCCAGGTCATGAGCAACCTCATGCGGACCGGCGACTACGACGACCGGTTCATGGAGGACTACGGCACCAAGCTCATGGCCACCGAGCGCAAGCTCACCGGCGACGGCGAGCACCGCAACCTGGCATGGCAGCACATGGGGATGGACCCCTGGCTCAACCGGATCGGCGAGGACAGCGGTTCCGATCCGCTCACGGGCTATCTGAAGGGCCTGTCCAACAGCCCCGACGCGGCCACCTCGTTCTTCAACGAGGAGTACACGCCGAAGGACGGCGACAAGGCGGCGGCCAGCAACTTCAAGTACCTCTTCGAGGACCGGGAGTGGCCGCAGGAGTCCGACATGCACGGCGACGACCTCAACACCGGGCGCAACAACCTCGCCCTGGCGCTCGAGGCCGGGACGACCGGGCATCCGGCGGGCGAGCTGCCCACGGCGGACACTCCGGCGCACACCGCCGACCAGGCCGGGCTGATGCGGGACCTCGTCAACTCCATCTCCGAGGACCCGAACCGTCTCAAGGACCACGACTACATGTCGGACAGCATCGGGCAGATCGGGTCCGAGTACCTGCCCGACATCCACCGGGCGATGGCCGACGGCCCGTCGGTCGGCAACGGCGACAAGTCCGGATGGAACCTGCTGTACCCGAACGACGGCGCGGACGCGAAGCTCGATCACAGCGCCGTGTCCCGCTTCCTGGTCACCGCCAGCCAGAACCCGGAGGGGTACAGCGCGTTGAGCGTCGGTGAGAAGGCGTACACCGCCAACCTCATGGACTACCACCTGAACCCCGACCTCCCCGAGGACCAGCGCTACCCGCACGACGCGAAGGACACGATCACCAGCCTGTCGCGCAAGTCCGGGGAGTTCAGCGGTCTGCTCGCCCAGGGCCGGCAGGAAGCGGTGCTCGGCCCGGCGAACGAGAAGGACGGCGACTTCGACTACGCCGTCAGCCAGAAGAAGAACGTCATCTCGGGCATCGTCGGTACGGGTGTCGGCATCGGTACGAGCTTCATCGCCTCTCCCGTGGTCGGCGCGGCCGCGGGCGGCGCCGCGGGCACCGTGACATCGGTGGTGATGGAGGCGTTCTTCAAGGACGACTCCGGCCAGTACCGCTCGGAAGCCGGCCACGACATCGCGACGCGGTGGGAGACGATCAAGGACACCACCACGAACGTCAACTACGCGGCGGCCACCGAGGCCGCCAAGGCGCACCACGCGGGCTACTCGGACCAGATCGACACCTGGGTCAGTGAGGGCACCGCGACGGGCTTCAACGACGCCAACACCGACATCCACGCGATGGCCAAGGACCTCGACACCGAGATCCCCGACTGATGCGTCACGACTCACCGGCACGATCACCGAAGGCGATGGAAGACGTCATGCAGGGACTCCCGCGGGGCAGAGCACGTTCGGGCTGGGCGGCGGCGATCGGCGCGGCGTTGCTCGTCGCTACGGCGGCCGGCTGTTCGTCGTCCGAGCCCCGACGTGAATACGCCACCCCGAAGGAGCTGTGCGGCACTGAGGTGTCCGCCGGTTCCCTGGAACCACTGCTGCCGCCGGGGAAGAAGATCGCGGTCAAACCCACGTCGGCGGTCGGCGTGAAGCGCTGTCGCCTCGAGGTCGACGGGAAGGTCGTGTTCTCCACCAGTGTGGAGAAGCTGGGCGCCGACAGCTCGGCCCGTGATGTCGCCACGTCCGCGCTGGGGGTCGATCCCAACGACACCAGCGCGGACAGCGGGCGGTTCATCTACTCGAAGACCGGGGCCGTCGGTCGGGTGGAGTGCCCGAAGTCGGCCGGTGCGGACAGCTCGTTCTGGGTGACGGCACGCGTCTCGGGTGATGCTGTCGCGGCGGACATGCTTCGGTTCATCAAGGAGTACGCGACGGCGGCGGCCGGGTCGGGGGCCTGCGCCGAGAGGTGAGTGCCGCCCCCAGCAGAACCCCCTTGAGACTCGTCGTCGCGAGCTCGTGCAGAGCTTACGGGGGCCCACTTCCCCTCTCCGCCTGGAAGGGGGCACGGCGGACGGGGCGGCTCAGGCGCGACTGGAACTCGACGGTTCGGCAGCTCGGTGCGGGAGGGCGCCGGCCTGACGCCGCGTGCAGGCGTGAGGGCTGATCCGCCGCTGCCAGGCCCGCCCGAGCACCTGGCAGCGACTCTCCTGTTTCGCTTCGCGAGGAGCGCGGTGGAGTCGAAAGGGTCAGCTCGCAGCCGGGGAAGGCGTCTCGTCGGCCTTGATGTCGAAGTTGACGTTGTCTCCGTCGACCGAGGAAACCTTGACCGTCACGCCCAGCGTGCTGCCGTCACTCGCGGTCAGCGTGCAGCGGCCGGTGTTGCCGACCTTCCCGACGAGGTCCTCGGGGCAGGTGACGTCCGGCTTCGGCTGGCCCGTGGTGGCGGCGAGCTTTTCGGCGACCGTATCGGCCAACTTGCTCTTGGACACCTTCGGGTCGGACTTCCCCGCACTCACCGACCCCGAGCAGCCGACGAGCAGCGCACCCGCGGCTACGGCCGACAGGGCCCACGTTGCGGCGGAGAGGCGGGACTTGATCATGGGGTGGAATCCGTTCCGGTGGCGGGAGAAGAAGCCGGAGGGGCTGGCCACCCCTTCGGCACGCCCAGCATATGGCGCACGGGGGACACCAATTTGGCACATCTTTCCGAAATCAGGGCATATTTGAATGCTCTACGGACTTTTCGCCTGACCAGCAAACAATCTTCACGGTTGCGATGGCGAGGTGCGGTCACGAGGCCAACCTCGGTTCACAGGAGCACACGACGTCCGCAATAATCTCGACCCATGGAACAGCTGGTTGGGATCCTGTTGAAGCTCCTCGTGTACGCGATCATTTTGGGATTGGTCGCGCTCGCCATCAGGGCGATGATGCGCGGCAACCGAGAGGACAAGCGGATCCAGAAGGAATGGGCGGAACTCGAAGCGGTGGCCGCCACCCGCGGCTGGACCTATGAGCGGCGCGCACCCGGACGCGCCACCGAGTATTGCGGTGTGGGCCCGATGCCCGGTAAAGGCTCGAACCTGACCGCCTGGCACTACATCACAGGGGAGTTCCGCGGCCGCTCCTTCAAATGCTTCGAGTACCGGTACACGAATCCCCTGTCGAGCACGACTCAGAGCGGGGGCAAGAGTCTCACGTTCGAGTCTGTGTTCCTCGTATCGGCGCCAGGTTCGGGGCCGTTCATGCAGATAGGGCGGCCGAGCAAGCTGGATACGGTGATGGGTCGACGGCCCAGGACACTGCTCGACGCACCGGAATTCGATAAGAAGTTTCGAGTTGCCACGGATGAGGAATCATTCGTCCGGAATGTACTCACTGAGGATGTAAGGGCGTTCCTCCTCTCCGATCAGCGTGCCGAGGCAAATCCTCTTCGCGTACGCGACGACGAACTGTTCACGTGGTACACCGGGTACCTGTCCCAGCAGGCGATCGAAGACCGGTTGAACTACCTGTGCGACGTCATGGACCGGATTCCCGAGCATGCATGGACATCCGCCTGAGGAAAAGCAAAGTGCCCCTTGCCCCGGATCGAGAAAACCGGGGCCAAGGGGCATTTTGCGCGCGCCGAAGCCTAGTCGGCCTCGCCGGCGGAGTCACCGGCCGGCCGCACCGTTCGCAAGAATTCCTTGTAGTCCTCGATGACTTGACCGAGCTGGTACTGCGTCGCGGTGAGGACGATCTCGATCACCGCCCGCTGAGCCGGGTTCCGCACGTCCTCCATGCCGAGGTACACCTGGCTCTGGCACAGCTCGATGGGCTCCCCTCGCAGCGTGGTCGAGAGAACGAGGTCCTGCGCGATACCCGGAGAGTCCGTGAGCCCGGGGAGGTCCGGCGTCCCGATCTCGGTCTTCTTGAGGACGCGCACGGGCCCGCCCTGCTCAAGCCGAGGTACTGACTCGTCGGCGATCTGCGAGATGGTGGCGCCATCGTTGCGCATCTCGCCGGAGATGGCGATATTCGCCGTGAATCCGTCGTCGACGGAGCCCGTGTGGAGCGCGACGAACGCGACGTTCGGGGCGCCGACCTCGTCCGGCGGCGCCGCCTGCCAGCCGTCCGGCAGCGAAAAGGAAATCTTGACCGGCAACGTGGCCGCCATGGTGGATCCAATCCTTCGTCGAACTTCAGCGCGGGCTAGAGCCAGCTGCCGACTGTGCTGTCCCAGGCATCGCCCACGGCGTCGGCACCATCGCTGACCGCGTCGGTCAGCTTGCCGGTATCGACGGTGACATTGAATCCGACCTTGCCGCCGAGACCCAAACCCACTCCGGCGTCGCCGCCGATGGTGAACTTGCCGTCCTTCATGCCCAGATCGGCATGTGCTTCGGCTCCCACGCCTGCCCAGGCCTCGCCGGTCGCACCAGCGCCGATACCGGCGACGTCGGCAGAGGCGGATCCCGTCGCCTTGGCTCCGGCGAACGCCTCCGCGCCGCCGTGCACGCCGTCCTTGCCGACGGAGACGTTCGCCGACGCATCGGCACCCACGAATGCCTTCGCCTCGCCCTGGGCCGCGGCGACTCCGTACTCCACGCTGCCATTCGCGGACGCCTGGGCGAGATACGCCGTTCCCGAAACGCCAGCCTTGAACCGTCCGTCGGTGACACTCAGGCCGGCCGAACCGTCCATGCCCAGGGCCTGGGCACCCGCGGCGTACTTGTACTTGGCGTCGCCCCACTTACCGTCGCCGTCGATGCCGTCCGACCATACGCTGGCCTTGTCCGACCACTCGGCGAGCTTGATGCTCACCTCGGCCTTCTTCCCGGGGCCGGCCGCATCGTCGGCCCCGGCCGCATCGGCCTTGTCCCGGAAGTACCACTTTCCGTCCTCGCCCTTGCCCCACTCCTTCTCCCTGTGGCGTGGGTTGGTCTCGTCACCGAACCATGACACCCTCTCCTTCTTCCACGCCTCGGGCGCGATGGCGCTCTTGCCGACGCCGTGGTCCTCCAGCCACTTCTTGGCGTCCACGCCACTTCGGATCGCGGTAAGCCAGTCAGGGCTGTCCTTGGAGTCGCCCGCGAGGTCGTGCAGCTTTTTGGTGAGCTTCTCGGCCTCTTCCTTGAGCTGCTTCTGCGCACCCTTCAGGAGGGTTTCGGCGCCCTCGTGGTCCCCGGCCTTCCACTTGTCGATCGCGGTTCCGGCCTGCCCCTGTGCCCAGGTCAGCGTGGAGACATACGAGTGGACGGCCTTGGCCGCGCCCGACATCGCGTCGCTCGCGAAGTACCAGTTGGTCTTCTCCTTGCCCAGGGTGGGCCAGAAGGCTTCACTCGCCTGACCGACCCAGCCCTTGATGCGCAGGTCGCGCAAGCCGTCGCCGATCTTCTCGAACTTGTCCGACCAGTTGTTGAAGGCGGTCTCGACGTCGCCGAGCTTGCCGGCTTCCCCCGGGATGAGATCCTTCGGGTCGTCAGTCGACCCGAGCGTCGCTGCCATTGAGTGCGGAATCCCTGTTCTGTTCTTGTTCTCGAGCTTGGGTCAGTGCTGGATCGACACCGTCAGGCAAGCGCGGTCTTGACGGACTTCACGGCGTCACGAATGGCCTCGTCAGTGTCCTCGTAGTTGCCGTTGGCCGCTTCAAGTCCGTCTGCCAGAGTCGCCGCGCAGTCGGCCAGGAACGCTCCCCCCGACTCCCACGTCGCGCAGAACGTCACCAGGGACGCGGCCACGTCGTCGTTCCCCATCTTGGTGGACAGGTCTGCTGCGTCCCCAAGGTCCACCTTCTTGACCGGTTTGAGGATTTCCACCATGTCTTTCGCGCCCTGCTTCAAGACGCCTGGGCCGACTCCGAGGTCCGCAGCCACGGCAACTCCCCCTCTTGCACATCCACTTGTACGCACGGTCGACAGCACCGGGCAAAGGCACGCTACCAGCGGAAACGCGCCTCACCGCGCCCTCTCACCGCCTCTTCACCACTCCGCCCCAGGACCCTTCTGGCGCCGAAGAGCTTCCCGTTCGCCCTACGCCGGAAAGCCAACTCCAGGGCGGCCGCAAGAAAGCGATCCGCCGGCCACAGGACGGGCGCGGGCCGCGTGAGTGGTGGCGATCGACCGGTGCCGGCTGGTGGTCGCCGCTTAGGCTGCGTTCTCCAGCAGCGTGGATGGGCAGGCGAACTCCAGCTCCAGGAGCGGCGGTTGCAGCGGGCCCCGACGCCTCAGCACTCGCCCTGCTGCGAGGTCACCGCCAGCCGATACGCGCGCTCGGTGATGGTTCCTTCGCCGCCCGCGATGCCCGGCGGCGTGTAGTCGTCCTTCGCCCGCCGGGTGCGCACCAGGTGCGTGCAGAACGCCACGTCCGCGCCCTTCGCGCGCACCGTGAAGTACGCGTCGGTGTCCGTGTTCGCGTCGGCGGGGTCGGCGCCCACGCCGGACTGGGGTGCTCCCCCGCCGCCGTACCGGATGACCTTGCCCTCGAGCAGGGACGCGTAGTCGTCGAAGTAGGCGGAGTCCGTGGTGAGTCCGTCGTCGCGGTACATCCAGCCGTCCAGGTCGCCCGTGGCCCGGTGTACCGCGCTGGTCAGTTCGTCGTCGCTCCAGCCCGAGTCGGCGGAGACCCTCAGCAGGTTGAACCCCTCGAACACCATGACGCCGGCCATGACCAGGAAGATCACGCGGCCCACGACGAAGGAGGCGTCGGGGACGTCGGGCGCCGACGGGTTGAGGCTCTGGCGCCAGCCGCGCACCCGGTCCGCTTTGACACACGCGGCGAGCACCAGCACGGCGGCGATGCCGAAGCTCAGCGCGATCATCGCGTTCATGCTCCGCGGACCACGTTCCGGCGCCTGCGCCGCGCGTCGCGTACGGCGACGGCCGTCCCTCCCAGGCCCGCCACCAGCACCGCCGTCCCGACGACCGTGTACGTGGCCAGGCGGGTGTTGCGCTGTTCCGCCGTCTCTCCGAAGTGGAGTTTCGCCGCCGTAGGAGCCTTCGCCCGGGCGACCCCCTCGTCGGGGGACGGGGACTCGATCGGGTGATCCGGATCCTCCGTGACCGCGCGGACGGGGTCGACGACGCCCCAGCCGACCAGGCGGTCGTGGCCCACGGTCGAGCGTTCCGCGGTCTGTTCGATCTGGGCGACCACCTCCGCCGACGTCCAGTCGGGGTGCTTCGCCTTGACGAGGGCCGCGACTCCGGCGACGTAGGGGGCGGAGAAGCTGGTGCCGTTGTCCGAACAGTGGCCGGCGCCCGGGACCGTGGAGACCATGTCCACGCCCGGCGCCGCCACGCCCACGAAGTAGCCCTCCTGGGAGAACGCGGCGCGTTCGTTGTTGCGGTCCGAGGCCGCGACCGCCAGGACGCCGGGGAACGACGCCGGATAGGTCTTCTGCACCTTGCCGTCCAGGCCGTCGTTGCCTGCCGAGGCGACGACCACGATCTTGGCGGCCAACGCCGAGTCGACCGCGTCCTGCAGCACCTGGTCGGGCTTGACCGCGTTCGCCGTGTCCTGGGAGATGTTGATGACCTGGGCGCCGGCCTGCTTCGCGTACAGGATGGCCGATGCGAGGCTCGCGGCCGTGCCGTGGCCCTCCGCGTCGTTCTGCTGGATCGGGATGATCGTGGCTTCGGGGGCCAGGCCGACGAAGCCGGTGCCCTTGGCCGGGCGCGCGGCGATGATGCCCGCGACGCGGGTGCCGTGGCCCACGGTGTCGGTGGTGCCGTTCTCCTTGCCGCGCGCGATCTTCTGGCCGTTGTCATCCTTGAGGTTCCTGGGCAGCAGGTTCTTGCCCTTGGACGCGTCAACGGCGTGTGTGAGCTGCGGGTTCTTGACGTCGACGCCCGTGTCGATGACGGCGACCTTGACGCCCTTGCCCTTGGTCTCGCTCCACAGGTCGTCCAGGAGGACGCGCTGGAGCGACCAGGGACGGCCCGCGTACTTCGGGTTCTTCGGGCCGAAGGTGCACTGCTCACCGTCGGCCGCCGCGGGCCCGGCGGGCAGGAGCGCGGTGGTCGTCACGGTCACGGTCAGCGCGGCGACGAGCGCCGCCCTGCGCGGCCACGTGGCTACGGGTTCCCCTGATGCGTACGTCATCGTGTCCCCCGGCCCTAGGAGCCCTGCGGCTGGCTGGCCGCCGTCGTCGACAGACGCGGGCCCGTGGGCAGGAACTGCGACCAGGCGTACGGGATCGGCGCCGGGTCGACCTTGTCGTAGCCGAGCCTGGTCACCGCCTGCTTGGCCTCCTGGAGCCGGGCCTTGCGCTCCTTCGCGGTGGTGCCGATGCCCGCGTCGTCGGCGCCGCTGTCACTGTTGGACTGCATCGCGTAGCGCAGGCCCGTGTCGGTGACCAGGAAGACGGGGCCCGCGGTGGTCTCGGTGCCCTGGAACTGGCGGTAGAGCTGGCCCGATCCGGCGGTGACGTAGGCGCTGGAGGAGCCGGTGGGCAGGGGCGCGGGGAACTTGGTGCCCGCCCAAGTGCTCAGCGTGGTGCGGCCGTTGTCGCCGTCGACCTTGTTCAGGACGTTGCAGACGGTGTTGCGGCCGCCGGTCCCGGTGGAGGCGTCGTTGACCGTCTTCGGGGTGTACGTCGGCCAGTTGCCGGGGCCGAAGCCCTGGCCGGCGACCACGGCGCCGGGGCTCACCTTGAGCGGCTCGCCGCCCTGAGCGAGGGGAACCAGCGCGGGGCTGTACAGGAGCAGGTGCGCGGTGAAGTCGGTGACCGGGGCGACCTTGCCCGGCAGGACGACGTAGTACTGGTCCGGGGTCTTGAGGACCATGCCGACCCGGTTCGCGGAGTCGTCGAGCGTGCTGTTCGCACCGGCGGGGTCACCGGGGTTGCCGTCGAGCGTCGGGAAGGAGATCGGCGTGCCCTGGTGGAGGGTGTCGAGCCAGTCCCTGGAGACGCGCTGCGGCTCCTGGGTCGCGCCGGTGATGTCGAGCGCGCGCAGGAGCTGCTGCTTCTCCTTCGTGGTCCGGGCGACGATGCGGTAGGCCGTACCGCGGGCGTCGACGACGTACTCGGTCTTGGCCTTGTCCGGGCCGACGACGTACATCAGGTCGCCGCCGTGCAGTTTCGCGTCGCTGCCCTCGGTCTTCATCTCGTCCCGCTTGGCGAGGACGAACGCCGCCTTCTGGATGGCGCGGCCGCCCTCGCCCGGGCGCTCGCAGACGGCCCAGCGCTTGGCGGACTCCGCCTCGGAGTCCGGCGGCAGGCGGTCGGGGGCGTACGGGATGCCGATCGTGGCGCCGTGCGGGATCTTGCCGCTGTCGAGCACCTTCTCCGACACCGTCACGATGGGGTTGTCGCTCGGGGCGACGAGGAGCTTGGCCGACGCCATGTTGAGGACGGGGTGCAGCTGGACCTTGCCGTCCGTCTTCAGGACCACGTAACGCGTCGTCGACTTGCTCGCGACGATCACGTTCTTCGCCGTTTCGTCCCACTTGGGCGGCGCTGTCGGCTTGAACATCCCCCACGCCCCGAACACCGCGAGGACGACGATGCCGACGATGACGCCCGGCAGCACCGCACGCAGCGGCTTCGGTGCCCCTTCCTCCGAACCGGAGGGTGAGGGCTGGAGGAAGGACGCGAGCGTACGACGCTTCGCGAAGGTGTAGGCGTTGAGTTCGTCCCGCCGTGATGCCATCTGTGTCCGCTTCTCCCCGTGCAGCACTCGGGGGTACGTGCGTCCCCCGCCCTCCGTTGTCAGATGCGGCCCCTACTATGCCTGTTGCGTGGTTGTGCGTGTGGGACGGGTAGGGTGCTGGGGCCTTCAAGAGCCCTGTACATCAGGGATTTTCGGGAGAGTTCGGGGGGTTTGGAGTGATGGCTTCCGCAACGCGGACCCGATCGCGGTCGCAATCCCGGTCGCGGTCGAGCGGTCGGCCGGGGCCGGGAGACGGTGCGCCGGCGGCTCGGTCGGGCGGTGGGGCCGGCTCTCCGGCGGCACCCGCCGGTCCGGTCTCGCTTCATCTGAAGTCGCGTTCCGGACGGGCCGGGTCGTTCCGGCTCCAGCAGATGGTGATGATCGAGATGGCCGCCGCGCTGGTCGTCGGCGCCGCGGTCGTCGACAAGCTGGCACTGGTGCCCGCGGGCGTCGTCGCCGTGATCCTCGTCCTGTTCGCCGTCGTACGCCGGCGGGGGCGGTCGCTGCCCGAGTGGCTCGGCACCGTCCTGACGCTGCGCGCGCGCAAGCGCCGTGCGGCGAGCACACCGGTCCCGCCCGGCACGGAGCCGGGCCTCGCGCCCGCCGTCGAGTGCGACCCCTCGCTGCGGACGTACAGCTACAGCCGCGGTGACGACCGCGACCAGCGGCCCATCGGCATGGTCGGCGACGGCGGCTTCCTGACCGCCGTGCTCCAGGTCGAGTCGGACGCCACCGCCCTGCGGGCCGAGCGCTCCCGGCGTCCGCTGCCGATAGGGATCGTGCGGGACGCCCTCGACGTCGACGGGATCCAGCTCGAATCGGCGCAGATCGTGCTGCACACGCAGCCCGCGCCCGCGCTGCACCTGCCGCAGCAGTCCGTGGCGGTGAGCAATTACGCGCCGTTGCAGGCCCAGACCGGCTCCCCCGCCGTCCGCATCACGTGGATCGCCCTGAAGCTCGACCCGGAGCTGTGCCCGGAGGCCGTGGCCGCGCGCGGTGGCGGCACCGCGGGAGCGCAGAAGTGCGTGGCCCGCGCGGCCCAGCATCTGGCGAGCCGGCTGACCGGCGCAGGCTTCCGCGCCAGCGTGCTGACGGAGGAGGAGCTCACGGCCGCCGTCGCCACGTCGGCGTGCGCCAACCCCATGGTGACGGCGCAGGCCGGGCGGAGCGAGCTGCCGCAGCGCAGGACCGAGGAGTCCGGCCGCAGCTGGCGCTGCGACAACCGCAGACACACCACGTACTGGGTGCGGCGCTGGCCGCAGCTCGGCGGATCCGGGCCCGCTCTGCACCAGTTGGTCGCACTCTTGACCACGGTGCCGGCGCTGGCCACGACGTTCAGCCTGACGCTGTCCCGCGGTGACCAGCGGGACATCCAGCTCTGCGGGCACATGCGGATCACGGGACGCAGCGAGAGCGAGCTGACCACGGCCCGGCGGTCCCTGGAGACCGCCGCCCGGCAGGCCAAGACGGGTCTCGTCCGGCTCGACCGCGAACAACTGCCCGGAGTTCTCGCCACGTTGCCCCTCGGAGGTGCGCGCTGATGGCCATGACGTCATCTCCCCCGACCGGGGCAGGTTCCTGGGACGGAAACTCCTGGAACGGCAACGGGAACGGCAACGGGAACGGCGATGCGGGCGCGGCCCCCACGCCCGTCGCCGGTGACCGGCCCCGCACCGGGTTCGGGCTCTTCGGGCCGCGGCACCAGCGCCACACTCTCTCCGTGGAACAGGTGGACTCGCTCGCGCTGCCCATCGGGGACGACGGTGTCGTCGTCGGTGTCGACGCCGACGGCCAGCCCGCCGTGCTCGGGGTGAACCGGCCGACTCCCTACGACATGGTGCTCATCGGCGGCCTGTGGACGGCGCAGGTGCTCGCGCTGCGGGCCGCCGCGACGGGCGCGCGGGTCGCGGTGGAGACCGGGCGGGCGCAGGCCTGGGCGCAGTTGGTGCAGGCGGTCGGTGGCGGTCAGTCCGGGATGACGGTGCACGACGTCGGGCGGGTGCCGCCGCAGGGCGCGTCCGCCGGCGGTCCGGTGCTCGTGGTGCGGGACTGCGGGATGCGGCCGCCGCGCGGGCGGGTGGCCTCCGCGCCGTGGCAGTCCGTGCTGACGCTGCTGCCCTATCTGAGCCCGGTGGCGCCCCGGTTGATGCGCCAGGCGCGGCTCGTCGGCGTCCAGCGGGTTTCGCCGGACGAGGCGGCGGAGATCGGCCGTGTCATCGGACTGCCGCGCGGCGAGTGGGAGTCCCTGCCGACCCTCGCGGACGGCGTCACTCTGTGGTGCACCGACCGCGACCGGCAGTACGTGATGACCCGGGCGACGGATGCCGAGACCGGATTGTTGGGTAACGCACGCCGGATGGACTGAGACCGGCACGAAGCCCGCCGCGGAGCGATTCAGCGATCGAACTCGGTCCCCTTTGCGGCTTATTCGGACCGTTTGCGCGTGGCGGACTGAGGGGTGTTCGTCACTTCCGCATCGCTTGGGCATCACTTGTTGGCCGGGTGTGACCTCCCGGACGGGGTCGGCGCGACGGACGGGCCTGCCGTGCTCGTGGTTTTGGTGATTAGGCTGGGACCAGGACGCGCGTGAGAACCCACGAACAACTCGTACGCGTCCCAGGGGAAGAGCGCGGCGGATCGGACGACAGGAACGGTCGCCCCCCACCACGGCACGAGGGTGCTCGACCACACCAGGAGGCATTGTGAACAGCGATCGGGACGAGATCCGCGGGGGCTGGGACACACCCGTCGATGATCACTCCGACGCGGAGTCCGCCACTGAGACGACGGGCGAGTTCACCATCGACTACGCCCCACCGGCCTGGTACACGCAGAACGCGTCGTCGGGCACGGGCGAGACCCCCTCGGCCGCCACTCCTCCACCGCCGGTTCCGCCGGCCCCCGCGCCGGTGACGCCCCCGGCGCCGCCCGCGCCCTACACCCCGTACACGCCCGCCGCTTCGGCCCCTGAGCCGGACGCCGGTTCGGGGAACGGGGATCTGGAGAGCGGCGCGACGATGCGGTTCTCCGCGGCCGCGCTGAAGCGGGAGTTCGCCGAGCGGGCCGCGCAGGACGAGTCGAAGGCCGAGCCGACAGCCGAGGAGCGGGGCGGGGACGCCGCGTCCGGCGGCTCCGACTCGGGTGACTCCGGCGACTTCGCCGTGGTCGCCGCAGCCGGGCCCGCCGAGGACGACGAGGGGACGAGCGCCTCCGCGGACTCCGCGCAGGACGGGGACACCGACACCGCTCAGGCCTCGGCCGACAGCACCGACTCCGCAACCGCCTCTGACGGCGCGCCCCAGGCGGAGGGCTCGGAAGGTTCGGACGGCATCGGTTCCGACACCACCGAAGCAGCCGAAGCCGCTGCCACTGGCGCATCGGCGGACGCGGGCGCGGACACCGGCGCCAGCAGCACCGACACACCCGCGACGCCGGACGCACAGGACGCTCCCGCCGCCTGGGCCCCGCAGCCCGTGGCGCAGGACGGCATCCCGCCGCTGCCCCCGGCGTTCCAGCCCGCCGCCCCCACGTCGGCCCCGCAGTGGCCCGCGCAGCAGCAGCCGCAGCCCGGCGCGCCGGTTCCGGCCCAGGCCGCACCGCCGACCTGGCCCGCTCAGAACACCCCGCCCGCGCCGCAGGGTGGTTACGGCTTCCCGCAGCAGTCGGCCCCCGGCGACCCGCAGCAGCCCGCACCTCCGGCACCGCCGCAGCAGGGCTACGGGTTCCCGCAGCCGACGCCGCCCGCGCCCGCCGCACCGAACCAGCCCGCCCCGCAGGGTGGTTACGGGTTCCCGCAGCAGCCCCAGCCCGGCACGCCCAACCAGCCTGCCCCGCAAGGCGGTTACGGATTCCCGCAGCAGCCCCAGCCCGGCACGGGCTACGGGTTCCCGCAGCCCCAGCCCGGAGCCCCCGCCCAGGGACAGCCGGCCGCGCCCGCCCCGCACCTCCCGGCGCAACAGAACCCCCAGCAGCCGCCGGCACCGCACACACAGCAGCCCGGCCCCCAGCCCCCGGTCGGGCAGCAGCCGCACCAGCAGCCGCCCGCTCCACAGGGCCCGCAGGCCCCGGCTCCGGCCCCGCACCCCGGACAGCCCGATCAGCAGTACCAGGGCCAGCCCGGTCAGCCCTTCCCGGGGCAGGTGCCCCCCGCCGACCCGCGTGCAGGCGGCGCCTGGCCGCAGCCCATTCAGCACGACCAGCGCACGCCCACGAACGTCGGCGGTGCGCCGCTCGGCTACACGGCGGCCGTGGAGCTGTCGGCCGACCGGCTGCTCAACAACAAGAAGCAGAAGGCGAAGAGCACCCGCCCCGGCGGCGGCAACTCGCGTTTCAAGCTCGGCGGCAAGAAGGAGGAGGTCGAGCGGCAGCGGAAGCTGGACCTGATCCGCACGCCGGTCCTGTCCTGCTACCGGATCGCCGTCATCAGCCTCAAGGGCGGCGTGGGCAAGACGACCACGACGACGGCGCTCGGCTCGACGCTCGCCACGGAGCGCCAGGACAAGATCCTCGCGATCGACGCCAACCCGGACGCCGGCACGCTCGGCCGCCGTGTGCGCCGTGAGACCGGGGCGACCATCCGAGACCTGGTGCAGGCGATCCCGCACCTCAACTCGTACATGGACATCCGGCGGTTCACCTCGCAGGCTCCGTCCGGCCTGGAGATCATCGCGAACGACGTGGACCCGGCGGTCTCGACGACGTTCAACGACACGGACTACCGCAGCGCGATCGACGTGCTCGGCAAGCAGTACCCGATCATCCTGACCGACTCCGGCACCGGTCTGCTGTACTCCGCGATGCGCGGAGTCCTCGACCTCGCCGACCAGTTGATCATCATCTCGACGCCGTCCGTGGACGGCGCGAGCAGCGCCAGTACGACGCTCGACTGGCTGTCGGCGCACGGGTACGCGGACCTGGTGTCGCGTTCCATCACCGTCATCTCCGGCGTCCGCGAGACGGGCAAGATGATCAAGGTCGACGACATCGTGTCGCACTTCGAGACGCGGTGCCGCGGCGTCGTGGTGGTGCCGTTCGACGAGCACCTCGCGGCCGGCGCCGAGGTCGACCTCGACATGATGCGGCCCAAGGTGCGCGAGGCGTACTTCAACCTCTCGGCGATGGTCGCGGAGGACTTCGCGCGGGCCCAGCAACAGCAGGGCCTGTGGACATCGGACGGCAATCCGCCGCCCACCATGGCACCCCCGGTGCCGGGGCACCAGCAGCAGCCGTATCCCGCGCAGCAGCCCTACCCGGGCCAGCCGTATCCCGGGCAGCCGGGCGCTCCCCAGCCGCCCGCGCCGGGGCAACAGCCCGCGCCGGGGCAGCAGTTCCCGGGCCAGCCCTACCCCGGCCAGCCGTATCCGCAGCAGCCCGGCCAGGCGCAGGCCGGCGCCCCCGGCCAAGCCCAGCAACCCGGTCAGCCCCCGCAGCCGGGTCAGCAGCCGGGTCAGCCGAGCCAGTCCGGACCCCCGCAGATGTGGCAGCAGCCCCCGGGCCAGCCCGCACCCGGGCAGCCCCCCGCCCCCGGCCAGGCCGCCCCCGGTCAGCCCGGTCAGCCCCTCCCCCCGTACACCGCACAGCCCCAGCCGCCTCAGCAGTAACAACTGCTGAATCCCGGCCCTCAGGGCACACGAAAGGCCCGCACCCACACCACGGTGCGGGCCTTTTCCGTGCCTGCCGAAATTCCGCCAAATCCCCACCAGACACCCAGAGTTGAACGCAACGGGCATCACGCCCTGGCCTGCAAAGCGTCAGAGGTCTCGACCAATGTGCGTGAAATGCGGGTCAACTCGTTATTTCCGCAGGCCACATGGGGTTCATGTGCCGTTGACGTGCGCAGACTGCCGCTGGTAGACACACACATCAACCAGCTGGCGTCCCATGATCAACCTGCCACTCCTGCGCGAGCAACGACGCGAGGTCACCGACCCATGGACACAAAAGATCAGCCCAAGAGAGCACACGCCCTCTTCTCCCGTTTTCCACGGCGCGCACCCCGCCGGACCCTGCGGGTCCTCCTGGCGGCCGGCGCCGCGGCGTTCACCCTGACGGCCGGCCTCGCCACGCCGCTCAACCCCGCACCCCAAGAGGCCAAGGCGGCGGACGGCGGCAAGAAGGTCCTCACCGTCGCCCTCGCCCAGAGCGTCGACTCGCTGAGTCCGTTCCTGGCCCAGCGACTGGTCAGTACGAGCATCCACCGGATGATGTACGAGTACCTGACCAACTACGACCCCAAGGACAACCACACCGTCCCGGGCTTCGCCACCGCGTGGAAGCCGTCCGCGGACAAGCTCACCTGGACCTACACCATCAGGTCCGACTCGAAGTGGTCCGACGGCCGGCAGGCCACCGCCGCCGACGCCGCCTTCACCTTCAACAAGATGATGACGGACGAGGGCGCCGCGACCGCGAACGGCAGCTTCGTCTCCAACTTCAAGAAGGTCACCGCCCCCAGCGCCACCAAGCTGGTCATCGAGCTGAAGAAGCCGCAGGCCACGATGGCCGCGCTCGACGTCCCGATCGTGCCCGAGCACATCTGGAAGAACGTCAAGGACTTCTCGAAGTTCAACAACGACAAGACCTTCCCGGTCGTCGGCAACGGCCCGTTCGTGCTGACCGACTACAAGGTCGACCAGTACGTGAAGCTGAAGGCCAACAAGAACTTCTGGCGCGGCGCGCCCAAGTTCGACGAGGTCGTCTTCAAGACGTACAAGGACCAGGACGCCGCGGTCGCCGCCCTGCGCAAGGGCGAGGTCTCCTTCGTGGCCGGCTCTCCCGCCCTGACGCCCGCTCAGGCGGCGTCCCTCAAGGGCGAGCCGAACATCAAGGTCAACGAGGGCCCCGGCCGCCGCTTCTTCGCACTCGCCACGAACCCGGGCGCGCAGACCAAGGACCACAAGAAGTTCGGCAACGGCAACAAGGCCCTTCTCGACCAGAAGGTCCGCCAGGCGCTGTTCCTGTCGATCGACCGCAAGACGATCGTCGACAAGGTCTTCCAGGGCCACGCCGTCGAGGGCGAGGGCTACATCCCGCCGCGCTTCACCGACTACTTCTGGAAGCCGTCCGGCAGCCAGGCCCTCGGGTACGACCCCGACAAGGCGGGCAAGCTGCTCGACCAGGCCGGTTACAAGATGAAGGGCAGCGAGCGCGTCGGCAAGGACGGCAAGCCGCTGAACCTCCGTATCCTGTGCCACGCCACGGACCCGAACGACAAGGCGATCGGCAAGTACCTCAAGGAGTGGTGGGGCAAGCTCGGAATCGGCCTGAAGGTCGACTGCCTCGACGACGTCTCGGTGCCCTGGTACGCAGGTGAGTACGACCTCGCGTTCGACGGCTGGTCGGTCAACCCCGACCCGGACTTCGTCCTCGGCATCCACACCTGCGCCGCGCTGCCCGCCAAGGCCAAGGAGAGCGCCCAGACCGACAACTTCATCTGCGACAAGACGTACGACGACCTGTACAAGAAGCAGCTCGCCGAGTACGACCCGGCCAAGCGCGCGGACATCGTCAAGCAGATGGAGTCGTGGCTGTACGACTCCGGGTACATGAACGTCATCGCGTACCCGAACGCCGTCGAGGCCTACCGCACCGACCAGATCAAGTCGATCCAGACCATGCCCACCGCGGCCGGCAACATCTACGGCCAGGACGGGTACTGGAGCTGGTGGTCGGCCGTTCCGGCGGACGGCACGAGCGACTCGAAGGGCAGTGACGGCGGCGGTTCCGGCTCGACCGGCGTGATCATCGGTATCGTCGCGGCCGTCGTCGTCCTGGGCGGTGGCGGGCTGCTCCTCGCGCGGCGCCGCCGCACGTCGGCGGACGACCGCGAGTAGCAGCACCCGGTCGACAGAACATGCGTCACGTCCGTCCGCAGGCGTCGCAAGTACCGCACGAGTAACGAGAGTTCCACATGACAGCAGAGAGCACTCCGGCGCTCGTGCAGAGTGCGGACACCGACGGCCCGGCGCAAGCCGGGCCGTCGGCCCGCGGTCCACGGGCGCGCAACACGAAGGCCTATCTCCAATACGTGGCGGGCAAGATCGCGGGGGCGATCGTGTCGCTCTTCGCGGTCCTGGTCACCAGCTTCTTCCTGTTCCGCCTGATCCCCAGCGATCCGGTGAAGCAGATGACCGGCGGCCGCCGCGTCTCGGCGCAGCAGCTCGACGCGCTCCGCCACCAGTTCGGCCTCGACCTGCCGATGTGGCAGCAGTTCACCAACTACATCGGTGACGCGCTGACCGGTGACTTCGGCATGTCGTACCAGTACCACACCCCGGTCATCGACAAGATCACCGAGGCGCTCCCGGCGACGCTGCTCCTGACCGGCACGGCGTACGTCCTCTACACCGCGCTCGGCATCTGGCTCGGCACGCGCACCGCGTGGCGCAACGGATCGCGCAGCGACCGCTTCAACACCGCGTTCGCCCTCACGCTCTACTCGATCCCGTCGTTCTGGCTCGGTCTGCTGCTCATCATCGTCTTCTCCGTGGGGCTGGGCCCCATCCCGGGCCTGTTCCCGACGGGCGGTCTGGAGTCGGGCGGCGAGAGCGGCTTCGCGTACGTCATGGACGTCGCGCACCACCTGGTCCTGCCGGTGGTCACGCTGGTGGCGGTCGGCTACGCGCAGACCCTCCTCGTGATGCGCTCCTCGCTCCTCGACGAGATGGGCAGCGACTATCTGACGACGGCGCGCGCGAAGGGCCTGCGCGACGACGTCGTACGCCGCAAGCACGCCGTCCCGAACGCGATGCTGCCCACGTTCACGCTGATGTTCGTGAACCTCGGGCACGTCGTGGCCGGCCAGATCCTCGTCGAGACGGTCTTCTCCTGGCCCGGCCTCGGCGGCCTCTTCTACTCGGCACTCAGCGTGCCCGACCTGCCGCTCGTCCAAGGGCTGTTCTTCGTCTTCGCCACCGCGGTGATCCTGGCGAACACCCTCGCCGACGTGCTGTATCCGCTGCTCGATCCCCGGGTGGGCCGATGACTGCCGACACGAACGACCTCGACACCGCGCAGCTCCCGCCGCCGGCCGAGAAGAGCGCGCGGGCCCTGGCACGCGCCCGCAAGCGCCAATCCGCCGCCCGCTTCTGGCGCGAGTACCGCACCCACCGGAGCGGACTGTGGGGTCTGGCGGGGCTGATCCTGATCGCCCTCATCGCGCTCTGCGCGCCCCTGCTCGTCGGCGCGGACTCGCAGAGCGTGACCGACGCGCCCGGCGGTGCCCTCGAGGCGCCCAGCGGTGAATTCCCGCTCGGCACCGACCAGTTCGGTCGCAGCGTGCTCGCCCTGCTGGTGTGGGGCGCGCGCGTGTCCCTCACCGTGGGTCTGCTGGCCGCGTTCCTGTGCGTGGCGATCGGCACCGTCGTCGGCATCGTCGCCGGCCACTTCCGTGGCTGGTACTCGACGGTCCTGATGCGGGTCACCGACTGGTTCCTGGTGATGCCGACGCTGGTCCTCGCGATCGCGCTCGCCACCGTGATGTCCCGCTCCATCTGGACGGTCATCCTGGCCATCGGCGTGACGACGTGGCCGACGACGGCCCGCCTGGTCCGCGCCCAGACGCTCGCCGTCGAGTCGCGGCCGTACATCGAGCGGGCCCGCGCGCTCGGCGGCGGGCACCGGCACATCATGCTGCGCCACGTCCTGCCGAACGTGATGCCGCTCGTCCTCGCGCAGACCACGCTCGTGATCTCCAGCGCGATCCTGACCGAGGCCACCCTCGCCTTCCTCGGCCTCGGCGACCCCACCATCACGTCCTGGGGCGGCATGCTCCAGGACGCGCGCGAGGCGGGCGCGGTCAGCGCGGGCGACTGGTGGTATCTCGCGCCTCCCGGACTCGCCATCGCGCTGGTCGCGCTCGCGTTCACGCTGTGCGGCCGCGCCATCGAAGCCGTCCTCAATCCGAAACTGGGGGTGGCCCGGTGAGCCTTCTCGACGTCAGAAACCTCGAAGTGACGTACGCCGGCGGGGCACGCGCCGTCCGCGGTGTGAACCTCAGCGTCGACGCGGGCCAGAAGCTCGGCATCGCCGGCGAGTCCGGCTGCGGCAAGTCGACGCTCGCGCTCGCGCTGCTGCGTCTGCTGCCGGCCGGCACGAAGGTGTCCGGCGAGATCCTCCTCAACGGCGAGGACGTCCTCACCATGAAGTGGGGCCAGGTCAGGGCGGTCCGCTGGGCCGGCGCCTCGATCGTGTTCCAGGGCGCGATGCACTCGCTCAACGCGGTGCACCGCATCGGCGACCAGATCGCCGAGCCGATCCTGCTCCACAAGAAGGCGACGCCCGCGGGCGCGAAGAAGAAGGTCTCGGAGCTCCTGGAGCACGTCGGCCTGCCCGCCGCGCGCGCGGACGCGTATCCGCACGAGCTGTCCGGCGGCCAGCGCCAGCGCGTGATGATCGCGATGGCCCTCGCCTGCGACCCGGGCCTGATCATCGCGGACGAGCCGACGACGGCGCTCGACGTGATGATCCAGGCGCAGATCCTGCGCCTGATCGAGCAGCTCGTGTCCGAGCAGGACCTCGGCCTCATCATGATCAGCCACGACCTCGCGGTCCTCTCGGACACCTGCGACCGTCTCGCGGTGATGTACGCGGGCCGCGTCGTCGAGGAGGGCCCCGCCTCCGAGGTCTACGAGAACGCCCATCACCCGTACGGGAAGGCTCTGTCGGCGGCGTTCCCGCGGATCGGCGACGCCGCGTCCCGGTTCGCGCCGCGCGGTCTGCCCGGCGACCCGCCCGACCCGTCGGCGCTGCCCACGGGCTGCACGTTCCACCCGCGCTGCCCGGTGGCGCTCGACAGCTGCATCACCGAGGACCCGGCGCTACGGGCCGCGGCCACGGACCGGCGGGCGGCCTGTGTGCACGTGGGCGGCGCCACCGATCCCGACGACGCCGCCGGCGCCGAGGCAAGGAGCACCACAGCATGACCAGTACGTCCCCCCTGCTCACGGCCGGCGCGCTGCACGTCACCTTCCCCGGCCGCCGTGGCGCGGACCCCGCGCGGGCCGTGGACGGCGTCGACCTCGACATCGCGCCCGGCGAGATCGTGGCGCTGGTGGGCGAGTCGGGCTGTGGCAAGACGACGCTCGCCCGCTCCCTGCTCGGCCTGGTGCCGCCGACGTCCGGCCGCGTCACGTTCGACGGGAAGCCCCTCGACTACTCCTCGCGCGCCCTCAAGGCGTACCGCAAGCGCGTGCAGCTGGTCCTCCAGGACCCCAGCGGTTCGCTGAACCCGCGGCACACGGTGTACGACGCGGTGGCCGAGGGCCTGCGCATCCACGGGTACGCGGGCGACGAGCGCGAGGCGGTGGCGAACGCCTTGTCACGAGCGGGACTTCGCCCGCCGGAGCGCTTCTTCCTGCGCTACCCGCACGAGCTGTCGGGCGGCCAGCGGCAGCGCGTGGTGATCGCCGGCGCGCTGGTCCTCGACCCCGAACTGATCGTCGCGGACGAGCCCGTGGCGTCCCTCGACGCATCGGTGCGCGGCGAGATCCTCGCGCTGCTGCTCAGGCTGCGCGACGAACTGGGCCTGTCCGCCCTCGTGGTGACGCACGACCTGGGTCTCGCCTGGAACATCGCGGACCGGGTCGCGGTGATGTACCTGGGCCGGATCGTGGAGACGGGCACGGTGGAGGAGGTCCTGACGGCACCTCAGCACCCGTACACACAGGCCCTGTTGTCCGTTCTGCCGGAGGCGCCGGGTGATCCGGTCGTCCTCACGGGTGAGCCGCCGGACCCGTCGCGCATCCCGTCCGGGTGCCGTTTCCACGCCCGCTGCCAGATCCTGGCGTCGGGCGAGGCGCAGCGGTCCGGTGTCGCGGACCGCTGCCGGGGGGAGGACCTGCCGGTGCTGTCGGGCGCGAGCACGACCCAGGTGGCCTGCCACTGGGCGTCGGCCCGGGCCGACGACAGCCCCTCGGGCGCCTGAGGTCAGGGGGTCCGGGGGCAGCGCCCCCGCGACCCCGCCGAGGCCCGCCTACTGCCCGTCGTACGCCTCGATGAGCTCCCGCGACCGCTTCACGTCGTCCGCGATGGCGATCAGCAGCGCGTCGATGGAGTCGAACTTGGCCATCCCGCGCACATAGGCGAGGAAGTCCACGGCCACGTGCAGGCCGTACAGGTCGAGGCCGACGCGGTCGATGGCGTACGCCTCGACCGTGCGCTCGGTGCCGTCGAACTGCGGGTTGGTGCCCACCGAGATCGCGGCGGGCATCGCCTCGTCCCCGACGTGCAGCCAGCCCGCGTAGACGCCGTCCGCCGGGATCGCGGTGTGCGGGAGCGTCTCGACGTTGGCGGTCGGGAAGCCCAGCTCACGGCCGCGCTGGGCGCCGCGCACGACCACGCCCTCGACGCGGTGCGGGCGGCCGAGGATCTCGCGCGCGCCCTCCATGTCCCCTTCGGCGACGAGCCGCCGGGTCAGCGTGGACGAGAAGGGCTCGCCGCCGCCCGCCGAGCCGCTCACGTACAGGTCGACGACCTCGACCTCGAAGTCGTACGTCGTGCCCTGCTCGGCGAGGAACGCGACATTTCCCGCGGCGCGGTGGCCGAAGCGGAAGTTCGGTCCCTCGACGACGAGGCGCGCGTGCAGCTTGTCGACCAGGACCTTCGCGACGAACTCGGCCGGCGACAGCTTCGAGAACTCGGTGGTGAACGGCAGGATCAGCACGGCGTCGACGCCGAGCTCGGCCATCAGCTCCGCGCGCCGGTGGTGCGGGGCGAGCAGCGGAGGGTGGCTGCCGGGGCGCACGACCTCGCTGGGGTGCGGGTCGAAGGTGACGACGACGGCGGGCACACCGAGCTCACGGGCCCGTTCGACGGCCCGGCCGATGATCAACTGATGGCCGCGGTGCACTCCGTCGTAGGAGCCGATGGTGACGACGCTGCGCCCCCAGTCCTGGGGGATGTCCTCCAAGCCACGCCAGCGCTGCACGGTGATTGCTCCTCGCGAACCTGTGTACGACTGTTACGTCTCTTTGCCGAATACGCAGGTCTAAGAGTGCCATGCCGAGCGCCCACGCCCCGCATCGGGAGGCGCCGTACCGGCCGGGGCAGGTCAGGCGGGTACGCGCACCCCGGCCAGACCCCCGATCACACGGCGGGCGCTCGGCCCGACGAGGGCGGCCCACTCGCGCGGCGCCCCCGCCAGCCACTGGACGAGAAGGGCGGCGAACCCCGGCACCGAGTCGGCGAACTCGACGAGGGCGCGGTCGAAGCGGGCGGCTCCCTCCGGGGTGCGGACGAGCCGTTGTCCGGTGCGCCGCACAAGGTCGCGGGTACGGGTCGCTCCGGCGCCCCCGGCGCCGTGGGCGGCGGTCCGCAGGACGGCGTCGAGCACGTCCGGGTCGTCCTCACGGGCGAGCAGTACGTCGAGGAGTTCGCCGCGCAGGGCGCGTGAGGCGCCGGTGCCGGGTGCGGCGAGCACGGGCGCGAGCGCGGCCCGTCCGGCGGCCGGGCAGGTCCGGAGCAGCCCTGTGACGAGGGGAAAGAGCACCGCCCGCCCGGCCGGCCCGTGCTCCAGGCACCGGTCGACGTAGGCGGCGATGTCCCGGGCGGCGTCGGGCCGGTCCGCCGAGAGGTCCTCGACGAGGACGGCCGTCCGCCGCGCGAGCGCGGGCGCGGTCACATCGGCGAGTGTCCTCAGCACGTCGGCCGCACCGTCCGGCTCCCGCACCCGGGCCCGGAAGGCGCTCAGAACCGGCTCCGGGTGCGTGGCAAGCGCGGCGGCGAGCGCGCCGGCGGGCAACTGGGCATCGCCCTGTGCGAACCGCTCCAGGGCGCGCGCCAGATAGGTGTCGCGGGTCTGCGGGTCGCGCACGAGGAGGGCGAGCGCGGCACCGTGCCGGGCGCTGTCGGTGGCGCGGGCGAGCAGGGCGAGCGCGGCATAGCGCAGCAGGCCGCGATCGGCGTCGGTGGTGACGTGCGGGGCGACCCGCAGCGCGTAGGTGACGGCGCACGCGCGGCGCGCGGGACGCTCGTCGCGGACCCAGCGGTCGACGGCGCGGCACAGCGCGGACGGCTCCTCGTCGGCGAGTACGGAGAGCAGTTCGTCGGCGCGCGGGTGCGCGCAGCCGGCGAGGGCCTCGGTGAGGTCGTCGACGGCTGCGTGCCGGTGGGTGTGCAGGAGCGCCTGGGCCGCGGTCGCGACGGTCGCGTCGGGCAGGGCGGGCAGCGGCCGCGCGTCGTCGAACCAGCGGGTGAGGTGGACCTGGACGCCGGCCGGGTCCGCGGTGAGCAGGTCGGCGACGGTGTCCAGGTGGCGGTCGTCGCTCCCGGGCGGCGGATCGTGCACGACGAGGCGGCGCAGGAGGCCGAGGCGGTCGGCGTCCGAGACGGGGATCCGGCGCCAGAACGACGCGTCGAGGCGTCCTCGGTCGGCGAGCGGTTCGAGCACCCCGAGGTAGGGAGTGGCGTCGGGCACGCGCAGGAGCACCTCCTCGACGAGGTGGGACGCCCACCAGGAGGCGTCGGCGTCGCCGGGCGTGAGGGACCTGAGCGCCAACTCGGCCAGGTGTGCGCCGAGTCGGGCCGGTCCCTGCTGGCGTTCGACGAGGAGGAGTGCCTGGACGACGGGGCCCGCGCGGTGCCGGGGCACAGGCACCGCGAGCGCGGCCCGGCCGGCGTCCCGTTCGCGGTACACGAGCGCCCGCAGCGCCTCGTCCAGGTCCAGGTGCATGCCCTGGATCCAGTCGGCGACCTCCTCGTGCGCGAACCGGTAGCCGCGCCCCGCAGGGACGAGTACGCCTTCGGTGAGGACGGCCGGGGCCCACGCCGTGACGCCCCCGCCGCGCCGCCCCGGCAGCGCGCCCCAGGGGAACACCTCCTCGAACGCCTCCCGGTCCAGCTCGCCCTGCCCCGGCCAGACAGCGCCGCGCCGCCTCGTGGACCTGACCGGACACCCGGGCGGCGAGCCTGCGCACGGCCGTGCCGCGCAGCCCGTTCACCGCGGCGAGGCGCACCGCCACCCGCAGGCACATGAGGTCGAGATACGCGGCGAACACGGCGTCCCGGTCGGCGCTGCCCGGCACGGGCCCCGGCAGCGCGGCCCTGACCTCGGCGAGGAGCCGCAGCGCGAGCGGATGCCGTGCGTCCCGGCCGGCGAGCGCGTCCTTGGGCAGCCCGTACCGTTCCCGCGCCACACGGGCCTGGTCGCCGGTCAGCTCCCCCAGCGGGACACAGGCGGGCAGCCGCCCGGTCCGCCCGTACAGCACACCGGGCGGGAACAGTTCGCCCGCGCGCTCCCAGTACTCCCCCCGGCACGCCACGACGAGCCGCACGCCGGTCTCCCGCAGCCAGCGCGTCGTGCCCTCGGTCCACTCCGCCAGCCGGTGCGCCAGGACGGGCGGCATCTCCTCGGGCCCGTCGAGCAGCAGTACGAGGGGCCGGCCGGCGGCGCGTGCGCACGCCGCGATCCGCTCCGGCGACACATCGCCGGCACCGCCACCGCCGGGCTCCGGGCCCCCTGGCTCGCCGGTCTGTCCGGGGACGGCCCCGGGCAGTGACGCCGCGACGATGCGCCCGGCCCTGACCAGCGCCCGCCTCGCGGCGTCGGCCACGCTCCGGTCGCCGCCGAGCAGGTCCGCGCCGCGCAGCCAGAGGGTGGGCGCGGGGTGGGCACCGCGGCCGCGTCGCGCGGCACAGGCCGCGAGCTCCGCCGTACGGCCACTGCCCGGCGCTCCCACGAGGGCCAGGACCGCCGCGCCGGACTCCTCGAACGCGGCGAACTCCCTTGCCACTTCGGGCCGTTCGACCGGCTCCGGGTCGAGGAGCGCACCCGGCCCGTCGGACCCGACCGACGTGGCCGTCAGCTGGAGCGCGCCCGCCAGATTGAGATCGTCCCCGTACACCGGCACGGTGGCCGCGTTCCGCGCGAGGAGGGCGGCGAGCGGTCCCTCCGGGTCGGCGGCAGCGGCCTCCCGCAGCGGCACGGCGAATCCGGCGGCGGCCCGATGCCCGGCCTCGAGGGCCGTGCCGAGAACGGCGAGGACGGCGCCCGAAGCGGCGTCGACGACCGGTCCCCCGGCCGCCCCTCCCCCGAGCCGCAGCGCGTCGCGGCCGTCCGTGCCGATGGCCAGCTCCATGGCCCCGGGAACGATGTGGAAGCGGTCGGTCGCGGTGTACGTGACGTCGGCACGGCCGAGGACGCGCGCCTCGCGCCAGCCCCCGGCGGCGATCCGCACATAGGCCCCCGCTCCGGCGGGGCCCCGGACGGCCACCGGCAGCGGCCGCATCCCCAGGCCCTCCGTCGCGTCGGTGCGGATGAGCGCGAGGGCCGATTCGGGCAGGGGGACGACGTCGGCGGCGCCCACGACACAGGTGATCCCGTCGGGCGCGCGCAGCACGACGCGGCCGAGTCCGTCGACCACTTCATGGCTGGTGACGACGGTGCCGTGGTCGTCGGCGACGAAGCCGGCGCCGCGCGGGCGTCCGGCCAGATCGAAGACATGGACGAGGGGCGGCCCGGACCCGGGATCCGTCGCGTCCCCGTCGCCGGCCCGGGGGCCACGTCCCGCCATCGTCGCACCTCCCGCCACGCCCCGTAGGACCGACGGTAGGCGCGCGGTGATCAGCGGAACAGGCGCCGGAGCGAACGCGCCCCCTTCCACTCCCTCGGTTCACTCCGAGCGCCCGCCCGAAGGGGTGAACAGATCGGGGGTGATGGACAGACCCTTGGAGGGGGGATCGTGGAGCGGCACGCGACTGACTGCGCGCGCCGCTCCACGGCGGGGGGGCGGCGAAGAGATCAGCCGAAGACGGCGAGGCTCTTCGCCTTGCCCCTCGACTCCTCCACGAGCGCGAGGAACACGCCCTCGGGGTCGAACACGGCGACGGGCCCGGCGCCCGCGTACTCGCCGGGCACCTCCAGACGGACGCCGTTGAGCAACAGCTTGGCGCGCTTGGCATCCACGTCCCAGCGGGGGAACGCGGCGGTGGCGGCGTCCGCGACGGGCATCACGGTCAGCTCCTCCTGGAGCTGGTCGAGGGTGCGCGCCGAGTCCAGCTTGTAGGGGCCGACCCGCGTGCGCCGCAGCGCCGTGAGGTGACCACCGACACCCAGGTCCGCGCCCAGGTCCCGGGCGAGGGCCCGGATGTACGTCCCGGACGAGCAGACCACCGAGACGACCAGGTCGAGGACCGGGGTGCCGTCCTCGGCGACCTCGTCCCTGATGTCGTAGACGGTGAAGGACGAGACGGTGACCGGCCGCGCCGGGATCTCGAACTCCTCGCCCTCACGGGCCCGCTTGTAGGAACGCACGCCGTTGATCTTGATGGCGCTGACCTTGGACGGCACCTGCATGATGGCGCCGGTCAGCTTGGCGACCGCGGTGTCGATCGCGTCGCGGCGTACGCCGGACGCGTCCGTGGACGACGTGAGGTCGCCCTCGGCGTCGTCGGTCAGCGTGTTCTGGCCGAGCCGGATCGTGCCCAGGTACTCCTTCTCGGTCAGCGCGAGATGGCCGAGCAGCTTGGTCGCCCGCTCCACGCCGAGGACCAGGACACCGGTCGCCATGGGGTCGAGCGTGCCCGCGTGGCCGACGCGACGGGTCTTCGCGATCCCGCGCATCTTGGCCACCACGTCGTGCGAAGTGAAGCCCGACGGCTTGTCGACAATGACAAGACCGTCGGGCGTCGGGGTGTTCTTCTGCGTCATTCCGAGGCTTCGCCGTCCTCGTCCGCGCCGTCCTCGTCCTCGGGCCTGCGGTACGGGTCCGCGCCCCCGGCGAACTCGGCGCCGGCGGACACCTCCCGGACCTTCGCGTCCGAGATCCGGGCCTTGTCGAGGAGGTCCTCGATGGCCCGTGCGTTGTCCGGCAGGGCGTCCGCCACGAAGGCCAGGGTCGGCGTGAACTTCACACCGGCCGCCTGGCCCACCGCCGAACGGAGTACGCCCTTGGCGCTCTCGAGGCCGGCCGCCGCGGCGGCACGCTCCTCGTCGTCGCCGTAGACCGTGTAGAAGACGGTCGCCTCCCGCAGGTCACCCGTCACCCGGGTGTCCGTGATGGTCACATGCGTACCGAGCCGCGGGTCCTTGATCCCGCGCTGGAGCTTCTGGGCCACCACCTCTCGGATGAGGTCCGCCAGCCTTTTCGCCCGCGCGTTGTCGGCCACTGCGCCGTCTCCTTCTTCGCCTTGCTCTTAAAGTCAGTCTTCGTCGCCGTGGAGCCTGCGTCGAACGGAGAGCAGCTCCACCTCGGGACGGGCGGCGATCAGACGCTCGCACCGGTCCAGTACGTCGGTGAGGTGCCCCGTGTCCCCGGAGACCATCGCCAGGCCGATCTCGGCCCTGCGGTGAAGTTCCTGGTTCCCGGTCTCCGCCGCACTCACCGCGTACTTGCGCTGGAGTTCGGCCACGATCGGGCGGATCACGGAGCGTTTCTCCTTCAGCGAGTGGACGTCGCCGAGGAGCAGATCAAAGGACAGAGTCCCCACATACATGTGTGTCCGGATGTCCCGCCGGTTCGGGTTCGTGGCCCCGCCAACCACTTGGCAGGGACACCAGAACCGTACACGGAACGGCCGGGGCCGATCGACGGGATTTCGTCCCGCCGACCGGCCCCGAACCTTCACCGTGCGCGGATCAGGCGCGCGGCTTCTCGCGCATCTCGTACGTCGCGATGACGTCGTCGATCTTGATGTCGTTGAAGTTTCCGAGGTTGATACCGCCCTCGAAGCCTTCGCGGATCTCGGTGACGTCGTCCTTGAAGCGACGCAGACCGGAGATGTTGAGGTTCTCCGCGATGACCTTGCCATCGCGCAGCAGGCGCGCCTTGGTGTTGCGCTTGACCTCGCCGGACCGGACGAGCACACCGGCGATGTTGCCCAGCTTGGACGAGCGGAAGATCTCGCGGATCTCCGCCGTGCCGAGCTCGACCTCTTCGTACTCCGGCTTGAGCATGCCCTTGAGGGCCGCCTCGATCTCCTCGATGGCCTGGTAGATCACCGAGTAGTAGCGGACGTCGACGCCCTCGCGGTCCGCCATCTGGGCCGCACGGCCCGCAGCGCGGACGTTGAAGCCGATGACGATCGCGTCGGAGCCGGTCGCCAGGTCGATGTCCGACTCGGTGACGGCACCCACGCCGCGGTGCAGGACGCGGATGTCGACCTCTTCGCCGACGTCGAGCTGGAGCAGCGAGGACTCGAGAGCCTCCACCGAACCGGACGCGTCGCCCTTGATGATGAGGTTGAGTTCCTGCACCAGACCGGCCTTGAGGGCCTCGTCCAGGTTCTCCAGGGAGAACCGGACGCCACGCCGCGCGAAGTTGGCGTTGCGCTCGCGAGCGGCACGCTTCTCGGCGATCTGACGGGCCGTACGGTCCTCGTCGACCACCAGGAAGTTGTCGCCGGCACCCGGGACGTTGGTGAGACCGAGGACGAGGACCGGAGTCGAGGGACCCGCCTCTTCCACGTTCTCGCCCTTGTCGTCGAGCATCGCGCGGACACGGCCGTACGCGTCGCCGACCACCATCGTGTCGCCGACCCGCAGCGTGCCTCGCTGGACGAGGACGGTCGCCACGGCACCGCGGCCACGGTCGAGGTGCGACTCGATCGCAATACCCTGCGCGTCCTGCTCCGGGTTGGCCCGCAGGTCGAGCGAGGCGTCCGCGGTCAGGACCACGGCCTCGAGCAGGGAGTCGATGTTGAGACCCTGCTTGGCGGAGATGTCGACGAACATCGTGTCGCCGCCGTACTCCTCGGCCACCAGACCGAACTCGGTGAGCTGACCGCGCACCTTGGTCGGGTCGGCACCCTCGACGTCGATCTTGTTGACCGCGACGACGATCGGCACGCCGGCCGCCTTCGCGTGGTTGAGCGCCTCGACCGTCTGCGGCATGACGCCGTCGTTGGCCGCGACCACGAGGATCGCGATGTCGGTCGACTTGGCACCGCGGGCACGCATGGCGGTGAACGCCTCGTGACCCGGGGTGTCGATGAAGGTGATGCGGCGCTCTTCGTCGTTGACCTCGGTGGAGACCTGGTACGCACCGATGTGCTGCGTGATACCGCCGGCCTCGCCCGCGACGACGTTCGTCTTGCGGATGGTGTCGAGCAGTCGGGTCTTACCGTGGTCGACGTGACCCATGACGGTCACGACCGGCGGACGCGCGACGAGGAACTCCTCGCCACCCTCGTCCTCGCCGAACTCGATGTCGAAGGACTCGAGCAGCTCGCGGTCCTCCTCCTCGGGGCTGACGATCTCGAGGATGTAGTTCATCTCATCCGCGAGGAGCTTCAGCGTCTCGTCGGAGACGGACTGCGTGGCAGTGACCATCTCGCCGAGGTTCATCATCACGGCGACGAGCGACGCCGGGTTGGCGTTGATCTTCTCCGCGAAGTCGGTGAGGGAGGCACCGCGCGACAGACGGACGGACTGTCCGTTGCCGCGAGGCAGCATGACGCCGCCGACCGACGGGGCCTGCATGGCCTCGTACTCCTGGCGCCTCTGCCGCTTCGACTTACGGCCACGACGGGCGGGCCCGCCGGGACGGCCGAACGCACCCTGTGTTCCACCGCGGGCACCCGGACCACCGGGACGGCCGCCGAAGCCGGGACGGCCACCGCCGCCACCGGGACGACCGGCGAAACCGCCGCCGCCACCGGCACCGGGGGCACCGGGACGACCGGCGAAGCCGCCGCCACCACCGGGACGACCGGCGAAACCGCCGCCGCCACCGGGACGACCGCCGCCACCCGGGCGACCGCCGCCGCCGGGACCACGGCCACCGCCGGGGCCACCACCGGGACGCGGGCTGCCGGCAGCAGGACGCTGCGGCATCATGCCCGGGTTCGGACGGTTACCACCGGGGGCACCGCCCGGACGCGGAGCGCCGGCCTGCGGACGGGGCATGCCGCCCGGAGTCGGACGGGCGCCGCCCTGACCCTGGGGACGCGGGGCGCCACCGGGGCCACCCTGCGGGCGCGGGCCGCCGGGGCCACCCTGGCCGCCGCCGGGACGCGGGGCACCGCCGGGACGGGGCGCCTGGGGGCGCGCCATGCCGGTGGAGCCACCAGAGGTGAACGGGTTGTTACCGGGACGCGGGCCGGCGGGACGACCGCCGGGACGCTGGCCCTGACCCTGGCCGCCGGGGCGCGGGGCGCCCTGACGGTCGCCGCGGTCGCCACGGCCCTGACCCTGAGCACCCTGGCCGGGACCGGCCGGACGGGCGCCACCGGGCTTGGGGGCACCGGGACGGGCACCCGGACGCGGACCGGCTGCCGGGGAGGCCGCGGGGGCCTGGGCAGCGGGAGCGGCCGGAGCCGCGGGCGGCGCCGTGAACTCGGGCGCGGCCGGGGCCGGAGCCGCGGGACGCGGAGCCGGCTTCGGGCCGGGCGTCGGACGCTGACCGGCGGCCGGGGTCACCGGGGCGGGGGCAGCGGGCTTCTCCGCGGCGGCGGGCTTGGGAGCCGGCGGGCGCGGAGCAGCAGGCTTCGCGGCCTGCGCCGGAGACGGGGTCGGACGGGCCGGCGAGGGCTTCGCGGGCGCGGCCTTGCGGGCGGCGGGCTTGCCGCCGCCACTGCCCTGCTGGAGGGCGTCAGTCAGCTTGCGTACTACAGGCGCCTCGATCGTCGAGGACGCCGAACGGACAAATTCACCGAGTTCTTGGAGCTTGGCCATGACGACCTTGCTCTCCACCCCGAACTCCTTGGCGAGTTCGTATACCCGGACCTTAGCCACTTCGCTCCTTTTAGGTCCGGGTTACGCCGGACCGTCGCTACTTCATGGGCGTACTCATCGCGTGCTCATCGAGTGCTCATCGCAATCTCGACCTACTTCCAACTCGCGGGGGTACCAGGACCGCACGGGGTCCCGCACGGCACGTTCTACGGTGTTACCTGCTCGACGCGGTGGCGCAGTGCCTCCGTATCGAACGGTCCAGGGGCTTTGAACGCCCGCTGGAACGCCCGGCGGCGGACCGCCAGGTCGAGACAGACCAGGGCGGGATGCACATACGCACCCCGGCCGGGCAGCGTACCGCGATGATCGGGGACACATTCACCCTCGATCACCACGATGCGCAGCAGATCGCTCTTGGCCGTTCGCTCCCGGCATCCCACACACGTGCGCTCTGGGCATGCACGGGCATGCGTCCGGCCAGACACGCTTAAGTCTACCTCCCCGCACCGACCTCACCCCTTTGGGGCAAAAATCGAACGGTTGTTGTCGTGATCTTTGTGGTGGCTACTCCGCCGGCTGCTGCTCGGTGTCCGGGCGGATGTCGATCCGCCAGCCCGTGAGCCGCGCGGCGAGGCGGGCGTTCTGGCCCTCCTTGCCGATGGCGAGCGACAGCTGGTAGTCCGGCACGATCACCCGCGCCGAGCGGGCGGCCATGTCCACGACCTCGACCTTGGACACCCGCGCCGGGGACAGGGCGTTGGCCACCATGTCGGCCGGGTCGTCGGACCAGTCGACGATGTCGATCTTCTCGCCGTTGAGCTCGGCCATGACATTGCGCACACGGCCGCCCATCGGGCCGATGCACGCGCCCTTGGCGTTCAGGCCGGAGCGGGTCGAGCGGACCGCGATCTTGGTGCGGTGCCCGGCCTCGCGCGCGATGGCGGAGATCTCCACGGAACCGTCGGCGATCTCGGGGACCTCGAGCGCGAACAGCTTCTTCACCAGGTTCGGGTGCGTGCGCGACAGGGTCACGGAAGGACCGCGCACACCCTTCGCCACGCGCACCACGTACGAGCGAAGGCGCATCCCGTGCTGGTAGTCCTCACCCGGGACCTGCTCCTGCACCGGCAGGATGGCCTCGAGCTTGCCGATGTCGACGAGCACGTTCTTCGGGTCGCGGCCCTGCTGGACCACGCCCGTCACGATGTCGCCCTCGCGGCCGGCGTACTCGCCGAGCGTCGCGTCGTCCTCGGCGTCGCGCAGCCGCTGCAGGATGACCTGCTTCGCGGTCGTCGCGGCGATACGGCCGAAGTCGGACGGGGTGTCGTCGAACTCCCGGGCCTCCTGGCCCTCTTCGAGGTCCGCCGGGTCCTCCTTCGCCCACACCGTCACATGTCCGCTCTCACGGTCGAGGCGCACGCGCGCGTGGCGACGGCTTCCCTCGGTGCGGTGGTAGGCGATGAGGAGGGCCGACTCGATCGCTTCGACCAGCAGGTCGAAGGAGATCTCCTTCTCTCGCACCAGACCCCGCAGGGCGCTCATGTCGATGTCCACGGCTACGCCTCCTCTGCATTCTCTTCGTTCTTGTTCTTACGGTTGAACTCGACCTGGACACGCGCCTTGGCGATGTCGTCGAAGGTGAGCCTGCGGGCGGTGGGCTTGCGCCCCTTCACGCCGGGCACCTCGAGGTCCAGGCCCTCGTCGTCGACCTTCAGGATCCGCGCGACGAGCTCGGTGTCGGCGGCGTCGGCCAGCTGGAACTTCACCAGGCGGTCGACCGCACGCAGGTAGTGCCGGTGCTCGGTCAGCGGCCGCTCGGCGCCCGGGGTGCCGACCTCGAGGTCGTACTCGCCCTCGCCCATGGCGTCCGTCTCGTCGAGCTTCGCCGAGAGCGCGCGGCTCACATCGGCGACCTGGTCCAGATCGGCTCCGGAATCGGAGTCGACGACGACTCGCAGCACTCGCTTACGTCCGACCGATGCCACTTCGATCTCTTCGAGATCGAGGCCCTGGGAGCTCACGAGCGGTTCCAGTAGTGACCGCAGCCTCTCGCTCTGGGTGGTGCTCATCCGGGTGACTCCTCGGCCGCGTGTGCTGTTGTGGTCTCGTCGTGCGTCAGGTCAAAGGGTATCCGGTCCAGGGGGGTGTTGCCGTCCACCAGGCATGGGCCAAAGGTACGGTGATCACCGGGCCTGCCGCCCGCCGCTCCTGCTGAAACCTTCCTGCCTTCCTTCCTGCCGAGGACGTCTGCCGTGTCGTTGACCACTGGGGCCCCCGCGGGGCCGCGTAGAAGGAGCCTGCTGGCCTCGGTGGCCGGGGCCGCGCTCCTGACGGGCTGTTCCGACGCCGACGACCCCGCGTCGGACGGTGCCAGGGACGCCCGCAGCGCCTCCGCCGCACAGCGGATCAAGGCACGCGCCGCCCGTGACAGCGGCGACCTGCTCGACCGTTACGAGACCGCGCTCGCGACCCATCCGGCCCTCGCCGCACGGCTCGGCCCGCTGCGCGACGAGGTGGCCCGGCACGTGAAGGCCTTCGGTGCGTCGGCCCGCCCGGCCGCACCGGCCTCCCCCTCACCGTCGCCGTCCGCCTCACCCGCCTCCGAGAAGGACACGGTGAGCGCACTGGCCAAGGCCGAGCGGGAACTCGCCGACCGCCGTGCGGCCGCCCTGGTCGAAGCCCCCGCCGAACTGGCCCGCCTGCTGGCCTCGGTGGCCGCCGCGGGCGCCGGCCACGCGTATCTGCTGACGAAGGACTGACATGGCCGACATGCGCGACAAGGACGACAGCGACAAGCAGCTCCTGACCGCGGTCCAGGCCGCACTGGCCGCCGAGCACGCGGCCGTGTACGGCTACGGCGTCGTGGGCGGCCGGATCAGCGAGGCCCGCAAGCCCGAGGCGCGCACCGCGTACGACTCCCACCGTGCGCGCCGCGACGACCTGCGGCGCACGGTCCGCGACCTCGGCGGCGACCCCCAGCCGTCCGCGGGCGCCTACGCGCTGCCCTTCCCCGTGCCGGACTCGGCGGCGGCCGCGCGGCTCGCGGCGGACATCGAGGACCGCGTCGCCGGGGTCTACTCGGACCTGGTGCGGGCCTCCGAGGGCGCGCGGCGCAGGAGGGCGGCGGACGCGCTGCGGGAGGCGGCGGTGCGGGCGGTGCGGTGGCGGGGCGGCAGCGTAGCCTTCCCTGGTCTCGCCGAGCGGTCGGCGGCGCCCGAAGCGTCCGCGACACCGCAGGCGTAGCCGGCACGGTCACACGTACGGTCCGCGGTCACGGGGACGGTCACGGGGAAGGGAGTTACTCACGCATGTCTTTCGAACCGCCGAAGCGGCTGGTCAACGCGCTCGGCGAGGTGCGGGACGACGGGGCGTCCGCGTGGCTGGCGAGGCTGCCGGAGATTCTTCGAGAGGCCGTGGAACGGCTTGAGCTGACGGTCGAGCGGGTGCATGTGCCGGGCGGGCGCAGCAGCCTCGTCGTCCTGGTGCGGCGGGCCGACGGATCGCCCGCCGTGCTCAAACTGGCGCCGGAGCGCTTCCGCCCGGAGGCCGAGCACGCGGCGCTCACACACTGGAACGGCTTCGGGGCGGTGCAACTCCTCGGCGACGGGGGCGACCTGCTCCTGGAGCGGCTGCATCCCGAGGTGTCGGTGCGCTCGCTGCCCGAGGCGAAGGCGCTGCTGGAGGCGGCCGGCACGCTGCGCAGGCTGTGGGTGGAACCGCCGTCCTGGCGTTCCTGCGAGACGGTCGCCGACCGGACGGGCCGTCAGGCCGAGGCGATGCGGGCCACCGCCGCCGCGGAGCCGGACGTCGTGCCCCTGGTCGACGCGGCGCTCACGGCGCGGGACGAGCTGCTCGTGGCTCCGCCGGAGGTGCGGCTGCTGCACGGGACGTTCCGGCAGAGCAAGGTGCTGGCCGGGGAGCGGACGCCGTGGCTCGCGGTCGGGCCGGACCCGGTCGTCGGCGAGTGCGCCTTCGATCTCGCGCGGCTCGTCAGGGACCGGGTGGAGGATCTGATCGCGTCGCCGTCCGGTGCGGCGACGACGCGGCGGCGCGTGAAGCGGCTCGCGGAGTCCCTCGACGTGGACCAGGAGCGGCTGCGCGGCTGGACGCTGTTCCGTGCGGTGGAGTCCGGTGTACGGGCACTGCGCGTGGGGCGTGGGCGGGACGCGGAGTTGTTGCTGGAGTTCGCGGGCTGGCTCTGACGGTTGTCGCGTGCGGGCCGGCGGCTCGTCGCCGGACACGACCGAGGGCCGGGACATCACGTCCCGGCCCTCGGCGCTCGTGTGTCAGGCCGTGAGGCGCGCGATGGCCTCTTCGACCGTCACTTCCTCGCGCTCGCCGGTCTTGCGGTCCTTCAGTTCCACGATGCCCTCGGCCGAACGGCGGCCGGCCACGAGGATCTGCGGCACACCGATCAGCTCGGCGTCGGTGAACTTCACGCCCGGGGAGACACCGGCGCGGTCGTCGACCAGGACGCGGACCCCGGCGGCGCCCAGCTTCTGGGAGACCTCCAGCGCCAGCTCCGTCTGGAGGGCCTTGCCGGCGGCGACCACGTGGACGTCGGCCGGAGCGATCTCCTTGGGCCAGCACAGGCCCTTGTCGTCCGCGGTCTGCTCGGCGAGGGCGGCCACCGCGCGGGAGACGCCGATGCCGTACGAGCCCATGGTCACGCGGACCGGCTTGCCCTGGTTGCCGAGGACGTCGAGCTGGAAGGCGTCGGCGTACTTGCGGCCGAGCTGGAAGATGTGGCCGATCTCGATGGCACGGTCCAGGCGCAGGCCGGTGCCGCACTTGGGGCAGGGGTCGCCCGCCTCGACCACGACGACGTCGAGGTAGTCGTCGACCTCGAAGTCGCGGCCCGCGACGACGTTCTTCGCGTGCTTGCCGGGCTTGTTGGCACCGGTGATCCAGGCCGTGCCGGCGGCGATGCGCGGGTCGGCGATGTAGCGGACCTTCTCCAGGCCCTGCGGGCCCACGTAGCCGCGTACGAGGTCGTCGCGACCCTCGAAGTCCTCGGCCGTGACGAGCTCGACGACGGCCGGGGAGAGGTGCTCGCCGAGCTTGCCGAGGTCCACCTCGCGGTCGCCGGGCACGCCCACGGCGACGATCTCGCCGTCGACCTTGACCAGGAGGTTCTTCAGCGTCTGCGAGGCCTGGACGCCGAGGTGGGCGGCGAGGGTCTCGATGGTCGGGGTGTCGGGGGTGTCGAGCTCCTCGACGGCCGGGTGCTCGGCGCTCGCGGGGACCGGGGCGGCGAAGGTGACGGCCTCGGTGTTGGCGGCGTAGTCGCAGGCCGGGCAGTCGACGAAGGTGTCCTCGCCGGCCGGGGCCGGGGCGAGGAACTCCTCGGAGGCCGAGCCGCCCATCGCGCCGGAGACGGCGGAGACGATGCGGTGGTCGAGGCCGAGGCGCTCGAAGATCTTGATGTACGCGTCGCGGTGCAGGGCGTACGACTCGGCCAGGCCCTCGTCGCTGGTGTCGAAGGAGTACGAGTCCTTCATGAGGAACTCGCGGCCGCGCAGGATGCCGGCGCGCGGGCGGGCCTCGTCACGGTACTTCGCCTGGATCTGGTAGAGGATCACGGGCAGGTCCTTGTAGGACGAGCACTGGTCCTTGACCAGCTGCGTGAAGATCTCCTCGTGGGTCGGGCCGAGGAGGTACTCCGCGCCCTTGCGGTCCTTGAGGCGGAACAGCTCGGGGCCGTACTCCTCCCAGCGTCCCGTCGCCTCGTAGGGCTCCTTGGGCAGCAGGGCGGGGAGCAGGACCTCCTGGCCGCCCATGTCGTCCATCTCCTCGCGGACCACGCGGGCGACGTTCTCGAGGACCTTCTTGCCCAGCGGCAGCCAGGACCAGATGCCCGCGGCCGTACGGCGCACGTACCCGGCACGGACGAGCAGCTTGTGGTTGAGCGTCTCCGCGTCGGCCGGGTCGTCACGCAGTGTCTTGACCATCAACCGGGACATGCGCTGGACCTGGGCCATGATTTTGACTCCTGCTGCGAAAGGTAGGGATGTGCAGGAGGTTAGCCGGGTCCGTCCCGCGCCCGGAAATCGGCTGCCTTCAGCGACGCAGCGGGAGCGGTGCGCCCATGACGGCGTAGGGCCGGGGAGCGCTGGGGAAGAGGACCCGCCGGGCGAGGTCCTCGTAGCCGAGCGAGTGGTACAGGCCGCGGGCCGGGCTGTCGAAGTCGATGGCCGACAGGATCGACCTGGGCTCGTCGGCGCCGTCCGTGATGGTCGTGATGAGGGACCGGCCGATCCCGCGGTTCTGGTAGCGGGGGTGGACGTGCAGCTCGGTGATCACGAAGGAGTCGTCGAGCCATCCGTCCAGCGAGCGCGACCGCAGATAGGGCTCCACCACGGTGGACCACCAGTGGGCGCGGTCGTTCGGCATGCCGTAGACGAAGCCGACGAGCCGGCCGCCCTCGGTGTGGGCGCCGAGGGCGCGCGCTCCGGGGTAGGTGAGGTGCCGCAGCACGATCTGACGGCGCACGGCGATCTCGTCGTCGCTCAGGCCGAAGGCGTACGCCTGCACGGCCAGTGCCTCGTCCACGTGTTCCGCGAGGTCGAGAGGCCCGATGGTGACGACGTCGTCCTGGGTCATGACGGGGAGACTACAGGGCCGTCCGGCGGCCCTCATCCGATCAGACGGGCAGCCTGGGAACGCTGTCGAGCAGCCTCCGCGTGTAGGGGTGTTCGGGCGATCCGAGCACGTCACGGGTCTCGCCCTGCTCGACGACGCGTCCGCGTTCGAGTACGGCGGTCCGTTCGCACAGGGCGGCCACCACGGACAGGTCGTGGGAGACCATGACGATGGTCAGGCCCCGCTCCCGCTTGAGCTCGCCGAGCAGGTCGACGACCTTGACGCGGGTGGTGACGTCCAGCGCGCTGACGGGTTCGTCGGCGAGCAGGACGCGCGGGTCGCACACGGTGGCCCGGGCGATGGCGATGCGCTGGCGCTGGCCGCCGGAGAACTCGTGCGGGTAGCGCGACGCCGCGTCCGCCGGGAGCCCGACCTGTTCGAGGGCCTCGACGACCTTCGCGTGCGCGGCGGCGCCGGTCGCCACGCCGAGCGAGCGCAGCGGCTCGGCGACGATGCGGCTCACGCGCTGGCGCGGGTCGAGGGAGGCGTACGGGTCCTGGAAGACGCACTGGACGGCGCGCCGGAAGCGCCGCATCTGCTCACGGTCGCCGAGCCGCAACGGATCCCCGTCGAAGCGGACCGTGCCCGTGCCGGGGGCGGCGAGGCCGAGCAGCAGCCGGAGCAGGGTCGTCTTGCCGGCCCCCGACTCGCCGACGAGCGCGAGGCTGTGGCCCGCGTCGACCGTGAGGGAGACGTCCTCGACGACGGGCGCCGCGCTCCCCCGGTAGGTGTGTCCGACCGAGTCGAGTTCCAGTACGGCGGTCATCGGGGCTCTCCCAGGTCGAGGGCGGATTCGAGCTTCCGCGCGCTGTCGACGAGCGCCTTCGTGTACGCCTGCCGGGGTGCGCGCACCAGGTCGCGTACCGTTCCGTCCTCGACGGCGCGCCCGTCCTTCATCACGAGGACGCGGTCGGTGACGCGCGAGACGACGGCCAGGTCGTGGCTGACGAAGAGGACGGCCATGCCGCGCTCGCCGACGAGGGTGTCGAGCAGGGCGAGCATCTCGGACTGCACGGTGACGTCGAGCGCGGTGGTCGGTTCGTCGGCGATGAGCAGGCCGGGGTCGCAGGCGAGCGCCATGGCGAGGGCCACGCGCTGGCGCTGGCCACCGGAGATCTCGTGCGGGAACGCGCGGGCGATGCGCCCGGGTTCGGGCAACCGGACCTGTTCGAGGGCTTCGGCGACGGCCTTGCGGAGCGCGTCGCCCTTGAGGCCCCGGCGCCGGCGCAGCGGTTCGGCGAGCTGTCTGCCCACGCGCATGAGCGGGTCGAGCGCGGTCAGCGGTTCCTGGAAGACGATCGCGGCGGCGCTGCCGCGTACGTCGACGAGCCGCTTCTCGCTCGCGCCGACGATCTGGGTGCCGTCGAGTTCGACACTGCCCGTGGCGGTCATCCCGTCGGGAAGCAGGCCGAGCACGGCGAGGGTGGTGAGTGACTTGCCGGACCCGGACTCGCCGATGAGGCCGAGCCGTTCGCCCCGGTCGACGCGGAAGCTGAGGCCGGAGACGAGGTCGCGGCCGTCGCCGGTGCGGATGGTGAGGTCGCGTACGTCGAGCAGGCTCATGCCGCTGTCCTCCTGCGCCGGGCCGGGTCGAAGGTGTCGCGCAGGCCGTCGGCGACGAGGTTGACGCCGATGACGAGCAGGACGAGGAGGATGCCGGGCGCGAGGGCGCCCGCCGGCGCGGTCGTGAACGTCGCCTGGGCCTCCTGGAGCATGCGCCCCCACGAGGCGTTGGGCGGCGGGGCGCCGAGGCCGAGGTAGGACAGGCTCGCCTCGGCGAGGACGGCGAGTCCGAACTGGAGCGCCAGGTTGACCGAGAGCGTCGGCCAGATGTTGGGCAGCACGTGCTCCCCGACGATCCGCGGCCAGGACGTGCCGGAGGTGCGGGAGGCGGTGATGTAGTCCTGCGCGAGGACGCGTTTGGCCAGGATCCGGGTGAGGCGCGCGACGATCGCGCTCTGGGCGAGGCCGATCGCGATGATCGCCGAGGTGAGGGTCGCCGAGCGGGCGGAGACGATCAGCATGGCGAGCAGCAGCGTCGGGAACGCGATGAGGATGTCGAGCAGGGCCGAGACGGTGTCGTCGAACCAGCCCTGCGCGAACGCCGCGAAGAGGCCGAGCGTGATGCCGACGAGGGCCGCGATCAGAACGGACCCGAGCCCGGCCGCGATCGCGATCCTGGACCCGGTCATGAGCTGTGTCAGCAGGTCGCGGCCGAGTTTGTCGGTGCCGATCAGATGTCCGTCGCCCGGCCCGGCGAGCCGTCCGCCGGAGGTGTCCGAGGGGTCGTACGGCAGCCAGAAGAGGGAGACGAGTGCGATGAGGGCGATGAGTCCGGCGAGGACGCACCCCGTCCACAGGGTTGCGGAACGCTTCATCGGGCGCCTCCCGAGAGCCGGTCGCGCAGCCGTGGGTCGATGATCCGCTGCACGAGGTCGGCGGCGAAGCCGATGAGCAGCACGGCGAGGGTGGAGACGAACAGGACGCCCTGGATGACGGGGTAGTCGTGCTGGGCGATGCCGGTGGCGAGCAGGGAGCCGAGCCCCGGCAGCGCGAACACGGACTCGACGACGACCGCACCGAGCAGGGTCGACGCCAGTTCGATGCCGAGGATCGAGATGACCGGCACGGAGGCGTTGCGCAGTCCGTGGCGCCACATGGCCTGTCCGAAGGACGAGCCGAGGGCGCGCGAGGTGCGCAGGAAGTCGCTGTCGAGGACGTCGAGCGTCGCCGATCTGACGTAGCGGATCAGGGACGCCGACATGACGAGGGCGATGGTGACGACGGGGAGCACGAGGGAGCGGATCGCCTGTGCGGGGTCGGACCAGCCGTCCTGCGGGAAGCCGCCGGACGGCAGCCAGCCCGCGTTCAGCGCGAACACGACGATGAGGATCATGCCGAGCCAGAACACCGGTACGGCGATGCCCAGTTGGGACACCCCGCTGAGCAGGGCGCCGTACCAGGTCCGGCGCCTGTACGCGGCGACGAAGCCGGCCGGGACCGCGATCAGCACCGCGAGCACGAACGCGGCCAGGGTCAGCGGCACGGTCACGCTCAGGCGATGGACGACCTCGGGTCCGACGGGCAGCGAGCTGACGAAGGACGTGCCGAGGTCGCCGGTCGCGAGCTGCCCCACCCAGTGGGTGAACTGCTCGGGCAGCGGTCGGTCGGATCCGATGGAGTGCCGTGCCGCGGCTATCTGCTCCGGCGAAGCGCCCACGGAGGTGAGGGCGTTCGCCGGATCGCCGGGCAGCATCCTCAGGAGCACGAACAGGACGATGCTCGCGAGGACCAGGGAGACGACGAGGAAGGCGAGGCGGCGCAGGAGATAGCCGGTCATCAGCCCTTCTTGATGTCGTACGCGAAGAACTGCGAGTTCAGGCCGTTGAGCGGGTAGCCGGACAGCTTGCTGTTGGCGACGACGATCTGCGGGTACAGGTACAGCCAGTCGCTGGCGGCGTCCTCGGCGGTCTTGCGGTTGACCTTCTTGAGGATGTCGGTCTGCTGCTGGGTGGACGACGCCTTCTCGGCGTCCTCGACCCACTGGGTGACCTGCTTGTTGTCGTAGCCCCAGTAGAAGTCGGGGTTGCCGTACCAGACGACGTCACGGTCGTTGACGTGCTCCTGGAGCGTGGCCGAGAAGTCGTGGTTCTTGTAGACCTTCGTGTACCACTCGTCGGGCGTGATCGTGTTGATCTTGACGGTGATGCCGACCTTGGCGAGCTGCGACTTGATGAAGGTGGCGGCCGTCGGGTGCGGGTCGTAGTTCGGGGTGTCCAGCGTGAAGCTGAAGCCCTTCGCGTAACCGGCTTCCTTGAGCAGCTTCTTGGCCTCGGCCGGGTCGTACCCGTTGACCTTGGTCAGGTCCTCGTACCAGGGGTCGGTGGGCGGCACCATCGACCCGATCTCCTTGCCGTAGCCGCCCCAGACGGACTCGAGGAGCTTCTTGTCGTCGATCGCGGACGAGACGGCCCTGCGGACCTTGACGTCCGTGAAGGGCTTGGCCTTGTCGTTGAAGGCGAGCAGGAGCTTGGTCGTCGAGTCGCCGTCGTTGACCTTGTAGCTCTGGTTGGACTTGAACTGGTCGAGGGCGTCGGGCGACTGCTCGCTGGTGACGACGTCCACGGCGTTCGTCAGAAGCGCGTTGTTCAGCGCGGTCGCGTCCTTGTAGTAGTGGAAGACGACCTGCTTGTTCGTGGCGGCGGTGCCCCAGTAACCGGGGAAGCGGTCGAGGCCGAGCGCGGAGCCGCGCGTCCACTTGCCGAGCTTGTACGGGCCGGTGCCGTCCTCGGCCGTCTTCAGGTTCTTCGCCTGGTCGTTGATGATCCAGACGTAGGAGAGGTTGTAGACGAAGGAGATCGACTTCTGCTTCAGCGTGACCTTCACGGTCTTCGCGTCGGGGGTCTCGACCTTCTTGATGACCTGGAGGTTGGTCTTGCGCGCGGACTGCGAGTCCGGCGCCATCACCTTCTCCAGGCTGTACTTGACGTCCTTGCTGGTCAGCGTCTTGCCGCTGTGGAACTTCACGCCGTCGCGCAGGGTGAAGGTGTAGGTGAGGCCGTCACCGGAGACCTTGTAGTCCTTGGCGAGGAGCTTGTCGACCTTGCCGTCGTCGGTGAGCTTGAACAGGCCCTCGTAGACATTGCCGTTGAGCGCCTCGGTGACGCCCTGGCCGCCGCCTCCGGTGTTGTCCAGGTTCTGCGGCTCGTACAGGGAGCCGATGTTGACCGTGGCGTTCTTGTCGTACGCGCCACTGCCGCCGCCGCTGTTGCTGTTGTCGGCGGAGCCGCCGCACGCGGCGAGGGTCACGGCGAGGGCGACGGTGAGCACACCGGCGGACAGGGGCTTCTTGGGGAGGTTCATGGAGGCTGCCTTCGTGCGGGACGCGGGGAGGGGGAGCGCGGGGATCAGTGCTGGTCGGCGAAGCCGTCGCGGAAGACAGGGAGCTTCTCGCCCGCTTCCACGGGCAGATGGAAGCGGTTCTGCCGCGGCGGCATCGGACAGTTGTACTGATCGGAGAAGCCGCACGGCGGGACGAACGCACGGTTGAAGTCGAGCCGCACCTGCCCCTCTCCCGTGTGCTCGACGAAGAGGAACCGGCCCGCGCCGTAGGTGGCCGTCCCGTTGGTCGGGTCGCCGAAGACGAGCAGCAGCGTGCCGTCGTCGTCGAAGGCGCTGAGCGTGTAGTCGGTGCCGTCGACGGTGAGCGCGATGTCGCCGGGGACGGCGAGGTCGCGGGTGCCGCCGTTGTCCCGGATGTGCTCGAAGGCGACGCGGCGGCCGTCCTCGACGGGGGTGTACGTGGCGTCCAGGACCCAGGCCGGGTCGAACGGGAACGCGTCGGTGCGCTCGAAGTTCCGGATCGCGGGAGACTCGGCGTCCCAGAACCGCAGCGCGTACTCGGGCTCGCCGGTCACCAGGTCGGTGCGCTCGACGGTGGTGACGGTCACACCGTCGCGCTGTCCGGCGCGGGCCGCCGTGAGGTCGGGGCGCTCGCCCGCGGTCAGCCAGCGGGTCTCGACGAGGGCGAGGTTCCCGGTGGGACCGGTGACGGAGCGGTGCCGCTCTGCTCGCCACCCCTCCCATGCCTGGGAGGGGTCACTGGCACGGTCGGGCATGGTGGCACTCATTCGCTCAGAAACTCATCAGCATCCACACCGGTGCGCACACGGAGGGTGTTCACACTGGGTGAAGCTTGAACCAAAGGAGCTTCTTTATCTTCCATAAGGGGCGCTAATGTCAACTGGCGCCAAATATGTGAGACAGGTGCCACAGCGAGCGCGTGAGCGCGTCAGAACAGGACGCTCATGAAGGCGCCGACTTCCTCGAATCCGACCCGGCGGTACGCGGCCCGCGCCGGGGTGTTGAAGTCGTTCACGTACAGGCTGACCAGCGGCGCGACATCCGCGAGCGCATAGCGCAGGACCGCCGCCATCCCCGGGGCGGCGAGGCCGCGGCCGCGGTGCTCGGGGGCGATCCACACGCCCTGGATCTGGCAGGCCAGCGTCGTCGCGGCACCGATCTCGGCCTTGAAGATCACCTTGCCCTGCTCGTCGAGCCGGGCGAACGAACGCCCCGAGCCGACCAGCTCGGCCACCCTCGCCTGGTACAGCAGGCCTCCGTCACCGGCGAGCGGCGAGACGCCGACCTCCTCCGTGAACATCGCCACGCACGCCGGCATGATCGTCTCCATCTCGTCCTTGCGGACGCGACGGACGTACGGATCGGGGGCGATGTCGTCGGGGAGCCGGTCGGTGACCATGAGGGGCTGATGGGCGCGTACGTCCCTGGCCGGGCCCCAGTTCGGTTCGAGCAGGCGCCACAGCTGGGCGGTGGGTCCGGCGGGGCCGACGATGGAGGAGCAGCGGCGCCCGGCCCTGCGGGCCCGGTCGGCGAACCCGCGCACGGCCCTCGGGGAGGCGCAGATCGGGACCAGGTTCGCGCCCGCGTAGCAGAGGGACTCGAGCATCCCGTCCTCGTACCAGCCCCACATCTCGCCGCCCAGACGCCACGGGTCGAGGCCCGCCACCTGGACGCGGGACGCCACGAAGGCATTGGCAACCGGCTCGCGGTCCAGCACCGCGAGCGCGGCGTCGAGGTCACTCGGTTCGAGGACCCGGGTGGTGGTCTGAGTCAACAACGGGACGGCTCCATCACTCCTTGCGGGCAACGACAACCCGTCGAACGCCCTGCTAGCGTCGCCGCGTGCTCGCTCGCGAGCATCGGTCAGGGCTTGACCGTCGCGTCACGGCGAGAAGCCCCTCGGGGCGGAGTCACGCGGTCTGCTGATCTCCGTACTTTAGCCGGAGAAACTGAGCAGCACACCGCGCGCAAGGGACCCGGGCGCCACCTCCGGAGGGGCACCCAGGTCCCTTGCGCCACGTTGTGCGTCAGCTGACGGAGACCTCGGGCTCACCGCTCATGACGCCGTCCCGTTCCATCTGCTCGGCGATCTTCAGCGCCTCTTCGATGAGGGTCTCGACGATCTTCGACTCGGGGACGGTCTTGATGACCTCACCCTTCACGAAGATCTGGCCCTTGCCGTTGCCCGAGGCGACGCCGAGGTCGGCCTCGCGCGCCTCGCCCGGTCCGTTCACGACGCAGCCCATGACGGCGACGCGCAGCGGCACCTCCATGCCGTCGAGGCCCGCGGTGACCTCTTCGGCCAGCTTGTAGACGTCGACCTGGGCCCGTCCGCAGGACGGGCAGGAGACGATCTCCAGGCGGCGCGGCTTGAGGTTGAGCGACTCCAGGATCTGGTTGCCCACCTTGATCTCCTCGACCGGCGGGGCCGACAGGGAGACGCGGATGGTGTCGCCGATGCCCTCGGACAGCAGCGCGCCGAACGCGACAGCCGACTTGATGGTGCCCTGGAAGGCCGGGCCCGCCTCGGTGACGCCGAGGTGCAGCGGGTAGTCACAGGCCGCGGCGAGCTGCCGGTAGGCGTTCACCATCACGACCGGGTCGTTGTGCTTGACCGAGATCTTGATGTCGCGGAACCCGTGCTCCTCGAAGAGCGACGCCTCCCACAGCGCCGACTCGACGAGCGCCTCGGGGGTCGCCTTGCCGTACTTCTTCAGCAGCCGGGCGTCGAGCGAGCCCGCGTTCACGCCGATACGGATCGGGGTGCCGTGGTCCTTGGCCGCCTGCGCGATCTCCTTGACCTTGTCGTCGAACTGCTTGATGTTGCCCGGGTTCACCCGGACCGCGGCGCAGCCCGCCTCGATGGCGGCGAAGACGTACTTCGGCTGGAAGTGGATGTCCGCGATCACGGGGATCTGCGACTTCTTCGCGATGACGGGCAGCGCGTCCGCGTCGTCCTGCGTGGGGCACGCCACCCGCACGATCTGACAGCCGGACGCGGTGAGCTCGGCGATCTGCTGGAGCGTGGCGCCGATGTCGGACGTACGGGTCGTCGTCATGGACTGCACCGACACCGGTGCGTCTCCGCCGACCGCCACGGTGCCGACCTGGATCTGCCGGCTCCTGCGGCGCTCGGCGAGCTTGGTCGGAACGGACGGCATGCCGAGAGAAATCGCAGTCATCTGCTGTGCAACCCCAAGGTGTGGAATCGAGACCCGAGAAGAAGACACGGATCGGGGTCCCGTGGTGAGCGGGCTCCAGGTTTCGAGATTACGGCACCGGCCTGGCGGCGAGCACATCACGTCCGGAAGTCCACCCGAAGGCAGGCGGCCGGGCACAGTGCATGCCCGGCCGCCCTTCCGTCTTCCGCCACCGCCCCGCTCGACGGGCTGTACGTGGCTCCTGCTGTCTCCGAACAGTCGGTGACTACGTGATCTTGACCGGGTTGACGACGTCCGCGATCAGTACCAGGACGGTGAAGCAGACGAAGATCCCGGCCACGACGTAGGCGACGGGCATCAGCTTCGCCACGTCGAACGGGCCGGGGTCGGGTCGCTTGAAGACCTTCGCCACGTTCCGTCGCAGGGACTCCCACAGGGCGCCGGCGATGTGCCCGCCGTCCAGGGGCAGCAGCGGCAGCATGTTGAAGAGGAACAGCGACAGGTTGAAGCCCGCGACGAGCATCAGGGCCATGCCGAGCTGCTGGGTCGCCGGGATGTCCAGGTTGAAGATCTCCCCGCCGACACGGGCGGCGCCGACCACACCCATCGGCGAGTCCGGCTCACGCGGGCCGTCGCCGAAGGCCGCGTCCCACAGGGCCGGGATCTTGCCGGGCAGGGCGGCGAGCGAGTTGACGGCGTCGCCGACCCGGTCGCCCATCCACGTCACCGAGTCGCCGAAGTCCTGGCGCACGACACCGGTCGAGGCACTGAAGCCGAGGAATCCGGCGTTGACGTACTCGCCCTGGACGATCTGGCCGCTGCTGTCCTTCTTCGCCACCTGGTTGGTGGCGATCTTGGCGTGCAGGACCTTCTCCCGGCCGTCGCGCTGGACGACGATGTCGACGGTCCTGCCGGGGTTGGCGCGGATCTCGTCGGACAGGGTGTTCCACTGGTCGGTCTTCACACCGTTGAACGAGACGATCTTGTCCTTGGCCCGCAGGCCGGCCGCGGCGGCCGGGGACGCGGGGTCGGACTTCTTGCACGTGTCGCGGTTCTCGCTCTGCTTGACCACGCACTGCTGGACCGAGCTGACCGTGGTGGTCTGCTGCGTGATGCCGAAGCCCATCAGGACGGTGAAGAAGAGGCCGACCGCGAGGATCAGGTTCATGAAGGGACCCGCGAACATCACGATGACCCTCTTCCACGGCTTGCGCGTGTAGAAGAGCCGCGTCTCGTCGCCCGGCTGGAGCTCCTCGAAGGCCGCCGCCCGCGCGTCCTCGACCATGCTGCGGAACGGCGAGGTGGAGCGGGACTGGATCTTCCCGTCCGGGCCGGGCGGGAACATGCCGATCATGCGGATGTAGCCGCCCAGCGGGATCGCCTTGACGCCGTACTCCGTGTCGCCCTTCTTGCGCGACCAGATGGTCGGGCCGAAGCCGACCATGTACTGCGGCACGCGGATCTTGAAGAGCTTCGCGGTCGACAGATGCCCCAGCTCGTGCCAGGCGATCGAGACGAGGAGTCCGATCGCGAAGACGACTATGCCGAGGATCATCATCAGGGTCGTCATGCACGAGCCTCCGCGGTCGATGTCGCCTGTGCCGTCAGTTCACGGGCCCGGGCACGTGCCCAGGTCTCCGCTTCGAGGACGTCCGCGACGGTCAGGGAAGTTCCCGACGTCGCGGTCGAAGGTACGCCGTGTTCCTCGACGACCTTCGTGACGGTGTCCATGATGCCGTTGAACGGCAGCGCGCCGTTCAAGAACGCGTCCACGCACTCCTCGTTTGCGGCATTGAACACTGCCGGGGCCGTGCCCGCGAGCTCGCCGACGTGCCGGGCGAGTCCTACCGAGGGGAAGGCCTCGGTGTCGAGAGGGAAGAACTCCCAGCTCGACGCCTTCGTCCAGTCGAACGCGGGCGCCGCGTCGGGGATCCGCTCGGGCCAGCCGAGGCCGATGGCGATGGGTCCGCGCATGTCGGGCGGCGTGGCCTGGGCGAGGGTGGAGCCGTCCGTGAACTCGACCATGGAGTGCACGTACGACTGCGGGTGCACGACCACCTCGATCCGCTCGAACGGGATGTCGTAGAGGAGGTGCGCCTCGATCACCTCCAGGCCCTTGTTGACGAGAGTCGCCGAGTTGACGGTGATGACCGGTCCCATCGCCCAGGTCGGGTGCGCGAGCGCGTCCTCGGGCGTGACGTGTGCGAGGTCCGCCCTGGTCCGTCCCCGGAAGGGCCCGCCGGACGCGGTGACCACGAGCTTGCGGACGTCGGCGCGCTTGCCGGCCGCGAGGCCCTGGAAGAGCGCGGCGTGCTCGGAGTCGACCGGGATGATCTGGCCCGGCTTCGCGAGCGCCTTGACCAGGGGGCCGCCGACGATGAGCGACTCCTTGTTGGCGAGGGCGAGGGTGCGTCCGGCCTCCAGGGCGGCGAGTGTCGGGGCGAGGCCGATGGATCCGGTGATGCCGTTGAGCACCGTGTGGCAGGGGGAGGCGGCGAGCTGGGTGGCCGCGTCGGGTCCCGCCAGGATCTCGGGGAGCGGCTCGCCGTCGGCGTACTGCGCCCTCAGTGCCTCGCGCAGGGCGGGCACCACGTCTTCGCGCGCGACCGCGACGGTACGTACGCGCAGCTGCCTGGCCTGTTCGGCGAGCAGGCCGACCCGGCCGCCCGCGGCGGACAGCGCCGTGACCGCGAACCGGTCGGGGTTGCGCAGCACCAGGTCGATGGCCTGGGTGCCGATCGAGCCCGTGGAGCCGAGGATGACGACGTCCCGCGGGCCGTCCGAGCCGGCGGGGTCGAAGACGAGGTGCGGGTCCGCGAGGGGGGATGCGCTGTCGCTCATACCCCCCATTGTGGCGTGGCCTCCGGTCCTCCTGGACAGCGCGTCCCCCGGCGGTTCGTCATGGCTCGCGCCGGCGGCGGCCCTTCGGCGGGGCGGGCGGCTGCGGGGAGCCTGCGGGCGGCTCCGCCTCGCCCGGTGCGCCCTCGGCGGGGGCGGCTTCGAAGAGGCCTTCCTGCAGGCCCGCGGCGGTGTCCAGGGTGGGCGCGCTGAAGTGGAGACGTTCGGGGCGCCGGGCCGCGTCGAGGGCGTCGGAGGGGGGTGCGTCGGCGGTGGTGTCGAGGTTGAAGACGTAGCCGACGGACTCCTCCTTGATGGCGTCCATCATGGCCGCGAACAGGTCGAACCCCTCGCGTTCGTACTCGAAGATCGGCTCGCGGCCCAGCGTGTAGCGCAGCCCGATGCCCTCGCGGAGGTAGTCCATCTCGTAGAGGTGTTCGCGCCACTTGCGGTCCAGGACGGCGAGGACCACGACGCGCTCCAGCTCGCGCAGGGCGTCGGCGCCGAGTTCGCTCTCGCGCTCCTCGAAGCGCGCGTGGATGTCGTCGGTGACGGCTTCGACAAGACGGCCGGCGGTCAGGTCGGCACGCCCGCCCGCCTCCTCGTCGAGCTCCTCGGGGGTGACGCCGCACGGGTAGAGCTCGTGGAAGGCGGCCCAGAGCACGTCGAGATCCCACTCCTCCGGGTAGCCCTCGGCGGTCTCCTCGGTGATGTACGCCTTGATGGTGTCGTCCATGAACTGGAGGATCTGGGCGCGCAGGTCCTCGCCCTCCAGGACGCGGCGCCGCTCGCGGTAGATGAGGGTGCGCTGCCGGTTGAGGACCTCGTCGAACTTGAGGACGTCCTTACGGGCCTCGAAGTGCTGCTGCTCGACCTGGGACTGGGCGGAGGCGATGGCACGGGTGACCATCTTGGTCTCGATGGGCACGGACGCGGGGACGTCCGCCATCGCCATGACCCGGTCGACGAGCTGGGCGCGGAACAGGCGCATCAGGTCGTCCTCCAGGGACAGGTAGAAGCGGGACTGCCCGGGGTCGCCCTGGCGTCCCGAGCGGCCGCGCAGCTGGTTGTCGATGCGCCGGGACTCGTGCCGTTCGGTGCCGAGGACGTAGAGCCCGCCGAGCTCCGTCACCTCGGCGTGCTCGGCGGCGGCGGAGGCGGCGACGCTCTCCTCGACGGCGCGTCGCCGGTCGGGGTCGTCGTCCTCGCCGCCGCGTTCTCCGAGCGCGGCGGCGGTCATGGCCTCCGGGTTGCCGCCGAGCATGATGTCGGTGCCGCGGCCCGCCATGTTCGTGGCGACGGTGACGGCGCCCTTGCGGCCGGCCTGCGCGACGATCTGGGCCTCGCCGCGGTGGTTCTTGGCGTTGAGGACCTCGTGCCGGATGCCGTGCCTGCTGAGTTGCTCGGACAGGAGCTCGGACTTCTCGACGGAGGTGGTGCCGACGAGGACGGGCTGGCCGGCGGCGTGCTTCTCGGCGATGTCCTCGACGATCGCATCGAGTTTGGCGCGCTCGGTGCGGTAGATCAGGTCGGGTTCGTCGCGCCGGACCATCGGCCGGTTGGTGGGAATGGGCACGACGTGCAGCTTGTAGATCTGGTGGAATTCGGCGGCCTCGGTCATGGCGGTGCCGGTCATGCCACCGAGCTTGGAGTAGAGGCGGAAGAAGTTCTGCAGGGTGATCGTGGCGAGCGTCTGGTTCTCGGCCATGATGTCCACCCCTTCCTTGGCCTCGATGGCCTGGTGCAGGCCCTCGTTGTAGCGGCGGCCCGGCAGGAGGCGGCCGGTGTGCTCGTCGACGATGAGGACCTCGCCGTCGATGACGACGTAGTCCTTGTCGTTCTTGAAGTGCTCCTTGGCCTTGAGCGCGTTGTTCAGGTGCCCGATGAGCGGGGTGTGGGCCGCCTCGTAGAAGTTCTCGATGCCGAGCTGGTCCTCCAGGTAGGCGACCCCGCGGTCCAGGATCGCCACGGTCCGCTTCTTCGGGTCGTACTCGTAGTCGTACGTGGCCCGCAGCCCGGCGAGCCGGTCCTTGTCGGCCTGGGTGGTGAAGTGCTCGTCCTGGACCTTGACGCCGCTCATGTGCTGGACCAGGCCCGCGAAGACGCTGTACCAGCGGGTGGGCTGGTCGGCCGGTCCGGAGATGATCAGCGGCGTGCGGGCCTCGTCGATGAGGATCGAGTCCGCCTCGTCGACGATCGCGAAGTGGTGGCCGCGCTGCACCAGTTCGTCCTTCGTCCAGGCCATGTTGTCGCGCAGGTAGTCGAAGCCGAACTCGGTGTTGGTGCCGTACGTGATGTCGCAGGCGTACGCGGCACGGCGGTCGGCCGGGTCCATGTCGTTCTTGACCACACCGACGGTGAGGCCCATGAAGCGGTAGGCCCGGCCCATCCAGGCGGCGTCGCGCTCGGCGAGGTAGTCGTTGACGGTGACGAGGTGGACGCCCTTCCCGGCCAGGGCGTTGAGGTAGACGGGCAGGGTCGCGGCCAGGGTCTTGCCCTCGCCGGTCTGCATCTCGGCGATGTTGCCGAGGTGGAGCGCGGCGCCACCCATGAGCTGTACGTCGAAGTGGCGCATGCCGAGCGTGCGGCGCGCGGCCTCGCGGACGGCGGCGAAGGCCTCGGGCATGAGGTCGTCCAGGCTCTCGCCGTCGCTGTGGCGCTGCCTGAACTCCGTGGTGAGGGCCTGGAGCTCGGCGTCGGTGAGCGCGCGGATCTCCTCCTCGACCGAGTTGACCTGGTCGACGACGCGCTGGAGCCTGCGCAGGATCCTGCCTTCGCCGGCGCGCATGATCCTGGAGGTGATGCGGTTGAGTCCGGTACCTGCCACAGGAGCCTCCCCCCTGTACCCAATGTCTGCCTCGTGGGCCTTTGAGGCAAGGAGGCAGGACCGGTCACCATCCGGTCATGGTCCGGATGCAGTGAGTGAGGTGGGCGCTGAGGGTGCCGCGCCCGTAAAAGATCGCGCTCTGTCTCCGGGTCGGGAGACAGAGCGCGAGGACGGCGAAGACCACCGGCCAGAGTCCGAGGGGCCGTCTCTCCCGGGGCCTGTGGGCTTTGCGGTGGCCAAGACACCTGCGGGCCCCGGGGCGCGGTTCAGCGGATGGGACGGCGGACGTTCTCCCGCTTCGAGGGGCCGGGGGTCGCGTCCGCGATCCACGCGCCGTCGCCGCTCGGGTCGATGACACCCTCCTCCAGCCAGGTGTAGGACCCGCCGAGGACTCCCTTGGTGACCTTGCGGTCGCGTTCGTCGGTGTTGTGCCACAGACGCCCGAAGAGTTCGTCGACGCGGACGCGGGACTGGCTGCAGAACACGTCGGCGAGCTGGTAGGCCTCGCGGCCGTGTTCGCCGGTGGCGCGCAGGTGCTCGGCCCGCACGCAGGCCGCGCTCATCGCGAAGAGTTCGGCGCCGATGTCGACGATCCGGCCGAGGAAGCCCTGCTTGGTCTCCATCTTCCCCTGCCAGCGGGACATGGCGTAGAAGGTGGAACGGGCCAGCTTGCGCGCCGAGCGCTCCACGTAGCGCAGATGGCCGGAGAGGTCGACGTGGCCGTCGGGGTGGAACTCGCCGTAGGAGTTGGGGAGCTGGCCGGGCCCTGCGACGAGCTTCGGCAGCCAGCGTGCGTAGAAGCCGCCGGCCTTCGCGCCCGCCTTCGCCTTGTCGGACAGGGACTTCTCGGGGTCGATCAGGTCACCTGCGACCGACAGGTGCGCGTCCACGGCCTCGCGGGCGATGAGGAGATGCATGATCTCCGTCGAGCCCTCGAAGATGCGGTTGATCCGCAGGTCGCGCAGGAGCTGCTCGGCGGGGACGGCGCGTTCGCCGCGCGCGGCGAGGGACTCGGCGGTCTCGAAGCCGCGGCCGCCGCGGATCTGGACCAGCTCGTCGGCCATCAGACAGCCCATCTCGGAGCCGAAGAGCTTGGCGAGGGCGGCCTCGATACGGATGTCGTTGCGGTCCTCGTCGGCCATCTGGGAGGACAGGTCGACCACGGCTTCGAGCGCGAAGGTCGTGGCGGCGATGAACGAGATCTTCTGGCCGACCGCCTCGTGGAACGCGACCGGCTTGCCCCACTGCTCGCGGGCGCCCGACCACTCGCGGGCGATCTTCAGGCACCACTTGCCCGCGCCCACGCACATCGCGGGCAGCGAGAGCCGGCCCGTGTTGAGGGTGGTGAGGGCGATCTTGAGGCCGGCGCCCTCGGGGCCGATGCGGTTCGCGGCCGGGACCCGGACCCGGTGGAAGCGGGTCACACCGTTCTCCAGGCCGCGCAGGCCCATGAAGGCGTTGCGGTTCTCCACCGTGATCCCCTCGGAGTCGGCCTCGACGACGAAGGCCGTGATGCCGCCCTTGCTCCCCTCCGTCTTCGGCACCCGCGCCATGACGACGAGCAGGTCGGCGACCACGCCGTTCGTCGTCCACAGCTTCACGCCGTCGAGGACGTACGAGTCCCCGTCGGGCACCGCGGTCGTGGCGAGGCGCGCCGGGTCCGAGCCGACGTCGGGCTCGGTCAGCAGGAACGCGGTGATGTCGGTGCGGGCGCAGCGCGGCAGGAAGGCGTCCTTCTGCTCCTGTGTTCCGAAGATCTTCAGCGGCTGCGGCACACCGATGGACTGGTGGGCCGACAGGAGGGCGCCGATCGCGGGGTTCGCGGAGCCGACCAGGGCGAGGGCCTTGTTGTAGTAGACCTGCGTGAGGCCGAGGCCGCCGTACTTGATGTCGATCTTCATGCCGAGGGCGCCGAGCTCCTTGAGCCCGTTGATCACCTCGTCGGGGATCCGCGCCTCACGCTCGATGCGGGCCGAGTCGATGCGCGTCTCGCAGAAGTCGCGCAGTTTGGCGAGGAACTCCTCGCCGCGCCGGACGTCCTCGCCCGCCGGCTGTGGATGGGGGTGGATCAGGTCCAGCCTGAAGCGCCCGAGGAAGAGCTCCTTGGCGAAGCTCGGCTTGCGCCAGCCCTGTTCGCGCGCCGCCTCGGCGACCTGCCGGGCTTCACGTTCCGTCACGGATGGCTGCTGGGAAGTTGGGGCCGCCATGGGGATCACCTCGCCGCGAGTAGGGGCCGTTCGGCATCGACTACCGACGGGTGCTACTCGGTCGTATGTACCCGAAAACCGGCAACCCGACCACCCCTCGCGCACCGATCGGGTCATCGGCGGCGGCATCCGGGGGACATGGGTCAGCCGGGCCTGTCGTCAAACGAAGGCCCGGGAACGCGGACGGCCGGAGCCCCCGCACAGTGGGCTCCGGCCGTCCATGGCCGGCGTACGGATCAGGCGTACGCCGGAGTCTTGCTGGGTCCTACAGGGCGAGGCCCGTCAGGACGAGCACGCGCTCGTACGTGTAGTCGTCCATCGCGTAGCGCACGCCCTCGCGGCCCACGCCGGACTGCTTGGCGCCGCCGTACGGCATCTGGTCCGCGCGGTAGGACGGGACGTCGCCGATGACCACACCGCCGACCTCGAGGGCACGGTGGGCGCGGAACGCGGTCTGCAGGTCGTGCGTGAACACGCCCGCCTGGAGGCCGTACTTGGAGTCGTTGACCGCGGCGAAGGCCTCGGCCTCGCCGTCGACCTTCTTCACCGTGAGGACCGGCCCGAAGACCTCCTCGCAGGAGATCGTCACGTCGGCCGGCACGTCGGCGAGGACGGTCGGGGCGTACGTGGCGCCCTCGCGCTTGCCGCCCGCGAGCAGCGAGGCGCCCGCGGCGACGGCCTCGTCGACCCAGGCCTCCACGCGCTTGGCGGCGTCCTCGCTGACCAGCGGGCCGACGTCGGTGGCGTCGTCCGCGGGGTCACCGGTGACCTGCGCCTCGACGGCCGCGACGATCTTCGGCAGGAGCCGCTCGTACAGGGAGGCGTCGGCGATGACGCGCTGCACGGAGATGCAGGACTGGCCGCCCTGGTAGTTGGAGAAGGTGGCGATGCGGGTCGCCGCCCAGTCCAGGTCCTCGTCGGAGGCCCAGTCGCCGAGGACGACGGCCGCGCCGTTGCCGCCGAGCTCCAGCGTGCAGTGCTTGCGCGGCACGCTGTCCATGATCGCGTAGCCGACCGGGCCCGAGCCGGTGAAGGAGATGACCGGCAGGCGCTCGTCCTGGACCAGGGCGGGCATGCGGTCGTTCGGGACCGTGAGGACGGACCAGGAACCGGCCGGGAGGTCCGTCTCGGCGAGCAGCTCGCCGAGGATCAGCGAGGAGATCGGCGTGGCCGGGGCCGGCTTGAGGATGATCGGGGCGCCGACGGCGATGGCCGGGGCGACCTTGTGTGCGCTGAGGTTCAGCGGGAAGTTGAACGGCGCGATGCCGAGGACCACGCCGTGCGGAATGCGGCGGGTCAGGGCGAGCCGGCCGGTGCCGCCCGCGTCGGTGTCCAGGCGCTGGGCCTCGCCGCCGTTGAAGCGGCGGGCCTCTTCGGCGGAGAAGCGGAAGACGGAGACGGCACGGCCGACCTCGCCGCGCGCCCACTTGATGGGCTTGCCGTTCTCGGCGGAGATCAGCTGGGCGATCTCCTCGGTGCGCTCGGTCAGCCGGTCGGCCACGTGGTTGAGGGCCTTGGCCCGTACGTGGGCGGGGGTGGCGGCGAACTCGTCGCGGACGGCGTACGCGGCGGCGACGGCTTCCTCGACCTGCGCGTCCGTGGGCACGCTGACCTTGCCGACCAGCCGACCGTCGTAGGAGTTGGTGACGTCGAAGGTGGCGTCACCGGTGGCCTCGCGGCCCGCGAGCCAGAAGGCGTGAGTGGCGGTCATAGTCGGTCCCGGCCCTTCCGCAGTGGGTGTGTACTGGGGTCTTTCCGGACCAACGGTAGGCGGGCCCGGCCGGAGCCGTGTTTGTCCGACGTGTCGGAGTCCGCGAGCGCGGCGCGCCTCTTTGGCAGAGGCGGGTGCGGGTTCTGTCCTGAAGGGCGGGCCGAGGGGGCCTATTCGCCGCCCGCGCCCGTCGCCTTGAGGGCCAGCCACAGCTCCATGCGCACGTCCGGGTCGTCGAGCGAACGGCCGAGGATCTCCTCGACCCGGCGCATCCGGTAGCGCAGGGTGTGGCGGTGCACGCCGAGGTCGGCGGCGGCCGCGTCCCACTGGCCGTGCCGCGACAGCCAGGCGCGCAGCGACGCCACGAGGTCGCCACGGCCGGTCGCGTCGTGGTCCTTCAGGGCCCGCAGGAGGCCGTCGGCGAAGGCGCGTACGGCGTCGTCGGCGAGCAGCGGCACGACGGAGCCGGCCGCGACCTCCTCGTGCTCGACGAGGGCGCGCCCGCGCCGCCGGGCGACCGACAGGGCCTGCTCGGCCTGCTTGTACGCGGTCGCGGCGGCGATCGGCCCGGCCGGTGCGGACAGGCCGACCACGAGTTCGTCGTCCTCGCCCGTGCCGCCCTGCTCGCGCTGGGTCAGGCGGGCGGTCTCCAGAGCCTCGGCGTACTGGGTGCAGGCTCCCGTGGCCGCGCCGCCGTCGGCGGCGAGCAGGACGAGCCGGTCCCCGTCGGGCACCACGAGGACGGCCTCGCCGGAGCGGGCCGCGGCGGCCTCCACGACGTCGGCGAGCCCCGTGAGCGGGTCGCCGGGGGCGGCGACGGCCGCCGTCCCCGTGCCCGGCGCGGGCCGCTCCGGCTTGTCGAGGGCCACGCGCGCGTGCCCGTCGGCGTGCGCACGGCCCGCCGACGCGGACGCGACCTCGGCGACGATCATCCGGAAGGGCGCGTCGAGCAGCCCTCCGTACAGGTCTCCCGCGACGGTCCTGGCGTGCTCGGGCTCCCCGGCGAGGAGCATCCGCAGGACCGCGGCACCGATGCGCTGCTCGGCGGAGTGCAGCGAACGGGAGCGCTCGGTGGTGAGGGTGAGCAGGGCGATGGCGGAGTGCAGCGCGTAGCGCTCGGCGGTGCCGAGGGCCGCGGCGGTGCCCACGGCGAGCGCGGCGCGGGGCCTGCGTCCGGTGCCGAGCGAGTGCAGTTCCACGCGGTCCTCGTCGCCGCCGTCCTGCTGGTCGCTGCCGCCCACCACGGCGCTGGCCGGGGCGGGCCGCTCGCGCAGCCGCTCGACGTCGGCGACGAGCCGGGCCGCCCGGCGCCCGGCCCACTCCGGCGCGGCGGCGACGACGGCGCCCGAGGCGTCGTACAGCGCGGCCCAGCCGTCGACCTGGCCGGCGAGCGCGCCGAGCAGCCCCTCGGGGCCGCCGCTCAGTGCCTGCTTGGTCAGCTCGCGCTGGGCGGCGAACCCCGCGGTGACGGCGCGGTACTGGTCGGCGGCGATGGCGGCGGAGACGGCCTTGCTGATGGCGATGAAGGGGGTGCGGCGCGGCACTTCGAGGAGCGGGAACCCCTCCTCTCGCGCCGCGTCGACGAGAGCCTGCGGCACCGCGTCGTAGTTGACGCCGACGGCGAAGCCGAGCCCGACGACCCCGGCGCCGGCGAGCCGCTTCACATAGCGACGCATCGCGTCCGGGTCCTCCGCGTCCAGTTTGAGCGCGGTGAACAGGAGCAGCTCGCCGCCTTCCATGTACGGCACGGGGTCGGCGAGCTCACTGACGTGGGCCCAGCGCACGGCGGTGTCCAGCCGTTCCTCCCCGGCGCGCACGGTCAGCTTGAGCGCGGAGTGGTGGACGAGGGAGGCGAGCGTGGGCGGCATGAGGCCTTCAGGTGTGGGACAGATGGTGCTCGGGTGGGGGGTGGATCCTGTGGATCTTTTGGCCGGTACGTATGAACGACCAGTGTCGATTCTGCCTCACCGTACGTACGTCCGCGGCCTCCCCCACTCACCGGGCCGCCTCAGTCGCGCAGGTCCACCAGGAGCGGCGGCGCGTGCTCGCCCCGCACCGTCGTCAGGGACAGGACGGCGTGGCCGGGCGGAACGGCGTGCGCCAGTTCGGAGGCGGACCAGCGCTCGCGCTCGACCTGGCGGACGGTGACGGCCCGTGCGGTCGGCGCGTTGCCGGTGATGACGCGGCGCAGCATGTGGACGGTCTTGCCGAGCGGGGTCTCCGCGATGATCTGCCGGTCGGTGACGTCCCGGGTCTCGGTCCACTCCTTGCCCCACACCTCGGCGAAGTCCTGGCCGTCCCACGGGGTGAGGCCGGACAGGGCCATGCGGCAGCCGACGGCGCCGAGCAGGGGTCCGCGCAGGGGCCGCGGCACGTCGTCGAGGGTGCGCAGGGTCAGGACGGCGCCCGCGTTCGCGGACCGCAGCCGCTGGATGCCGCGCACGGCCTGCGGGGTCACGGCGCCGGTCGCGTCGTCCAGGATCAGGCAGGCGAAGAGCGAGCGGTCGTCGCGGACGGACGCGCTGGCGACGAACTGGGCGAGCACGAGGCGCGCGAGGATCCGCGACGCGTCGGCGTGCCCGCGTTCGGGCAGGTCGATGCGGACGCGTACGGGGTGGTCGAGGGCGCGCAGGGAGAACGGCCTGCCCCGGCCCGTCGTGTCGAAGAACGAGGCGAACGCGGGCCGGTCGAGGAGTGCCACCCGGTCGGCGAGCACCGCGCCCACGTCTCCCGGGTGCCCCAGCTGCCGCTCGCGTGCGTCGAGCTCGCGGATCATCGCCTCGTGCCCCGCGTCGGTGAGCGCCTGCCGCAGCGCGGCGAGCGGCTCCGGGGCGCCGTCGAGGAGGCGGCGCAGCTCGGGCACGGAGGGGAAGCAGCCGTGGACGGCGTGGTACGGCCCGATGAGCTGGGCGATGACGGTGGTGGAGCGGCGGCTGTCGCCGCCGGGGTGCGGGTCGGCGAGGTCTCCGACGAGGGCCTCGGCGAGCACCGCCGCGGCCTCGTCCGGGTCGCTCGTGCCGCCGTACAGGTCCAGGTCGTGGACGGACTCGGGGTGGCCGATGCGGATGACGACGTCGTAGCCGTCGGCGGCGCCCAGGCCGGCCCCCGCGGGGCCGACGACCACGACGGCGGCGCGGCCGGCCAGGGCGCCCAGACACAGGGACTCGGCGAGCGGCCAGACGACGCTGCCGGTCTTGCCGGCCCCCGCGGGGCCGACGGCGAGGAGCGAGGTGCCGAGCAGATCGGGCCCGAACGCGAGGCCCGTGCCGCGATAGGCGTAGGGGTTGCGCGGGTCGTCGGCGGTCGTGCCGATCCTGACCTGGGCGGTGGCGAGGTCGTGGCGGGCGGAGCGGGCGGGCAGGTCGCGTGCGCCGGAGGGGTGCAGGCAGGCGGCGGCGCCGTCCTTCACGACGGCCGCGCTGAACGAGGCGAGGGGGTGGCTGCCGCGGCGCACGCCCTGCCAGGCACGGGCGATCCGGGCCTGGTCCACGTCGCGCATCAGCCCGGCGCGGGCGTCGGCGGCGAGCCGGTCGGCGGCGGCGTCGGCGCCCGCGGCCCGGAGCTGGGGCCAGCGTGCCGGGTCCTCCTCGGGCGCGGGCGGGCGTTCCTGGGCGACGGGGACGGCCTTGCGCCAGGCCGGCAGGCCGTAGCGGCGCCAGACCTCACCCCAGCGGCCCAGCCGGCCGACGGCGATCATGATGCCGACGGCGAACACGGCGTAGTACAGGTAGACCACGACGACCGAGCCGACGGAGTGCGGCTGGGCCCAGGAGTCGGGGATCATCGCGTACAGCGGGAGCAGCCACCAGCCGCCGAGGTAGCCGTTCCAGAGCAGCGACCACACGAGCCACCCCACGAGGAACGCGATCACCGCTCCGCCGAGGAGCTGCCGGGCCGGGATCACCTCGGGTTCCTGCGCGGGCCTCGGCCGGTGCGCGAACCGCCAGATGCCCGGTTCGGCCGCGGGCCGCGGGGCTCGCAGCCACCCGAGGAAGGCGGCCCCGACAGCCCCGCCGGACGCTCCGGCGGCGCCGGGGGCGTGCGTGGGGCGGGGCGGCGGGGCGGCGGGGCCCGCGGGCGAACCGATGCCCGCTCCCCCGCCGGTTCCCCCATCGGCCGATAGCGCCGGAGGCGTCGCCGGCCCCGCGGGGCGCGGCACCGGTGTGGCGTGTGTGCCACGAGCGTCGTGCGTGCCGCCAGCGCCCTGCGTGCCGTCGGTGTCCATTGCCCTTGCCCCCTGACCTGCCGGTCTGCGTGTCCGCGGGTCAATCTAGTGCCCCCGCAGGGGGAGTTCACCGGTTACGCGGCCGGACCTGGGGCGATCCCCGCGGCGCGGCCCTATGTCCACGGCGGACAACGCAATCCGCGAACCGCGCCCGGATGGAGCATGCCCCACCCCGCCCCTCGCCCCTAACCTGCGAAGAAAGCACCCGAAACACCCCCAGGAGCCCCGCATGAGCGCAGTCCCGCAGGAGCGCCGCGTCGTCACCGCCATCCCCGGTCCGAAGTCGCAGGAGCTGCAGGCCCGACGTAACGCCGTGGTCGCGGCCGGCGTGGGCTCCACGCTGCCGGTCTTCACCGCCCGCGCCGGCGGCGGCATCATCGAGGACGTCGACGGCAACCGCCTGATCGACTTCGGTTCCGGCATCGCCGTGACCTCGGTCGGCGCCTCCGCCGAGGCCGTCGTGCGCCGCGCCTCCGCCCAGCTGCAGGACTTCACCCACACCTGTTTCATGGTCACGCCGTACGAGGGCTACGTGGCCGTCGCCGAGGCGCTGGCCGAGCTCACGCCGGGTGACCACGCCAAGAAGTCCGCGCTGTTCAACTCCGGCGCCGAGGCCGTCGAGAACGCCGTCAAGATCGCCCGTGCGTACACCAAGCGCCAGGCCGTCGTCGTCTTCGACCACGGCTACCACGGCCGTACGAACCTGACGATGGCGCTGACCAGCAAGAACATGCCGTACAAGAACGGCTTCGGCCCGTTCGCGCCCGAGGTCTACCGCGTGCCGGTGGCCTACGGCTACCGCTGGCTGACCGGCGCCGAGAACGCGGGCGCCGAGGCCTCCGCCCAGGCGATCGACCAGATCACCAAGCAGATCGGCGCCGACAACGTCGCCGCGATCATCATCGAGCCGGTCCTCGGCGAGGGCGGCTTCATCGAGCCGGCGAAGGGCTTCCTGCCCGCGATCCGCCAGTTCGCCGCGGACAACGGCATCGTCTTCGTCGCGGACGAGATCCAGTCCGGCTTCTGCCGCACCGGCCAGTGGTTCGCGTGCGAGGACGAGGGCATCGTCCCCGACCTGATCACGACCGCCAAGGGCATCGCGGGCGGCCTGCCGCTCGCCGCCGTGACGGGCCGCGCCGAGATCATGGACGCCGCGCACGCGGGCGGCCTCGGCGGCACCTACGGCGGTAACCCGGTGGCCTGCGCCGGTGCGCTCGGCGCCATCGAGACCATGAAGGAGCTCGACCTCAACGCCAAGGCGAAGAACATCGAGGCCATCATGAAGGCCCGCCTCGCCACCATGGCCGAGAAGTTCGACATCATCGGCGACATCCGTGGCCGTGGCGCGATGATCGCCATCGAGCTCGTCAAGGACAAGGACACCAAGGAGCCGCACCCGGCGGCCGCCGCCGCGCTCGCCAAGGCCTGCCACGCCGAGGGTCTGCTGGTCCTCACCTGCGGCACCTACGGCAACGTGCTGCGCTTCCTTCCCCCGCTCGTCATCGGTGACGACCTGCTCAACGAGGGCCTGGACATCATCGAGACCGCGCTCGCGGGCGTCTGAGCCGCTCCGGCGACTTCGGGCAACGGTCAGGGCGTGTGAAGAACGTGTGCGGGGCCGATGACGGGTTGCCGTTCCGGCTGTCGGACACCCACGCCCTGCCGTACGGTTTCTGCAGATGAGAGAAACACCCCGCCCACAGGGGACTGTGGGCGAAACCGGGACGGAGCCTCCCCAGCCCCGCCCTGGTCGTGCCCTCGCGCACACACCCGGAGCTTCCGGCTCCGGAACTCCTCACCGATCGGATGGCCGCCCGCCCCAAACCCCCCGGGGCGTGCGGCAAACCGATCAGATCGGCCGCCTCGGAACTACCCCCCCTGTTCCGGGGCGGCCGGCCATTTTCCGCTGGGCCGCCGTTCTGAGCGCCCTGCTCTTCCTCTTCCTCACCTGGCAGATCGCCGCCGGCGGTGCTGTGCGCCGCGCGGACGAACGCCTCGGTGACGTGATCGGATCCAGCTCCGGCCGCCTGCCGCAGCGGGCCGCCGAGCTCCTCGCCGACCTCGGCAACATCACCGTCGCCCTCCCGGTCCTCGCCGCCGTCCTCGGCTACGCCGCCTGGCGCGCCCGCCGCGCCGGCGCGCCCCGCTGGTGGACTCGCCCCGTCACCGCCGCGCTCACGATGGCCGCCGTCCCACTCCTGGTCGTCCCGATCAAGGAGACCGTCGCCCGGACGGGCCCGGCCGTGATGGGACCCGGCACCGGCTTCTACCCGTCGGGACACGCGACGACGGCAGCCGTCGCGTACGGCGCCTGTCTGCTCCTCCTGCTGCCGTACGTACGCGGTGCCTACGTGCGCCGCGAACTCGTCATCGGCTACACCGTCCTGAACGCGGCCGTGGGCCTCGGTCTGGTGCGGCGCGGCTACCACTGGCCGCTGGACGTCGTCGGCGGCTGGTGCCTCTCGGTGGTGCTGCTGTACGCGATGTGCGCGGTGTGGGCGGGCCGGGCGCCGCGCGGCTGACCCGGCCGGCCCGCCGGACTAGTCGTCCCGCGCGAGCCGCGCCGCCGCCTCGTGCATCGCCAGCTCCAGGACGGTCGGGTCGGTGAGGGTGCCCGAGCCGTCGGGCGGGATCAGCCAGCGGACCCCGCCGGCGGCGCGGCCCGGATGGGGATGCGGCACGACGATCCAGGTGCCGCGACCGGCGCCCCGCACCCCTGTGCCGAGCCAGCGGGTGGCCGTGCCGGAGGGCACGAAGAAGCCCATACGGGCGTCACCGAAGTCGGCGAGCACGGGGCCCGGGCGGTCTATGACGCGGGTGAGCACGTCCAGCGTCGGATACCCCAGCTCGCCGGGGAGGATCAGTACGTCCCAGAGCCTGCCCGCGGGAAGGAGCGCGACCCCGAGGGGGTTGCGCTCCCATTCCCAGCGGCAGGCGTCCGGATCAGGCGCCACGGACGCCAGCCACTCGACCGCCGACTTCGCCCCCGAGCCAGTCATGGCGGGACCTCCTCTTCCTGGTACGCAACCGCCGAAAGCTGTGCGTGTCACCAGGGAGAGGAGGCCGGGGCGCGAGCATTACGCGGGTTCGGCCCACGAGTTGTCGCGGACTCGGGTCAGCTGTCGAAGCCGAGGCCCACCTTGTCCATCGCCTTCAGCCACAGGTTGCGCCGGCCGCCGTTGTCGTCGGCGCGCGCCAGGGACCACTTGGTGAGCGCGATCCCGGTGTAGGCGAACGGCTCGGGCGGGAAGGGCAGCGGCTTCGTGCGGACCATCTCCAGTTCCGTGCGCTCCGTGCGCTCGCCGGAGAGCAGGTCGAGCATCACGTCCGCGCCGAAGCGGGTCGCGCCCACGCCGAGGCCGGTGTACCCGGCGGCGTACGCGACGCGGCCCTTGTGGGCCGTACCGAAGAACGCCGAGAAGCGGGAGCACGTGTCGATGGCGCCGCCCCACGCATGGCTGAAGCGCACTCCCTCCAGCTGCGGGAAGCACGTGAAGAACTGGCCGGCGAGTTTCGCGTACGTCTCGGGCCTGTGGTCGTACTCGGCGCGCACCCGGCCGCCGTAGGGATAGATCGCGTCGTAGCCGCCCCACAGGATCCGGTTGTCCGCGGACAGCCGGAAGTAGTGGAACTGGTTGGCCGAGTCGCCGAGGCCCTGGCGGTTCTTCCAGCCGATGGAGGCCAGCTGGTCGTCGGTCAGGGGCTCGGTCATCAGCGCGTAGTCGTAGACCGGGACGGTGTACGCGCGCACGCGCTTGACCAGGGACGGGAAGACGTTCGTGCCGAGCGCGACGTGCTGGGCGAAGACGCGCCCGTAGGGGGTGCGGACCGCGGTCCCGGCGCCGGACGAGGAGAGTTCGAGCGCGGGGGTGTGCTCGTGGATGCGCACGCCGAGGTCGAGGCAGGCCTGCTTGAGGCCCCAGGCGAGCTTGGCGGGGTGCAGCATCGCGACGCCGCGCCGGTCGTACAGGGCGCCGAGGAAGGTCGGCGAGTCGACCTGTTCGCGGGTCGCGTCGGCGTCGAGCAGCTCGGTGCCGCCGGCGAGCCCGGCCTCGGTCAGTTCCTGGTGGAACTCCTGGAGTTCCGTGACCTGGTGCGGCTCGGTGGCCACGTCCAGTTCGCCGGTGCGCTCGAAGTCGCAGTCGATGGAGTAGCGGGCGACCGCGTCCTCGATCGCGTCGAGGTTGCGGTTGCCGAGCTCCTCCAGCTTCCCGATCTCGCCCGGCCAGCGGGCCAGTCCGTTCGCGACGCCGTGGGTGAGGGAGGCGGCACAGAAGCCTCCGTTGCGGCCGGACGCCGCCCAGCCCACCTCCTGCCCTTCGAGCAGGACCACATCGCGCCCGGGGTCGCGCTCCTTGGCGAGGAGCGCGGTCCACAGGCCGCTGTAGCCACCGCCGACGACCAGCAGGTCGCAGCGCTCGTCACCGGTGAGCGCCGGCCGGGCCTCGGGCCTGCCGGGGTCGTCCAGCCAGTAGGACAGCGGCTTGGCGTCCGCCAGTGACTTGATCCAGTCGTTACCACGGTTCATGGCACGTGCGGCCATGATTTCAACTCCCTCAAACTGCCTTGTTCTTACGCTTGCCGACCAGCATCGCGGCAAGGACGAGCAGCACGGCGACGACGAACATCGCCGTACCGATGACATTGATCTGAACGGGCGTGCCGCGCTGCGCCGATCCCCAGACGAACATGGGGAAGGTCACGGTCGAGCCCGCGTTGAAGTTGGTGATGATGAAGTCGTCGAAGGAGAGCGCGAAGGCGAGCAGCGCGCCCGCCGCGATGCCCGGCGCGGCGATCGGCAGGGTGACCCGTACGAAGGTCTGGACGGGACCGGCGTAGAGGTCCTGGGCGGCCTGTTCGAGGCGCGGGTCCATCGACATGACGCGCGCCTTGACGGCCGTCACGACGAAGCTGAGGCAGAACATGATGTGGGCGATCAGGATCGTCCAGAAGCCGAGCTGCGCGCCCATGTTGAGGAAGAGCGTGAGCAGCGAGGCGGCCATGACGACCTCGGGCATCGCCATCGGCAGGAAGATCAGTGAGTTCACGGCGCCGCGGGCGCGGAAGCGGTATCGGACCAGGGCGAAGGCGATCATCGTGCCGAGGACGGTGGCGCCGATCGTCGCCCACAGGGCGATCTGGAGGCTCAGCGACAGTGAGCCGCACATGTCGGCGACGCCGCAGGGGTTCGTCCACGCGTCGAGCGAGAACGCCTGCCACTCGTAGTTGAAGCGCCCCTTCGGCTTGTTGAAGGAGAACACCGTCACGATGACGTTGGGCAGGAGCAGATAGCCGAGGGTGACCAGACCCGCGATGACGACGAGATTGCGGCGCAGCCAGCGTACGAAGGGCATCAGACCAAGTCCTCCGTTCCGGACCGGCGGATATAGACGGTGACCATGATCAGGATCGCGGCCATCAGGATGAAGGAGAGCGCCGCCGCCGTCGGGTAGTCCAGGATGCGCAGGAACTGCGTCTGGATGACGTTGCCGACCATGCGGGTGTCGGTGGAGCCGAGCAGGTCCGCGTTGACGTAGTCACCGGCGGCGGGGATGAAGGTGAGCAGCGTGCCGGAGACGACGCCCGGCATGGACAGCGGGAACGTCACCTTGCGGAAGGTGGTGGCGGGCGTGGCGTACAGGTCGCCCGCGGCCTCGTGCAGCCGTCCGTCGATGCGCTCCAGCGAGGTGTAGAGCGGCAGGATCATGAACGGCAGGAAGTTGTACGTGAGTCCGCAGATCACGGCGAGCGGGGTCGCGAGGACGCGGTCGCCGTCCGTCATGCCGATCCAGCTCGTGACGTCCAGGACGTGCAGGGCGTTCAGCGTGCTGACGACCGGGCCGCTGTCGGACAGGATCGTCTTCCAGGCCAGCGTGCGGATCAGGAAGCTGGTGAAGAACGGCGCGATGACGAGGATGAGGACGACGTTGCGCCAGCGTCCCGCGCGAAAGGCGATGAGGTAGGCCAGCGGGTAGCCGAGCGCCAGGCACAGGATCGTGGCGGCGCCCGCGTACAGCACCGAGCGCAGGAACTGCGGCCAGTAGTCACCGAGCGCGTCCCAGTAGGTCGCGAAGTGCCAGGTGACCTTGAAGCCGTCCTCCAGGGAGCCCGTCTGGATCGACGTCGACGCCTGGTAGACCATCGGCAGGGCGAAGAAGACGACCAGCCACAGGAGGCCGGGCAGCAGCAGCCAGTACGGGACGAGGCGGCCGCGCTTGCGCGGCGGGCGCGCGGTCTTGCCGGCCGGCGCCGCGGGGTTGTCCGCCGGCGCCGCGGGGGTGTCGGTGACGGTCGTCATGCGGCGGCGTCCTCCTCGACCTTCGCGGCGCCCGCCTCGATGTCCTGGGTGGCGTCGAGGCCGAAGGTGTGCGCCGGGTTCCAGTGCAGGACGACCTCGGCGCCGGGGGCGAGCCGGCTGTCGCGCTCGATGTTCTGGGAGTAGACCTCGAAGGCGTCGCAGAGCGGGCTGTCGACGACGTACTGCGTGGAGACGCCGATGAAGCTGCTGTCGGCGACGCGGCCGGTGATGCGGTTGCGGCCGTCGGGTATGGAGCCCGCGTCGTCGGCGTGGGTGAGGGAGATCTTCTCGGGGCGCACGCCGACGAGGACCTTCCCGCCGGTGGTGGTGGCGGCCGTACAGCGGGCGGCGGGCAGGACGAGCTTGCCGTCACCGGCCTTCAGGATGAGGTCCTCGCCACTGCGGCCCGCCACCTCGGCCTCGATGAAGTTCGACGTGCCGAGGAAGTTGGCGACGAACGTGGAGCCCGGGTTCTCGTACAGGTCGGCCGGGGCGCCCAGCTGTTCGACGCGGCCCGCGTTCATCACGGCGACGGTGTCGGCCATGGTCATGGCCTCCTCCTGGTCGTGCGTGACATGGACGAACGTGATGCCCACCTCGGTCTGGATGCGCTTGAGTTCGAGCTGCATCTGGCGGCGCAGCTTGAGGTCGAGAGCGCCCAGCGGCTCGTCGAGGAGCAGCACCTTGGGGTGGTTGATCAGGGCGCGCGCCACGGCGACGCGCTGCTGCTGGCCGCCGGAGAGCTGGTGCGGCTTCTTGCGGGCCTGCTCGCCGAGCTGGACCAGGTCGAGCATCTCACCGACCTGCTTCTTCACGGACTTGATGCCGCGTCGGCGCAGGCCGAAGGCGACGTTCTCGAAGATGTCGAGGTGCGGGAAGAGCGCGTACGACTGGAAGACGGTGTTCACCGGGCGCTTGTAGGGAGGCAGCGCGGTGACGTCCTGGTCGCCGAGCATGACCGTGCCGGAGCTGGGCTCCTCGAGCCCCGCGATCATCCGCAGGGTCGTGGTCTTGCCGCAGCCCGAGGCGCCGAGGAGGGCGAAGAAGGAGCCCTGCGGCACGGTCAGGTCCAGCGGCTTGACGGCGGTGAAGGAGCCGTAGGTCTTGCTGATCCCGGCAAGGCGGACGTCGCCGCCGTGGTCTGTCGTCATGGTGCAGTCCAGGGAGTCGTGGGGTCAGGGGGCTCGGTGCTGCGGTTCTCACGCGCCGGTGAGCTGGGCGAACTTCTCCTCGAACGCCTTGTCTTCCTTGGACGTGAGCGAGCGGAAGCCGTGCGCCTTGGCACTCATGGTCTTGTCGGGAACGATCAGCGGGTCGTTCGCGATCTTCTTGTCGATCTTGGCGAGTTCGGGCTTCACGCCGTCGACGGGGGTGACGTAGTTGATCCAGGCGGCCAGCTCGGCGGCGACCGGAGGCTCGTAGTAGTAGTCGATGAGCCGTTCGGCGTTCGTCTTGTGACGGGCCTTGTTGGGGATCAGCATGTTGTCCGTCCCGTACATGAAGCCGCTGTCGGGGATGTGGAACTTGATGTCGGGGTTGTCCACCTGGAGTTGCACGATGTCGCCCGACCAGGCGAGACAGGCCGCGAGGTCGCCCTTGCTCAGGTCGGAGATGTAGTCGTTGCCGGTGAAGCGGCGGACCTGCTTGCTGTCGACGGCCTTCTGCATCCGGGCTATCGCCGCGTCGAAGTCGTCGGCGGTGAAGGTGCCCGGGTCCTTGCCCATGTCGAGCAGCATCATCCCGACGGTGTCGCGCATCTCGGAGAGCAGGCCGACCTTGCCCTTCAGCTTGGGGTCGTCGAGCAGCTGCGAGACCGAGGTGACCTCCCGGCCGTTCGTGGCCTTGGTGTTGTACGCGACGACCACGGCGATGCCCTGCCACGGGTACGAGTAGGCCCGGCCCGGGTCCCAGTCGGGGCTGCGGAACTGGGAGGACAGGTTGGCGTACGCGTGGGGCAGGTTGGCGGGGTCGAGCTTCTGGACCCAGCCGAAGCGGATCAGCCGCGCGGCCAGCCAGTCGGTCAGGACGATGATGTCCCGGCCGGTGTCCTGGCCCGCCGCGAGCTGGGGCTTGATCTTGCCGAAGAACTCGACGTTGTCGTTGATGTCCTCGGTGTACTTGACCTGGATCCCGGTGCGCTTGGTGAACGCGTCCAGGGTGGGCCGGTGCTTCTCGTCGTCGCTGAGGTCGATGTACTCGGTCCAGTTGGAGAAGTTGACCACCTTCTCCTTGTCCGAGTGGTCCTCGGACGAGACGCCGCCCTGGGTCTTGCTCGCCGCGGGGATGCCGCAGGCGCTCAGCGACCCGATCCCGCCGACGGCGAGCGCGCCGCCCGCGGAGGCGCGCAGCAGGGAACGGCGGGTCATGGCCGCCCTGCCGTTGCGGAAACTGCGCCGCATGGCGGCGAGTTGTACCGGGGACAGGCTGTCGGGCTCGTACTGCTCCATGCGCTTGGATGCCCTTTCGGGAGGGTCCCTTGCGGGAGGGTGTGCGGCCGCCCTGTGGGCGGCCCGATGACTATCGGTCCCCGAAGATCGTGCGGTGCCAGTCCTTGCGGGCGACCGCGGTGTTGTCGAACATGACGTGCTTGATCTGCGTGTACTCCTCGAAGGAGTAGGCAGACATGTCCTTGCCGAAGCCGGACGCCTTGTAGCCGCCGTGCGGCATCTCGCTGAGGATCGGGATGTGGTCGTTGACCCAGACGCAGCCCGCCTTGATGTCGCGGGTGGCGCGGTTCGCCCGGAACACGTCCCTCGTCCAGGCCGAGGCGGCCAGGCCGTAGGGGGTGTCGTTGGCGAGGCGGATGCCTTCGTCGTCGCTGTCGAAGGGCAGCACGACGAGCACCGGGCCGAAGATCTCGGCCTGGACGATCTCACTGTCCTGGGCGGCGTCCGCGACGAGGGTCGGCCGGTAGTACGCGCCCTTCTCGAGGTCGCCCCGGGGGACGACGCCGCCGGCGACCACGCGCGCGTAGGAGCGGGCCCGGTCGACGAATCCGGCGACGCGGTCGCGCTGGGCGTGCGAGATCAGGGGACCGAGGTCGGTGTCCGGGGCGAACGGGTCACCGACCCGGATGCCCTCCATGAGGTCCGCCACGCCCTGCACGAAGGCGTCGTAGAGGGGGCGTTGCACGTACGCGCGCGTGGCGGCGGTGCAGTCCTGGCCCGTGTTGATGAGGGCGCCCGCGACCGCGCCGTGCACGGCGGCCTCCAGGTCGGCGTCGTCGAACACGACGAACGGCGCCTTGCCGCCGAGCTCCAGGTGCAGCCGCTTCACGGTGGAGGTGGCGATCTCGGCGACACGCTTGCCGACGCCCGTCGACCCGGTGAAGGAGGTCATGGCGACATCGGGGTGGGCGACGAGGTGCTCGCCGGCGTCCCTGCCCGCGCCCGTGACGATGTTGACGACACCGTCGGGGATGCCCGCCTCTGTCGCGGCCTGCGCGAACAGGAGGGAGGTGAGCGGGGTCAGCTCGGCGGGCTTGAGCACGATGGTGTTGCCCGCCGCGATCGCCGGGAGGACCTTCCAGGCGGCCATCTGGAGCGGGTAGTTCCAGGGAGCGATGGACCCGACGACACCGATGGCCTCGCGCCGCACGTACGAGGTGTGGTCGCCGCTGTACTCGCCGGCGGACTGGCCCTGGAGATGCCGGGCGGCGCCCGCGAAGAACGCGGTGTTGTCGACGGTCCCGGGGACGTCGAACTCGCGGCTCAGCTTGAGGGGCTTGCCGCACTGCAGGGACTCGGCCTGGGCGAGGTCCTCGGCGCGCTCGGCCAGGACTCCCGCGAAGCGGTGCATCGCGTCGGAGCGCTCGCCGGGGGTGGCGCCGGCCCAGCCGGGGAAGGCCTCGCGGGCGGCCTCGACGGCGGCGTCGACGTCCTCGGTGCCGGCCAGTTCGTACGTGTAGACGTCCTGGCCCGTGGCCGGGTCGACGACTGCGTGGGTGCGGCCGGATGTGCCCTTGGTGAGGCGGCCCGCGATGTACTGGGCGCCGTCGGCGAACCGGTCCTGGGCCTGGAAGCGGGTGCTGTTGCCAGGGTTGTGCATTATCGCTCTCCTCCGCCGGAGCCCCGTCACGCGGGGCCGGCGTAGCTCCAGCTCGATTTGAGTGCCGATCCTGGCAGAGGCGATGTACCGCAACAAGTGATTCCGTTGTTGCCTTTTGGTTACGCGACGGAATCTGTCGACCAGGTGTCGAGTCCCCCCGAAAAACCAAGGACGGAGTGTCCGTGGTGCGTGCCAGACTCGCGTGCATGGGGAAGATCGACAAGCCTGAGGGGAACGCGACCATCCACGATCGGGACTCGCTGGTCAGGGCCGTGGAAGCGGGTGTACGGGTCAAGTACCTGTACTTCTGGGGGCACACACCGCGGGCGGACGGCACGATCGGGGCGAGCTGCCTCAGTCAGTGGTGGGTGGCGCCGTTCACGGTGGACGGGGTCGAGTACGCGACGGCCGAGCACTGGATGATGGCCGCGAAGGCCCGGCTGTTCGGGGACGCGGAGGCCGAGCGCAGAGCCGTCGGGGCGGCGCATCCCTCGCAGGCCAAGAAGGCGGGGCGCCTCGTGCGCGGCTTCGACGAGGACACCTGGGCGCGCGAGCGGTTCGGGATCGTCGTCGAGGGCAGCGTGCACAAGTTCGCGGCGCACGCGGATCTGCGGGAGTTCCTGCTCGGGACGGGCGAGCACGTCCTGGTCGAGGCGAGCCCGCTCGACCGCGTGTGGGGCATCGGACTCGCGGCCGACGCGGAGGCCGCCGGCGACCCCCGGCGGTGGCGGGGGCCCAATCTGCTCGGGTTCGCGCTGATGGCGGCGCGTGAGCGACTGGCGGACCGGGCCTGACGGCCCGGCCCGGTCCCGCCCCCGTTGCCGGTGTCCGACAGGCGGTGTTCTACAGGACGGCGTCCTGCAACAGGGATGCGGAGTAGCCGCTGTCGTCGCTGCTGTCGCTGCCGCTCGACGAGCCGCTGTCGGCGATGACGAAGAACATCAGGACCAGCGCGAGCACCAGACCGCCGATGCCGCAGATCACTCCGGCCAGCGCCTGGCCACGGTTCGTGGCCTCGCCCCGCGTCGCCTTCGCGCGACCGATGGCGCCGAAGATGATGGCGAGGATCCCGACCACGATCGCGATCGGCCACAGGATGAAGCCGACGGCCGAGATGATCCCGAGCGTCAGAGCGGCGACGCCCATGCCGTTCGCGGGGCGTGGCTGCATCCCGGGCCAGCCGTAGCCGGGACCTCCGTAGGGCATCGGGGCCGGGCCGGTCGCCGCGTGGCGTCCGTAGCCGTACGCGGCGGCCGGGTGGCCGTAGTGCATCTGCCCGGGCCCGTCGGGCGAGACGGGCGGCGGGGGCACGGGTTCCCCGGGCGGCGCGAAGGGGTTGGCCCCCGGTGCCCAGGGGGCCCCGGCCTGCGTCGCCGGGTAGCCGGGGGGTATCGCATAAGGGGCACCCGGCGGCTGGGCGTACGGGTAAGGGTGCTGCGGCTGTGGCGACCAGGGCCCGGGGGCCGGCGCGGAGCCCTGGGAGGGCGGAGCGAACGGGTTGTACGGCTCGCCGGGCGGAGTGGGTGAGGACGGGGACGACGGCGCGGCGAAGGCGTCCACCTGCGTCTCGGCATGGGGCGGCGGCGTGAACGGGTCCACCGGCGTCTCCCCCAGCGACGGCGGGGCGAACGGATGCGCGGGCGCCGGACCGGCGGGACCGGCGGCATTCCGCGGCACCCCGTCCCGCGGGCCCGGGTCCGCCGGGGCCGCCCACGGGTCCGTCTCCCGTTTCCCCAGCGACACCCTGCCCTCGGGCGCGTCCCCCGCTCCCCGGTCCCCCGTCCCGCGCTCCGGCGAAGGGGCCGGACCGTCGGCGCCCTCGGCGCCCTCTCTGCCCTCTGTGTCCTCGGACATCGCTCGCTCGTCCCCTTCTTCTCCCACCCAGACGTCCCGTCATGCTACGGCCGCCGCCGGGGCACGGCCGGGGCACGCCTACGATGACTGCGACCCACCGATCAGCCGATCAACCAAGTTCCTGGGGAGGAATCCGTGACCGATCTGCATGCCTTCATCGCCGGACTGCCGAAGGCAGAGCTGCATGTGCACCACGTCGGCTCGGCGTCCCCCCGGATCGTCTCCACCCTCGCGGCCCGCCACCCGGACTCCAAGGTCCCCACGGACCCCGAGGCGCTGGCCGACTACTTCACGTTCACGGACTTCGCGCACTTCATCGACGTATACCTCTCGGTCGTCGACCTCGTGCGCACTCCCGAGGACGTCCGCCTCCTCACCTTCGAGGTCGCGCGGGACATGGCCCGGCAGAACGTTCGCTACGCCGAGCTGACCATCACCCCGTACTCCTCCGTCCGCCGCGGCATCGACGAGTACGCCTTCATGGAGGCGATCGAGGACGCCCGCAAGGCGGCCGAGGCAGAGTTCGGCACCGTGCTGCGCTGGTGCTTCGACATCCCCGGCGAGGCGGGGCTCGAGTCCGCCGAGGAGACCGTGCGGCTCGCGACCACCGACACGATCCGCCCGGAGGGCCTGGTCTCCTTCGGGCTCGGCGGACCCGAAATCGGCGTGCCGCGCCCCCAGTTCAAGCCCTACTTCGACCGCGCGATCGCCGCGGGCCTGCACTCCGTGCCGCACGCGGGCGAGACGACGGGCCCGGAGACGGTCTGGGACGCGCTGGTCCACCTCGGCGCCGAACGCATCGGCCACGGCACGACGTCCGCCCAGGACCCGAAGCTCCTCGCCCACCTCGCCGAGCACCGCATCCCGCTCGAGGTCTGCCCGACGTCGAACATCGCGACGCGTGCCGTGAAGACCCTCGAGGAGCACCCCATCAGGCAGTTCGTCGACGCCGGGGTCGTCGTCACCGTCAACTCCGACGACCCGCCGATGTTCGGCACGGACCTCAACACCGAGTACGCCGTGGCCGCCCGCCTCCTCGACCTCGACGAGCGGGGCGTGGCCGCGCTCGCCAGGAACGCGGTGGACGCGTCGTTCCTCGACGAGCCGGGCAAGGCCCGCATCGCCGCGGAGATCGACACCTACACGGACACGTGGCTCGCCCGGGCATGACCGGCTGACCACAATGGGGCCATGCGTACCGTGACTGCCGTGGCCCACCGGGGTGACCCCTACCGCGTCCGTGAGAACACCCTCGCCTCCCTTCGCTCCGCGCTGGAGCAGGGGGCGGACGCGGTCGAGATCGACGTCCGTCTGACCCGGGACGGCGTGCCCGTGCTGCTGCACGACTCCACGCTCAAGCGGCTGTGGGACCACGACCGCCCGCTCTCCGCGCTCTCGTACGACGAGGTGCGCGGCGTCACCGCGGGCGGCGTGCCCACCCTCGAACAGGCCCTTGAGGTGCTGGCCGAGCGGCGGGTGATGGTGGACCTGCCGGACGCGGACGCGCGCACGGTCCGTACGGTCGTCGGCGCCGTCCGTGACTGCGGCGCCGACGAGCGTGCCTACTACTGCGCGGGCGCGGAGACGATGCTGGCGGTGCGGCGCGCGGACCCGGCCGCCGAGATCGCGCTGACCTGGACGTCGCTGGCCCCGCCGCGGCCCGGCGTGCTCGAAGCGATCAGGCCCGCCTGGCTCAACTACCGCTTCCCGCTGGTCGGTCGGGAGCTGACGGCCCAGGTGCACCGTCAGGGCCTGCTGGTCTCCGCGTGGACCCCGGACACGAAGTCGGCGATGCGGCGTCTGCTCGACCTCGGCGTCGACTCGATCACGACGAACCGCATCGACGTCCTGCGCGGGCTGCGCGGCGCCTGATCGCCCGGCCCCCGCACGACCTGTCGCGGGGGCCTCGGCATGGTGGCGATCAAGCGCTGACCTGCCCGCCTGCACCCGTCCGAGCGACGTTAGCCTGTTCGAGTGGCGCATCTCACGTCGCGGCTCTAGCGTCGGAACGAGCACCACGGGGCCCAGAGCCCCCCGATCGGCCGGGAGCTTACTTTGCGGAGCAACACACTGAAGGCAGCGCTCGCACTCTGTGCCACCGCGTCCCTCGCAGCAGCCATGGCGCCGGCCTCCGCCTCCGCCGCGGCGCCGAAGCCGCAGCATGGGACCGGCGGCCCCGTGATCGTCAGCTGCACCTGGCAGCCCCAGGTGCGCCCCACGGACTTCCTGCTCGCGTGCGGGGACGGCAACAGCCGCCTCACCTCGCTCCACTGGTCGCAATGGGGCCCGAGCAAGGCGGTGGCCACGGGCACGAGCTGGGTGAACGACTGCAAGCCGTACTGCGCCGCGGGCAAGTTCCGCTCGTACCGCGTCACGGTCCGCCTCGACCACCCGCAGTCCTGGACCAAGCACCAGGACACCCAGCACTACTCCCGCATCACGCTCACCTACCCGAACGGCCACCCGGAGGCGTTCCAGCAGGTCACGACCACTCCGCTGTGGAACTGACCGGGCCGGAACCGACCGGCCCGCCCGCACCGCCCTGCGAACTCACAACCCCGCGATCGTGTTCCACCGCTTGGCGAGTTCCGGGCGCTCCTCGGACGTGATGTCGCGCGCGATCGCGAGCCGTCGTCGCATCGTGTCGTCGGGGAAGATCAGCGGGTCCTCGGCGAGTGCCGCGGTGTCCTTGTCCTTCGAGTCGGCGAGGATCTCGCGGGCGGCCGGCACGGGGCTCACGTAGTTGACCCATGCGGCCAGCTCTGCGGCGACCTCCGGCCGGTAGTAGTAGTCGATGAGGGTCTCGGCGTTGCGCTTGTGGTCGGCGAGGTTGGGGATCATCAGCGACTCGGCCCACAGCTCGCCGCCCTCCTCGGGCACGACGAACTCGATGTCTGGGTCGTCGGCCTTGAGCTGGATGACGTCACCGCTGTAGGCCTGGCAGGCGAGGACGTCGCCGCTGGAGAGGTCCTTGATGTAGTCGTTGCCGGTGAAGCGGCGGATGTGATGGCTCTTGACGAGCTTCTCGACCTGGTCGCACACGCGGTGGAAGTCGTCCGGGGTCCACCGGGTGATGTCGACGCCGTTGCCCTGCATGAGCAGAGCGAACGACTCGTCGAGCCCGGACAGCAGCGTGACCTTGCCCTTGAGGTCGGCCGCCCACAGGTCGGACACGTGCTTGATCTCGCGCCCGACCCTGCGCTTGTTGTACGCGATGCCGGTGATACCCGACTGCCACGGCACGGTGTACTTGCGGCCGGGGTCGAAGTGCGGTGAACGCAGCAGCGGGTCGAGGTACTTGGCGACGTGCGGCTGCCGGGCACGGTCCATCTCCTGGACCCAGCCGAGCGTCACGAACTTGGCGCACATCCAGTCGCTGATGACGATGAGGTCCCGGCCAGTCTTCTGATGGTTCATCAGGGACGGGCTGATCTTGCCGAAGAACTCGTCGTTGTCGTTGATCTCCTCGATGTACTTGACGTCGATCCCGGACTGCTTGCCGAAGGCGTCGAGCGTGGGCCGCTTCGACGGATCGTCGTCGTCGACGTCGATGTAGAGCGGCCAGTTGGCGAAGACGAGTCGCTTGTCGCTGCCGGAGCGGTCGGTCGCGGCGCGGTCCCCCGGCGCGACGTAGGCGGCGGGCACACCGCATCCCGAGGCGAGCGCGCCGACCGCCGCGGCCGTGGCACCTCCGCCCAGGGCGCGCATCAGGGAACGGCGGGACAGGGACGGCTTGAGGTTCATCGGGGTCGCTCGCACGTGAGCAGGATGCCCGCGGCCGGCCGGGCCGGACAATGGACGCTGCGTCAAGCCGACGGGGTGAGAGCCGACACACTGTCGATCACCCGGCGCCCCGCCGATCACCCGCCTGCCCCGGACACGCGACCGCCCCCGCGCGGCCGGAGCCACGCGGGGGCGGGTGGTGCGGGTCGGTACCGCCGATCAGCCCTCGATCGACGTCATGACGTGCTTGATGCGCGTGTAGTCGTCGAAGCCGTACGCCGACAGGTCCTTGCCGTAGCCGGACTTCTTGAAGCCGCCGTGCGGCATCTCGGCGACCAGCGGGATGTGGGTGTTGATCCACACACAGCCGAAGTCGAGGATCTTGGACATGCGCATCGCGCGCGCGTGGTCCTTCGTCCAGACCGAGGAGGCCAGCGCGTACTCCACGCCGTTCGCCCACTCGACGGCCTGCGCCTCGTCCGCGAAGGACTGGACGGTGATGACCGGGCCGAAGACCTCGTTCTGGATGATCTCGTCGTCCTGCTTGACGCCCGAGACGACGGTCGGGGCGTAGAAGTAGCCCTTGTCGCCGACACGGTGGCCGCCGGCCTCGACCTTCGCGTGCGCGGGCAGGCGCTCGATGAAGCCGGTGACCTGGGCGAGCTGGTTCGGGTTGTTGAGAGGCCCGTAGAGCACGTCCTCGTCGTCCGGCTGACCGGTCTTCGTGTCGGCCGCCGCCTTGGCGAGGGCCTGGACGAACTCGTCGTGGATGGACTCGTGGACGAGGACGCGGGTGGCGGCCGTGCAGTCCTGGCCCGCGTTGAAGAAGCCCGCCGTCGAGATGTCCTCGACGGCCTTGGCGATGTCGGTGTCCTCGAAGACGACGACCGGGGCCTTGCCGCCGAGCTCCAGGTGGACGCGCTTGACGTCCTTGGCGGCGGACTCGGCCACCGAGATGCCGGCGCGCACGGAGCCGGTGATGGAGGCCATCGCCGGGGTCTTGTGCTCGACCATCGCGCGGCCGGTCTCGCGGTCACCGCAGATGACGTTGAAGACGCCCTTGGGGACGATGGAGCCGATGATCTCGGCGATCAGAACCGTGGAGGCCGGGGTGGTGTCCGACGGCTTCAGGACGACCGTGTTGCCCGCGGCGAGCGCCGGGGCGAACTTCCACACGGCCATCATCATCGGGTAGTTCCACGGCGCGACCTGGGCGCAGACGCCGATGGGCTCGCGGCGGATGATCGAGGTCAGGCCCTCCATGTACTCGCCGGCCGAGCGGCCCTCGAGCATGCGCGCCGCACCCGCGAAGAAGCGGATCTGGTCGACCATGGGCGGGATTTCCTCGGACCGGGTCAGGCCGGTCGGCTTGCCGGTGTTCTCGACCTCGGCGGCGATGAGCTCCTCGGCCCGCTCCTCGAACGCGTCCGCGATCTTGAGGAGGGCCTTCTGGCGCTCACTGGGGGTGAGGTCGCGCCAGGCGGGGAACGCGGCCGCGGCGGCGGCCATGGCGGCGTCCACGTCGGCGTCGCCGGACAGGGGGGCGGTTGCGTACGCCTCACCGTTGGCCGGGTTGACCACCTCGGTGGTCCGTCCGTCGGCGGCGTCCCGGAACTCACCGTCGATGTAATTGCGCAGACGACGCAGCTCGCTGGTCACTGAGGCGGCCCTCCTGGTCGGATGTCCATTGGATGAGATACCACCCTAATCCGTAGTCCCACGCTTTCAACACCCCCCGCCCCGCCAGATCTGCGAAATCCGTGAACATCGAGCCCTCAAACAACGAATTTCATCGCTTCGGGCTTGCACAACTGTCGACTCCTCGTGCATGGTGGGGGCGTGGCCAGTCGCAGCGCAGACCCAAAGGGATCGAGGAACGGCACCGGCACCCCGCCGCTCGACGCCGTTTCCCTCGCCATCATCGAACAGCTCCAGGAAGACGGCCGTAGGCCCTACGCCGCCATCGGCAAGGCCGTGGGCCTCTCCGAAGCGGCCGTGCGACAGCGCGTCCAGAAGCTGCTCGACCAGGGCGTGATGCAGATCGTCGCCGTCACGGACCCGCTCACCGTGGGTTTCCGTCGGCAGGCGATGGTCGGTATCAACGCGGAGGGTGACCTCGATCCTGTCGCCGAAGCGCTGACGGCCATGCCGGAAGTCGAGTACGTGGTCATGACCGCGGGCTCGTTCGACCTCCTCGCGGAGGTCGTGTGTGAGGACGACGACCAACTCCTGGACGTCATCAACAAACGCATCCGGGCCCTTCCCGGCGTGCGCTCCACCGAGAGCTTCGTCTACCTCAAGCTCAAGAAGCAGACCTATATGTGGGGAACCCGATAGCCGTGAGCAAGGACCTCAGCCGAACCGCGTACGACCACCTGTGGATGCACTTCACCCGCATGTCGTCGTACGAGAACGCGCCCGTTCCCACCATCGTGCGTGGCGAGGGCACCTACATCTACGACGACAAGGGCAAGAAGTACCTCGACGGGCTCGCGGGCCTGTTCGTCGTGCAGGCCGGCCACGGACGCAGGGAGCTCGCCGAGGTCGCCGCCAAGCAGGCGTCCGAGCTGGCCTTCTTCCCCGTGTGGTCGTACGCCCACCCGAAGGCCGTGGAGCTGGCCGAGCGCCTCGCCCACTACGCCCCGGGTGACCTCAACAAGGTCTTCTTCTCCACCGGTGGTGGCGAGGCCGTCGAGACCGCCTGGAAGCTTGCGAAGCAGTACCACAAGCTGAACGGCAACCACACCAAGTACAAGGTGATCTCCCGCGCGGTGGCCTACCACGGCACCCCGCAGGGCGCGCTGTCCATCACCGGCCTGCCGGGCCTGAAGGCCCCGTTCGAGCCGCTGGTGCCGGGCGCGCACAAGGTCCCGAACACCAACATCTACCGCGCCCCGATCCACGGCGACGACCCCGAGGCCTTCGGCCGCTGGGCCGCCGACCAGATCGAGCAGGAGATCCTCTTCGAGGGCCCCGAGACGGTCGCCGCGGTCTTCCTCGAGCCCGTGCAGAACGCCGGTGGCTGCTTCCCGCCGCCGCCCGGCTACTTCCAGCGCGTGCGCGAGATCTGCGACCAGTACGACGTGCTGCTCGTCTCGGACGAGGTCATCTGCGCCTTCGGCCGCCTCGGCACGATGTTCGCCTGTGACAAGTTCGGCTACATCCCGGACATCATCACCTGCGCCAAGGGCATGACCTCGGGCTACTCCCCGATCGGTGCGACCATCGTCTCCGACCGGATCGCGGCGCCGTTCTACAAGGGTGACAACACCTTCCTGCACGGCTACACCTTCGGTGGCCACCCGGTCTCCTCGGCCGTGGCGCTCGCCAACCTCGACCTGTTCGAGCGCGAGGGTCTCAACCAGCACGTGCTCGACAACGAGGCCAACTTCCTCAAGACGCTGCAGAAGCTGCACGACCTGCCGATCGTCGGCGACGTCCGCGGCAACGGCTTCTTCTACGGCATCGAGCTCGTCAAGGACAAGGACACCAAGGAGTCCTTCACGGACGAGGAGTCGGAGCGCGTGCTCTACGGCTTCGTGTCCAAGAAGCTCTACGAGTACGGCCTGTACTGCCGCGCCGACGACCGTGGTGACCCGGTCATCCAGCTGTCGCCGCCGCTGATCTCGGACCAGTCCACCTTCGACGAGATAGAGGGCATCATCCGCCAGGTCCTCACGGAGGCCTGGAGCAAGATCTGAGCCTGACGGCTCCCGCGGCCCGGCTGCGCCCATCCGAGTGAGATGGGGGCGGCCGGGCCGCGTCCTTTCCCGACGCGCGCCGGCGAATACCTAGCGTGCCCAGTGACCGATCGGCCCTGCCTTCGTTCCCCCGTAAGGGGGACGGATCGTCTTACGGCATTTCTGATCTGCAGTCTCTGAGCGAGGTGTTCGCCATGGTGGCCCCACCGGACAACGACGTAATCTGGGCACGCGCCCTGCACTTCTCCCACAACGGCTCCCCCGCGCTCGCCGGCGTCTCGCTCGGTGTCCGCGAGGGCGAGGTCCTCGCCGTCACCGGGCCGCGCGGCAGCGGCAAGACGACGCTCCTGCAGTGCCTCTCCGGCCAGCTCCTGCCACAGCAGGGCGAGGTCTGGTTCAACAGCACCCCCGTGCACACCATGGGCGCGCTCGTCAGGGAACGGCTGCGCCGCGACCGCTTCGCCTGGATCGACCCCGAGCCTCACCTCGTGCCCGAGCTGAACGCCTGGGAGAACACGGCGCTCGCCCTGATGATGCGCGGCGGCAGCCGCCGCGCCGCCAAGGCCAGTGCCCTGGAGTGGCTGGAGCGTCTCGACATCGGCATGTGCGCCCGCAAGCGGCCGCACGCCCTGATCCAGTCGGAACGCCAGCGCGTCGCCATCGCCCGCGCCCTGGTGACCGCGCCCTCGGTGCTCTTCGCCGACGAGCCCACGGCGCCCCTGCACCGCGCCGACCGCGCCCACGTCCTGCGCACCCTGATGGCCGCGTCCCGCTCGCACGGCATCACCGTCGTCCTCGCCACGCACGACACCGAGGTGGCCGCCCTGGCCGACCGCACGATGGCGCTCCTCGACGGGCGCCGCGTGAACACGGTCCATCTGCCCGGGGCATCCGGCGGCACCGACGCGGAAGGCCGGGCCGCGTGCTCGCTCTCCGTCTAGCCCGCGGGGGCCAGCCCGTCGTCCAGCTGCGCAGGCTCCTGGTCACGGCCGCCTCCGCCGGCACCGGGTTCCTTCTGCTGTGCACACTCGGCCACGCGATGGGCCACCCCGAAGCCTCCACCGGATCCGTACTGCGGCTGGCCTGGTGCGTGGTGCCGATCGCCGCGACCGTCCACCTCGCCGTCGCCGTCGCCCGCACCGACCCGGGCACCAAACCGCGTCCCGGCCTGTCCGCGGTCGGCCTCGGCCCGGCACGCCTGACGCTCATCTCGGCGACCTCCACCGCGGTCGCCTGCACGCTCGGCTCGATGCTGGCGCTGCTGGTCTTCCTGCACCTGCGCGGCGACCTCTCCGGGCTGCCCTTCGACGGGGCGGCCCGCGGTCTCCTCGCCGCAGACCAGCCCCTGCCCATGGCCGCCACCCTGACCCTGCTCGCCCTGGTCCCGCTCGCCGCGTCCGGCGTCTGTGCCCTCGTGCTGCGCCCGCGCGCCGCCAAGGCCGGCGAGCCCCAGCCGGACCCACGCGATCCCGCCGCCCCGGTTCCCGCACCGACCGGCCTGCCCTGGGGCGTGGCGCTGCTGGCCATGGGCCTCGCCGTGGAGACATACGCCTCCCGCGCGCCCGGCACCGCGGGGTTCCCGATGCCGGGCGGTCTCGGCGGCAGCCCGGCGGGCGTGCTGGCCGGCTGGACACTGACCGCCCTCGGCCTCGCGCTCGCGGGTCCCGGACTGACGTACCAGTGCGGCCGGGCCCTTCAGTCGGTGCGGCCCGGGGCGGCGCGGCTCCTGGCGGGCCGGGTGCTTCAGGAGGAGGCCCGTCGTATCGGCCGCCCCCTGGGCGTGGTCTGCGCGGTGGCCTCCGGCGTGTACGCGGGGCTCACCCTCTGGTCGGGACGTCAGCCCGACCTCGGCCCGCTGTCCGCGCTCGGCGCCGTCCTCGTCATGGGCTGCACGGTCGCCACACTCCTGACGGCCGCGGTCGAGGCCAAGCACGCCCGCTCCGACACCACGGCCGCCCTGCTCCGGCTCGGCGCCCCCACGAGTCTCCTCCGCGGCGCGGCCGGGTTGCGCGCGGCGACGCTGCTCGCCGTGTTCGGGCTGCTGACGTGGACCGTCGCGGAACTGGCGGCGCTCCCGCTCGCCGCCTGAGCGGGGCCCGAGCCCTCTCCCCGCGGGCCCCGAAAGAGATCGCAAGAAAGTTCGCCGCGGGCGATGAGTTACGCGCGAGCGGCACGTCTAACTCTGCGTACGGCACAGCGACGCACCACCGAAACCAGCGAGCGAAAGCGACGGCCCCACCATGTACCAGCAGATGATCTTCCCGAACCTCGCCGTGAACGACCTCGACGCGTCGAAGAAGTTCTTCACCGAGCTCGGGTACTCGATCAACCCGCAGTTCTCCGACGAGACCTGCGCCTCCGTGGTGGTCAGCGAGCACATCGTGGTCATGCTGCTCACCAAGGAGAAGTACGCCGGCTTCACGCAGAAGACGATCGTCGACTCGACCAAGAACACCGAGGTGCTGCTGTGTCTGAGCGCCGAGAGCCGCGAGAAGGTCGACGAGCTCGTCGACAAGGCGATCGCCGCGGGCGGCACCGAGACCGGCGAGAAGCAGGACCACGGCTTCATGTACGGCCGGGCCTTCGACGACCCGGACGGCCACACCTGGGAGATCATGTGGATGGACCCGGCGGTGGTCCAGGGCTGATCTTCACGGGTACGGCCCCCTAGCATGGGCGGGTGCTGACCTCTGAACCCGCCCCGCGCAGGCCCGCGATCCCGCACACGGACGCCGGCCGTGAGATCGAGTCCCTCGACGAGTTCGACGAGGTCGTGGCCGCGCACGGCTCGCTCGCCGGACGCCGCGTGCAGGCCGTCGACCTGACGGAGCGTACGGACGAGCTGCTCGCCCTGGACGCCGAGGGCGCCGTCTTCCTCGGCTGTCCGATGGGGCCCGACGCCGCGGCCCGGATCCGCGCCACCGGCGCCCTGGTCTTCCCGCCGGTCCCCGGCCTTCCCTTCGACCCGTACCGGGGCCGTCTCTACTCCCCCGACGAGCTGTTCACGGGCCTGACGGAGGGCGGGTACGAGTCCACGCCGGATGCCCACGCGTACGACTGGTTCCAGCGGACCAAGACCGACCGCGACGTCTTCACGTCGATGCTGCGAGCCGTGCACGACGACTCCGTCTCCGACGCCCTCGACGAACTCCTCGTCGACACAAGGGTGGTGGGGGTCATGGGCGGTCACGCGATGACGCGCGGCACGGACGGGTACGCCGGCGCGGCGCGGCTCGGCAGGACGCTCGCGCGCTCCGGGGTCACCGTCGCCACGGGCGGCGGACCGGGCGCGATGGAGGCGGCGAACCTGGGCGCGTACGCGGCACGGTTCGACGACGGGATGCTGACCGAGGCGCTCCGGCTCCTGTCCGCCGCCCCCTCGTTCACCCCGTCCGTCACGGCGTGGGCGTCGGCCGCCTTCGAGGTTCGCTCCCGCTGGCCGGACGGCGGCGACTCGGTCGGCATGCCCACCTGGTTCTACGGGCACGAGCCGCCGAACGTCTTCGCCGGGCACATAGCGAAGTACTTCGCGAACGCCACCCGCGAGGACGGGCTCCTGGCCCGCTCGAACGCGGGAGTGGTCTTCCTGCCGGGCGCGGCCGGCACCGTCCAGGAGATATTCGACAACGCGACGCCGAACTACTACGAGTCCCGGGGTGCGCCCACCCCCATGGTCCTCGTCGGCCGCGCCCACTGGACGGAGCGCCTGCCCGCCTGGCCCCTGCTCACCGCCTTGGCCCACGAACGCTCGATGGACGCGCGGATCGCTCTGGTGGACACCGTGGAGGAAGCCGCGGACGCGCTGGCGAAGCTGAGCTGAAGCCTTCGGAGGCTGAACCCCTTCACGGGCTGAACTCTGCGGTCGGCTGAACTCCGCGGCAGGCTGAACTCCTCGGCGGACGGCACGGAAGCCGGGTCCGGGCTACCCGAACGTCGCTCGTTCCAGCCAGAAGTCCAGCAGTTCCCGCTCTCCCAGGACCTCCACCCGTCCGCCGTCGAGCGGCGCGCGCCGATAGAACGCGAGCAGCACATCGGTCAGCGGCCCCCGAAGGGCGACGGTCGCCTTCTCGTGGCCGCGGCGCCAGGTGAACCCGTCCTCGCCCAGCTCGACCAGCCATTCGGCGTTCAGCTCCGCCGGTGCGCCGGTGGCGTGGAGGTGCAGGCTGCGCCCGCCGCCGCGCAGCTCCGCCGCAGCGTCGGACGGGTCCGACCGCTGGGCGTACGCGACGATCTGCAGCCATTCGTCGATCGCGTCGGCGGCGAGTTCGGGCGCCACCTCGTACGCGGCCCGCGCCGTGAGCGCCGCGTCCGCCCGGTGGATCACGGTCTCGTGCGTCATGCGGCGCGCCCAGAACCCCGTGGTCCGCTGCCAGGACCAGGTCCAGACGCGAGTGTCGGGGCCGGCTGCCCGCAGTGCCCGCGCGGTCAGTTCGGCGCCTTCCGCGAGCCAGGCCGCCAGCTCGGCCGGGTCGTCGCTGGCGGGCCCTTCGAAGCCCGGTACCTTCTCGTCGGGGATCTCCTCGGTGGCCCCGGTCCGTACGATCGCCTCGACCCAGCGGTGCGCGCCGCCGAGGTGCACGACGAGGTCGCGCAGGGTCCAGTCGGGGCAGGTCGGCACCGTCGCCGTGAGGTCGGCGCCGACGAGATGCCCGGCCAGCAGGGCGCTCTGCGCGACGACTTCGTCGCAGTAGCGGTCATGGGCGAGCTGTCCGGATGCCGCTGTCTCCGTCGTCATACGGCGGACCCTATGCGGCGGGCGGGCCGTCCAGCACCACGATTTCGCCCGCGTCGAACGCCACCCCGACCTCGTCCCCCGGCTCGGGCGCGTCCCGCAGCGCGCAGGCCGCTTCGAGGCGGGGCGCCCTCGTGGCCTGGAGGTGTACGGCCACATGCGTGCCGCGGAAGGTGCGCGCGGTGACCGCGCACGTCAACTGAGCCTCGGCGGCGGGCACGAGGCGTACGCCCGCGGGCCTGACGAGGATCTCGGCGCGGCCCTGCGGGGACCCCGCGGGCACCGGCAGCTTTCCCCAGGGCGTGTCGGCCACCTCCCCGACGACCGTGGCGTCGACCACGTTGTCGAATCCGAGGAAGCGTGCCACGAACGCGTCGGCCGGGTGCTGCCACACCTCAAGTGGCGTACCGGACTGGGCTATCCGTCCGTCGCGCATCACCACGACGCGGTCGGCGAGCGCGAAGGCCTCGCCCTGGTCGTGGGTCACGGCCAGCACCGTCGTGCCCAACTCGCCGAAGAGCTCCCTGAGTTCGACGACGAGACGCTCCCGCAGCGAGCGGTCGAGCTGGCCGAGCGGCTCGTCGAGCATGAGCAGGCGGGGTCGCGGGGCGAGCGCCCTGGCGAGGGCCACGCGCTGCTGCTCGCCGCCGGACAGCGAGCCCACGGCGCGCCCGTCGGCCCCGGGCAACCCGACCAGCGCCAGCAACTCGCCCACGCGGAGCTGCTGTTCGGAGCGCGTGGCGCCGTGCATCCGCAGCCCGAAGGCGACGTTGCCGCCCACGTCGCGCTGCGGGAACAGCTGGTGGTCCTGGAACATGAGGCCGACGCCCCGCCGGTGCGCGGGCACGCCCGACTGGTCACGGCCGTCGAGGAACACACGTCCCCCGTCGAGCGCCTGGAGCCCGGCCACGACCCTCAGCAGCGTCGACTTGCCGCTGCCGCTGGGGCCGAGCACACACACGATCTCGTGCTCGGCGACCTCCAGATCGATCCGGTCGAGCGCCGCATGCGCCGCTGCGGACGGACCGTCGAACCGCACGGTCGCGTCGTCCAGGGTCAGCAGGGCCATCAGAACTCTCCCGTCGTACGGTCCGTGCGGATGCGTTCGAGCAGCAGCAGCGACACCGCGCACACCACCATGAGAATCGTCGAAAGGGCCATTGCCTGGCCGTAGTTGAGGTCACCGGCGCGGCCGAGGAGCCGCGCCACGGCGACCGGCAGGGTCGGGTGGTCCGGGCGGGCGATGAACACGGTCGCCCCGAACTCGCCGAGCGACACGGCGAACGCGAATCCGGCCGCGATCAGCAGAGCCCTGCGCACCATCGGCAGATCGACCTCGCGCCAGGCCCGCAGCGGCGAGGCACCGAGGACGGCGGCGGCCTCGCGCAACCGCCCGTCGACCGCGCGCAGGACCGGCAGCATGGTGCGGACGACGAAGGGCACCCCGACGAGGGCCTGGGCCAGCGGAACCAGGATCCAGGTGCCGCGCAGGTCGAGGGGCGGCTTGTCCAGAGTGATCAGGAAGCCGAAGCCGACGGTGACGGCGGAGACGCCGAGCGGCAGCATGAGGAGCGCGTCGAAGCCCCGTACGAGACGCCCGGCCCTGCGCGTCAGGGCCGCGGCGGCGAGTCCGCCGATCACGACCGCGAGGGCGGTGGCGGCGAGCGCGTACGTGAGGGAGTTTCCGATCGCCTCGATCGGCGGCACCAGGAACGCACCGCTGTCGGACGAGGTGAGCGCCGTGTAGTAGGAGAAGCCGAAGCCGTCCGGCCCCTCGAAGGACCTCTGGATCAGCACACCGAGCGGCAGCAGGATCAGTACCGCGACGGTGGCGACCACCCCGGCGAGCAGCGCCCACTGGCCCGGGCCGCGCGGGCGTCGGGCGGTGTGCGCCGCGTCCACGAGGCGCAGCGCGCTCTCCTGCCGGCGAACGCTCCATGCGTGCACGGCGAGAATGATCCCCACGGCGGCGAACTGCACGATCGTGAGGACGGCCGCCGTGGAGAGGTCGAAGATCTGCGCGGTCTGCCGGTAGATCTCGACCTCGAGAGTGGAGAACGTCGGCCCGCCGAGGATCTGGACCACGCCGAACGACGTGAACGCGAAGAGGAAGACCATCAGCGCGGCGGCCGCGACGGCCGGCCCGAGCGCGGGCAGCGTCACCTTCCGCCAGGCCGTCCAGCGGGAGGCGCCCAGCATCCGGGCGGCCTCCTCCTGCCGCGGGTCGAGCTGCGACCACAGTCCGCCCACGGTGCGCACGACGACGGCGTAGTTGAAGAAGACATGGGCGAGCAGGATCGCCCACACCGTGGTGTCGAGGCGTACGCCCCACAGGCCGTCGAGCAGCCCGCCGCGGCCCACCAGCGCCAGGAACGCCGTGCCGACGACGACGGTCGGCAGCACGAACGGCACGGTGACGGCGGCTCTCAGAACCTGCTTGCCCCTGAACTCGAAGCGCGCGAAGACGTACGCGCCGGGGAGCGCGATCAGCAGCGTGAGCACGGTCGAGGCGAACGCCTGCCAGGTCGTGAACCACAGGACGTGCTGGATGTCGGGCTGCCCGAGCACGTCGGTGATCCGCCCGAACTGCCAGTGGCCGCCCGCCTTCAGGCCGCGCGAGACGATCGCCGCGACCGGATAGGCGAAGAAGACCGCGAAGAACGCGACGGGCACGGCCATGAGGCCGAGCCGAGCCGCGCTCCCGCGCCGACGGCCCTTACGGGGAGTCACCGCAGGCGTGCCCGGGCGCGATGCCGGGCGCTTCACCGGAGGTTCCCCGGGGGACGTCACTTCAGTACGAGTGAGGTCCACGACTTGACCCAGGCGTCACGGTTGTCGGCGATCTTCTTCGGCGCCATGGTCTTCGGGGCGTCGACCTCGACGTCGTACTTCGCGTAGTCGGCGGGCAGGGCCGCGTCCTTCGTCACCGGGTCCACGAACATGTTCAGCGGCATGTCCTGCTGGAACTCCTTCGCGATCAGGAAGTCGAGGAGCGCCTTGCCGCCCTTCTCGTTCTTCGCGTTGCTCAGCAGGCCGGCGAACTCGGTCTGGCGGAAGCAGGTGCCGGTCGCCACCCCGGTCGGGGCGGTCTTCGGCTGCGGGTCCGAGTAGATCGCCTCGGCCGGCGGCGACGACGCGTACGACACGACGAGCGGCCGGTCACCGCCCGCCTTCCTGCCGCCGGCTGAGCCCGAGAACTCCTCGTTGTAGGCCTGCTCCCAACCGTCGACGACCTTCACGCCGTTGGCCTTGAGCTTCTTCCAGTAGCCCTGCCAGCCTTCCCCGCTCCCGGCTTCACCCGAGCGGGAGGTGCCGCCGTCGCCGTACTGCGCGGCACTGCCGAGCAGGAAGCCGAGGCCGGGCGACGACGTCGACACGTTCTCGGTGACCAGCAGGTTCTTGTACGCGGGCTTGGCGAGGTCGTCGAACGAGGCGGGCGGCGTCAGCTTGTGATCGGCGAAGTACTTCTTGTCGTAGTTGACGCAGATGTTGCCGGTGTCGATCGGGGTGACCCGGTGCTTGTCCTTGTCGAGCTGGAACTCGGACCCCACCTGGTCCAGGCCCTTGGCCGCGTACGGCTGGAAGAGCCCGTTGTCGAGGGCGCGCGACAGGAGCGTGTTGTCGACGCCGAAGAGGACGTCGCCCTGCGGGTTGTCCTTGGACAGGATGGCCTTGTTCACGGCCTCGCCCGCGTCACCGTCCTTCAGGACCGTGACCTTGTAGCCGGAGCGCTTCTCGAAGTCCTTGAGCACGTTCTTGGAGACGGCCCACGAGTCATGGCTGACGAGAGTGACGGTCTTGGAGTCCGCCGCGTCCTTGCCGGAGTCGGATCCCCCGCACGCGGAGAGCGTGACGAGTCCGAGACCGGCCGCCACGGCGACGGCCGTGGCCTTGATGATGGTGCTCACTGAGTTCCCTCCTGGGTGACCAGGAAGAGACGCGGCCCTGCCCGGGATCGCGGACGATTCCCGGGCAGGACACAACAGCTTGAGTGGCGACCGAACTTCCTACCCAGAATGACCTGGGCAAGGTTCAGAGGGTCTGCGGCCGATGCCGCACTCTCAGCGCTGTGGCGCTCCCCTGTCGGAATATGAAGATGTAAGTACGCCCGTCAGATTACCGCTCGGTGGCGGCGAGCTGACCGCATGCCCCGTCGATCTCCTGGCCACGGGTGTCGCGGACGGTGACCGGCACGCCGTGGGCCGCGATGGCCTCGACGAACGCCTTCTCGTCCTCGGGGCGCGAGGCCGTCCACTTCGAGCCCGGCGTCGGGTTCAGCGGGATCAGGTTGACGTGGACGCGCTTGCCCTTGAGCAGGCGGCCGAGCCGGTCACCACGCCAGGCCTGGTCGTTGATGTCCCGGATGAGCGCGTACTCGATCGAGATGCGGCGGCCCGACTTCTCCGCGTACTCCCACGCCGCGTCGAGGACCTCGCGGACCTTCCAGCGCGTATTGACCGGGACGAGGGTGTCGCGCAGCTCGTCGTCGGGAGCGTGCAGCGAGACGGCGAGGCGGCACTTGAGTCCCTCGTCGGCGAACCGGTGCATGGCGGGCACCAGACCGACGGTCGAGACGGTGATCCCACGCTGCGAGAGGCCGACGCCGTCCGGCTCGGGGTCGGTGAGCGCGCGGATGGCACCCACGACCCGCTTGTAGTTGGCCAGGGGCTCGCCCATGCCCATGAAGACGATGTTGCTCAGGCGCGCCGGGCCGCCCGGGATCTCGCCGTCGCGCAGCGCGCGCATGCCGTCGACGATCTGGTGCACGATCTCGCCCGTCGACAGGTTCCGGTCGAGGCCGGCCTGTCCCGTGGCGCAGAACGGGCAGTTCATCCCGCAGCCGGCCTGCGAGCTGATGCACATGGTGACCCGGTCCGGGTAGCGCATCAGTACGGACTCGACGAGCGTGCCGTCGAAGAGCCGCCACAGGGTCTTGCGGGTGGTGTCCTGGTCCGTCGACAGATGCCGGACGACCGTCATCAGCTCCGGAAGCAGCGCCTCCTGCAGCTTGCTGCGCGAGGCGGCGGGGATGTCGGTCCACTCCGCGGGGTCGTGCGCGAACCGCGAGAAGTAGTGCTGCGACAGCTGCTTGGCGCGGAACGGCTTCTCACCGATCGCGGCGACGGCCTCCTTCCGCTCGGCGGGCGAGAGGTCGGCGAGGTGCCGCGGCGGCTTCTTGGCTCCGCGCGGGGCGACGAAAGTGAGTTCTCCGGGCTTAGGCATATCTCGTCCAGTGTCGCAGATCCATTCGCGTGACCTGGAGGCCGAGAAGGGAGGGGTGGTCGTCGCCGGTCGCCATCGGCTGCGGCGGGCCGCCTCGGCGGCCCATGAACGGCCCGGCCTCTCGGCCCACGCGGCGGCATCCGTGCAGGCCGGCGCGCTACCAGCCACCGCACACCCAGGGTCTCCCGCACGCAGCGGGGCGCAGCCGTACGCGTCCGGCCGGAGTCCGGTGAGTCCACTTGCCGAGAAAATCGAACACGCGCTCTAATTCGAGACATGGACCACCCCCTCCCCGATGACGTTCTGAACACACAGCGCGAGTGGGCCGTCACGTACGAGCGGCTCGCCGAGCAACCGGGCCGCACCGCACTGCGACGCCGCTTGTACCGCCTGTCCGTGCGACTGGCGGCCTACCCCCTCAGCCCCGCGGAGCGCGTGGAACTGCGGCGGCAGGCCCGAGGCGAGGGAGGCCCGCAGTGATCGACCATCTGACCGAGCGCCAGGAGCGCATCGTGCGATGCATCCGCGAGTGGGTCGCGGAAACCGGGGAGTACCCGACGGTCCGCGAGATCGGCGCCGGTGTCGGACTCAGCAGCCCCTCGAGCGTGCTGTACCACCTTCGCCGGATGGAGGCCCAGGGAATCCTGGTGCACGACGACCGACGACAGCGCTCGTACCGCCCCGCCGGGTGAGCCGCTTTCCCTCCGGACGGAGCCTGCCGCCGGCTGATGTGCGGCAGGCGGGCCGTACCGCCGCCCCGGCCGCACCGCGGCTGCCCTCTCGGCCCCACCGCCGCCCCGCCCTGACCAGGATTCCGGCGCTGCGCCGGAAAGCCCCGAGATATGCACCGAGCGCAGGGATTCCACTCGCTCAGCAGCCTGATGTCACACCTTGAGCCGTCCTGAAATGACAGCCGATGAGCCGATTACTACGTTCGTCGCAGGTCGGCTGTCCAGCTGGCGTCTCTGCAAGAGAGGAGTGACATGCCCACGCGAATCTTCATCGTGTCCGCCGCCGCGGTGGGGGCAGCGGTTCTTGCCACCACCGGCATCACCTATGCCGCACAGTCCGAATCGACCCAGGCCGCCCCGCCGGCCAAGCACGTCGCACCACCGGCCAAGCGGGCCGCCCCGCCCGTCAAGCAGGCCGCCCCCGCGGCGGCTCGCGCCGGTACCGACCGCACCGACGGCGGGGGGAACAAGGGCCGCGGCCACGAGGACCGCGACCGTGGCTACGGCGGAAAGAAGGAGGGAAGAATCCAGTTCAACGAACGCACGTACTCCGCCTTCACGGAGGGCTGCGTCCCCGCTGCCAGTGGACTGGGCTCGACCAGTTTCAGCATCGACAACGACAGCGACGCGATCGTCGAGGTCTACCGCGGGTTCAACTGCGACAACGGTGCGCCGGTGGCCACGGTCGGCCCTTACGGCGCCACTTATGGTGTCGCGCCCCAAACCGACCGAGGGAGCCGCTGGGGAGGAGGCGTCTTCGTCGACGACGGGGTCGTGGGCAGCTTCCGGGTGATCCGCTACCACGACGAGTGGTGACGCCACCGCCCTGAGCACGGGGCATCGCCGGCCCGTCGGAATCGGGCCGGCGATGCGGCCTCGTCGCACTGGCGTCCGTCCACAGCGGCGCCCGGCTCCGCCCGCTCCACGTCACACCTGGGGCACAGCACGCCGACCGACCAGGGCATCGGGCACAAGCGGACCCGTCCCTACCGAGCGGCGCGAGTCATTCCCCTTCTCGCCATCACCACCGCGGACAGACCGCGCCCAACAACCGGCCACCCGTCGGCCGCGCCCCGGCCCCTTCCAGTGGCGCAGACATACGACAACGGGCCCGTCGTCCCGTGGACAACGAGCCCGTCACCTGAATCCGCCGAGGCCAGCCGCGACTTCCGGGTCGGTCAGCCGGCTCCGACGAAGATCACCAGGAGCAGCCAGACCACCGGCGCCGTCGGAAGCAGCGAGTCGAGGCGGTCCATGATCCCGCCGTGCCCGGGGAGGAGCGTGCCCATGTCCTTGATCCCGAGGTCGCGCTTGATCATCGACTCTCCGAGGTCGCCGAGCGTGGCGCTGGCCGCGACGGCGAGCCCGAGCAGCAGCCCCTGCCACCAGGCACCGTCGTCGATCAGGAACTGCATGCACAGCGCGCCGGCCGCCATCGCGAACGTCACCGCGCCGACCAGGCCCTCGCGGGTCTTGCCGGGGCTGATGCGCGGGGCGAGCTTGTGCTTGCCGAAGCGCCAGCCGATCGCATACGCGCCGGTGTCGCTGACGACCGTGAGCAGCAGGAACGTCAGGACACGCTGCGGTCCGTCGTCCGCGGTGAGCATCAGCGCCACGAACGTCGCGAGGAACGGCACGTAGAACGCGGCGAAGACACCGGCCGTGACGTCCCTGAGGTAGCCCTCGGGGGGCTCCGTCATGCGCCAGACCAGCACCGCGAGCGCGGTGAGCGCCATCGCCACCCAGGCACCCTCGGTGCCACGGACGTATCCGGCGACGATCATCGCCGCGCCGCCGATCGCGAGCGGCACGAGGGGCGCCTTGATGCCCTTGCGCTCCTCGAGCCGCGAGGTGAGCTCCCAGAGGCCGACGACGACGGCCACCGCTATCACGCCGATGAACACGGCCTTGACGATGAAGAGCGACGCGACGATCACCGCGCCGAGCCCCACCCCGACTCCTATGGCTGCCCCGAGGTCACGGCCCGCGCTCTTCTTCGGCGGTGCGGGGACGGGCTGTGCGGCGCTTGGCATGGGCTCCTGCCGGCTCTCGTGCTGCTGCGCCTCGTGCGGCGTCACATACGGCGTCTGGTGCTGCGTCTGATGCTGTGTCGGATGCTGCGATTCGTGCTGCGCCCCTCGCGGCTGCCCGTACGGAGAGTCCCCGCTCGGCTGCCCGTGAGGAGAGTCCCCGCTCGGCTGCCCGTGCCGGGGCCCATGAGGGTGCTCGTGCTGCGTCCCGCCCGGCGACTCGTCGCGGAACAGGGGACCGCTCGGCCGAGCAGCCCCCCGATCGTCGTCCTGGTCACGACCACCGGCGGGTACGTCGGGCATTTCGGGCACGATGGGCATGGGCCGAGTCTCCTCAACCGCATGCTGTTCGTACGCGGGACCCGCCGGGGAAGCCCCCTGGGAAGGCCCCTGGTCGGGCGGCCCCCAGTACCCGGCTCCGGTCGGCGCTCCCCAGGAAGAGTCGTTCACGGATTCCTCAGACCTCGAGCAGCTCGGCTTCCTTGTGCTTGAGCAGCTCGTCCACCTGGGCGACGTACTTCGCGGTGGTGTCGTCGAGCTCCTTCTCGGCGCGGCGGCCCTCGTCCTCGCCGACCTCGCCGTCCTTGACGAGCTTGTCGATCGTCTCCTTGGCCTTGCGGCGGATGGAGCGGATCGAGATCTTGGAGTCCTCGGCCTTGGTCTTGGCGACCTTGATGTACTCCTTGCGACGGTCCTGGGTCAGCTCCGGGAACGTCACACGGATGATGTTGCCGTCGTTGCTCGGGTTGACGCCGAGGTCGGAGTCGCGGATCGCCTGCTCGATGTTGCGCAGCGCGCTCTTGTCGAACGGGGTCACCACGGCCATCCGCGGCTCGGGCACGGAGAACGAGGCCAGCTGGTTGATCGGGGTCAGCGCGCCGTAGTAGTCCGCCACGATCTTGTTGAACATCGCCGGGTGCGCACGGCCGGTGCGGATCGCGGCGAAGTCCTCCTTGGCGACCACGACGGCCTTCTCCATCTTCTCCTCGGCCTCGAGGAGGGTCTCTTCGATCACCACTTGCTCCTGCGTGTCTTGAGTGAGGCCCGGCATGCGCCCAGGGCGGCCGGCTGCGTCGTGTGTCTTTCCTGCACGGTGTCCGACCGGCAGGACATTGTCCATCCCCTGGCGGGGGGGGCGTGTCAGGCCCGCGTTCCGTGGTCGCCCACGAGCGTGCCGATCTTCTCACCCTTGACCGCTCGCGCGATATTGCCCTCGGCGAGCAGTTCGAAGACGAGGATGGGCAGCTTGTTGTCGCGGCACAGGGTGATCGCGGTCATGTCGGCGACCTTGAGGTCGCGGGTGATGACCTCGCCGTAGCTGAGCGCGTCGAACTTCACGGCCTCGGGGTTGGTCTTCGGGTCGGAGTCGTAGACCCCGTCCACCCCGTTCTTACCCATGAGCAGCGCCTCGGCGTCGATCTCCAGGGCGCGCTGGGCGGCGGTCGTGTCGGTGGAGAAGTACGGCATGCCCATACCGGCGCCGAAGATGACGACGCGGCCCTTCTCCAGGTGGCGCACGGCGCGCAGCGGGATGTACGGCTCGGCGACCTGCCCCATGGTGATGGCGGTCTGTACGCGGCTGTCGATGCCCTCCTTCTCCAGGAAGTCCTGGAGCGCGAGGCAGTTCATGACGGTGCCGAGCATGCCCATGTAGTCGGAGCGGGCCCGGTCCATGCCGCGCTGCTGGAGCTCGGCGCCGCGGAAGAAGTTGCCGCCGCCGATGACGACGGCGATCTGCGCGCCGTCGCGCACGACTGCCGCGATCTCACGGGCGATCTTGTGCACCACGTCGGGGTCGACGCCCAGACCCCCGCCACCGGCGAACGCCTCGCCGGACAGCTTCAGCAAAAAGCGCCCCGCGCCTTTGCCGTCGTCGCTCTTGTCGCCCTTGTCGGCCTTGGTGGTGGTCATGGTGATCTCGCCTCTTTACTTGGCACACATACAAAGAAGGCCATTGCCGGTGGGGTGTTGTTCGCATCCCATACTCGGCAATGGCCTCCTCGTCACATCTGCGGTCACCCGACGCGCACGCGCGTGCGGCGTACGCGGGAGACTGCTGTCGACCCTACTGGGATCTCGTCGACCCTAGCGGTGTCTTCCGGCTGTCGCGGTACGGACTCAGATGCCGACCTTGATGCGCGAGAAGCGCTTCAGGGTGACACCGGCCTCGTCCAGGACCTTCTGCACGGACTTCTTGTTGTCCAGCGCGTACGGCTGGCCGAGGAGCGTGGCCTCCTTGAAGAAGCCGTTGACGCGACCCTCGACGATCTTCGGGAGCGCGGCCTCGGGCTTGCCCTCGGCGCGGGTGGTCTCCTCGGCGACACGACGCTCGGACTCGACGACCTCGGCCGGGACGTCCTCACGGGAGAGGTACTTCGGCGCGAAGGCGGCGATGTGCTGCGCGATGCCCTTGGCGAGGTCGGCGTCGGCCTTGTCCAGCTCGACCAGAACACCGATCTGCGGGGGCAGGTCGGGCATGGTGCGGTGCATGTACGCGGTGACGTACGCGCCGGAGAACTGGGCGAAGCGGTCGAGGACGATCTTCTCGCCGAGGTTGGCGTTGGCCTCGTCGACGTACGCCTGGACGGTCTTGCCGGGCTCGATCTCGGACGCGAGCAGCGCCGCGATGTCGGCCGGGTTCGTCTTGGCGACGTGGGCGGCGAGGGAGTTCGCGACGGCCTGGAACTTCTCACCCTTGGCGACGAAGTCCGTCTCGCACTTCAGCTCGAGGATGACACCGGAGGTGTTGTCGTCGGCGATGAGGGAGACCACGGCGCCGTTCTCGGCGGAGCGGCCCTCGCGCTTGGCGACGCCCTTCTGGCCCTTGATGCGCAGGGCCTCGACGGCCTTGTCGACGCTGCCGTCGGCCTCGTCGAGCGCCTTCTTGCAGTCCATCATGCCGGCGCCCGTGAGCTCGCGGAGCTTCTTGACGTCAGCGGCGGTGTAGTTCGCCATGATCCTGAAATTCTCTCTCGAAGTCTGGAAGATCTACGGGTGAACGGCGGGGGCCGACTCGGCCCCCGCCGTCAACTACCGAACCGGTGAGGTTCAGGCCTGCTCGGCGTCCGCGGCCGGAGCCTCGGCGACAACCTCGGCCTCGGCGTCGGCGACCTTCTCCGTCTCGGCGGAGGTCTGGACCTCAGCCTCGGCGGCCGGCTGCTCGTCAGCCTTCTTCTCACCCTCGAGCAGGTCGCGCTCCCACTCGGCGAGCGGCTCGCCGGCGGCCTTCTCGCCCGGCTTCTGGTCGCCGGTGGCGGCACCGGAGCGGGCGATGAGGCCCTCGGCGACGGCGTCGGCGATCACGCGGGTGAGCAGGGTGACGGAGCGGATCGCGTCGTCGTTGCCCGGGATCTTGTAGTCGACCTCGTCGGGGTCGCAGTTGGTGTCGAGGATGGCGACGACCGGGATGTTGAGCTTCCGGGCCTCACCGACCGCGATGTGCTCCTTCTTGGTGTCCACGATCCAGACGGCGCTGGGCACCTTGGACATCTCGCGGATACCGCCGAGGGTCTTCTCCAGCTTGGCCTTCTCGCGGGAGAGGACGAGCAGCTCCTTCTTGGTGAGGCCGGACGCGGCCACATCCTCGAAGTCGATCTGCTCAAGCTCCTTGAGGCGCTGCAGACGCTTGTAGACGGTCGAGAAGTTGGTGAGCATGCCGCCCAGCCAGCGCTGGTTGACGTAGGGCATGCCGACGCGGGTCGCCTGCTCGGCGATCGCCTCCTGCGCCTGCTTCTTCGTACCGACGAACATGACCGTGCCGCCGTGGGCGACGGTCTCCTTGACGAACTCGTAGGCGCGGTCGATGTACGACAGCGACTGGAGCAGGTCGATGATGTAGATGCCGTTGCGCTCGGTGAAGATGAAGCGCTTCATCTTCGGGTTCCAGCGACGGGTCTGGTGACCGAAGTGGACGCCGCTTTCCAGCAGCTCCCGCATCGTGACGACGGCCATGGCCGTACTCCTTGGGTTCTCGGTTGCCGCGACCGCAGGATTGCTGTCGCGCCTGACGCCCCGCGCGCTGTGCCACGAGGGACCGAGGAGCGCGGACACCGTCACGAATGAACTGGTGTTGGGGCGTGCGAAGTCGATCCGGTGACCCGGATCGCCATCAGAAGTGTACGGGACCCGCGAGGTGCCGGGTGACGCCGCTGTCCACAACCGGCCGGTGGTCCACAGTTGCGGTCCATGATCCCCGCGGATCGCGCCGGGAAGGGACCGTTCGGTGCATGCGACTGATGCTGATGCTGACGATGACCGCGGCGCTGTCCGGCCTCGTGCCGCCCCCGCCGGTACCCGCCGTGGGCACCGCCTGGCCGGTGGGGACGCGGCCACCGATCGTACGGGGCTGGGCCCCGCCCGCGACGGAGTACGGGCCGGGCCACCGCGGCGTGGATCTGGCCGCGCCCGTCGGCGCCCCGGTCAGAGCGGTGGCGCCCGGCCGGGTGTCCTTCGCGGGGCGCGTGGCGGGCACCGGGGTGGTGGCGGTGGAACTGTCCGGAACGGGCGACCCGCCTCTGCGCACCACGTACGAACCGGTGACGCCATCGGTGAAGAAGGGCGCCCGGGTGGCGCCGGGCGAGTTGCTGGGTGTGCTGGAACCCCCGGCGAACCACTGCGGCCCTACGCCATGCCTGCACTGGGGCTTGCTGCGCGGCGACACGTATCTGGACCCGCTGTCACTGCTGCCCCCGCGACTGCTGCGACAAGGTCCGTCGCGGCTGCTGCCGGTGCCCCCGACTGCCGCCGCACCGGGACGGGTCCCGCCCGGGACCGACCCACCACCGGCGCTCCCACCACTGGCCCCACGACTACCGCCCCGATCCGGCGCCGTCACCGGTACGACGCCAGGCACCGCACCGAGGCCGGTTCCGCCGCCGCTCGTCCCGGCGCCGTCTCCAGGGCTCGCGCCCGGGATCAGCCGCTGACGCCCCGCAGGGCCATGCCCACGGCCGCCTCGGTGATCGCCGAGGGGTCTTCCGCCGCGCCCAGTTCGATCCGGCGGACCGCCGCATCCACGACTCCCTGAAGGAGCATCGCCGCGAGGCGTGGTTCCGTGTGGCCCATGTCGGCGAGCGCCTCGACGATCATCGCGACCAGACCGCCGTGCGCGGCGCGGATCTTCTCGCGCGCCCCTGAGTCGAGCTCGCTCGCCGAGATGGCCACGACGGCGCGGTGTCGCCGATCGCCCACCAGCGAGAGCTGCTCCCGCACATACGCCTCGACCTTGCCCTCGGGCGTACCCGCACGCTCCATCGCCGTGGAGACCTCCGCCGCCCAGGCGGGGAAGTCGACCTCACAGAGCTCTTCGACGACCGCGGCCCGTGACCGGAAGTACTCGTACACGGAGGACCGGGCGAGCCCGGTGCGCTCGGCGAGCGCGGGGAAGGTCAGCGCCTCCGTCCCGCCCTCGGACAACAGGGAGCGCGCCGCGTCCAGAAGGGCGCCGCGCTGCATCGACCGGTGCTCGGCCACTGAGGCCGCTCGAATCCTTGGCACGCCACCACTTTACGGACGGGACGCGCGCCGCGGGAGTCGTCCCGCCCCGCGCACGGCCCGGCAGGGACGATTCCGCATCGTCAGCGCCGGAAGCCGGCCAGCTTCGCGCGGAGCTGGAGGACGGACTTGGTGTGGATCTGGCTGACGCGGCTCTCGGTCACCCCGAGCACATTGCCGATCTCCGCGAGGGTCAGGCCCTCGTAGTAGTAGAGCGTCACCACGGTCTTCTCACGCTCCGGCAGCGTATTGATCGCGCGCGCCAGATACCGCCGCAGCTCGCGGTCCTCGGCGACCTCGACCGGGTCGTCGGCGGACTGGTCCTCGAGCGTGTCCATCAGGCTGAGCCGGTCGCCGCTCTCGCCGCCGGCGTGCAGCAGCTCTTCGAGGGCCACCACGTTCGCGAGGGACAACTGGCTGAAGACCGCGTGCAGTTCCTCGATCTTGATGCCGAGCTCGGCGGCGACCTCGCTCTCCGACGGGGTCCGCCGCAACTTCGCCTCGAGCGTGGCGTACGCCCGCTCGACATTGCGCGCCTTCTGCCGTACGGAGCGCGGAATCCAGTCGAGCGCCCGGAGTTCGTCGATCATGGCGCCGCGGATCCGGGTGATCGCGTACGTCTCGAACTTGATCTCGCGCTCGATGTCGAACTTCTCGATCGCGTCGATCAGCCCGAAGACGCCCGAGGACACGAAGTCGGCCTGTTCGACATTGGGCGGCAGCCCGACGCTGACGCGTCCCGCGACGTATTTGACCAGCGGCGAGTAGTGCAGGATGAGCTGCTCGCGCAATCGCCCGTCACCCGTCGCCTTGTACGACCTCCACAGCTCCTCGAGCGAAGAGGGAGCAGGAGGCCGCACGCCGCCACGGGCAGCGGGGGGAACCGCAGCCCGGTCAGACCCGGAGGTGTGCTGGGGCATTCGTCGCCTTGTGCCGTTCTGCCGTGAACTTGTGTTTTGTTCGCCTGAGGCCGGACTGAGGGTAAAGATCCCAAGGTAACTGTCTGATGCTCGGTTGCCCATCTGATCGTGGTTGCTCTTCGTTGCCGGGCTGATTCCGGATTGAACCGAACGAGCCGGAATCCAGGTGAGCGTAGCGTGACTGCGGTGTCGCAGTGTGCGAAGGCTATGGGATCGCGCGTGCGCAGATACGTTCCGTTGGGCGACTTGCGAGATCACATCTGTCGCTGTAAGTGACCAGGGCGAAACGCCAACGCCCCGTAATGCCAAGGGGTTCGGCCGTCATCCGGACGGCTCAATACCCTCCGTCACCGATTATCCTCGGGCGGCCGGACAGGCCGGATCGCCTGGCGTGTCAACTGCCAGCCATCGCTGTGTCGTTCGACGAACCCCAGTGAGTGCAGTTCGTACAACCTCCCGATTGTGTCGTCGACTCCGATGCCCACGGCCCGGGCGATGTCCCCCGCACCGACAGCTCTGCCGACGGGCAGCGCCGCCAGGACCGCCGCGGCGCCCGGCGCGAGCAGATCGTGCGGCAGTACGGGACCGCGCCGCCTCGGCGCGAGCTCCCCCATGTCCCCGACCAGCTCCATGACTTCCGCCGCGTCGGTGACGAGAGCGGCTTCCCCGCGCAGCAGTTCGTGCACCCCTGCGGAACGGGTGCTCGTGACCGGCCCGGGAACCCCCATCGTGTGACGGCCCAGACGCTGAGCCCAGCGCGCCGTACCGAGAGCACCGCTGCGGTACGCGGCCTCCACGACGACGGTCCCCCGGGTGAGCGCGGCGATCAGGCGGTTGCGGAGGATGAATCTGCTCCGCGTCGGATGATCACCGGGTGGCAACTCCGCGATGACGAGACCCTGTTCCGCGATCCGGTCGATCAGCTGGACGTGGCCGCGTGGATAGGGCCGGTCGACCCCGCAGGCAAGGACCGCCACGGTGGCACCGCTCGCGCCCAGGGTCCCTCGGTGCGCGGCTGCGTCCACTCCGTACGCCCCGCCCGACACGACGACGCCGCCGCGCTCCGCGAGCCCCGCTCCGAGGCTCGCCGCCACCCGCGCCCCGTAGTCCGTGCAGGCCCGCGCCCCCACGACCCCGACGGACCGCAACGCCCACATCCGCAGGGAGGGCCGCCCCCGCACCCACAGGGCGACGGGCCGCGCGTCGCCGAGATCGTCCAGCTGGGCCGGCCACTCGGCGTCCCCGGGACACACGATCCGCGCCCCCACGCCCGCCGCCCGCTCCAGGTCACGCTCGGGCGACACGCCGGCCGCCCTGGCCCGCAGCCCCGCCCACCGGCCCTCGCTCACCTGGGGCAACGGCTCCCCGTCCTCGACGATGCGCCGCACGACGTCCACCGCTCCGAACTCCCTGATCCACCGCCCCGCCCTCTCGTCTCCGGGCTCGACGATCCGGGTGAGGGCGGCCCTGGCCAGCCGGATTCCGTCGGAGACCTCCGCCCCGCTCACGCCGACCCCCCGATGGCCATGGCCACACCCCGCGAGATCCCGGTGCGCAGCTGAAGGGCGAGCGCCACGTCCTGCGCGCGTGGCCGGTCGTGGCCGCACAGGTCGGCGACGGTCCAGGCGACCCGCAGCACACGGTCGACGCCCCGGGCGGTCAGGAAGCCGCGCTCCAGGTCGTTCTCGACCTCGTCCATGACTCCCGGTCCCGCGGGCCACCGGGTGCGCAGGGCGTGCCCGGGCACCTCGCTGTTCGTCCGCCACGGCGTCTGAGCGAGCCGCGCCGCGGCCCGCTCCCTGGCGGCCCTCACGCGCTCGCGCACGACGGCGGTGGTCTCGCCCTGTGTGCCGCTCCCGGTCAGCTCGGCCCGCGTGACGGGCTCCACGTCCACCCTGAGGTCGACGCGGTCGAGCAGGGGACCGGAGAGGCGCGCCTGATAGCGGCGGACCGCCGCCGGAGGACACTCACAGCCGCCGCCCACGAGCGCGTGGTTGCCGCACGGGCACGGGTTGGCTGCCAGCGCCATCAGAAAGCGGGCGGGCAGCCGCACCACCCCGGCGCTGCGGGCGATGACCACGTGGCCCGACTCCAGCGGCTGGCGCAGTGCGTCGAGTGCCTGCCCGCTGAACTCCGGCGCCTCGTCCAGAAAAAGCACTCCTCTGTGGGACAACGACACCGCGCCCGGTCGCGGCATCCCCTGTCCGCCGCCGACGAGCGACTGCATCGTCGCCGAGTGGTGGGGCGCGCAGTAGGGGGCGGCGTCGACCATCGGTTTGCCCGGCGGAAGCATGCCCGCCACCGAGTGAATGGCCGTCACTTCGAGGGCTTCCTCGCGGGTGAGCGGCGGCATGACCAGCGGCAGCCGCTCGGCGAGCATGGTCTTGCCGGCACCTGGCGGTCCCTGGAGGAGGACGTGATGGGCGCCGGCGGCCGCGACCTCGATCGCCGTGCGTGCCGCGCGCTGGCCGACGACATCGGCCAGATCGAGGGCGTGGGCGTCGTGCGGCATCCCGGCGAGGCCCACACCGAGACCCTGGCCCGGAATGCTCAGGCCGGCGAGCATCGAGTCAGGGCGCCCGGTCTCGTCGGGCGGCTCGTCCGGGACCGGCTCGTCCGTGAGGACCGCGATGAGCTGGCGCAGACTCCGTACGCCGAGGACCGAGACACCCGGGACGAGAGCGGCCTCGCCTGCCGAACACTCGGGGACCACGACCTGCTCGTAGCCCGCGTCGGCCGCCGCCAGGACGGCCGGCAGCACCCCGCGAACGGGCCGGACCCGGCCGTCGAGCCCCAGCTCGCCGATCATCACGATCTCGCAGAGGACCCGTGGATCGATCCGCTCGGCAGCGCCCAGCACCGCGCTGGCGATGGCCAGGTCGAATCCGCTGCCGCTCTTGGGTACGGACGCCGGGCTCAGCCCCACCGTGAGCTTCTTCTGCGGCCACTCCCCGCCGGAGTTGACGACCGCCGCCCTGACCCGGTCGCGGCTCTCCGACAGGCTCTTGTCGGGCAGTCCGACCAGTGTGAAGGCGGCGACCCCGGGCTCCAGGTCGGCCTGGACCTCGACGACCACGCCCTCGACCCCGACGAGGGCCACGGAGCAGGTGCGCGCGAACCCCATCAGGCCACCCCCCGCGCGTGCTCGACGACGGGGGCGCCGCGCTCCGGCAGAAGGACCCCGACCACATCGATGCGTACGCCGCCGGGTGGCGCTCCCCCGTGTTCCTGCACCCAGCGCTCCGCGAGGTCCCGCAGCCGCTGGGTCTTGGCGGGTGTGACCGCGGCCATCGGGTGCTCGAAGGACCCGGCCGGGCCGGACGCCCTGCGGGTCTTCACCTCGCAGACGACGAGGGCGTCGCCCTCCCGGGCGACGATGTCGATCTCACCGGTCCTGCCCGCGCGCCAGTTGCGCTCGATGACCGTCAGTCCGGACTCGGCCAGCCGCCGTGCGGCCAGCTCCTCGCCGTACTTTCCGAGTGCGCTGCGCGCCTTGGACGCCTTCATGTCGGCACCACCTCCGACGCCCACGCTGAGGCATGGGCGCCGAAGAAGTGGATCTTGGTGCACTACTCACGGGTTGTGGACAACCCAGCCACCCGATCCAGCGAGCCTCACCTACTCAAGGACGCCGGATCACCCGCCCGGCAGCTCCAGATCGCTCTTGTTCAGCTCCTCGATGTTCACGTCCTTGAACGTGAGCACCCGGACCTGCTTCACGAACCGTGCGGGCCTGTACATGTCCCACACCCAGGCATCCGCCATGGACACCTCGAAAAAAACCTCACCCTGGACCGAGTGCACCTGCATCTCGTAGTCGTTGGTGAGGTAGAAGCGCCGTTCGGTCTCGATCACGTATTTGAACAGACCGACGACGTCGCGGTACTCCCGGTAGAGCTTCAGCTCCATCTCGGTCTCGTACTTCTCGAGGTCCTCGGCGCTCATGGCATGTTCCCCTTCAGCCGTGCGTCCCCCTATTGTGCGTCAGCCCCGTACGCCTCTAGACGATTTCCGTGTCGAGGACTTGGGGACGACTCGGGGGACCCTCGTCGAGCAGCCGTTCCAGCAGCCCGGCGAGCCTGGTCGGATACACCGTCTCATGTGCCTCGGTCAGTTCCCGGCACGTCCACCAACGTGCTCCGGCGACGCTGCGCCGTTCCAGCTCGGTCAGGCCCGCCCCGGCGATCTCCGCCCCGGCCACAGCGGCCGTCGTACGGGCCAGGAAGTACCACTCGTCCTGGTCCCAGCGCCGCCCGTCGAACGGGAAGGAGCAGGTGCGCCGCCACAGGACCGGGCCGAGCTCGACGTCGGTGATGCCCGTCTCCTCCGCGAGCTCGCGCAGTGCGGCCTGCTCACGGGTCTCGTCGCCCTCCAGTCCGCCGCCCGGGGTGAACCACCAGTCGTCGGCGGTGTCGCCGGGCTCGTGCCCGTGGAGCAGCAGAATGCGGTCGTCGGGGTCGAGCAGTACGACCCGCGCCACCTTCCGCAGCTCCCGGCCGGCGCCGGGCGGCTCAGCCCGCAAGGGCCCGCTCCCGCGCCGACGTCTGCGACCGGCCGCCGCTCCTGCTCGCGCGCTTGGCGATCGGCCCGTACGCGGCCCCGCCGAGCACCAGGACGGCTCCCGCGACCACGGCGGCCAGAACCAGCCTCAGGGGACCCGGCTGGGAGAGCCCGCCCGGCAGCGCCTCGAAGCCCGTGGGCCGCGCGAGCATGCCGTCCATGGGCCAGGCCACGGCGTCGACCCGGGCGGCCACGGCGCTGCGCGGCACCGTTCCGTGGTTGGAGTCGCCGATGTGGACGCTGGAGTCGAGAGAGCCGCTGCGCTCGTCACCGAGCAGGAAGAGCCGACCCTCGGGAACCGTGGTGGCCGGGATGCCCGTGGCCGAGGGGCCCTGCCCCTTGGGGAGATACGGTTCGTCGATCCCCTTGCCGTTCACGGTCAGCTTGCCGGCCTCGCAGCAGGCGATCTTGTCGCCGCCGATGCCGACGACCCGCTTGACCATCGGCATGTCGCCCCACACCGAATCCGTGAAGACGACGACGTCGCCGCGCTTGACCTCACTGCCGTCGATGCGCTGCGCGAGAACCCGGTCGCCGGCGCCGATCGTCGGCGTCATCGACTCGGTGGGCACCGTGTACGGCTGGTACACGATGGCGCCCCACACGAACCCGCCCAGGAACAGCACACAGCCAAGGGCCACGGCCAACCCCGACAGCATGCTGCCGAGCCGGCCATGGCCCTCGTCCGTACGACGCGTCCTGCTCATCCCAGTTGCTCCCCGCCTCGGAGATTCGCCGCGGAAGATCGGCGATCTGGGACGGCACCCTACCCGGCGGTCTTCACCTCAGAAACCCTGGTGTTCCCCTGGGTAAGCCGACGCCTGCGCCACAGGACGAGCGGCGCGGCGCCCGCGAGCCCGAGCGCGCCCGGGGCCGCTCCCATCGCGGCGTTCAGGCCCGGCTGGTCGAAGGTCTCCGGCACAGGCAGGGTCGTCCAGCGGGTGGGCGGCCAGGCGACCACGATCGCGCGGCCCACGACGTTGTCCACGGGGACGAAGCCCTGGTTGCTGTCCTGCTGGTGGTACCGGGAGTCCATCGAGTCCTGACGGTGGTCACCCATGACCCAAACTTTGCCAATGGGTACGGTGACCTTGAACTTGCCGCCCACATTGTCGTCGCTGCACGGGGTGTTCCCCGGGTAGACGTACGGCTCGTTGAGCGCCTTGCCGTTGACCTGGAGCGGTCCCGTCCCGTTGCACTCGATGGTGTCGCCGCCGACGCCGATGACGCGCTTGATGAGGTCCTTTTCGTTCGTGGACGGCATGAGCCCGATCCAGCCGAGGAGCCGCTGCACCGGATTCGGCTCGGCCGTCGGCTCGTCCTTCAGCCAGCCGTCCGGGTCGTGGAAGACGATGACCTCGCCGCGCCCGGGCTCGGAGCCGAACCACGGCGTCAGCTTGTCGACGAGCACGCGGTCGCCGATCTGCAGGGTGTTCTCCATGGACGCCGACGGAATCGAGAACGCCTGTACCAGGAACGTCTTGATGACCAGCGCCAGAACCAGCGCGATGACGATGAGGAGCGGAAGCTCCTTCCAGAAGGAGCGGGGCTTCTTCGCCCGACCGCCCGACCTGCTGGCGCCCTCGGCGCCGCCTCCCGGACCGTCGCCGCGGCCACCACTGTGTCCGTTGCCGTCCGCGCCGTTACTCTCGAGGTTCACGGCGCCCGTCGCGGCCGCTGCCGCTCCGTCGTCGGATCGCCCGGGCTGCTCGTCGGGCCCGTGCCCTGACCGTGCGCCGACCGCCAAGTCCCCCACATCCACTCCTCACTCCGTGCCGCCGCCTGTCGTCCCATACGCGATGCAGGCCCACCACTCCCATAACGAGCGGGAGTTCCGCAGGGCTCGGGAGAGGGATCAATCCGTTCAGATCCTCGGAGGCCACCCTATGCGACGGTTGCCTGGCTGCGGCCGACCTGTTCTGCGCGGCGCCCACAGTCGCATAGGTGCCCGGCTCCGGGAGCGTGCTCCAGTGACCGACCGGCCAGGCGATGACGCGGGCCCGGCCGACGACCGACTTCTCCGAGACGGTGCCGCTGAATGCCTCGGTGCGGTGGAAGCGGGAGTCGGCCGAGTTGGAGCGGTGGTCGCCCATCACGAACAGGCGCCCCTCGGGCACCTTGACCTCGAACTCGAACTTTGACGGCACGTCACCCGGGTGGATGTACGGCTCGTTCAGGGGCGTCCCGTTGACCGTGACGCGGCCCTGCTTGTCGCAGCACTTGACGGTGTCACCGCCGACCGCGACGACCCTCTTGATGAGGTCGCGCTCGTCGTCCGAGGGCAACAGGCCGATCCAGCTGAGCCCTTCCTTCACCTGTTTGACGCCGACAGGGGCGTCCTTCTTCGTGCCCTGTTCCTGTTCCAGCCATTTGCCGGGGTCCTTGAAGACGACGACATCGCCGCGGTGCGGCTTCGCGCCGAACCACGGGGTGAACTTGTCGACGAGGACCCGGTCGCCGATCCTGATCGTCTGCTCCATGGAGCCGGACGGGATCACGAAGGCCTGGACGAGGAACGTCTTCAGGACGAGTGCTATCAGCAGCGCGACCCCTATGAGGAGCGGGATCTCCTTGAGCGCGGAGCGCTGTCGGCGTCGCTTGACCTTGCGCGCCAGCCTGCGCCGCTCGGCACGGCCCGGCAGCGGCGGGCTGCCGGCGCGCCGCGTCCCGGTGGGCAGGCGGGTGTCGCCGCCGCCCCTGCGCGAGGGGGAGCGTCCACGGTTACCCATGGGCCCCGCCAGGTGCGGGCACGCGCGCGTAGACGTCGTTTCGGGACAGGGAGCCCCAGTGACCCGTCGGCCAGGCGATCCACTGGGCCTTGCCGATCACTTCACCCACGGGGACCATGCCGCCGCCGGGCGCGCCCAGGTAGTCGCGTGAGTCCCGCGAGTCGCCCCGGTGATCACCGAGCAGGAAGAGGGTGCCGTCGGGCACGACGAGGTCGAAGGGGGCCTCGGAAGGGGTGTTTCCGGGGTACAGGAACGTGCTCTCGTCCACCGGTTCGCCGTTCACCCCGATCCTCCCCTTGCTGTCGCAGCAGACCACATGGTCTCCCCCCACGCCCACGACCCGCTTGATGTAGTCGGCGTCACCGAAGTACCCGGTCCCGTCGAAGACCACGACGTCGCCCCGCTGCGGCTCAGCACCGAAACGGTACGCCAACTTGTTTACGAGAACGCGGTCCCCGACCCTCAATGCGGGCTCCATGGAACCGCTGGGGATCTGGAAGGGCTGCATCACGAAGACGCTCAGCAGGAGCAGCAGAACGAGGCCGAGCAGCGCCGACAGAGTCAGGCGGCCGCCGGGAAGCCAGGACGCGACCCACGACACAAACGCGAAACGCGACCGCTCCTCCCCACCCTCGTGTACGGAGGGACGGGAGGCGCGATCGCGTTCCGTTGTCTGTGCTTCGGTGTCCATCGAGGCCAGATGTTATCCGGCCCGGCTGTGACCCCGTGCGCGAGCTCAGTTGTCGCGCTTCTCCTTGATCTTCGCGGCCTTGCCGCGCAGGTCGCGCAGGTAGTAGAGCTTCGCGCGACGCACGTCACCGCGGGTGACGAGCTCGATCTTCTCGACGATCGGGGTGTGCACCGGGAAGGTGCGCTCGACGCCGACGGAGAAGGAGACCTTGCGGACCGTGAAGGTCTCGCGGACACCGGCGCCCTGGCGGCGGATGACTACGCCCTTGAACTGCTGCACACGGGAGCGGTTGCCCTCGATGACGCGGACGTGGACGTTGACGGTGTCACCCGGGCGGAAGGCCGGGATGTCGCTGCGCAGCGACGCGCTGTCGACGGAGTCGAGCAGGTGAGACATGATCGTCTGCTTTCTTCACCGATGCCACAGGTCATCGGCGGGAATGTTCGGAATGAGGATTCGGTAGCTGATCGCGTCGGGCGGGCGTCGTTCCCCCTGTGGCAGGGGCGCACGCTGGACGTACAGCAGCGGCCTATTGTTCCACGGCTTCCGGGTCTCGCCCAAATCGGCCGTCGGGGCCGGGCCGCCAGCCCAGGATGGAGAGCATCTCGCGGTCCTTCTTGTCGAAGACCGACGGGTCGCAACGCTCCACGAGATCGGGCCTGTTGCGGGTGGTGCGCCGCAGCGCCTCGTCCCTGCGCCAGCGCGCGATCTTGCCGTGGTGGCCGCTGAGCAGCACGTCGGGAATGCCCTGGCCGCGCCACTCGGGGGGCTTGGTGTAGACGGGCCCTTCGAGGAGGTTGGCCATGGCCCCGGGCGCGAAGGAGTCGTCCCGGTGGGACTCGGCGTTCCCGAGGACACCGGGCAGCAGTCGCGCGACGGCCTCCGTGATGACGAGCACGGCGGCCTCCCCGCCGGCCAGCACGTAGTCGCCGATGGAGACCTCGTAGACCGGCATCCGGGTCGCGTACTCGTCGATGACGCGGCGGTCGATGCCCTCGTAGCGCGCGGGCGTGAAGACCAGCCAGGGGCGCTCGGAGAGCTCGACGGCGAGCTCCTGGGTGAAGGGGCGGCCGCTGGGCGTGGGGACGACGAGGGCGGGGCCGTGGGACCCGGACTCGTAGCCGTCGGCGAGCACGTCGTCGAGGGCGTCGCCCCAGGGGCCGGTCTTCATGACCATGCCGGGGCCGCCGCCGTACGGGGTGTCGTCGACCGTGTTGTGCCGGTCGTACGTCCACTCCCTGAGGTCGTGCACCCGTACGTCGAGTTGCCCGCGCGCGCGGGCCTTGCCGACGAGGGAGACGTTCAGCGGGTCGAGGTACTCGGGGAAGATCGTGACGACGTCGAGCCGCATCAGACGCCGCCCGCCTCAGAGCGCTTGCCGGAGCCGTCGCCGGAGTCCTCGTCCGCGTCGCGACTGGAGACGATCTCGGCGCGGTCGTCGATGAGCCCGGGCGGCGGGTCGATGATCGCCCGCTGCTCCTCGAGGTCGATCTCGGTGACGATCTCCTCGACGAAGGGGATCATCACCTCGCTGCCGTCGGGGCGCTCCACGATGAACAGGTCCTGCGAGGGCAGGTGCGAGATCTCGGTGATCCGGCCGACCTCGACCCCGTCCGTGGTGACCACGTCCAGGTCCATCAGCTGGTGGTCGTAGAACTCGTCCTCGTCCTCCGGCAGTTCCTCCGGGTCGACCTCGGCGATGAGGAGCGTGTTGCGCAGCGCCTCGGCGGCCGTACGGTCGCGAACGCCCTCGAAACGGAGCAGGAGGCGGCCGCTGTGCACGCGGCCGGTCTCGATCGTCAACGGCCCCGCGGAGGCGGGGTCGGTGGCGAGCACGGCACCGGGGCCGAGCCGCAGCTCGGGCTCGTCGGTGCGTACCTCGACGGTGACCTCGCCCTTGATGCCGTGGGCGCGGCCGATGCGCGCGACTACCAGCTGCACGTGAACAACTCTCCTGTCATACGGCCACGGGCCGGGGACGGCCCTGAGGCCCTCCCCGGCCCGAGCCGGTGCTTCATGTGTCGCCGAACCGTTGGTCCGGCTCAGCGAACCTGGTCCACGTCGACGAGGTCGACGCGGACACCGCGGCCGCCGATGGCGCCCACGACGGTACGCAGGGCACGCGCGGTGCGGCCGTTGCGGCCGATCACCTTGCCGAGGTCCTCGGGATGAACCCGGACCTCGAGAACGCGCCCACGGCGCAGGTTGCGCGAGGCGACCTGCACATCGTCGGGGTTGTCGACGATGCCCTTCACGAGGTGCTCAAGAGCCTCCTCGAGCATGCTCAGGCCTCGGTGGACTCGGTGGACTCGGCCGGGGCCTCGTCCGCCTTCTTGTCAGCCTTCTTGGCCTTCGGGGTGATGGCCTCACCCTTGGCGTCGTCGCCCTCGAGACCCTTGGTGAAGGCCTCGAACGCGGCGCGCTTGTCCTTGGGCTCCGCGACGAGCAGCGGCGCGGGGGCCGGCAGGCCCTTGTGCTTCTGCCAGTCACCGGTGAGCTTCAGGATGGCCATGACCGGCTCGGTCGGCTGGGCGCCGACGGACAGCCAGTACTGGGCACGCTCCGAGTTGACCTCGATGCGCGAGGGGTTCTGCACCGGGTGGTACAGGCCGATCTCCTCGATGGCCCGGCCGTCACGGCGGGTACGGGAGTCGGCGACGACGATGCGGTAGTGAGGCGAACGGATCTTGCCCAGACGCTTCAGCTTGATCTTGACTGCCACTGGAGTGGTGTCTCCTGGTCTTGACGTGGTTGGGCACAACGGGATGCCACGTGGGGTTGCGGTACTCGGAGTGCCCGATGGACGCGTCAGCCGGAGGCGAGAGGGTTCCTATGCGGCTGTCGAGTACAGCTAGCCATTGTGCCATACGCCGACGGGGCGGCCGAACCCTCCCCCGAGCTCTGAACGAGCAGGGAGGTGCCCCCATCGAACGCCCCGCAGCAGGTCGCGCACCCTCACCGAAGACCGGCCGGAGATCACCCGACGCCCGCGCCCACGGCCTCCGGGATGCGGAACGGTTTGCCGCAGCCGCCGCAGACGATCGGGGCCTGGGCGAGGACCGAGGGCACCACGCGCACATTGCGCCCGCAGTCGCAGACCGCCTTGACGCGGACGCCGCCCCCGGAGGAGCCGTGCCGCGCGGCCGGGCCGCGGAAGCTGCGCTTGGTGTCCGCGGCCGTGGCCACGGTGTGCGCCTTGAGGGCGCTCTTGAGCCGCTCGATCGTCGGACGGTAACGCTGCTTCGCCTCGGGGTTCAGTGTCACCAGCGAGAAGCCGCTGCTGGGGTGCGGCTCCTCGGGGTGGTCGAGGCCCAGCTCTTCGGCGATCGCGAGGAATCTGCGGTTGTGGTACCGGCCGGCGCGGGAGGTGTCGCGGACTCCTCGGGCGGCGGCGATGCCATGGACTGCCTCATGGAGGAGTCGCTCGAAGGAGAGCTCGTGTCCGCAGGCGGACGACGACTCCCCGATCAGGGATTCGGGCGCGGCTAGATCTGGCAGCTCAGGGTGGTGCCGCTGAATATCGGCCCACGCCTGTGCCAGCTCTGCGGCGAGAACAGGTGGTGTCGTGCTCACGTCGTGACAACGAGCCGGGATGCCTCTGTGTTCCTATTCCGGGGCATCCCAAATAATTTGCACGTACCAGTCAGTTGCCGCTCATGCGTCCGGACGAGGGCGGGTGCGCTGATCTGCGGAGAAGCCTCACAGCTCACACCAAGGTGGTGCGTAGGTATACGTACGCCCCGGCGCGTAGACGATGTCCGCACGCCGGGGCGACTGTGTCCCTCTGATGCGCAAGGGGCCTTTCGGCCTCTCTCGCGCCGCTCGCTTCGTAGGTGCGGTGGCTCAGTACGCGCGCGCCACGACGGCGACGTTACCCGGCGCGTCATCCGCGTCCGGCACCGCCCCGTCCTCGGTGACCAGACACCGTACGGAGACGGAGTGCTCGGCCAGCGCGGCCTCGCCCGCCTCGCCGAGCACGGCCCACGGGATGCGGGCCCAGCCGCCCGAAGCGGCGGCCTCGACGGCCTCGTCGACCGTCGTCACCTCGGTCGTACGGGACTCACGGCGCTCGCGGGCCTGCTTCAGGAGCAGCGCCTGGTCCTCCTCCAGGACGGTGGGCAGCAGCGCGGCGAGCGCCTCTACGGCCACCGGCTCCTTGCCGCCCGGGATGCGCCTGGCCAGCATCGCCGTGCCGTTCTCCAGGTCGCGCGGGCCGATCTCGACGCGTACGGGCACTCCCTTGAGCTCCCAGTCGACGGCACGGCGGCCGAACGGGGTGTCCGTGCGGTCGTCGACATGGACACGGATGCCGGCCGCCTCCAGGGCGCCGCCGATCTCGTGGACCTTGGCCAGAACCGCGTCGTCCCCTTTGATGGCCAGCACCACGACCTGGGTGGGGGCGAGCCGGGGCGGGATCCTCAGGCCGTTGTCGTCGCCGTGCATCATCACGAGCGCGCCGATCATGCGGGTGGTCGATCCCCAGGAGGTCTGCCAGACCAGTTCCTGCTTGCCCTCCTTGGACAGGTACTGGGTGTGGAAGGCCCTGGCGAAGTTCTGGCCGAGTTCGTGGCTGGTGCCCAGCTGGAGGGCCTTGCCGTCGCCCATCATGCCTTCGAGCGTGAGGGTGTTGATGGCGCCGGCGAAGCGCTCCTCGGCGGTCTTGCGGCCGAGGACGACGTCCATCGCGAGGACCTCCCGCATGAAGTCCGCGTACACGTGCCGGTGGATGCGGGCCGCGAAGTCGCGGGCCTCCTCGTACGTGGCGTGCGCGGTGTGCCCCTCCTGCCAGAGGAACTCCGTGGTGCGCAGGAAGAGTCGGGGGCGCAGCTCCCAGCGGACGACGTTCGCCCACTGGTTGATGAGAAGGGGCAGGTCGCGGTAGCTCTGCACCCACTTGGCGAAGTACTCGTTGATGATCATCTCGGAGGTGGGGCGGACGACGGCGGGCTCCTCCAGCTCCTTGCCGCCGCCGTGCGTGACCACGGCGAGTTCGGGCGCGAACCCCTCGACGTGCTCGGCCTCCTTGTGGAGGTACGACTGCGGGATCAGGAGCGGGAAGTACGCGTTCTGGGTGCCCGTCTCCTTGATGCGGGCGTCCATGTCCTGCTGCATCCGCTCCCACAGGCCGTAGCCGTACGGTCGGATGACCATCGTGCCGCGCACCGGACCGTTGTCGGCCAGTTCGGCCTTGTTGACGATGTCCTGGTACCAGCGCGGGAAGTCCTCTGCCTGAGGCGTGAGAACGGGTGTCTTGGCCATGGCGCGCATGCTACGGCGCGATTACGCCCGGTCGGCAATCTTTTTTCCCCCGTCCGGCCGCGCGGCCCGGCGCGCGAAGGCCCTTGGGAACACCCCCTAGACGGAACGACGGATGCGGAGTTCTCTGGCATACGGGGGAACTACGAGCGCACATGTACGGGGCGGACGAACCGCAGGAACACGCCACAGCAGTAACTCTCGGCGGATTGGGGCGCTTTCGATGACACCTACGCTCGTGCAGCGGCACCTCCCCCACGCGGGGCGCGTGCCCCGAGTGGACCTGTGCGCACGCGCGCGTGACTGGGCGGAGATACAGGAACGGATGCTGGTCCCGCTCTACGAAGCGGTCTACGAACGGCTGGAGGTCGGCGCGGCGGCCGGTACCCGGCTTCTCGGCCTCGGCTGCGGCTCGGGGCTCGCCCTTTTGATGGCGGCGTCGCGCGGCGCGGCGGTCACGGGCGTCGAGGCGGCCGCGCCCGAGCGGCTCGCACTGGCCAGAGAGCGTCTCCAGGGCGAGACGTGGGGCACGCGCGCGCGTGGCGACACGCGACTGGCGGAAGGGGGCCCCGGGGACGCGGCGGAGCCGGACGATCCGCCGTACAACCTGATCACCGCGTTCCAGCCGATCGGCTGCATGGCGGGTGACTCCGAGGGGCTCGGCGCGCTCCTGGAGTCGGCGTCGCCGTTCGCCGAGCGGGGTACTCCCGTGGTGCTGGCCGGCTGGGGCCCGCCGGAGCGGTGCGCGACGTCGTCGGTCCTGCGGGTCGCGACGAAACTCGCCGATCCGCTGCGCAGCGCGGGCAGCTGGCGGCCCGCGCTCCGCGACGACCTGGAGGAGGTCACGCACCGGGCCGGGCTGAGGCCGGACGGCTCGGGCCGGGTCGCCTGTCCGTTCGGCTACGCGGACGTGGACAGCGCCGTGCGCGGGCTGCTGTCGACGGGCTTGTTCGACGCGGCGATCGGCGCGACGGACCGGTCCCAGGTCGAGAAGGAGATGACGGAGGCGCTGCATCCGCATCAGCGGCAGGACGGGACGGTGTGGATGCCGAACGTGTTCCGCTACGTGATCGCGCGCACCCCGTGACGGTCGCTAGTCGTCCGTCGCCGTCCCCTGGCCGTCGGTGTCCTGAGTCCCGTGAGTCCCCTGAGTCCCCTGCGCCTCCTCGTCCTTGGTGAGGCGGATGACGCCGGCGACGCGGTAGGCCTCCGCCTCGTCCAGGGTCTCGTTCGCGAGGAGTGCCGCGGCCAGGGCGTCCAACTGGCCGCGGTGGTCGCTGAGTTTGGTGCAGGCCTCCTCGTAGCACTCGTCGACGATCCGGCGCATCTCGTGGTCGATGGTGTCGAGGGTGTGCGGCGCGGCGGAGAGCCCGTACGCCTGCTGGGCGTCGCTCGGCAGGGCGGAGAGGCGGCCGATCCGGTCGCTCATGCCCCAGCGGGCGACCATGCCGCGCGCGATGTTCGTGACCTGTTCGAGGTCGTTCTCGGCGCCGGTGGTGACGACCCCGTATACGACCTGCTCGGCCGCCATGCCGCCGAGCGCGCCGATGATGCGGCCGCGCAGGTACTCCTCCGTGTAGGCGTATCTGTCGATTTCGGGCGTGGAGAGGGTGACGCCGAGTGCGCGGCCGCGCGGCACGATGGTGATCTTGCGGACGGGGTCGGCGCCGGGCTGGAGCATGCCGAGCAGGGCGTGGCCGCTCTCGTGGTAGGCGGTGCGGCGGCGTTCCTCGTCCGGCATGACGAGGGGCCGTTCGGCGCCCAGCTGGACCTTTTCCAGGGCCTGGGAGAGGTCGGCCTGGGTGACTTCCCTCTGCCGGCGTTTGACGGCGATGAGGGCGGCCTCGTTGGTGAGGTTGGCGAGGTCGGCGCCGGTCATGCCCGGGGTCGTGCGGGCGACCTGCAGCAGGTCCACGTCCGGGGCGAGCGGGATCTGCCGGGTGTGGATCCTGAGGATGGCCTCGCGGCCGCCGCGGTCGGGCGGGCTGACGGTCACGACGCGGTCGAAGCGGCCGGGACGGGTGAGGGCCGGGTCGAGGACGTCCGCGCGGTTGGTGGCAGCGATGACGACGACGCCCTCGGATCCCGAGAAGCCGTCCATCTCGGTGAGGATCTGGTTGAGGGTCTGTTCGCGCTCGTCGTGGCCGCCCATGGCGGAGCCTCCGCCGCGGGCCCGCCCGATGGTGTCGATCTCGTCGATGAAGATGATCGAGGGCGCCACCTTGCGGGCCTCGGCGAAGAGTTCACGTACGCGCGAGGCGCCGACCCCGACGATCATCTCGATGAACTCGGAGGCGGACGCCGAGAAGAACGGGACCCCGGCCTCGCCCGCGACGGCCCTGGCCAGGAGCGTCTTGCCGGTTCCCGGCGGGCCCGAAAGCAGGACGCCGCGAGGCATCTTCGCGCCCATCTCGCGATAGGCGTCGGGGTTCTTGAGGAAGTCGACGACGTCGCTGAGCTCGCCCTGCACCTCGTCGATGCCGGCGACGTCCGCGAACGTCGTGCGCTGCACGCCGGGCTGCAGCTCGACCGGCTTGGGCGGCTGTTTGCGCCCGAGCATGCCTCCCCCCATGCCGCCGCCCATGCCCTGGCGCATCCGCCGCGCGATGAAGATCCACAGCACGACGAGCAGGAACATCGGGGCGAGGGAGAGGAGGAGGTTGGCGAGGAAGCTGCGCTCCTGGACGACCGGTGAGGCCGTCACGGTGACGTTGTGCTTCTCCAGGTTCGCCCAGAGGTTGTCGTCCGCGAAGGACGGCCGCTGGGTCTTGAACTTGGTGTACGTCTTGCTCGAGCTGTCGCTGTCGCCGGGCGTGGGCTGCTCCTTCTTGAGCTGACCCTGGATCGCGTCGCCCTTGGAGTAGATCTTGGAGACGTTGTTGTCGGCGACCTGCTTGCTGAACTCGGTGTACGAGATCGTCGGCTCGTTGCCCCGGTTGAAGAACGACAGCACGAGGTTGGCGATGAGGTAGACGATCAGGGCGGTCAGGACGAGGCCGCCCCAGCCGCCTGGCATCTTCTTCCGCGGCGGTTTGGCGGGCGATGGAGGCGGAGCCCCCTCGGAGCGCCACGGCTGGTCCGTCCGGTCGCGCGGGGGTACGGGGTTGGCCACGCCTGCTCTCCTCCTGCCGTCACGCCTCCCGCCCATGACCGCACACATCCGGGACCCTTGCCAGTATCCAGAATCCTGGTTACTGTCCGGCTGTGAACGGTTTCGACGAGCGCCTCCTGACGCGCAACGGCCTCGCGGCCCGCCAGCTCGCGGTCCTGCTGCTCGACCACGAGCCCGACACACGACTGCCCCGGGTCCGCGACTTCGCCGAGGAACTGGGGTGCGGGAACGGCACGGTCCAGGCCGCCCTGCGGCTCCTGGAGGAGTCCGGTGCCATCGAGACCGCCGCGCGCGGCCACCTGGGCACCTTCCTGGTGCGCTCCGAGCGCTCCATCCTGTGGCGCCTCTCCGGCCTCGGCACCCTGCTCGCCGCGATGCCCCTCCCCTACTCCCGCCGCTACGAGGGCCTGGCCACCGGTCTGCGTACCGCCTTCGAGGAGGCGGGCACGCCGTTCGCGATCACGTTCATGCGCGGCGCGGGCGCCCGGACCACGGCCCTGCTCGAGGGCAAGGCCGACCTGGTGGTGCTTTCGCGCTTCGCCGCCGACCGGCTGATCGAGGAGCATCCGGTGGAACTCGTCGCCGACCTGGGCCCGGCCACGTACGTGGGCGCCCACGGGCTGCTGCTGCGCGAGGGTGCCTCGCTCGACGCGCCCGGCCTGCGGGTCGCCGTGGACCCCACCTCGGAGGACCAGCGGATGCTCGCCGAGCGCGCGTTCGCCGGGCGCACCGACATCGAGTGGATCGAGTCCTCGTACATGCAGCTGCGCGACCTGTTCGCGCAGAACCTGGCCGACGCCACGGTCTGGAACCTCGACGAGGTGCAGGGCCGGACAGGGATGGGCGGGGAGGTGCTGCCGCTCGGCGACGAGGTCACCCGCGATCTGTCGCTGCGCAACTCCAGCGCGGCGATCATCGGCAGGACCGAGGGCGCCAAGGCGCTCTCCGCGGTGCGGGACGCGGTGGACCTGTCGACCGTGACGGCACTGCAGGCCGAGGTGCTGCGGGGCGAGCGCGTGCCGTCCTACTGAGCCGGCGGGGTGGGGCCGGAAGAATCCGCCCGCCCTTCAGGGTGAATATCCAGAATCCTGATTATTGTCGAATTGCCCCGACCCCGGAAGGAGATCCCATGGACGACCAACTCGCCCTCCGCATCAGGCTGTTCCGCGAAGGCGGCCAGGTCAGGCCCGAGGTCGCCGACTTCGTGACCGCCGAACTCACCGCCCTCGCCGAACGCGGCAACGAGGTCACCGAGCAGACCGCCGGCATGCTCACCAGCCATCTGATGATGGCGCTCACCCGCCTCGTCGACGGAGAGCCGATCGAGCAGTTCCTCACCGACGAGCAGGTGGCCGCGGAACTGGCCGGCCACCCCCACGCCGTGGCCGGCGCCCGCGAGGTCGCCTCCCGCGCCCGCGAGCAGCTCGGCGCCACCCTGCCCGACTCCGAGGTCAACTTCCTGGCCATGCATCTCGCGGTGCTGGCGGGACAGCCATCAACCGACTCCCGACCCCCAAGGAGCACCCCATGAAGAAGATCCTCACCGGTGGCGTAGGCAAGGTCGAGGTCACCGCGACCGTCAAGGCGCTCGCCCTGGACGGCATCGACATCGTCGCCTCCAGCGACATGGACGCCGCGATGAAGCTCCGCGTGGGCCAGGCCGACTTCTACCTCGGCACCTGTCACACCGGCGCCGGCGCCTCGCTCGGCGTCCTCGTCGGGCTCATGGGCCGGCCCGCGTGCCACACCTTCGGGCGTTCCGTACCGACCGAGGACCAGGTCGGCTCCCTGCTCGACGAGGGCAAGAAGGTCTTCGGCTTCTCCATGGACCAGATCGACGTCATCGCTCCGCTGCTCGCCCGCGCCATCGCCGCGCGCCCCTGATCACACCAGGCACCTCCGCCCCGGGCACGAAGGAGATCCCGTGAGCCCCGTGAACACCACTCTCGCCGCAGGTGCGAACCTCGACTTCTCTCTGGCGCAGCAGTTGACCGTGATCGCCCTGTGCGCGCTGACCGCGTTCATCTCGCACATGGCACTGGCCGTCTTCAACGACGGTGTACGCCCGTTCATGCTGGACTTCATCCAGGGCCGGTCCACCCGCGGCGCCACCACCGCGGTCTCCTTCGGGCTCTCCGCCGGGTTCATCTTCGGTCTCGGCGCGCCGATGGCCCTGTCCACCGGCGTGCTCAACCCGTGGCTGCTGTTCCTGCCCACGGACATCCTCGGTCTGCTCGCCCCGAAGAAGTGGATCGCGCCGATCCTCGGCGGTGCCTGGGGCGCCGTCGTCGTGTTCGGCCTGAACGGCGCGAACAACGTGGCCCACGACCTGCCGGTCGACTTCCTCACCGCGATGCAGCAGATGTCGACGCCGATCCTGTTCCTGTTCACGCTGTTCCCGGTGCTGGCGATCACCAAGCAGTTCGGGCGCGTGTGGGGCGGCGTCGCGGGCGTCCTCGAACTGGCCCTGGTCGTGATGACCATGAAGATCTGGCCGAACATGTTCGCGGGCGCGCTCGCCATGGCGGTCGGTGTCCTGATGCTCATCGGTCTCGCGATCGCCAAGGACGTCCGGGAGCGCAAGGCGGCGCGGGCCGAGGGCGGCGGCGTCGAGGAAGTGGTCCTCGCGGACGACCCGATGGCGTCGCTGTTCAGCGCCAGCGCGGCGCGACTGCGCACGTTCCTGCCGCTGTTCATGGTGCTCGGCGCGGGTGTCTGCGTGCTCGCGCAGATGCACATATTCGGCGGTGGTGAGGCCACCAGCTTCCTGATCGCCAAGGGGCACTACAGCGAGGCCGCCCAGGTGGACTTCTACCGGGTGTTCGGCTTCGTCCCGCTGATCGCCACGACGGCGCTCGCCTCGGGGGCGTACGGCATCGCGGGCTTCACGCTCGTCTATCCCATCGGCTATCTGCTGCCGAACCCGTTCCTCGCGGCGATCGTCGGCGCGGCCGTGTTCGCCGTGGAGGTGCTCGCCCTCTCCTACATCGGCAGGTTCCTCGGCAAGCTGCCGAGCGTGCGCGACTCGTCGGAGCATCTGCGCAGCGCCATCACCGACACGCTCCAGCTGGCGATCCTCTTCGGTTCGCTGATGGCGGCCAACGCCATGGGCGCCGGGCTCGGCATCCTCGTCGTCGGCGGGCTCTATCTGCTGAACGAGGCGATGGGCCGGCCGGTCGTACGGATGGCGGCCGCTCCCGCCGCGGTGATCGTCGGCGGCATCCTGCTCAACCTCCTGTACTGGCTCGACCTGTTCACCCCGGTCAAGGGCTGAGGCCGGGTACGTACGCCGGGAAGGAAACCCATCGCACCATGCACACCCCGCCCCTCATCCACACCGTCACCGGCCCGCTTTCCCCGGCCGCCGTACGTGGCCCGGCGCTCGCCCACGAGCATCTGGTGCTCGACCTCGACCGGCGCGGGGACGGCGGCGCGGTCCTCGACCCGCAGACGCACGGGCCGGCCGTCACGGCCGAACTGGCCGCTCTGCGCGAGGAGTTCGGCCTCGCCCTGGTGATCGAGCTGACCTGCCGCGGCATGGGGCGAGACCCGCGCGCCCTGGCCCGGATCTCCCGGGACGCGCAGGTCGCCGTCGTCGCGGCCACCGGCTGGTACTACGAGCCGTTCCACCCGCCCGAGCTGGCCGGCGCGGGGGTCGGACAGCTGGCCGACACGCTGGTCCGCGAGATCGACGGAGGCCTCGGGTCCACCGGCGTCCGGCCGGGCGTCCTCGGCGAGGTCGGCAGCCATGGTGACGTGCCCGGCGAGCCGGAGTCGCGTGCGCTGCGCGCCGCGGCGCGGGCCGCCGTCGCCACGGGCCTGTCGGTCGCCACGCACGCGCAGCTCGGCCGCGGCGGGCTCGCCCAGCTGGAGCTGCTCACCGCCGAGGGCCTCGCCCCGCACCGGATCTCGATCGGCCACCAGGACCTCCTCGACGATCCGGCCGTGCACAAGGAGCTGGCCGCGAGCGGCGCGTACGTCGCGTTCGACACCGTCGGCAAGGAGAGCTACCAGAGCGACGACGTCCGGCTCCGGCTGCTGCTCGCTCTCCTCGAGGCCGGCTACGCCGACCGTGTCCTGCTCAGCTGCGACATCTCGCGCCACGGCTATCTGGAGCGCGAGGGCGGTCAGGGTTACGGGCATCTGTTCCGGTCGTTCCTGCCCCGGGCGCGGGCCGCGGGCGTGGACGACGCCCTGGTGGACCTGATGACACGCCGCAACCCGCTGCGCTTCCTGACCGGCGCGAGCGTGGAGGAGATCTGACGATGACGCCCACCCACCCGGCCGCACCCGCGCTCCCCGAGACGTTCCCGCTCGCCACGATCCCGGTCGACGAGGCGATGGCCCGGCAGTTCCGGCTGATCGAGTGCACGACCGCGCACTTCGCCGGCGAGGAGCTGTTCGGCGCCGACGCGGGCGTCGTGCCCGGTCTCGGCCGGCCCCGCACGACCGCCAGGGCCGAGGCCGTGCTCGCCGACTTCTTCGGGGCCGAGGACGCCGCCTTCGTCCAGGGGGCGGGGACCGGAGCGATCCGTGCCGCGCTGAACGCCGCCGTGAGCGCGGGCGATCCGCTGCTGATCCACAGGGCGCCTGTGTACCGGACCACCGAGGTCACGCTGCGCGGCATCGGTGTACACACCGAAGAGGTCGACTTCAACGACCTGGGCGCGCTGCGCGAGGCCCTCGCTTCGGGGCGCTTCCCGTGGGCGTACGTCCAGCACACCCGGCAGCGGCTCGGCGACTCGTACGACCCGGGCGAGGTGCTCGCCGCGTGCCGGGCGGCCGGGGTGCGCACGGTCGTCGACGACAACTACGCCGTGCTGCGCGTGCCCGCGTCGGGCGTCGAACTCGGCGCGGACGCCTCCTGCTTCTCGCTGTTCAAGCTGCACGGTCCCGAAGGCGTGGGCATCGTCGTCGGAGCGCGTGACCTCGTCGCACGGGTCCGGGCGGACAACTACTCGGGCGGTGGTCAGGTCCAGGGCCATCAGGCGTTGGACGTGCTGCGCGCCCTGACGCACGTGCCGGTGATGTGGGCGGTGCAGTCGCGGGTGGGCGCCCAGGTCGCCGAGCGGCTCACCGCCGGCGAGGTGGACGGTGTCGCCGAGGTCCGGCTCGCGAACGCGCAGGACCGGTGTCTGCTCGTGCGCCTCGACCGGCCCGTCGCGCGTGAACTCCCCGCCGTCGCCGCCCGGTTCGGTGCCGCGCCCTACCCCGTCGGCTCCAACTCCCGTTACGAGATCGCGCCGCTTTTCTACCGCATGTCCAGCTCGTCCCTCGACGACTCCCCCGGGCTCGCGGACTGGACGGTGCGGATCAACCCGATGCGGGCGGGCGCCGACCTCGTGATCGACATCCTGCGCCGCTCCCTCGACGTGCTGAAGCACCACGCAAAGGACGACTGACCGTGTTCCTCGACAGTCTGCTCACCCGCAACCCCGGGCTCGTCGACGCCGCGGCCGACCTCCACCGACGGGGCGCGATCCCGCCCGACACGTACGTCATGGATCTCGACGCGATCGAGTCGAACGCCGCGCTGCTCGCCGCCGAGGCCGGCCGGCTCGGGCTCACCCTCTGGTTCGTCGTGAAGCAGCTCGGCCGCAACCCGGAGCTGATCAGGGCCATCGCCCGGCACATCCCGAAGTACGCGGCCATCGACGCGCCCGAGGCCCGCACCCTGCACGCGGCGGGGGCGCGGGCGGGCAATCTCGGCCACCTCGTGCAGATCCCGCGCCGCGCGCTGCCCGAGATGCTGGCCTGGCGCCCGGAGACCGTGACCGTCCTCGACGTCGACAACGCCCGCGCGGTCTCGGACGCGGCCCGCGCGCAGGGCTTCGTACAGGACGTCCTCGTCCGCCTCGAAGGAGCGGAGGGCGCGGTCTATCCCGGGCAGGAAGGCGGCGTTCCGCTCGGCGCGCTCGACGACTTCGCGGCCGTCGTCGAACAGTTGCCGGGCGTGCGGATCGCGGGCGTCACCGCGTTCCCGTGTGTCCTGTGCGACCCGGCGACGGGCACGCCACGCCCCACCGCCAACTTCGAACTCGCCCTCAAGGCAAGCGAGTTGCTCACCTCGCGCGGCCACGAGAGCCTGAAGCTGAGCGCCCCGAGCGCCACCTCCATGGCCAGTCTCCCCCTGATCGCCGAACACGGCGCGACCCACGGCGAGCCGGGCCACTCGCTCACCGGCACCACGCCCCTGCACGCACGTGACGCCGGCCAGCCCGAGAAGCCCGCGTGCGTCTACGTCACCGAGGTCGCCCACACCCTCGCCGACGGCCGGCTCGCCGTGTTCGGCGGCGGCTTCTACGCCCGCGCGCACATCGGTTCGGCGCTGCTGCCCCGCTCGGAGCAGCGTCTCGCGGTGCAGGACGCGCCCGCGGAGAACATCGACTACTACCGGCTCCTCGACGCGCCCGCCCCCGGCCGCGCCGTCGCGGCGGGCGACACGGCGCTGCTCGCGTTCCGCACACAGATCTTCGTGACCCGCTCGACGGTCGCCGTGGTGGCGGGCCTGTCGTCCGGGTCGCCGCGCCTGACCGGCCTGTACGACGCGCAAGGAAGGGCCCTGTGATGAGCAAGACCGTCATCGTCGTCATCGACGGATTCGGGGTCGGCGCCATGCCGGACGCGGGCGCCCTGCGCCCGGGCGACCTGGCGGCGGACACCTGCGGCCACGTGCTCGACCGGTGCCGCGAGGCGTTCGGGCGGCCGCTGCGACTGCCCTCGCTCGGCGCGCTCGGGCTGGGCCTGGTGCACCCGCACCCGGATCTCGCGCGCCGCACCCATCTGCCGGTGGCGGCGGGCCGGGCCGGGCTCGGCTACCCCGGCGCGGACACGTACGCGGGCCACCAGACGATGATGGGCGCCGACTTCAGCAGGGTGACGGTGGCGCGGCTCGGCGACCACCTCGACGAGGTCACCTCGGCCCTGGAGGCCGCGGGCCACCGGGTCGAACTCCTCGATGGCAGGCCCCTGGTGGTGGTCGACGGGGCCGTGCTCGTGCACGACAACCTGGAGGCCGACCCCGGTATCAACTGGAACACCTCGGGCCGCCTCGACGACGTGGGCTTCGACGGGATCCTCTCCGTCGCACGCACGGTGCGTGCGGTGGCACCCGTCGCACGGGTGATCGCGGTGGGCGGCCACGCGAGCGCTCCGCTCTCCGGCTTCGTACGCGAAGGGGACGGCGGCACGGTCGGCCTCGACACCCCGGCGAGCGGCTTCTACCGCAACGGTGGCCTCGAGGTGCGGCACCTCGGCGCGGGCCTCGACCACACGCGCCAGCTCCCGGACCTGGCGGCGCGGGCCGGGATCCCCGTCACCCTCGTCGGGAAGGCCGCGGACATCCTGGCCTGCGACGACGCCGTGCGGCGCCCGGCCGTGCCGACGGCGGACGTGCTCGCGTACACGCTCGAAGCCGTTCGCGCGGAGGGCGAGGCGCTGGTCGTGGCCAATGTGCAGGAGAGCGATCTGGCCGGGCACCAGCAGGACGTGGAGCGCTACGGGCACGTCCTGGAGCAGGTCGACGCGGGCCTCGCGGCGCTCGTCTCGCTGCTCGACGCGGACGGCGACCGGCTGATCGTGACCGGCGACCACGGCAACGACCCGACGATCGGCCACGCCTTCCACACCCGGGAGTTCGTGCCGGTCCTCGTCCACCGCCCGGGTGCGGCCGGTGTCGAACTGCTGCCGGACGCGGGCAGCCTGGCGGACGTGGGCGCGACGGCCGCGGCGGCGCTCGGCCTCGATCCGGCGGGGCTCGCCAACGGCACGCAGATCAGTCGGGCGGCGGCGCGAGCCGCGTGACCCGCCCATGCGTGAGGGGCGCCCGCCAGAGCGGGCGCCCCTCACGCATGACGGCGAAGTGGCCGGTCAGCCCATGAACTTCTTGAACTCGTCGGGCAGTTCGAAGTTCTTGCCCTGGTCGGCGGCGGGCAGGCCGAACGCGTTGCCGCTCTGACCGGCGGCCTCGCGGCGCACCGCCTCTTCCTCTTCCTGCTGCTTGCGCTTCATCGGGTTCCCGGAGCGCTGCTTGCCCTTGGCCTGCTTCTGCTTCTTCTTCTGCCGGCCGGGGCCACCGCCCATGCCCGGCATCCCGGGCATCCCCGGCATGCCGCCGCCCTGCGCCATACGGGACATCATCTTGCGGGCCTCGAAGAACCGCTCGACGAGGTTCTTCACCGCGCTGACCTCGACGCCCGAACCACGGGCGATACGGGCGCGGCGCGAGCCGTTGATGATCGTGGCGTCCGCGCGCTCGGCCGGGGTCATCGACTTGATGATGGCGGCCGTGCGGTCGACGTCACGCTCGTCGAGGTTGTTGATCTGGTCCTTCATCTGCGCCATGCCGGGCAGCATCCCGAGCAGCTTGGAGATGGAGCCCATCTTCCTGACCTGCTCCATCTGGGCCAGGAAGTCGTCGAGCGTGAAGTCCTGGCCCTTCTTGGAGGCCAGCTTGGAGGCCATCTTCTCGGCCTCCTGCTGCGAGAAGGTCTGCTCGGCCTTCTCGATCAGCGTGAGCATGTCGCCCATGCCGAGGATGCGGGACGCCATGCGGTCCGGGTGGAACGCGTCGAAGTCGTCCAGCTTCTCGCCGTTCGAGGCGAACATGACCTGGCGGCCGGTGACGTGCGCGATCGACAGGGCGGCACCACCACGGGCGTCACCGTCGAGCTTGGAGAGCACCACGCCGTCGAAGCCGACACCGTCACGGAAGGCCTCGGCGGTGTTGACCGCGTCCTGACCGATCATGGCGTCGACGACGAAGAGGACCTCGTCGGGCGAGACGGCGTCGCGGATGTCCGCGGCCTGCTGCATGAGCTCCTGGTCGATGCCCAGGCGGCCGGCGGTGTCGACGATGACGACGTCGTACTGCTTCTGCCGGGCGAACTCGACGGAGTCCTTGGCGACCTGGACCGGGTCGCCCACGCCGTTGCCGGGCTCGGGCGCGTAGATGCCGACGCCGGCGCGCTCGGCGACGACGCTCAGCTGGTTCACGGCGTTGGGGCGCTGGAGGTCACAGGCGACGAGCAGCGGCGCGTGGCCCTGCCCCTTCAGCCAGTGGCCGAGCTTTCCGGCGAGGGTCGTCTTACCGGCACCCTGGAGACCCGCGAGCATGATCACGGTGGGCGGGTTCTTGGCGAACCGCAGGCGCCGGGTCTCGCCGCCGAGGATGCCGATGAGCTCCTCGTTGACGATCTTGATGACCTGCTGGGCGGGGTTCAGCGCCTGGGAGACCTCCGCGCCGGCCGCACGCTCCTTGACCTGCTTGATGAAGGCGCGGACGACGGGCAGGGCCACGTCCGCTTCGAGCAGGGCGATGCGGATCTCGCGCGCCGTGGCGTCGATGTCCGCCTCGCTGAGGCGCCCCTTGCCGCGGAGGTTCTTGAATGTCGCTGCGAGGCGGTCGGAAAGAGTGTCGAACACGGCGGTCGCGAATCCTCGGGTTGGTGGGCGGGCGGACAGGTCGTCCTCCAGGGTATCCGGAGGTGTCCAGTGGGGTCTCCACCCCATTCGTACGAACCGTTCCCGAGGCCCTGAGCAGCGCTCCCGGGGAGACCGGCGCTCCCGCCCGCCGGCCTCCCCCTCGGCCCCGCTACCCCCGCAGCGCCCCTTCCAGCGCGCCCGCCACCGCGGCCGCGTCCGCCGCGGGGAGCGGCTCTCCCTCGGCCCGCGTGACATAGAACGCGTCCACCGCGTTCGCCCCGAGGGTCGACACATGCGCGGACCGCACCCACACGTCCGCGGTCTCCAGCGCCCGGCCGATGCGGTGCAGCAGGCCCGGGGCGTCCTGCGCCCGGACCTCGATCACCGTCGCGTGCCGCGAGGCGGCGGGGGCGACCGTCACCCGGGGCGGCGGCGCCACGGTGCCGCGCCGCCGGGGATACGCGGCGTCCCGCTCCGCGAGCCGGGCAGCGATGTCCAGGGAGCCGTCCAGGGCCCGTACGAGATCCGCGCGCAGCCGGGCGGCCTGGGGCAGGGAGCCGTACTCTGCGGCGACCCGCCAGTCGAGGAGCAGCACCGAGCCCGGCACCTGGGCGGGCAGGTCGAGGGCGCGCAGCTCCGCCGTGCGCACGGTGAGCCGGTGCATGGCGAGCACCCCGGCGACGGCGGGCAGCACGCCGGGCTGGTCGGGGACGGCGATGAGCAGTTCGACGCCGAGGGGCTCCGGGTCGGCGGGCGCGGCCTCGGCGCCTTCGGCGTCCCGGTCGACGGGCGCCTCGGTCTGCGCGCGCAGGGACAGCACCGGGCCGCCCGTGCGGAACGCCTCCAGGGCCAGCCGCTCCTGTTCGGCCGTGGGCTCGGCCGCGGCGGGGCCGTCGCCGGCCTCGGGGTCCTCTCCCGCGAGGACGGCGGCGACCCGCTGGACGAGGTCGGTGACGAGCGACCCGCGCCACGAGGACCATGCTGCGGGCCCGGTGGCGAGCGCGTCCGCCTCCGTCAGGGCGTGCAGCAGTTCGAGCGTCCCCACGGAGCCGACGGCGTCCGCGACGGCCCGCACCGTCGCCGGGTCCTCCAGGTCACGCCGCGTCGCCGTCTCGACGAGCAGCAGATGGTGGCGTACGAGGGTGGCGACGACGGCGACGTCCGCGCGGTCGAAGCCGATGCGCGCGGCCACGTCCTTCGCGATGATCTCGCCGGCCACGGAGTGGTCGCCCGGCCAGCCCTTGCCGATGTCGTGCAGGAGCGCGGCGACGAGCAGCAGGTCGGGGCGGCCGACGCGGCGCGTGAGTTCGGCGGCGCGCACGGCGGTCTCGACGAGGTGCCGGTCGACGGTCCAGGTGTGCACGGCGTTGCGCTGCGGCCTGCACCGCACCCGCTCCCAGTCGGGCAGCAGCCGCGTGATCAGGCCCTCGGCCTCCAGCGCCTCCCACACCTCGACGGTCGGCCGGCCCGCGCCGAGGAGCGTCACGAGCTGTTCGCGGGCCTCGGCGGGCCACGGTGTGGGCAGGGGGCGCGCCGCGGCGGCCATCCTGCGAACGGCGTGCAGGGACAGCGGCAGTCCGGCCTGCGCGGCGGCCGCGGCCGCTCGCAGCGGCAGCACGGGGTCACGCTCGGGCCTGGCCGCACGGGCGAGAACCGCCTCGCCGTCCTGCTCGACGACGCCTTCGGCGAGCGGTGACCGCTCGGTGACGGGCTTGCTCCCGCCGCCCAGCATGGCGCGCAGCCGGGGTCGCACGGCCCGCGACTTGAGCACGCGCCCGACCTCGCGCCAGGTGACGTCGCTGGCGTACGACACGGTGCGCGCGGCCTCGTAGACCTGGCGGAGCAGGGTGTCGGCGTCGAGGAGGCCGAGTTCCGCCGCGACCTGGTCCTGCTCCTGGAGGGCGAGGCGGTCGGTGGCGCGGCCGGTGGTCAGGTGCAGGGCGTCGCGTACGTCGAGGAGCCTGCGCCGCGCGTCGGCGAGGCCTTCCCTGGGGGCGTCCGCGAGCCACGACGCGGCGACGGCGCGCAGCGCGGTGGCGTCCCTGAGCCCGCCCCTGGCTTCCTTGAGGTCGGGTTCGAGGAGGTACTGCAACTCGCCCTGACGCTCGGCCCGTTCGTCGCACAGGTCGCGCAGTTCGGGCAGGCGTCTGGGCGCCTGGTTGCGCCAGTCGGCGAGGACGGCGGTGCGCAGGCCCGCCGTCAGGCCGAGGTCGCCGGCGATGTGCCGGGCGTCGAGGAGGCCGAGCTGCACCTTGAGGTCCTCGGCCGCCGTCTTACGGGCCTCCGCGGGCGTTCGCACGGAGTGGTCGAGGGCGAGCCCCAGGTCCCACACGGGGTACCAGACGTGGTCCGCGAGCGAGGCGATGGCACCCGGGGCGGCGTTGCCGTCGTGCAGGAGCAGCAGGTCGAGGTCGCTGCGCGGGGACAGCTCGCCGCGTCCGTAGCCGCCGACGGCGACGAGGGACACCCCGGTCAGCTCGCGCGCCCCGGCGGTGAACAGCTCGCCGAGCCAGCCGTCGGTCAGCTCGGCGAGCGCCGAACGGCGCGGCGGCCCGGACCGCGCCTCCCCGTGGAGGAGGCGCAGCCGGGCCGCCGCATAGCCGCTGGGTGCTGAATCGTCATCGTCCGATTTTCCGGTCTGCACATCCACACTCGTCACCCAGCGACTCCTCTGTTCCGTTTACAGCGCGTCCGGCCCGCGCTCACCGGTGCGGACCCTGACGGCGGTCTCCACCGGGACGGCCCAGACCTTGCCGTCCCCGATCTTGCCGGTCCTGGCGGCCTTGACCACGACGTCGATGAGCTGCTCGGCGTCGTCGTCCTCGACGAGGACCTCTATGCGGATCTTCGGCACGAGGTCGACGGTGTACTCGGCGCCGCGGTAGACCTCGGTGTGGCCGCGCTGGCGGCCGTAGCCGCTGGCCTCGGTGACGGTCAGGCCCTGGACGCCGAAGGCCTGGAGGGCTTCCTTGATCTCGTCCAGCCGGTGGGGCTTGACGACCGCCGTGATGAGCTTCATGCGTCCACCTTCTTGGTCTGCGCTGCCGGCTCCTGGACCGGGCCGGCCGAACGGGGGGCCGTGCCGCCGCCCGCGCCGCTGAAGTCGTACGCGGTCTCGGCGTGCTCGACCTGGTCGATGCCGGACACCTCGTCGTCCTCGCTGACCCGCATGCCGATCGCCTTGTCGACCAGGAAGGCCAGGATCGCGGAGGCGACGAGCGAGTACGCGAGGACCGCGCCGACGCCGGCGAGCTGCTTCCACAGCTGGGTCAGGCCGCCGCCGTAGAAGAGGCCCTGCGCGTCGGACTGGCCGCCTCCGGTGGCGAAGAAGCCGATGAGGAGCGACCCGATGACCCCGCCGACGAGGTGGACGCCGACGACGTCGAGCGAGTCGTCGTAGCCGAACCTGTACTTGAGGCCGACGGCCATGGCGCACAGGACACCCGCGATGGCGCCGATGGCGATCGCGCCGAGCGGCGAGCAGGAGCCGCCGGACGGGGTGATCGCGACGAGGCCGGCGACCGCGCCGGAGGCGGCGCCGAGAGTGGTGAACGCGCCGTGCCGGATCTTCTCGTAGATCAGCCAGGCGAGCATCGCGGCGGCGGTGGCGACCTGCGTGTTGACGAACATCAGCGCGCCGACGCCGTCGTCGTTGCCGAGCCAGGAGCCCGCGTTGAACCCGAACCAGCCGAACCACAGCAGACCGGCGCCGAGCATCACGAGCGGCAGCGAGTGGGGCCGCATCGGGTCCTTCTTGAAGCCGACGCGCTTGCCGATCACGAGGATCACACCGAGAGCGGCCGCGCCCGCGTTGATGTGGACCGCGGTACCGCCGGCGAAGTCGATGACGCCGAGGTCGAACGCCCAGCCGCCGGTCCCCCAGACCCAGTGCGCGACGGGGAAGTACACGAGCGTGGCCCACAGCGTGATGAACAGCGCCCAGGCGCTGAACTTCACGCGGTCGGCGAGCGCACCGCTGATCAGGGCGGGCGTGATGATCGCGAACATCAGCTGGAACACGGCGAAGACGTAGACCGGGATGGTGTAGCCGTCCCACAGCTGCGTCAGGCCGATGCCGCTGAGCCCTACGTAGTCCGAGGACCAGCCGATCAGGCTGCCGTGATCGGTGCCGAAGGCGGCGGAGAAGCCGTAGAGGACCCAGAGGATCGTGACGATCCCGAGGCTGATGAAGCTCATCATCAGCATGTTCAGGGTGGACTTGACGCGGACCATGCCTCCGTAGAAGAAGGCGAGTCCCGGCGTCATGATCATCACCAGGGCGGAACAGATCAGCATGAACCCTGTGTTGGCGGCAGACAGCGTGGGCGTGTCTGCGGCAAGCGTGATGCCTGGGGGCATCGGCGTCTCCTCGTCGTTGGTACGGCCCCGTGCGGGCGAAGCCTGTGCGGTCATGAGGGGTGGGCCGGTTATGCGCCAAGAGAATGGTGCAGCGCCGTTTCCGTGGACGCCCCTCGATGTTTCGCCGCAGTGACGAAGAGGTCGTGCGTGTTACGCGTCAATGAACTGTCTGATACGGGGTGAGGCGATCGTTATCGTGACGCAACCAACGAAGACCGGCCGCGGCGGCCATCCGGTTGACCTGGCAATGGGGGAGCCGAGTCGGGCAGTCCGGGAGGGCCGGCCGCGGCCGGGGACAAGGGTTCAGACCGCTTCGGCGGTCTCCGGCAGGTGGATCGCGAGCTGGTCGGTGAGGTGCGTGACCTCGGCGACGTCCCCGAACTCACGGACCGCGGTGTCCACGGTCTTGCGGATACGGGTGTTGACCCGCTCGGAGCGCACCTTCTTGGCGATGATCATGGCCTGCTCGGCGAGCACCGTGGACTGCTCGGGTTCACGCTGGAGCAGATGCACCGTGGCCATCCCGATCAGGTTCAGCGCGTACGACCGCTGGTGCTCGGCGTCCTTCTCGAAGAGCTCGACGGCGCGCCGCATGAGGGGCTCGGACATCGAGGCGTACGTGGGGCTGCGGCCCGCCACATAGGCGAGGTCGCGGTACGAGTGGGAGTTCTCCCCGTGCAGCTCGGCCTCGGAGAAGAAGCGGATCCAGTCGGGGTCCGGATCGTCCCAGTCGTCGGCGTCGTGGAAGGTCTCCTCGGCCATCCGGACCGCCCGCTTGCACTTGCCGGGCTGCCCGATGTTCGCGTACGCGCGGGCCTCCATCGCATACAGCATGGCCTGCGTGCGCGGACTGGCGCAGTCGCGACTGCCGTACTGCGCGAGATGGATGAGTTCCAGCGCGTCGTCGGGCCGGCCGAGGTGGATCATCTGCCGGCTCATGCTGGACAGGACGTACGAGCCGAGCGGCTTGTCGCCGGCTTCCTTTGCCGCGTGGAGGGCGAGGACGAAGTACTTCTGGGCGGTGGGCTGGAGGCCCACGTCGTAGCTCATCCAGCCCGCCAGCTCGGCCAGTTCGGCCGCGACCTTGAAGAGCCGCTTCGTCGTGGCCTCCGGCTGGGGCTCCTGGAGCAGGTCGGTCACCTCGTGCAGCTGGCCGACCACGGCCTTGCGGCGCAGCCCGCCGCCGCACTGCGCGTCCCACTGACGGAACATGACCGTCGTGGACTCCAGGAGGTCGAGCTCGGGCTTCGAGAGCCGGTTCCCCCGGCGCAGGGCCGTCGGGTCGGGCTCCGCCGCGGGGGTCCCGGGCGTGGGCACGAGCCAGCGCTGCATGGGCTCGATGAGCGCGGGGCCCGCGGAGAGCGCGAGCGCGCTGCCGAGGAATCCGCGGCGCGCCAGCATCAGGTCGCTGCGGGAGAACTCACCGATCAGCGCCACCGTCTGCGGGCCCGTCCACGGCAGGTCGACGCCGGACACGGAGGGCGACTGGTGCGCGGCGCGCAGCCCGAGGTCCTCGACCGCCACGACACAGCCGAAGCGCTCGGAGAACAGCTCGGACAGGATGCGCGGGATCGGCTCACGCGGATTCTCGCCGTCGAGCCAGCGGCGCACGCGCGAGGTGTCCGTCGAGATGTGGTTGGCGCCCAACTGCCGTGCCCGGCGGTTCACTTGGCGCGCAAGCTCACCCTTGGACCAGCCGCTGCGCAGGAACCATGAGCTCAGCAGCTCATTGGGGCGCTTCTCAGCGTTCGTCACGCTTCCGTCGCTGCCGCCCACTGGAACGCCCCCATCCCTGAAGCCACCTCTTCGCCACCCCGCCGCTGCGGGGTGCGATGTGCGTCAAGCCCTACCAGCATGCCGTCAACGACGGCCGCCCGTCCGGTGGTTGTCACTCCTCGAACAGGAAACCGACTTGCCTGCGGCATACCCAGGAGTGCATAGGCCCCAGAGGCTCGTGTACTGAAAGTAATCCTACGATCACCCCTCCGGCCATGGCGAACCCGGAAACGCCACCATTCGCCACCCCTTCGAATGAACTAGGAGAGTGCCACACGCGATTCACTTGACATAGGACGGCCGAAAGTGGGCGGAGCGGTGTACGCCGGGGCGTGCGGCACCGGGCGCACCACCCCCGTAGCCATCGAGAGCCGCTCCGAGTCGGAGGTTCACGGCCCCGGGAAGACAGAGGGTCACGATCCGATTCCGTCTCGTAACCACCGGCGCGCAGGACCCGTTGGAGGGGGCATGGGCTTCACGATCGGCGGCAGCCGCGGGATTCTCGACATCCGGTCCGGTGCGCGTCGCCGCGGCCGCACTGCGGGCCGCGCGTCGGACTGCACTTCGGTGGCCGAGTTCACCGGACTCTGGGGCTGGGAGGCGGTGCCGGGCACACGTGCCTCGGCCGGCGCCTGCTCCTGCGGCAAGGCGGACTGCCCCTCACCCGGCGCCCACCCCATCGACCACGCGCCGACCGTCCCCGCCGGGGCCACGCTCGACGAGGTCACCGAGACCTGGGAGCAGTTCCCCGGCGCCACGGTGATGCTGCCCGTCGGCAGCGCGTTCGACATCATCGACGTACCCGAGGCGACCGGCCGTCGCGCACTCGTCCGCCTGGAGCGGATGGGGCTGCCGCTGGGCCCCGTGACGGTGACCCCCGAGGGGCGCGCCCACTTCTTCGTGGCGCCGGGTTCCGCCGCCGAACTCGGCTCACTGCTGTACCGGATGGGCTGGGACGACGCGGCCCTCGACCTGCACGCGCTCGGCCCGGGCACCCACATCACCGCCCCGCCCTCCGACCGCGGCGGTCTGGGCCCGGTCCGGTGGCTGCGCTCCCCCGGACTCGACTCGGCGACCCAGCCCCCGCAGGCCCGCCTCGTCCTCGGCACCCTGGCGTACGTGGCCCATCGCTCGCCCGCGGTCTAGGGCCTGTCGTCACATTCCCGTCGTCCGCCCGAGGGGCGGGCCCGGCGGCGTCTGGTGCGTGCGATCGCAAGGCGCCGGAGAGCCCTTGTAGCGGAGCCACCAGGGCTTTTCGGCAACGCCGCATGGGGGTCCCCCCTGCTCGAGCAGAGCCGAGAGCTAGCGGGAGTGCGTGCCAGACGCCGCCGGGCAGACGGCAATTTGACGACAGGCCCTAGGGCCTTCCGTCCGGATCAGGCGGGACCGGGGAGCGGGTGCCGGTGCCAGTGCCGGTGCCGTGCGTCGCAAGGCGGAGGAAGGAGCCCATGCGGAGCGTCGGGGCGACCGACCGCAACGCCGCGAGGCGCGGTGCCAGGCCCCGCGAGCCCGGCATGAGGTGAACGACCGGCCCTGGCGCCCCTCGTTCGCCCGGTCCGGCCGAGAGGCCCTGGCGGCGGCCCGCGCACAGGGAAGCGGGCGCGCGCCGCGGGGGGGGGGCGTGCCGGGGCAAAAACACCGACCTCCGGGCACGCACCCCACCCCGCCCCCCCCACCCCCGCCCCCGCCCGCCCCCCCCACGGACGAGCCGCCCACCCAGCCCCCCCCGCCCGCCGCCCCCCCCGCTTCCCTGTGCAAAGACACGTCCGTCCGGCTACTCGCCGATCAGCGCGTCCACGAACGCCTCCGGCTCGAACGGAGCCAGGTCGTCGGGGCCCTCGCCCAGGCCGATCAGCTTCACCGGCACGCCCAGCTCGCGCTGCACGGCGATGACGATGCCGCCCTTGGCCGTGCCGTCGAGCTTGGTGAGCACGATGCCGGTGATGTCCACGACCTCGGCGAAGACGCGGGCCTGGACCAGGCCGTTCTGCCCGGTCGTCGCGTCGAGCACGAGGAGGACCTCGTCGAGCGGGGCGTGCTTCTCGACGACGCGCTTGACCTTGCCGAGCTCGTCCATGAGGCCGGTCTTGGTGTGCAGCCGTCCCGCGGTGTCGATGAGGACCACGTCGGCGCCCTCATCGATGCCCTCCTTGACGGCGTCGAAGGCGATGGACGCGGGGTCGCCGCCCTCGGGGCCGCGCACGGTGCGGGCACCGACGCGCTCGCCCCAGGTCTGGAGCTGGTCGGCGGCGGCGGCGCGGAAGGTGTCGGCGGCGCCGAGCACCACGTTCCTGCCGTCGGCCACCAGGACGCGGGCGAGCTTGCCGGTGGTGGTGGTCTTACCGGTGCCGTTGACCCCGACGACCATCACGATGCCCGGGGTGTCGAGGTTCGAGTCGGTCTTGACCGAGCGGTCGAACTCCGGGACGAGGAGCTGGACCAGCTCCTCGCGCAGCAGCGCGCGCAGCTCGTCGGGCGTGCGGGTGCCGAGCACCTTCACGCGCTCGCGCAGCCGGTCGACGAGTTCCTGCGTGGGCTGCACGCCGACATCGGCGGTGAGCAGGGTGTCCTCGATCTCCTCCCAGGTGTCCTCGTCCAGGTGCTCGCGCGACAGGAGCGTGAGCAGCCCCTTGCCGAGCGCGTTCTGCGAGCGGGAGAGCCGGGAGCGCAGACGTACGAGACGCCCCGCGGTCGGCTCCGGAACCTCGATCTCGGGCGCGGCCGGAGCCGGGGGCTCCTCCACCGCGATGGGCGCGGACGGCTCCGGCTCGACGAGCGGGAGGTCGACCTCCTCGATCGTGCGGCGGGGTTCGTCGCGCGGCGTCTCGGCCTCTTCGCCGACATGCGGCTCGGCCGGAGGTGCGGTGATGTCGGGCACGGTGGGGGGCGGCGGGGGCAGCTGCTTCTTTCTGCGGCTGCCGACCACGAGCCCGCCGAGTGCGCCGATCACGACCACGGCGATGACTACAGCAAGGATGACGATTTCCATAACCACACCAGTATGGCGTGACCGGGCGCCGGACCCCCTCGTGTCCGCGCGGGGCTGCGCGCCCTGCGGGTGGGGCCGGTCCACCGTCCCCACCGTGCGTCGACGACAAGCCACCGGGGTGGGGTCACCACCCGTCCGGCATCAGCGCGGGTCCGGGTGCGCCCAGCGCACCCGGGGCGCGTGTGACGGCCCCTTTCACGGACCGCCGCACGCACCTTTGTAGCTTCCTCCGAAGAACATAAGCCACTTGAGTGTATTACTCGGACTAAAGTACGATGGAAGAGGCTGCATCAACGCGCGTAGAGTCCAACGCGTCCCCTCCCCACACCCCACCGGCTCCCCCACCACCCCCCATGGAGCCGAGCGAGAGGCACGGAACCCCACCGCATGAGCAAGACCGCCGAATCCGAAGGCGCACTCGAGACCCGCGGCATCGAGCCCGTCCCCGAGTCCGAGCGCACCGCCAGGACCCGTGAGCTGTTCCCCACCTGGGTCGCCGCCAACATCAGTGTGCTGCTGCTCACGATGGGCGCGAGCCTGGTCGTCTCGTACAAGCTCAACTTCTGGCAGGCGCTCGTCGTCGCGATCGCCGCCCCCATCGTCTCGTACGGCCTCGTCGGCCTGATCGGCATCGCCGGCAAGCGCGGCGGCGCGCCGGGCATGGCGCTGTCCCGCGCGGTCTTCGGCCAGCGCGGCAATCTGCTGCCCGGTTCGCTCATCTGGGTCGCCCGCTGGGGCTGGGAGACGATCAACGCGGTGACCGGCGCCTACGCCGTGCTCACCGTCCTGGACATCCTCTTCGGCGTGAAGAGCAACAACGTCCTGGTGATCGTCACGCTGCTGCTCTTCGTCGTCACGACGTTCGTGATCTCGGGCCTCGGGATCACCGCCGTACAGAAGTGCAACAAGTACGCGACGTACCTCTTCGGTCTCTTCTCCGTGCTCGTGCTGGTCTACCTGATCGCCAACACCGACTGGACCCGTGTCTTCGACCAGCCCGCGGGCAAGATGTCGCTGATGGTCGCCGGCATCGGCCTGATCGCCGCGGGCGGCGTCAGCTGGATCCCCTCGTCGCCGGACTTCACGCGCTACCTGCCGCGCACGGCCTCGTCGGTGGCGATCGTGCGCAACTCCGTCGGCGGCGCCGGCATCGTCGTCCTGCCGATGGTCCTGATGGGCGCCGTCATGGCGGTCTCCACCCCGGACCTGGCCTCGGCCGCCGACCCGGTCTCGTTCCTCGGCGAGATCCTGCCGCTGTGGATCGCGGTCCCCTACCTCCTGATCGCCCTGGTCGGCATGCTGCTGATCAACTCGATGTCGATGTACTCGGCGGGCTTCACCGCCCAGACCCTCGGCTTCAAGGTCCCGCGCCACTGGGCCGTCTCGATCAACGCACTGATCTCGCTGATCTTCGGCGGCATCCTGATGCTCGTCGCGACCAGCTTCATGGGCTCGTTCATCGCCTTCCTGTCGCTGCTCGCGGTGGCGTTCTCCGCCTGGGTCGGCGTCTTCGGCGCCGACATGCTGCGACGCAAGGAGTACGACGCCGAGGCCCTCGTCGACACGACGCGCACCAGCGCCTACTGGTACAAGGGCGGCTTCAGCCCCGCGGCCGTCGCCTCCTGGGCCATCGGCCTGGTCGCCGGCCTGATGTTCACCACGTCCGACTGGTTCACCGGCCCGCTCGCCGCGAACAACCCGATCGGCGAGTACGGCCTCGGCTGGGTCGCCACGATCGTGATCTCCGGCCTGCTGTACGTCGTCCTGCCGAAGCCCGCCGTCGCCGTCCCGTCCGAGGTCTCCGCCGAAGAGGAGCGCGAAACCCTGGCTGTCTGACGCTCCGTCAGCTACCGTCCCCCTTCACCAGCGGCCCCACTCCGCCCTGTGAAGGGGGACTTCTCATGCCCGTCACGGTCGTGCGCTTCAACCTCGTGGACCCCGCGGCGACGCCCGCATCGCTGAGCGCCCGCTACAGGGCGGCCGTCGAGATGGCGGCGTACGCCGACGACCGCGGCATCTCCACCGTCCAGACCGAGGAGCACCACGGCGTGGCCAACAACTGGCTGCCCTCGCCCTTCACCTTCGCGGGCGCCGTCTTCGGCGCGACCCGGCGCATCGCCGTCACGGTCTCCGCGATCATCGGCCCGCTGCACGATCCGCTGCGCCTCGCGGAGGACATCGCCGTACTCGACCTGCTCAGCGGCGGCCGGCTCGTCACCGTGGCCGGGATCGGCTACCGGCCCGAGGAGTACGGCCAGTTCGACGTCGAGTGGAAGCAGCGGGGCAAGCTCCAGGACGAGCTCCTCGACACCCTGCTCAAGGCGTGGACGGGCGAGGAGTTCAGCTTCCGCGGCCGCACGGTCCGCGTCACGCCACGCCCGTTCACCCAGCCCCACCCGCTGCTCCTGGTCGGCGGCTCCTCGCGGGCGGCGGCGCGGCGCGCGGCCCGCCTCGGTCTGCCGTTCTTCCCGAGCGCGCATCTGCCGGAACTCGAGGCGTACTACAAGGAACAGCTCGTCGAGCACGGCACCGAGGGCTGGACCATGATGCCCGCGGCGGTCACCCCGCTGCTGCACGTCGCCGAGGACCCCGACCGCGTGTGGGCCGAGCACGGGGAGCACTTCCTGCACGAGGCGCGGACGTACGCGTCCTGGCAGTCCGGCGACATCAAGTCGGCCGTGAAGTCGGGGGCCACGACGGTCGACGAGCTGCGCGCCGAGGGCGTCTACCGGATCCTCACGCCCGACGAGTGCGTGGAGCAGGCCCTCGACAGCTATGTGCTGCACCCGCTGTCGGGCGGCATGCCGGTCGACGAGGGATGGCGCAGCCTGCATCTGTTCTGCGAAAACGTACTGCCCCGGCTCGAAGACCTTGCGGTCTGAGCCGGGGCAGTGACGAGGTTGAGGAGATGGCAGCGGGGACTTAACCCATCTCCTCCAACGCCTTGCCCTTGGTCTCCTTCACGAACTTGAGCACGAAGGGGATCGAGAGCGCGGCGAAGATTGTGTAGATGACGTACGTCCCGGAGAGGTTCCAGTCGGCCAGCGACGGGAAGCTCGCGGTGATGGCCCAGTTGGCGATCCACTGCGCGGACGCGGCCACGCCGAGCGCCGCGGCACGGATCTTGTTCGGGAACATCTCGCCGAGGAAGACCCAGACGACGACACCCCACGACAGGGCGAAGAACAGGACGAAGAAGTGGGCGGCGATCAGGGCGACCCAGCCCTGCGTGGCCGGCAGCTTGCCGTCCACGAGGTCGTACGAGAACGCCCAGGCCTCCAGCGCGAGGCCGATGACCATACCGGCGGAACCGACCAGGGCCAGCGGCTTACGGCCGACGCGGTCCACCAGGAGCATCGCGATCACGGTGCCGATGATGTTGATGATCGACGTGGTGAACGAGTAGAAGAACGAGTCCGTCGGGTTCACGCCGACCGACTGCCACAGCGTCGAGGAGTAGTAGAACGCGACGTTGATGCCGACGAACTGCTGGAAGACCGAGAGGCCGATACCGATCCAGACGATCGGCTTGAAGTAGAGACCGCTGTTGCCCTTGCCGGAGAGCAGGTCCTTGAACGTGGACTTGTGCTCGCTCTTCATCGCGTGCTCGATCTCGGCGACGCGGGCGTCCAGGTCGACCTTCGTGCCCTCGACCTCGGCGAGGATCTCCTTGGCCTTGGCCTCGCGGCCGACCGAGATGAGGAAGCGCGGCGACTCGGGGATCGCGAAGGACAGCATGCCGTAGAGAACGGCCGGGATGACCATCACGCCGAGCATGACCTGCCAGGCCTCGAGGCCGAGGACATCACCGCGCTGGTCGCCTCCGGCGGCCTGCAGGATGCCGTAGTTGACGAGCTGCGAGATGGCGATGCCGACGACGATCGCGGCCTGCTGGAAGGAGCCGAGGCGGCCACGGTAGGCGGGCGGCGAGACCTCGGCGATGTAGGCGGGGCCGATGACGGAGGCCATGCCGATGCCGAAGCCGCCGACGATCCGCCAGAAGGCCAGGTCCCAGAGGGCGAAGGGCAGTGCCGAGCCGACGGCGCTGATCGTGAAGAGGACGGCCGCGATCTGCATGCAGCGGATACGGCCGATGCGGTCCGCGATCCGGCCGGCGGTGGCCGCACCGATCGCACAGCCGATCAGGGCGATGGCGATGACCTGGGCGAGCGTTCCGGAGCCGATGTCGTACCGGTCACGGATGGCCTCGACGGCTCCGTTGATCACGGAACTGTCGTAGCCGAAGAGAAAGCCGCCCATCGCGGCCGCCGCCGTGATGAAGATGACATGGCCGAGATGGTCGGGGTGGGCCTCTCGGGCGCTCGGCGGCTTCGCTGTGCTGGTCACGTGTACTCCTCGGGCCACCGGCAGCGGTGCCGGGGGTGGGGGTGAGAGCCCTTCCAGTGGCGCACAACTTCACGCCGCCCACCACCTGAAGGTAAAAGCAACGTTGCAGAGACTATGCCTTCAAGTTTCGAAGTCAATAGGTGGGTAACTGTGAATCTCAACCGCCCAGGTGAGATGAATCATTCAAGTCTTGAACGAGTGCCTACGGTTGATCTTGTGGTTGGCTCTGCGGCCGACGCCGCGTCGCAGGTCGGCTCGCGGGTGGGCCGGAGATCGGTTCCCGAGCGGATCGCAGCCGGGCCCGGGCGCCCCGCGTGCGGCTAGCGCAGCCGCTGACTGATCACCTTCGACACACCATCGCCCTGCATCGACACCCCGTAGAGCGCGTCGGCGACTTCCATCGTGCGCTTCTGGTGCGTGATCACGATGAGCTGGGAGGCCTCCTGGAGCTCCTGCATGATGCGGATGAGCCGCTGGAGGTTGGTGTCGTCGAGCGCGGCCTCGACCTCGTCCATCACGTAGAAGGGGCTCGGCCGCGCCTTGAAGATCGAGACGAGCAGCGCCACCGCGGTCAGGGAGCGCTCGCCACCGGAGAGCAACGACAGCCGCTTGACCTTCTTGCCCGGGGGACGGGCCTCCACATCGACACCCGTGGTGAGCATGTTGTCGGGATCGGTCAGGATCAGCCGTCCGTCGCCGCCGGGGAAGAGCCGGCTGAAGACGCCCTCGAACTCCCTGGCCGTGTCCCGGTACGCCTCGGTGAAGACCTGCTCGACGCGCTCGTCGACCTCCTTCACCACCTGAAGGAGATCGCTCCGTGTCTTCTTCAGGTCCTCGAGCTGCTCGCTGAGGAACTTGTGGCGCTCCTCCAGCGCGGCGAACTCCTCAAGAGCCAGCGGATTCACTTTTCCAAGCTGCTGGTACGCCCGTTCGGCTGACTTGAGCCGCTTCTCCTGCTCCGCGCGCACGAACGGCCGCGGCTGGTTGCGGGGGTGCTCGGGGTCGTCGGGCAGGTCCTCGCCCTCGGCCGGGAGCGAGGGCGGTACGGGCTGCTGCGGCCCGTACTCCGCCACGAGTCCCGCGGGTTCGACACCGAGTTCCTCCAGCGCCTTGGCCTCCAACTGCTCGATCCTCAGCCGCTTCTCCGCGCCGAGCACCTCCCCCCGGTGCACCGAGTCCGTCAGCTTGTCGAGCTCCGCCTTCAGGTCACGGCCCCGGGCCCGCTCGGCGACGAGCTCCCGCTCCCGCTCACCCTTGGCGCTCTCGGCGGACACCCGCTCCCGCTCGGCCCGTCCGACCGAGACCTCCACATGCGCGAGCAGCTGCCGGGCTCCGGAGGCCACCGCGTCGGCCACGGCCGCCTCGTGGCGCAGCCGGGAGCGCTGGCGCTCCGCACGCGCGCGTGCCTCGCGCTCCGCACGGGCCGCCCGGTCGAGCGAATCGGCGCGTCCGGCAAGGCCCTTCACCCGCTCCTCGTGCGTACGCGCCTGGAGCCGGGCTTCCATCTCGGTCTGGCGGGCATTGGCACCGTCGGCGGCGAGCCGGTCGCGTACCGCGGTGTCCGGCTCCTCGTCGGCCGGCATCTCCTCGGCGACGGCCAGCCGTTCGGCCAGCTCCTCGGCGTCCTGTACGGCCTTCTCCAGCGCGTCCTGCGCCTTGGCGGCCGCGGCGGCGCTGCGCTCGGCCTCCCCGGCGGCGCCCCGCGCCTGTCCGGACAGGCGGCCGAGCTGCTGCGCCACGGACGACTTCTCCCGGTCGGCGGCCCGGCGCAGCTCCCCCAGCTCCTCCACGAGCGCGGCCGCCTCCGCGCGCCGCGCGACCGCGCTGTGCTGCGCCTCGGCCAGCTCCTCGCACCGCACCCCGAGCTCGGTCAGCTCGCCCGCGGCCTCGTCGACGGAGGCCTGCACCTCGAGAAGGCTGGGCGCCCCGGCGGAACCGCCCTGGGCGAAGTGCGCCCCGAGCAGGTCCCCTTCGGCGGTGACCGCGGTCAGCTCGGGCCGCGCGTAGACGAGATCCTCGGCGTCCTCGAGCGTCCCGACGACCACGATCCCCCGCAGCAACCGCCGCACGGCAGGCATCAGCTCGCCGGGCCCTCGCACGAAATCGGCCACGAGGGGCAGCCCGTCCCCGCCCCGTGCGGGCCGTCCCGGGTACGCACTGCCGAAACCACCGGGCCCGTCGCCGTCACCGGCCGCCGACGCACCCCTGTCCGCGTCGGCCACGCCATCGTGACCACCGGCCCCGGGCTCACCACCCGCGAACCCGCCACCCCGAGGGCCGCCGCCACGAGGGGACCCCCCGGCCGGCGACGCGGGCACGCCGCCGTCCACACCGGACGCGTCCTCCTGCCCCGCCAGCAGCAGTGCCGCGCGCCCCGCGTCCTGTTTACGCAGGAGGCGGATCGCTTCCGCGGCGGAGGCGGGTGTGCTCACGGCGACGGCGTCGGCCGCGGCACCGAACGCCGCGGCGACCGGGACCTCGAAGCCGGGGGTGACGGAGAGCAGTTCGGCCGCGGGGCCGAGCACTCCCGTCAGCCGGTCGCGGGCGCCGAGCAGCGCGCCGGTGCCGTCCTTGCGGCGCAGCCCGAGCGCGAGGGCGTCGTGCCGGGCCGAAACCGCCGCCCGCTTGCGTTCCGCGGACGTCAGGGCCTCCCGGGCCGCCGTCAGTGCGGACTCCGCGTCGGCGAGAGCGGCCCTGGCCGTGTCGTGCCGGTCCCCGAGCTCCGCGTCCCCGGCGTCGAGCCCGTCGACCTCGGCCTTCAGCTGCTCGTACTCCTCCTGTGCCGCGACGGCCCGCTCCCGGGCCTCGTCCCGCGCGGCGGCAAGCCGGTCGATCTCGGCCTGCGCCGCGGCGGCCCGTGAACGGGCCGCGTTGACCTGCCCGTTCAGCCGCGCGAGCCCCTCACGCCGGTCGGCGATGGCCCGGGCGGCGTCCTTGAGCCGGCGCTCCTCGGCCGCCAACTCCCGTTCCAGGTCGGCCCGGTGGGCCACCGTGTCGTCGAGGGCGCGCTCAGCCGCTTCGAGGGCGGCCTCCAGCTCGGCCTCCTGCTCGCGGATCCGGGCGGCCTCGCGCTCCATGTCCTCGGGGTCGCGCCCGCGCCGTTCCTCCGCGGGGGCGGACGTCGCGCTCTTGACCCGCGCGTCGGCCAGCGAGACGGTGCCGCGCACCCGCTCGGCCAGCTGCGACAGCTCGTACCAGGTCTGCTGGGCGCGCTGGAGCCGCGGTGTGAGCTGCCGGACCTCGGCCTCCAGGAGCGCCTCGCGCTGGAGTGCCTTCTTCAGCTCGGCCTCGGCCGCGTCCTTGCGTTCCTTGAGCGCCGCTTCGTCCTCGATCTCGGCGCGCAGCGCACCCCGCATGCGCACGAGGTCGTCGGCGAGGAGCCGCAGCCGCGCGTCGCGGAGGTCTGCCTGGATGACGGCGGCGCGGCGGGCGACGGCGGCCTGGCGCCCGAGCGGCTTCAACTGCCGCCGCAACTCGTCGTTGAGGTCCTGCACGCGCGCGAGGTTGGCCCGCATCGCGTCCAGCTTCCGCAGCGCCTTCTCCTTGCGCTTGCGGTGCTTGAGGACACCGGCGGCCTCCTCGATGAAGGCGCGGCGTCCCATCGGGTCGGCATGCAGCACGGAGTCGAGCTGGCCCTGGCCGACGATGACGTGCATCTCGCGCCCGATGCCGGAGTCAGAAAGCAACTCCTGGATGTCGAGCAGCCGGCATGTGTCGCCGTTGATCTGGTATTCGCTGCCGCCGTTGCGGAACATGATCCGCGTGATGGTGACCTCGGCGTACTCGATGGGCAGCGCGCCGTCGGAGTTGTCGATGGTCAGCGACACCTCGGCGCGGCCGAGCGGTGGGCGCCCGGTCGTGCCGGCGAAGATGACGTCTTCCATCTTGCCGCCGCGCAGCGACTTCGCACCCTGCTCGCCCATGACCCAGCTGAGGGCGTCCACGACATTGGACTTGCCCGAACCATTGGGACCGACGACGCAGGTGATGCCCGGCTCGAACCGCAGAGTGGTGGCCGAGGCGAACGATTTGAACCCGCGCAGGGTCAGGGCCTTGAGGTGCACGCCGCCGGACTCTACCCGCCGCGTGTGTCTCACTCCATGAACCCGCGGTTTCGCCCAGGAAAGTGCAGGGCACATCAGACGTTAAAGAAAGACGTCGACGCGCGGAGCATTGACGGGGCATTCACGGGGGCGCGGTACGGGGCGGCGCATGCGGAGCGGAAATTCAGAAAGAAGGGACGCAAAGGCGTCCCTTGCAGATCTGAGAAATCTGATCAAGCGGCTTGATGAAAGGGCTGCCTGACCACTGGTGTCGTGTGCGGGATGTGGTCAGGTGAGCGCAGGCTCCGCCTGGGGTACGTCGATGCTCTCGAGGAGCGAGTCGTGAGAAGCGGCAGCCGCGAGCGCGTCGTTCTCGGACTGGATCCGAACGAGTTCGGACTCAAGGTCCTGGACGCGCTGCTGGAGCCGTCGCATCTCGGCGAGGAGTCGCGGGTCGGAACCGCCGACGTAACCGAGAAGCGCCTTTGCCATGATGGATGGTCCTCCACAATGAGTGACCGACCGAAGCGGTGTGGGTCGTGAGGGAATCGCACCCGCGGTGCCTGGCACTCGTTGTCTTGCTGCCGTTCATACATGCCAAACAGCTAAGGTGCGCGGGGCTTCCAGAGTCTCACCAAAAAGTTTGACGGTCAACACGATCACACCCCGTATCGACGGGTAAGCCCGGGGGCTCGGCGCCGTGAAAACTTCGGCGCGGCCTCACTTCGGGCCCCTTGGGGCGTGGAGATCATCCTTACTTCGCGAGCCTGCCACGACAAGCTCTTATTGGCAACCACCAGGTCATTCATGCCCGGCGCAGTTGCCCGGGGCATGTCAGGAACACTGCTCGGGTCGCTGGCCTGCGCGTCCTTCTCAGCGAATGGCGAAGTCGGCGTATCCGCCGCGCGGGGCGTCCCAGATCTCCGTGACACCGTCGACCCTCCCGGGAGTGTCGCCGTCGCGGAGCCAGTCGAGAAGGCCCTGACAACTCTCGCGCGGCCCCTCCGCGACGACCTGGACCCGACCGTCGTCCAAATTGAGAGCAAAGCCACTCAGGCCGCCGATCTCGAGCGCCTTAGCCCGCGTGAACCAGCGAAAACCCACACGTTGGACGCGTCCGCGCACCCAGGCGGTGATGCGTACGTCTTCGTTCATAGGGGCACGCTAACCGGCCAATTGCACTCGGAGCACTTCGCCCCCTTGCGTCGTGGGGTACCGTCCCGGACCAATGTGCCTCACCCGTACGGGTGAGTCCCATTGACCACAGCCAGGACGAGGAAGGCCACAAGATGGGACGCCACCGACGCTCCGACGCCGGCCGCGCCGCCACGGGTCGCGCCACGGACAGCACGGCCGGTTCGTATCCCGGGCACGACGGTACGCACGGGGCCGGGAGCACCGGTGCGTACGACGGCACGCACGAGGAGTGGTACGCCGCCGCCGGATTCGCCGGTCCGCGCGACACGGCGAACGGCGACCTGGGCCGGGCCTTCGACGAAGCCTGGCCGGACGGACCCGAGGCCGCGTACACACCTTCCGGGAGCCCGGGCAGCGGCTCGCACCGACGCAGGAAGCGCGTCGCCCGGCCGGTGCGGGCGGGGCTCCTCGGAGTCTCGGCCGCTGTGGCGGTGGGGGCCGTCGCGGTGGCCTCCGGGGTGATCCCCGGCCTGGACAACTACTCACTGGGCGGCGGCAACGGCGCCGACAAGGTGCGCGCCGCCGACTCCCCCTCCGGGCTCCAGACGCAGGGCGGCACGGACGGCAGTGCCGACCGCGCCCCGTCCTCCGCGAGCCGCGGCGCGAAGCGCACGGACTCGCCCTCCGCCTCTCCTTCGCAATCTTCGTCGAAGGCGTCTTCGAGCCCGTCGAGGACGGCGTCACCGAGCAGGTCCTCCGATTCCGCCTCGCATTCCGGCACGGCGACCTCTCCCAGGACCGCGACCCCTTCGAGGACCGCCACCTCCGACCCCAAGCCCCCGGCGGCCGCGCCCAGCCTGAAGGCTCCGTCCGGCGAGGCGGCCGCCGAGGCCCAGGTGCTCGCGCTGGTCAACACGGAGCGGGCCAAGGTCGGCTGCAGCCCGGTGACCGCGGACAGCGCCCTGGCCTCCCTCGCTGGGAACTTCAGCGAGGACATGGCGGCGCGCGGCTTCTTCGACCACACGGACCCGGATGGTGCGACACCCTGGGACCGCGCGAAGAAGGCCGGCATAACGGACCTCGGCGGCGAGAACATAGCCCGCGGCCAGGCCAACGCCCAGTCCGTCATGGACGCCTGGATGAACAGCCCCGGCCACCGCGCGAACATCCTCAACTGCGACTACAAGACGCTGGGGGTCGGCGTGCACTTCGGGTCGGGCGGCCCGTGGTGGACGCAGGACTTCGGCTTCTGACGCCAAGTCCCAGCACTAACCACGGGTTAGCGCACCCCTGAGGTTCGCGCTGTGCCGGAGTACGCTTGCCGCATGGAATCGAGCGACGGCGATCTCGCGTACGACGTGTTCTCCCGGCAGTGCCCGTCCCGCGGCACGCTCGAGCACGTGACGGGCCGCTGGGGTGCGCTCACGCTCGGGGCGCTGCACGAGGGCAGCTTCCGCTTCAACGAGCTGCGGCGCCGGGTGGACGGCGTGAGCGAGAAGATGCTGTCGCAGACCCTGCACGCGCTGGAGCGCGACGGCCTCGTGCACCGCGAGGCGCAGCCGACCAACCCGCCGCGCGTGGACTACGAGCTGACGCCGCTCGGGCGCGAGATCTCCGAACGGCTGCTGGCCCTCATCCAGTTCGTCGAGGGCCGGATGGACGACGTGCTCGCCTCGCGCTGCCGTTACGACGCGGACGGGGCGCGCGGCGGACGCTGACAGCGCGGGCAGAAGTAGCTGGAGCGGTTCATCCAGGGACGCCGGCGAATGATCGTGCCGCAGCGTCGGCAGGGCTCGCCCTCGCGCCCGTAGGCGTCGAGCGAGCGGTCGAAGTAGCCGGACTCGCCGTTCACATTCACGTAGAGGCTGTCGAAGCTGGTGCCTCCGACGGCGAGGGCCGCGTTCATCACGTCCCGTACGTGGCCCAGGAGTTCGGCCGTGCGCGGGCGCGTGAAGCCGGTGGTCGGCCGCTCGTAGTGGAGCCGCGAGCGCCACAGCGCCTCGTCCGCGTAGATGTTGCCGACGCCACTGATCAGGGACTGGTCGAGCAGGGCCCGCTTGATGGTCGTACGGCGCCTGCGCAGCGCCTCGTGGAACGCCTCGTCGTCGAACTTCGGGTCCAGCGGGTCGCGCGCGATGTGCGCGATGACGTCCGGCAGCCCGTCGGGGCCCGTCTCGTGCAGCGAGAGGCCGCCGAAGGTGCGCTGGTCGATGAAGCGCAGCTCCGTACCCAGCTCGTCGGCGAAGCGGACGCGGATGCGCAGATGCTTCTCGTCCGGCGCCTCGGCCGGCTGCACCAGGAGCTGTCCGCTCATGCCGAGGTGTGCGAGGATCGCGCCGCCCGTCGGCTCCAGCGGAAGCCACAGATACTTCCCGCGCCGCTCGGGTACGCCGATGCGCTGGTCCTTCAGCCGGTTCGCGAAGTCCTCGCCGCCCCCGATGTGACGGCGCACGGCACGCGGGTGCAGGACCTCCACGTCGGCGACGGTGCGGTGGGCGACCCAGCGCTCGAGTCCGCGCCGTACGACCTCGACCTCGGGCAGCTCGGGCACGGTGTCTCCTTGTGAGGGCTCTGGAAGCTCTGGAACGAAACGAACGGTGCCGACCGCCCCTCAGGACGGTCGGCACCGGACAGTTCGGATGCGGGCGTCAGGCAGACGCCGAGGAGGAGTCGGCGTTCCCCTCGGCTGCCGCGGCGGCCTCGACGACGTCAGCCGTCTTCGCCGCCTCGGCGCGCTCGTCGGCAGCCGCGCGGATCGCGCGCCATGCCGATTCAGCGGCCTGCTGCTCCGCTTCCTTCTTGCTGCGGCCGGTGCCGGTGCCGTACGAGACGCCTCCGACGCGGGCGGCAGCAGTAAAGGTCTTCTCGTGGTCGGGGCCGGTCTCCGAGACCAGGTACTCGGGAACGCCGAGCCCTTCGGTCGCGGTGAGCTCCTGGAGACTGGTCTTCCAGTCCAGGCCCGCACCCAGATTCGAGGACTTCTCGATCAGGGGATCGAAGAGACGGTGGACGAGTTCGCCCGCCGCGTCCAGACCCTGGTCGAGATAGACGGCGCCGATCACCGCTTCAAGCGTGTCGGCGAGGATGGACGCCTTGTCCCGGCCGCCCGTGCCCTCTTCGCCCCGGCCGAGCCGGATGAAGGAACCCAGGTCGAGCCCACGGCTGACCTCCGCAAGTGCACGCGAATTGACCACCGCGGCCCGCAGCTTGGCCAGCTGGCCTTCGGGCAGGTCGGGGTGGGTGGTGTACAGCGTGTCCGTGACGACGAGACCGAGCACGGAGTCCCCGAGGAACTCGAGCCGCTCGTTCGTCGGGAGACCGCCGTTCTCGTACGCGTACGAACGGTGGGTCAGTGCACGCACCAGAAGGGCGGACTCGAGCTTGTACCCGAGCCGCCCTTCCAGAAGCGTGTGGGACGAGGCATTGTCCGTCTTGTTCGACTCAGACATTGCGCCTCTCACCAGCCGCTCAGACCTCGAGGACCTGGCGCTTGTTGTAAGTGCCGCAAGCCGGGCACGCGATGTGCTGCAGCTTGGGCTCGTGGCAGCGCTCGCACGCAACCAGGGTGGGGACCGCAGCCTTCCACTGCGACCGGCGGTGGCGCGTGTTGCTGCGCGACATCTTCCGCTTCGGAACAGCCACGGCTACTTCTCCTGCTTCTCGTCGACGCCAGCTTCGGCGCCGCTCATCTCGTCCTTCTCGCCGTCCTGGATGGTCCCGGCGAGTCCCTGCAGTGCCGCCCAACGGATGTCGACGGCGTCGTGGTGGTGGTCCGGATCGTCCGCGAGCCGAGCTCCGCACTGGGAGCACAGACCCGGGCAGTCGTCCTGGCACACCGGCTGCATCGGCAGTGCGAGCACCACCGCATCACGCAGCACAGGCTCGAGGTCGAACATGCCGTCCTCGAGAAAGAGCATGTCCTCGTCTTCCTCGGCGTCGTCGGCCGGTTCCGCGGTGCGGCCCCGGTCGTCGGCGTCAGGGTACGAGAACATCTCCTGGAAGTCCGCGTCGACCTCGAGGCCGAGCGGCTCCAGACACCTTACGCACTCCCCCTGAGCCGATGCACGGGCGGTGCCTGTGACAAGCACCCCTTCCATGACCGACTCGAGGCGGACCTCGAGCTCCACCGGCGCGCCTTCCGGCACTCCGATGACCCCTTCGATACCGAAGTCCTTGGGGGCGTCGACCGTGCGGGTCAGGCGCTGCTGGGCACCAGGACGCCGTCCCAGCTCGTGCGTATCGAACACGAGAGGGTTGCGGTGGTCGAGGTGCGTGCTCAGGGCCGGTCCTGCTTTCGGTCTTCGATGCTCAGGTTGTTCAAGCTGCTCAAGGGGATCGCTGTCCCGAAATGAACCCGGGCAGCTGTGATCGCGGACGTACGCGCGACCGAAGAACCAGGATACTGGACCTTTCGCTCACGGCCCAATCCGGAGTCAGCGCCCCTGTTCGTACTGCCTCAGCTGCTCCGTGCTGATCATGCTCGTGTCGAAGAGGCTGGTCTCGTCGAGCGCCGCCGCCTCGTGCGCCACCTGCGGCTGCGCATAGCCCGCCTGGGCCTGGTCGTAGCCCTGCTGCTGGTGCTGCTGGTAGGCGTACGGGTCCTGCTGCTGGTACGCGTACGGGTCCTGCTGGTACACCGCGTACGGATCCTGCTGGCCGTAGGGCTGCTGCTGGTAGCCGTACACGTCCTGCTGCGGGTCCTGCTGCTGGGCGTACACCGGCTGCTGAGCCGGGATCTGCGGGGCCTGGGGGATCTCCCGCTCCGGCTCGGCGGGGGCGTTGCCGATCTCGGCGAGGCCGGCGAGGTAGTCGGCGTCACTGGTGTGCTGGGCGCCCGTGTCGTCGCCGAGAGTGCCGAGCTCGTCACTGGCGACCCGGCCCTGGAGCGTGTGCCGGCCGCGGCCGACCGCCTCCAGGGTCTTGGCCAGGACCGCCTCGAAGGCACCGAGCTTCACGTCGACGTACGCGTCGGCGTCACGGCGCAGGGTCTCGGGGTCGTGGCTGCGCTCGGGGGCGTCCTCGTCCTCGTAGCCCTGGTCGTCGACGCCCGGGCCGGTGCCGAGGAGCTTCTCGCGGCCGCGGCCCACGGAGCCGAGGGTCTTGGTGAGGACGACCTCGAAGTTGGCGAGCTTGGAGTCGACGTAGTCGTCGGCCTCCGCGCGGATCTCCTCGGCCTCCTTGCGGGCCTCGGCGAGGATCCGCTCCCCCTCGTCCTGCGAGCGGCGCGCGACCTCGGTGTCGGAGATCAGCGAACCGCGCTCGGCGTGCGCCGTCTCGATGATCCGCTCGGCCTCCTGGCGGGCCTGCTCGACCATCTGCGCGCGTCCGCCGATCAGCTCCTCGGCCTGCGCGAGGGAGCCGGGCAGCGCCTGGCGCACCTCTTCGAGCATCGCGAGCAGGTCGGCGCGATTGACCACGCACGACGCCGACATGGGCATGGACCGGGCACTGCCGACCGCGGCGACGATCTCGTCGAGCTTCTTCTGGACGTCCACCGTGTGCTCGCCACTCTCTACAGGGGTGTTGGAGACGGACGGAACGACTGTACGGCCAACTGGCGCCCGGATGTCACTTCTTGGGGAGGCGCTGGGTGAGCGCCTCGAAGACCGCCGGCGGCACCAGGTGGGAGACGTCGCCGCCCCAGGCCGCGACCTCCTTCACCAGGGACGAGGAGAGGAAGCTGTACGTCGGGTTGGTGGGGACGAAGAGGGTCTCCACGCCCGTGAGGCCGTTGTTCATCTGCGCCATCTGCAGCTCGTAGTCGAAGTCGCTGACGGCGCGCAGGCCCTTCACGATGGCCGGGATGTCGCGCTGCTTGCAGAAGTCGACGAGCAGTCCGTGGAACGACTCGACCTCGACGTTGCCGAACTCCGCGGTGACCTCGCGGATCAGCTCGATCCGCTCCTCGATCTCGAAGAGGCCCTTCTTCGACTGGTTGATCATCACCGCGACGTGCACGACGTCGTACAGCTTGGACGCTCGGCCGATGATGTCGAGGTGGCCATTGGTGATGGGGTCGAACGACCCCGGACAGACGGCGCGGCGCAACGTGAGTCCCTCGCTCTCCGGTCCGGTCACGGTGCTTCCTCGCACGTGACGGTGCTCTTCAGGGCGGCGCGACCGTACCAAAACGTTCCCTCGCCGTAGCGACGGGACCTCAGTGCCTCGAATCCGTCCGGCCACGGGAAAACACCGCCCCTGGTGCTTCGCTCCACGGTGACGAGCGCTTCGTCCGCGAGCCAGCCCCCAGAAGCGAGTGTGAGCAGAATCTCCCGAAGATCGTCGTCCGGGACGACATACGGAGGGTCGAGAAAGACCAGGTCGTACGGGGTGGCGGGGGCCGGGCCCCGGACGATCTGTTCCGCTTTGCCCGCTCTGACCTCGGCGCCGGGGAGGCCGAGGGACTTCACGTTCTCGCGGATGGTGCGGACCGCGCGGGCGTCGGCCTCCACCAGGAGCGCGTGTCCCGCGCCGCGCGACAGCGCCTCCAGACCCACGGCGCCCGAGCCGCCGTACAGGTCGAGCACGCGCTCGCCGTCCAGCGGGCCGCCGCCGAGCAGCGACTGCCAGGTGGAGAAGAGGGCTTCGCGCGCCCGGTCGGAGGTGGGGCGGGTGCCGTTGCCCGGCGGGACGGACAGGCGACGTCCGCCGGCCCGGCCGGCGATCACGCGGGTCATCTGAGTCCTAGTGGAGAAGGGGCTGAAGAGACGTGTGAGGTGGTGAGGACCTCCAGTTTGTCAGCCCTTGTCGAGGTACTGCTCGCGCTCCTCGTCCAGGAGCGCGTCCAGGGCCGTACGCAGGCCCGGCAGGTGCTCCAGGTCCGGGTCGCCGGCGACGACGGCCGTCGCCTCCTGCCGGGCCTCGGCGATGATCTCCTCGTCCTCGATGACGGCGAGCATGCGCAGGGACGAGCGCACACCGGACTGGGCCTGGCCGAGGACGTCGCCCTCGCGGCGCTGCTCCAGGTCGATACGGGAGAGCTCGAACCCGTCGAGCGTGGCGGCGACGGCGCCGAGACGGGCGCGCGCGGGGCTCGCCTCCGGCATCTCGCTGACCAGGAGACACAGGCCGGCCGCCGAGCCACGGCCGACGCGGCCGCGCAGCTGATGGAGCTGGGAGACGCCGAAACGGTCGGCGTCCATGATCACCATGGCTGTGGCGTTCGGCACGTTCACACCGACCTCGATGACCGTGGTCGCGACCAGGACGTCCGTCTCGCCCGCGGCGAAGCGGCGCATCACGGCGTCCTTGTCGTCGGGCTGCATCCTGCCGTGCAGAACCTCCACCTTCAGCCCGCGCAGGGCGCCGTGGGCCAGCTCCTCCGCGACCTCGAGGACGGCGAGCGGAGGCCGCTTCTCCGCCGCGTCCTCGGGAGACTCCTTCTTGCCCTTGCCCTTCTTGCCCTGCTCCTCCTCGTCTCCGATGCGGGGGCAGACGACGTACGCCTGATGCCCGTTCTCCACTTCCTCGCGTACGCGCTCCCAGGCGCGCGCGAGGAAGTGCGGCTTGTCGGCGGCGGGCACGACGTGGGTGGCGATCGGCGAGCGCCCGGCGGGCAGCTGATCGAGGACGGAGGTCTCCAGGTCGCCGAAGACCGTCATCGCGACCGTACGGGGAATGGGGGTGGCCGTCATGACCAGCAGGTGCGGGGGCTGCTTGCCCTTGCCGCGCAGGGCGTCGCGCTGCTCGACGCCGAAGCGGTGCTGCTCGTCTACGACGACCAGTCCCAGGTCGTGGAACTGGACCTTGTCCTCGATCAGGGCGTGCGTCCCGATGACGATGCCCGCGTCACCCGTGACGAGGTCGAGCAGGGCCTGGCGTCGGGCCGCGACGCCCATGGAACCGGTGAGCAGGACGACCTTGGTGGAGTGCTCGGCGCCCCCGAGCATCCCACCCTCGGCGAGCTCGCCCATCATCTCGGTGATGGAGCGGTGGTGCTGCTGGGCGAGGACCTCCGTCGGCGCGAGCATCGCGGCCTGTCCGCCCGCGTCGACGACGGCGAGCATGGCGCGCAGGGCGACCATCGTCTTCCCGGAACCGACCTCTCCCTGGAGCAGGCGGTGCATCGGGTGTTCGGTGGCGAGGCCGTCGAAGATCTCCTTGGAGACCTTCTGCTGGCCGTCGGTGAGGGTGAAGGGGAGCTTCGCGTCGAACGCCGTGAGCAGGCCGTCGCCGCGGGGGACGCGGGCCACGGCGGGCAGCTGCGCGTCGGCGAACCTCCGCCTGGCGAGGGCGACTTGGAGGACGAACGCCTCGTCCCACTTGAGGCGGGCGCGGGCGTCGGCGATGTCCGCCTTCGTGTGGGGCCGGTGGACCTTCAGGAGTGCTTCGGGCAGCGGGACGAGGCCGCGGCCCTCACGCAGCGAGTCCGGCAGGGGGTCGAGTGCCTCCTGGGCGCTGGGCAGCACCATGTCGACGGCCTTGGCGATCTTCCACGACTCCAGCTTGGCCGTGGCCGGGTAGATCGGGATGAGGGCGCCGGCCCAGGAGCCGATCGCCTCGTCGGCCTCGCCGGCGTCCAGAGCGTCGGCCCGCAGCAGCTCGTACGCCGGGTGCGCGAGCTGCATCTTGCGGTTGAAGACGGAGGCCTTGCCCGCGAACATCGCGCGCGTGCCGGGCAGGAGGTCCTTGTGCGGCTTGTGGATGCCCCGGCCGAAGAAGACCAGCTGGAGCTGGCCGCTGCCGTCCGTGATGGTCACTTCGAGGCGCTGGCCGGTGCCTCCGTTGAACTTCAGGATGCGGGCGCTCGCGACCTGGGCGACCACGGTGACGTGCTCGTCGAGGGGCAGGTCGGCGAGGCGGGTGAGCTCGCCGCGCTCCGCGTATCTGCGCGGATAGTGGTGGAGCAGATCACCCACCGTGTGCAGGTCCAGGTGCTCGGCCATCACCTTCGCGGTGGCGGGACCGAGCGCTTTCTTCAGCGGTTCTTCGAGCGCGGGCACGGAATTCATTTCACACCATGGCTCTGACATCGGCGGCCGGCGATCCCGCGATCCGCGACGTCGGGCGTCGGCAGAACGCCGGAGTCACGGCGTGCCCTTCAGGCACCGGACAGGGCTCGTCCGTCATGCATCCGCGTCAGCGGACGGGTGAGAAGCGGTCGCGTCTGCGCACGGCGGAGTCAACCGCACATCACGCCACTGACGTCTCAGGCTCGTCGAGACGTGAACGCTTTCCCGACGACCTCATTCGACGCCGATGAGCATGAGCGCGGAGTTCCGTCCGCCCCGGTAGACCACGGTGTCGACGGCCAGGTACGTCTCGCGTACGTGCTGTTCGAGCCGGTCGGCGATCTCGTCGGGCACCTCGTCGCCGAGGACGAGGGTGACCATCTCGCCGCCCGCGGCCAGCATCCTGTCGAGGGTCGTGCGGGCCGTCCGCGTCACCTCTTCGCCGATCACGGCGACGTCCCCGTCGATGAGACCGAGGTAGTCCCCGGCCTGGCAGATGCCGGCCATCGTCCACGACTGCCGCTCGGCGACGGCCAGTTCGGCGTAGCGGGTCGCGCCGGCCGCCGACGTCATCGCGACGACGTCCTCGTCGAAGCGGCGCTCCTTCTCGTGGACGGCGAGCGCGGCGATGCCCTGGATCGCGGACCGGGTGGGGATGAGGGCGACCCGCACGCCTTCGGTGCGGGCCTGCTCGGCCGCTGCCGCCGCGGTGTGACGCAGCTCGGCGTCGTTCGGCAGGAGCACCACTTCGCGCGCGTGCGCCCGCCGGATCGCCTCGACCAGTTCACCGCTGCCGGGCACCTCGCCGGGTCGCTCGGGTACGACGGTGGCGCCCGCCTCGCTGTACAGACCGGCGAGCCCCTCTCCGGGGACGACGGCGACGATCGCACGCTGGGCGGGTTCCCCGGTCGGCGCGGAGCCGGACGTGGGGTGCGTCATATGGGCGTCACCGACGGCGAAGTGCGTGATGCGGATGCGGTACGGGCGGCCGGCCTCGACGCCCGCCTCGACGGCGGCGCCCGCGTCGTCGACGTGCACATGGACGTTCCACAGTCCGTCGCCGCCGACGACCACGAGGGAGTCGCCGAGGCCGTCGAGCCGGGTCCGCAGCCGTGCCACGGCCCGGTCGTCGGCCTCCAGGAGGTAGATGACCTCGAAGGCGGGCCCTTCGCCGTCCGCGCAGTCCAGCGACGGCTCGGCGGGCACGCGCGCGTGGTGCACGCCCCGGCCGGCCGGAGGTGCCACCGGGTCGCCCGAGAGTGCCTGCGTCAGCGCACCGAGCACGGCCACGAGCCCGCGCCCGCCCGCGTCCACGACACCCGCGCGCCCCAGGACCGCGAGCTGTCCCGGCGTCGCGTCGAGCGCGGCACGGGCACCGTCGTACGCGGCGCGGGCCACGTCACCGCAGTCTCCCGGGTGACCGTCGGCGGTGTCGGCGGCGGCGGCGGCCACCGTCAGGACCGTGCCCTCGACGGGGTGGGCGACCGCCTCCCGGGCCGACTCGGCGGCTCGGCGCAGTGCGCGCCGCAGGGTGTCCCCGTCGGCGCCTTCGCTGTGATCCGCCTCACCGCCGGCGTCGCCGGCGAGGACCTGGGCCATACCGCGCAGGAGCTGCGCGAGGATCGTTCCGGAGTTTCCGCGGGCCCCTATCAGAGCTCCGTGAGCCATCGCGTGGACGACGTCGGGCAGCGCGGGCGGTGCGGGTTCGAGGCCCGTGAAGACCGCTTCCACCGCCTGTACCGCGGACTCGACGGTCAGGTACAGATTGGTGCCTGTGTCCCCGTCCGCGACGGGATAGACATTGATCGCGTCGATCTCCTCGCGGTCCCGCCCGAGCGCCTCCAGGGCCAGTGCGCACCAGGCGCGCACCGCGTGGACGTCGAGCACCTGCGGCACCTGCGCCTCCTAGAGCAGCCGAACTGGCATCGCAGCGTAGACCCCGGAGGGGGTGCCTCCGGAAGAGGGCCCGGGACGGCAACCGGGGCAACCATGGTAGTTTCGTTCTACCGAAGCAGCCGTTGTATGCTGCTCCGGTTGCCCGATATCCATCGGGCCTTCCCCTGGCACCGCCACTCAGATCCTCCGATCCGATCCCGGCATGCCGGGATCAACCGTAAGTGCATCTGAAGTCTTGGAGTGACCCGTGGCTGCCAACTGCGACGTCTGCGGCAAGGGGCCGAGCTTCGGCAACAACATTTCGCACTCGCACCGCCGTACGTCCCGTCGCTGGAACCCGAACATCCAGCGTGTGCGTGCAGTGGTCGGGCGGACGCCGAAGCGGCTCAACGTCTGCACCTCGTGCATCAAGGCCGGCAAGGTCTCGCGCTGACGTAACGCGTAGCGCGGCCACCTAGCTGGTTGCTTGAAGGACCGGTCCCCTCGGGGGCCGGTCCTTTTTCATGCCGTTTCCATGTGGCTTCCCTGCGGCTTCCATGCTGTTCTCACGCCATTTGATGCTGTTTCATGCAGGGCGGAGTCCGCGGAGCACCGCACAGACCCGGGACGCTCGCCCCGCCCCCTGCCACAATCTGACCAATGCGCTTCGGCATCCTCGGCCCTCTGGACGTACGCGCCCCCGACGGCACCCCAATGGATCCCGGCGGTCCGCGCCCGCGGGCGTTGCTGACGCTGCTGCTCCTTCAGGCGGGCCGGACCGTTCCGGCGGAGCGCCTGATCGACGGCCTGTACGGGGACGAGCCGCCGGCCGGCGCCGCGAACGCCCTCCAGTCGCAGGTCTCACGGCTGCGCAAGCGGCTCTCCCTCGACATCGAGGCCACCCCCGCGGGCTACCGGCTGTCCGTCGGCCCGGACGACGTGGACGTGCACCGTTTCGAGCGGCTGGCCGCCGAGGGCGAGCGGGCGCTCACCGCCGGGGACCCTTCCCGGGCATCCGCACTCCTCGGGGAGGCACTCGGGCTCTGGCGCGGTCCCGCGCTCGCCGACCTGCCTGCCACCTTCCCCGGCCGTCTCGACGAGATCAGGCTCACCGCCGCCCAGACCCGCATCGAGGCGGAACTCGCGCTCGGGTCGGCCGGCGGTCTCGTCCCCGAGCTGCGGGAGCTCATCTCCGCCCACCCCCTCGGCGAACGCCTCTACGGTCAGCTGATGCGCGCCCTCCACGCGGACGGGCGGCCCGCCGAGGCGCTCGCCGTGTACGAGGAGGTGCGGCGCGTCCTCGCCGACGAGCTGGGGGCCGATCCGTCGGCGGAGCTCTCCGCGCTGCACCGGGAACTCCTGCGGGGGCGGGAACCCGCGCGCGGACGGGGCGTTCCGGCGCAGCTGACCCGGTTCGTCGGACGGACCGACGAGCTGTCGCGGATCGACGCCCTGCTCGCCGGGGCGCGGCTCGTGACGCTGACGGGTCCGGGCGGGGCGGGCAAGACCCGGCTCGCGGCCGAGGCCGCGCGGGACAGGGCCGACGTGTGCTGGGCCGAGCTGGCGCCCCTCGCCGGCGGGGAGCAGGTGCCGTACGCGCTGCTCGTGGCGCTCGGGGTGCGTGAGGGGTTCCGAGGGTCGCAGGGGGATCCGGTCGAGCGGCTGATCGACGCGCTGGAGGGGCGCGAGGTGCTGCTCGTGCTCGACAACTGCGAGCACCTCGTAGACGACGCGGCCCGCACCGCCGGCGTGCTCCTCGGCGCGTGTCCCGGGCTGCGGATCCTTGCCACGAGCCGGGAGGCGCTCGGCATCACCGGTGAGGCGCTGTGCCCCGTGCCGCCCCTCGCGGCCGGACCCGCGGCGCGTCTGTTCATGGACCGGGCGGCCGCCGTACGGCCCGACGCCGATCTGCACGCGCGCGTGGAGGCCGTTCACGCGATCTGCGAGGCCCTCGACGGGCTGCCGCTGGCGATCGAACTCGCCGCGGCCAGGCTGCGCACTCTCACGGTGGACGAGCTCGCCGACCGCCTCGGCGACCGCTTCCGGCTGCTGTCCCGCGGCGACCGCACCAAGGCGCCCCGGCACCGCACGCTGCGCGCGGTCGTCGAGTGGAGCTGGGAGCTGCTCGACGAGGAGGAACGGGATCTCGCGCGGCGGATGGCCGTGTTCGCCGGAGGGTCGTCCGGGGGCGCGACGCTCGCCGCGGTCGAGGCGGTGTGCGGGGTGCCGTACCCGGAGGACCTGCTGGCCTCGCTCACGGAGAAGTCCTTCCTGGAAGCGACCGGTGGGCGCTACCGGATGCTGCAGACGATCCGCGCGTTCTGCGCGGAGCACCTGGCCGACGAGGGCGAGCTGTCGCGGCTGCGGGACGCGCACGCCGCGTACTTCCGGGGGCTGGCGGCGCAGGCCGAGCCGTATCTGCGCGGCGGCGGGCAGCTGCCGCGGCTGGCCACGCTCGGGGCCGAGCGGGACAACCTGTCGGCGGCCCTGCGTCATCTCGTGGGCGCGGACCCGCGCGCGGCACTGCGGCTGATGGCGGACCTGTCCTGGTTCTGGCGGCTGCGCGGGCTGCACGGCGCGCATGTGCCGCTGGCCCGCGAACTGCTCGCGGCGCTCGGGGACGAGCCGCCGGAGGACCTTGCCGAGGAGTACGTCCTGTGTGTGATCAACACGGTCGCGGGCGACGGGAGCGACCCGCGCGAACCGCAGCGCCTGGCCCGCGCGGAGGCCGTGCTCGCGTCCCGGGAGCACGCGCTGCGGCGGCCGTTCGTGGTGGTCCTGTGGTCGGTGACGTACGGGCCGCAGTACGCCGTGCAGGAGCGGGTGCGCCGGCAGGTCGGCGAAGCGCCCTGGGGGCTCGCGCTGCTCGATGTCGGCCTGGGCTTCCAGGAGTGGTTCGCGGGGCGGCCCGCCACGTCGGAGGAGCATTTCGAGCGGGCGCTCGCCGGCTTCCGGGCGACCGGCGACCGGTGGGGCATGGCCAACTGCCTGGATCCGCTGGGCATGTTCGCCGACTGGCGGGGTGATCGGGAACGGGCCCTGGCTCTGCTCGACGAGGGTCTCGCGCACGTGGCCGCGCTCGAAGCCCCGGAGGAGACCGCCGATCTGCTGCACCGGCGCGCGTACGTCCTGCTCCACCAGGGCCGACTCCCGGACTCGGCCGACCACTTCACGCGGTCGGCCGCGATGGCCCGCACGGCGGCCGTTCCCGACAAGGTGGCGAGCGCGCGGCGCGGGCTCGGCGATGTGGCCCGGATCGGCGGGGACACGGAGCACGCGCGCGTGCACTACGAAGCAGCTCTCGAACTGTGCGCGGCGAACTGGTTCAGCGTCGGCGAGACCGTGCGGACCCTCATCGGTCTGGGCCGCGTCGCGCTCGCCGCGTCACGGCCCGACGAGGCGCGCGACTGGTTCGAGCAGGGCATCGCGCTCTGCGAGGGGCCCACGCGCGTCCTCGAACTCGCCGATGCGGCCGAGGCGTTGGCCTCCGTGGCGCAGGATCCGCGCGAGGCCGCGGTGCTGCTCGGGGCCGGTGCGGGCCTGCGCGGGGTCGCGCTCGCCGGGGACCCGGACGTCGCCCCCGTGGAGGCGCGGGTCCGTGCGGCGCTCGCTCCGGAGACGTACGAGAAGGCGTACGAGGAGGGCCGGACGATGCGGTCAGCGGCGGTCAGCGGACGGTAAGCGAGTGGTCAGGGCCGCCCGCGAGGCTCGGGGACATGAAGAACTCACACACCCCGTACGCGTCGACCCGGCTGTCCCACCTCGATGTCCTCGTCTCCGGCGCCAGCGTCGCCGGCCCCGCCGTCGCCCTCGCCCTGTCCCTCCACGGAGCCCGCGTCACCGTCGTCGAGAAGGCCGCCGCCCTGCGCGAGGGCGGATTCGCGGTCGACTTCCGCGGCCGGGTGCACCGCACGGTCCTGACCGCCCTCGGCATCCACGACGACATCCACGCGCGCCAGACCCGCATGGGCCGCCAGACGGTCGTCGACGCCGACGGCACCCCGCGCGTCGATCTGCCGGCGGAGCTGATGAGCGGCGACGTGGAGATCTTCCGCGGCGACCTCGCCCACATCCTGTACGAGCACGGCAGGGACAGGGTGGAGTACGTCTTCGGGGACTCGATCGCCACCCTGGCCGAGGGTGACCGCGGGGTCGACGTCACCTTCGAGCGCGCGGCACCCCGCCGCTTCGACCTCGTCGTGGCCGCCGACGGACTGCACTCCCCCACCCGCCGCCTCGTGTTCGGCGACGAGTCCCGCTACCTGCGGTTCCTCGACCACTACGTGGCCGGCTTCGGGATCCCCAACCACCTGGGCCTCGACCGCACCGGCCGGCTGTACAGCGACCCGGGCCGGGCGGTCTGCGTCGGCAACTACGACGGTGACCCGGACCGCGCGGGCGCGCTCCTGGTGTTCCGCTCCGAGCGTCTCGACCACGACCGCAGGGACGTGGACCAGCAGAAGCGGATCCTCGCGGAGCGGTTCGCGGGGATGGGCTGGGAGGCACCGCGGGTCCTCGAGGCGCTGGAGGACGCGGACGACCTGTACTTCGACGCCATCGCGCAGATCCACGTCGACCGGCTCAGCGAGGGCCGCGTGGTCCTGCTCGGCGACGCCGGGTACGGCGCCACGATGGGCGGCATGGGCACCGGCGTCGCGATCGTCGGCGCGTACGTCCTGGCGGGTGAACTGGCCCTGGCCGGCGGCGATCACCGCACCGCGTTCGCCGCCTACGAGGCGCAGATCGGGGACTTCGCGAAGGGCTGCCAGAAGATCTCGGGCAACGCGGGCCCGTTCTTCGCCCCGCCCACCGAGCGCAAGATCCGCAGCCGCGACCGGATGTACCGGTTGCTCAGCTCCCGCCTGATGGCCGGGTTCTTCAAGCGCCTGACGGAGAAGGCAGCGACCGCGCTCGATCTGAAGGACTACCCGGCCCTGCTGGACGCACCGGCCGCGGCGGTACGCGACCGGTGAGCCCGTCAGGCCTCCACGTCCCCGAAGTGGTCCCAGCCGCCCTTGTTCGTCCACGGGGCGCCGTCGACCGTCACCTGGGGCAGCGCCGAGGGGTTGAGGACCTCGCCGATCACCTTCCAGCGGGCGGGCAGCTTCACGTCCGGCGGAAACGTGGCCACGATCGCGTGGTCCTCTCCCCCGGTGAGCACCCACTGGATCGGGTCGACGCCGACGGCCTGCCCGATGTCGTTCATCTGCGAAGGCACGTCGACCTTGCCGGACTTGATGTCGATACGGACCTTGCTGGCCTCCGCGATGTGCCCCAGGTCGGCGATGAGGCCGTCGCTGACGTCGCACATGGCGGTGGCGCCGAGCCCGGCGGCCGCGGGGCCCGCGTGGTACGGCGGCTCGGGCCGGCGGTGGGCCTCGACGAAGGCGCGGGGCGAGCGGAAGCCGCGCGAGAGGACCGCGTGCCCGGCCGCGGACCAGCCGAGCCAGCCGGTCACCGCGACGACGTCGCCGGGCTGTGCGCCGGCGCGCGTGACCGGCTCGTGGTTGCGCATGTCGCCGAGCGCGGTGATCGCGACGGTGATGGTGTCGCCGCGCACGACATCGCCTCCGACGACGGCGGCGCCCGCGACCTGGCACTCGTCGCGCAGACCGTCCATCAGCTCGTTCGGCCAGCTGGCCGGGAGTTCGGCGGGGACCACGAGGCCGAGCAGGAGCGCGGTCGGTACGGCGCCCATGGCGGCGATGTCCGCGAGGTTCTGCGCGGCCGCCTTGCGCCCGACGTCGTAGGCCGTGGACCAGTCGCGGCGGAAGTGCCGCCCTTCGAGGAGGACGTCCGTGCTGACGACGACCCTGCGGTCCGGCGCGGCCACCACGGCCGCGTCGTCGCCCGGGCCCAGTCGTACGGCCGGGGTGGTGGTGAGCCGGGAGGTGAGCTCTCGGATGAGCCCGAACTCGCCCAGCTCGCCGACGGTGCCCTTCATGCGCGTACTACCCCTTCTGCCCCGGTCCGCTTGCGGTCGCGAGCCGTCTCTGTCATCGGTACGGTCATTGTCGTGGGCGGGACCGTCGCGTGGACCGGTGCCCGCCGCCCTTCAGTCGCAGTGTGTACGCCACAGTCACCGCGGGTCTCCCCGCGGCGAGCGGCGACGCGATACCGTGGCGTCTCTTCTCCCCACATGATCCTCGTGGCCGCCCTGGAGGTTCCGTGGTACAGGCGTACATCCTGATTCAGACCGAAGTCGGCAAGGCGTCGACCGTAGCCGAGCTGATCGGCAAGATCCCGGGGGTGATCCAGGCCGAGGACGTGACAGGTCCCTACGACGTCATCGTGCGCGCACAGGCCGACACAGTCGACGAGCTGGGCCGCATGGTGGTCGCCAAGGTCCAGCAAGTGGACGGCATCACCCGCACCCTGACCTGCCCGGTCGTGCACTTGTAGCCCCCGTCTAACCTTGGCCGGTGAACTTCTTCCGTCACCGGCCCCGCCTTGCCACCGGGCTCCCCGCCCTGGCCCTGCTGCTCGCCGTCTCGGGCTGCTCCTCGGCAGACGACACGGCACACGCAGCGGTTCCCACCCCTGACGCCAAGGTCACGGACCTCTGCCGGAACCTGCACAAAAGGCTTCCGGACACGGTGGACGGGCACGGAAGGAACGACCCCTCTCCGCGGTCCGAGCTGACCGCGGGGTGGGGAGATCCGGCGATCATACTGCGCTGCGGTGTCGCACGGCCCGCGCTGATGGACGACCCCCAGGCTCTGCCGGTGAAGGTGAACGGCGTGGGCTGGGCGTACGAGAAGCGGGACGACGGCACGCAGGTGCTCACGACGACGCTGCGGGTCGCCTACGTGGAGGTCACCCTGCCCAAGGAGCTGGCCGCCGAGGGGGCCTCGCCCCTGGTCGACTTCGCCGGGCCCGTCAAGAAGGCGATCCCCGAAGGGATCGCCGACTGACGTGCGCGGATCGGATCGCTACGTGACTAGCGCAGCCCCGTCGACCGGTTCAGCGCCGCCTCGATGAGGCGGTCCACCAGCTCCTGGTAGCTCACGCCGCTCTCCTGCCACATCCGCGGGTACATGGAGATCGGGGTGAAGCCGGGCAGCGTGTTGATCTCGTTGATCACGAACTCGCCGTCCTCGGTGAGGAAGAAGTCGGCGCGCACGAGGCCCTCGCAGGACGCCGCGTCGAACGCCTCGACCGCGAGCCGCTGCACCTCGGCCGTCTGCTCGTCGGTGAGCGGCGCGGGCACGATGCCGGACGCCGAGTCGATGTACTTGGCCTCGAAGTCGTAGAAGTCGTGGGCCTGGACCGGCGGGATCTCGGCCGGCACGCTCGCGCGCGGCCCGTCCTCGAACTCCAGGACTCCGCACTCGATCTCGCGGCCGACGAGCGCCGCCTCCACGATGATCTTCGGGTCGTGGCTGCGGGCCTCCTCGATCGCCTCGTCGAGACCTTCGAAGGAGTCGACCTTGGTGATGCCGATCGACGAGCCCGCGCGCGCGGGCTTGATGAACAGCGGCCAGCCCTGCTCGCCGACGAAGTCCGCGATGCGGCGCCGCGCGCCCTCGCGGTCGTTCTCCCACTCGCGCGGCCGGATCACCAGGTAGGGGCCGACCTTCAGCCCGAACGAGGTGAACACCCGCTTCATGTAGTCCTTGTCCTGGCCGACGGCCGAGGACAGGACGCCACAGCCGACGTACGGCGTCCCGGACAGGTCGAGCAGGCCCTGGATGGTGCCGTCCTCGCCGTACGGGCCGTGCAGGACGGGGAACACGACGTCGACGTCGCCGAGGACCTTGGGCACGGAGCCGGGCTCCGTGTAGACGACCTCGCGGCTCGACGGGTCGACGGGCAGCACGACCCCGCCCTCGGCGGACTCGGCGAGCTCGGCGACGTCCGGCACCTTGCGGTCGGTGATGGCCATCCGCTCGGGATCGTCGGCCGTCAGCGCCCAACGCCCCTCCCGCGTGATGCCGATCGGCAGCACGTCGTACTTGGTGCGGTCGATGGCCCGCAGCACGGCGCCTGCGGTGACGACGGACACGCCGTGCTCGGAGCTGCGACCGCCGAAGACGACGGCCACACGGGGCTTCTGGCCCGACGGGCGGCTGCTCTGGGGAAGGTTCTCGCTGCTCATATCGCGTTGAGCGTACCTGCTGGTAGCAGCGGAGTCAGCGTCCGGCGACGCCCGCGTCAGCGCCGTTCGGCCTTGGCGCTGCGTGACATGAGCTCCTTCAGGGCGACGACCGGGGGCTTCCCCTCGTGCACGATGCCGACGACGGTCTCGGTGATCGGCATGTCGACGCCGTGCCGGCGCGCCAGGTCGAGCACCGACTCGCAGGACTTGACGCCCTCGGCGGTCTGCTTGGTGACCGCGATGGTCTCCTGGAGGGTCATGCCCTTGCCCAGGTTCGTGCCGAAGGTGTGGTTGCGCGACAGGGGCGAGGAGCAGGTGGCGACGAGGTCGCCGAGGCCCGCGAGCCCGGAGAAGGTGAGCGGGTCGGCGCCCATCGCGAGGCCGAGCCGGGTGGTCTCGGCGAGGCCGCGCGTGATGAGCGAACCCTTCGCGTTGTCGCCGAGGCCCATGCCGTCGGCGATGCCGACGGCGAGCCCGATGACGTTCTTCACGGCTCCGCCGAGCTCGCAGCCGATCACGTCGGTGTTCGTGTACGGCCGGAAGTACGGCGTGTGGCAGGCGGTCTGGAGGCGCTGCGCAACCGATTCGTCACGGGAGGCGACGACGGCGGCGGCGGGCATCCGGGCGGCGATCTCGCGGGCGAGGTTGGGGCCCGTGACGATCGCGATGCGGTCCTCGCCGACCTTGGTGACGTCCTCGATGACCTCGCTCATCCGCATGGCGGAGCCGAGTTCGACGCCCTTCATGAGGGAGACGAGGACCGTGCCGGGCGCGAGCAGCGGCGTCCACTCGGCGAGGTTGGCGCGCAGCGTCTGCGAGGGCACGGCGAGCACCGTGAACTCGGCGCCGTCCGCGGCCCCGGCGGCGTCGGTCGTCGCCCTGACGTTGGCGGGAAGTTCGACGCCGGGGAGGTAATCGGGGTTCTTGCGCGTGGAGTTGACCGCTTCGGCCAGTTCGGGCCTGCGTGCCCACAGGGTGACGTCGCACCCCGCGTCGGCGAGCACCATGGCAAAGGCCGTACCCCAGGAGCCGGTTCCGAAGACGGCCGCCTTGACGGGTGGGGTCACTTGCTCTCCTCAGGACTTCCGTGCTGGACGGCGGCCGAACCGGCCTGCTCCGTAAGGGCGTTGACGTCGGCGGCCTTGCGGCGCTGCGCGATGCGCGCCTCACGGGGGTCGTAACGCCGCTGCGGCGGCTGCTCGCCGCGCAGTTCACCGAGCAGTCCGGTGATCGCCGTCATGATGACCTCGGTGGCCTCCTTGAGGAGTTCCGGGGTCATCTCCCTGTCGTAGAAGCGCTCCAGGTCGACCGGCGGTCCGGCGAGGACGTGGTGCGTCTTGCGCGGCAGCAGGTCGGGCTTCTTCGCGTACGGCGCGAGCACGAGGTTGGCGCCCCACTGGGCGACGGGAATGACGGGGCACTTGGTCTGCAGTGCCACGCGCGCGACGCCCGTCTTGGCGGTCATGGGCCACAGGTCCGGATCGCGGGTGAGGGTGCCCTCGGGGTAGAAGGCGACGCACTCCCCGCGCTCGACGGCGTCGATGGCGGCACGGAACGCGCTGAGCGCATTCGTGGTCTCGCGGTAGACGGGGATCTGCCCGGTGCCGCGCATGACGGCCCCGATGAACCCCTTCTTGAAGAGCCCGTGCTTGGCGAGGAATCGCGGAACGCGTCCGGTGTTGTACTGGAAGTGCGCGTACGCGAACGGATCAAGATGCGAATTGTGGTTCACCGCGGTGATAAAGCCGCCGTCAGCCGGAATGTTCTCCATTCCGCGCCAGTCCCGCTTGATCAGAACCACGAGCGGCGGTTTAGCGATGACCGCCGCCAGGCGGTACCAGAAGCCGATTCTGCGGCGGGACACTCGGACACCTTCCTCTATGGACCGTGAAGGCCCTCTCGGACCTGGTCGGCCGCACAAGTGTCGCCCCGGGCCGCCGGTCTGTCGAGAACACCGTACGCCCGCGCGTTTATGCCCACCTCATGCGCCGGGCCACAATGAGCGCGACCCGAAGGGACGGACCTCACGTGCAGTGGACCCTCGTGATACCGCTGAAACCCCTGGTGCGGGCCAAGAGCAGGCTGGCGCCCACCGCGGGTGACGGGGTGCGCCCCGGGCTCGCGCTGGCGTTCGCGCAGGACACCGTGGCCGCCGCGACCGCCTCGGCCGGGGTACGGGATGTGGTGGTAGTCACGGACGACGCGCTCGCCGGGAGGGAGCTGGCCGCCCTGGGCGCCCTGATCGTCCCCGATGCGCCGGGGGCGGGCCTGAACGCCGCCCTGGCGCACGGTGCGGCGGCGGCGCGGGCCCGGCGCCCGGACGCGGCGGTGGCGGCGCTCAACGCCGATCTGCCGGCCCTGCGGTCGGCGGAATTGTCCCGGGTTCTCGCGGAGGCCGCGCTATTTCCCCGCGCATTTCTCCCCGATGCGGCGGGAATCGGGACCACACTTCTCAGTGCGGGTTGCGGTACTCAATTGCGTCCCGCATTCGGCACCGCGTCCCGCGCCCGTCATGCCGCGTCCGGCGCGGTGGAACTCCCGCTGACGGGCGTCGACTCCGTACGCCAGGACGTGGACACCGGCGAGGACCTGCGGGTGGCGCTGTCGCTCGGCGTCGGCCCGCGCACGGCGGGGGCGGCCGCCGGGCTGCTGATCCCGGACTGAGTACGCTGGCTGTATGCAGGCGACCGCGTACACATACGACCCCGACTCCCGCTCCGGCAGCGTGCTGCTCGACGACGGCACCCCCGTGCCGTTCGACGGCCCGGCGTTCGACGCGGGCGGCCTCCGGCTGCTGCGCCCCGGGCAGCGGGTCCGTATCGAGGTCGAGGGTGAGGGCGAGGACCGGCGCATCACGCTGGTGACGCTGCAGACGCTCTGAGCCTGCGCCGCACCGGGCTTTCGCGCACACACCGCGGGCCGGGCTCCCCGAGGGGAGCCCGGCCCGGCGCGTGAGGGGCCCTTGAGGCCGTCGCCCTACTTCTTGCGGGCGGTGGTCTTCTTGGCGGTCGTCTTGCGCGCAGTGGACTTCTTGGCGGGCGCCTTCTTGGCCGTGGCCTTCTTGGCGGGCGCCGTCTTCTTCGCGGTGGCCTTCTTCGCGGCGGTCTTCGCCGGGGCGGCCTTCTTCGCGGTGGCCTTCTTCGCCGTGGCGGTGGTCTTCTTGGCGGTGGCCTTCTTCGCCGTCGCCGTGGTCTTCTTCGCCGTCGTCTTCTTGGCGGTGGCCTTCTTGGCGGTGGTCTTCTTCGCCGTCGCCTTCTTGGCGGTCGTGGCCTTCTTGGCCGCGGCCTTCTTGACCGTCGCCGCGGCGCCGCCGGTCAGGCTGCCCTTGGGCGCCTTCTTGACCGCGACCTCCCCACCACGCGGGAGCTTCTTCGAACCCGCGACGAGGTCCTTGAAGCCCTGACCGGCACGGAAACGCGGAACGGAGGTCTTCTTGACCCGTACGCGCTCACCCGTCTGCGGGTTACGGGCGTAGCGGGCGGGGCGGTCGACCTTCTCGAACGAGCCGAAGCCGGTGACCGAGACCCGGTCCCCGCTGACGACGGCACGGACGATGGCGTCCAGGACCGCGTCGACGGCGTCCGCGGCCTGCTGACGGCCGCCGACCTTGTCGGCAATCGCTTCTACGAGCTGCGCCTTGTTCACGTCTTCCCCTTCGGAGACATTGCCGGAACGTATCCGGTCCGGCTTTTTCGCACGTTAGGCAGATATATACCGCAAATCAAACACGAAACGGGCTAATCACCCTTGTGCCGCAACGAACTCGGGCTGTCGCGAAGTTCTTCAGTGGTCCTCTTGTGAGAATCGGCCCTCGTCGAGGTCCACCATGAATCGGTCCAGTCGCCTTGCCGCATCGGCGAGATCGTGCTTGGCCGCGGCCGTAATGACCAGCAGCTTCCGGGTCAGCGCCATCCGTACGCCCTCCGGGACTTGCAGTGCGCGCACCCTGGAGTGCGCTTCCTTGAGTTGGTCCGCGACCGCCGCATAGAGCTGGAGTTGGCCGTCGTGTTCCATGCACAGATTGTGCCATCTGGGGCGAGTTGTCGCCTCCGCAGGGGGTAACTGCCGTCCCTGGCGGGCCTCCTGGGCCCCTTCGAGAGACCTGCGCGCAGGGGCGCACCAAGGCGCGCGTACCCGGTGAACACCCTTGAAAACACAGGGAGTTGAGAGCTCCGGAACGGCACTTGGGGAGCGTTCCGGGGCCGGACACAGCTGTACCCCCAACCGTCCACGATTGGGGGTACAGAGGCTTGTTGCGATGGCCGGAATCAGCCTTGCAGAGTTCAGATCTGCACGGTCTGCGGCTTGAACGCGGGACGCTTGGACTCGTACTCCGCGATGTCGGCCTCGTTCTGGAGCGTGATGCTGATGTCGTCCAGGCCGTTCAGCAGCCGCCAGCGCGCGTTCTCGTCGAGTTCGAAGGCGGCGGTGACGCCCTCGGCCCGTACTTCACGCGCCTCGAGGTCGACCGTGATCTCGGCCTGGGGGTCGTTCTCCACCAGGTTCTGGAGCGCGTCCACGACCTTCTGGTCGAGCACCACCGTGAGCAGGCCGTTCTTGAGCGAGTTGCCGCGGAAGATGTCGGCGAACCGCGAGGAGATGACGGCCTTGAAGCCGTAGTTCTGCAGCGCCCACACCGCGTGCTCACGGGAGGATCCGGTGCCGAAGTCGGGACCTGCCACCAGGACCGTGGCGCCCTCGCGTTCGGCCTTGTTCAGCACGAACTCGGGGTCCTTGCGCCAGGCCTCGAAGAGCCCGTCCTCGAAACCGTCCCTGGTGACCTTCTTGAGCCAGTGGGCGGGGATGATCTGGTCGGTGTCGACGTTGCTGCGGCGCAGCGGGACGGCCCGGCCGGTGTGCGTGGTGAATGCTTCCATGGCTGATCAGACTCCAGCGGGCGTACGGGCGTCAGTGTCGGACAGGTCGGCCGGAGAGGCCAGGCGGCCAAGCACGGCGGTGGCGGCGGCGACCTGGGGCGAGACCAGGTGCGTACGGCCACCCTTGCCCTGCCGTCCCTCGAAGTTGCGGTTCGAGGTGGACGCGGAGCGCTCGCCGGGGGCGAGTTGGTCGGGGTTCATGCCCAGACACATCGAGCAGCCCGCGTGCCGCCATTCGGCGCCGGCCTCCTTGAAGACCTTGTCCAGGCCCTCGGAGACGGCCTGCAGACCCACCCGCGCGGAGCCGGGAACGACCAGCATCCGTACGCCGTCGGCGACTTTGCGGCCCCCGACGATCTCGGCGGCGGCGCGCAGGTCCTCGATGCGGCCGTTGGTGCACGAACCTACGAAGACGGTGTCGACCTTGATGTCGCGCAGCGGCTGCCCGGCGGTCAACCCCATGTATTCCAGGGCCTTTTCGGCGGCGAGGCGCTCCGAAGCGTCCTCGTACGAAGCAGGGTCGGGGACCTGCGACGACAGGGGCGAACCCTGGCCGGGGTTGGTGCCCCAGGTGACGAACGGCGACAGCGCGGCGGCGTCGATGACGACCTCGGCGTCGAATTCCGCGTCGTCGTCCGACTTCAGCGTCTTCCAGTACGCCACCGCGGCGTCCCAGTCCTCGCCCTTGGGGGCGTGTGCGCGGCCCTCCAGGTAGGCGAAGGTGGTCTCGTCGGGGGCGATCATGCCCGCGCGGGCACCGGCCTCGATCGACATGTTGCAGATGGTCATGCGGGCTTCCATCGAGAGCTTCTCGATGGCGGAGCCGCGGTACTCCAGGATGTAGCCCTGGCCGCCGCCCGTACCGATCTTCGCGATGATCGCGAGGATCAGGTCCTTGGCGGTGACGCCGTCGGGCAGCTCGCCGTCGACGGTGATGGCCATCGTGCGCGGGCGGGCCAGCGGCAGCGTCTGGGTCGCCAGGACGTGCTCGACCTGGGAGGTGCCGATACCGAAGGCCAGCGCGCCGAACGCGCCGTGCGTGGACGTGTGGGAGTCACCGCAGACGACCGTGGTGCCCGGCTGGGTCAGGCCCAGCTGCGGGCCGACGACATGCACGACGCCCTGCTCGACATCACCCAGCGAGTGCAGGCGCACACCGAAGTCGGCACAGTTCTTGCGCAGCGTCTCCAGCTGGGCGCGCGAGACCGGGTCCGCGATCGGCTTGTCGATGTCGAGGGTCGGGGTGTTGTGATCCTCGGTCGCGATGGTGAGGTCGAGGCGCCGCACCTGGCGACCGGTCTGACGCAGGCCGTCGAAGGCCTGCGGGCTGGTCACCTCGTGCAGCAGGTGCAGATCGATGAAGAGGAGGTCGGGCTCGCCCTCGGCGCGCCGGACGACGTGGTCGTCCCAGACCTTCTCCGCGAGTGTCCTACCCATCGCTTTCCCTCCGGCCGGCATCGTGAGCCGGCCCAACTAGAGATCGTGGTCGCCGACGTCCGTACCCCTCGTACCGGACGTGGACGTCCCGGCCCGTTGGTCTGCGGGCCGCTGTAAGTACAGGGTGTCAAGTTTCACGGGAAATTGAACTTGCGTTTCACAGAGTGAGACGCGAGTATCGACGCATGGACAACTCTAGCGGCGTCGGCGTTCTGGACAAGGCGGCCCTTGTTCTCAGCGCCCTGGAGTCCGGTCCGGCCACCCTCGCGGGACTGGTCGCGGCGACCGGACTGGCAAGACCCACGGCACACCGTCTCGCCGTGGCACTGGAACACCACCGCATGGTGGCGCGTGACATGCAGGGCCGATTCATCCTCGGCCCGCGCATGGCCGAGCTGGCCGCGGCGGCGGGCGAGGACCGCCTGCTCGCCACGGCGGGCCCGGTGCTCACCCACCTCCGTGACGTGACGGGCGAGAGCGCGCAGCTCTATCGCCGGCAGGGCGACATGCGCATCTGCGTCGCGGCCGCCGAGCGCCTCTCGGGCCTCAGGGACACCGTCCCCGTGGGTTCCACGCTCACGATGAAGGCGGGCTCGTCGGCGCAGATCCTGATGGCCTGGGAGGAGCCCGAGCGCCTCCACCGCGGCCTCCAGGGCGCCCGCTTCACGGCGACGGCCCTGTCGGGCGTACGGCGCCGCGGCTGGGCCCAGTCGATCGGCGAGCGGGAGCCGGGCGTCGCGTCCGTCTCCGCGCCGGTGCGCGGCCCCTCGAACCGTGTCGTCGCGGCGGTCTCGGTCTCCGGACCGATCGAGCGCCTGACGCGCCACCCGGGCCGCATGCACGCGCAGGCCGTCATCGACGCGGCGGGCCGCCTCTCCGAGGCCCTTCGCCGCACCGGCTGACCCTCTCCCACCACACACCGTCCCCCTCGGGCCGGTCGCTTCAACGCCGCAGCGACCGGCCCGAGTTGAGACCTCGGCGACATGTCACGGCCACGCGCTCCGGGCAACGCGAAGAGGCCCTCCCCTGCTGGGGAGGGCCTCTTGTCGTGTTGTACCCCCGACCGGATTCGAACCGGCGCTACCGCCTTGAGAGGGCGGCGTGCTAGGCCGCTACACAACGGGGGCAAGGATCTTGTGTTGCCACGCGATCCAGCTGGGCTACCAGGACTCGAACCTAGAACAACGGAACCAGAAACCGTCGTGTTGCCAATTACACCATAGCCCAATGCGATCCAGGCCTGGATGGCCCGATCAGTACCCCCGACCGGATTCGAACCGGCGCTACCGCCTTGAGAGGGCGGCGTGCTAGGCCGCTACACAACGGGGGCCCTAGCGATCCTGCATGAAAAACAGCGGGTGCGACCCGGACTGTCCCCCTGGGAAGGATCTGTACCCCCGACCGGATTCGAACCGGCGCTACTGCCTTGAGAGGGCAGCGTGCTAGGCCGCTACACAACGGGGGCTTTGCGGATCTGGAATCCGCGATGCAGATAAGCTCTGCGAGCTGGCCTACCAGGACTCGAACCTAGACTAACGGAACCAGAAACCGTCGTGCTGCCAATTACACCATAGGCCATCAAAAAGCAACCCCTTGCGAGGGTTCTGTTTGATTTACGCTTTCGGGTCCGGCCTGTCGGCCCGTTTCCCTCGGCGCAGGAAGAACATTACCCGAAGGTGGACGGCGCTCCAAAACGGGTATCCGGGGCCAGCAGGGCGGGGAGCTGATCGAGCGCTGTGATGCGGGTGAGTTCGGGACGGCCGCCGGCGTGCGCGCGGTCCAGCCAGATGCCGGTGAGCCCCGCCTCCTCGGCGCCGCGGGCGTCGGTGTCGGGCTGGTCGCCGACGTACGCGACCTCGTGCGGGGGCAGTTCCAGGGCCTCGCACGCGGCGTGGAAGGCGGCGGCCTGCGGTTTGGCCACGCCGAGTTCGGCGGCGCAGACGACGGCCTCGAAGCGGTCCCTGACGCCGAGGACGCGCAGCTTGCGGTCCTGGTTGTGCAGCGAGGAGTTGGACAGGACCGCGTGCCGGTGGCTCTCCGCGAGCAGGTCGAGCACGGGGACGGTGTCGGGGAAGAGCGCCCAGGCGGCCTCGTAGTGGACGATGTAGCGCCCGAACCAGGCATCCGCCTCGGCGTCGTCCATGTCGTCGGCGCCGCGCCCCACGAAGGCCCGTACGCGATTGCGGCGCTGGTCCTCCCAGTCGGTCTCGCCCGACTCGAAGCGCGCCCAGTGCTCCCGGGTCAGGGTCCGCCAACGGGCGAGGGCCTGGCCGACGGAGGTGAATCCGTCGGCCAGGCCCTCGGCCCGAAGGTGGTCCCGCATTCCCGCGCGGTCCGCGTTCGCGTAGTCGAAGATCGTGTCGTCTACGTCCCACAGGACCGCGCGGATCGGCATGTGCCCGAGTTTAGGCCGTGAGCTTGGCCAGGGCGGCGTCGATGCGGGTCAGGGTCTTGTCCTTGCCCAGGATCTCCAGGGACTCGAAGAGGGGCAGGCCGACCGTGCGGCCGGTGACGGCCACGCGGACCGGGGCCTGCGCCTTGCCGAGCTTGAGGCCGTGCTCCTCGCCGGCGGCCAGGACGGCCTCCTTGAGGGAGTCGGCCGACGCCCAGTCGGCGGCCTCGAGCTTCGCGCGGGCCGAGGTCAGGAGGCCGACCGGGTCGCCCTTCATGGCCTTGGTCCAGGACGCCTCGTCCTCCACCGGCTCCTTGAGGAACAGGAAGTCGACGTTGGCCGTGATGTCGGACAGGACCGTCACGCGGGTCTGCGCGTGGGGGGCGATGGCCTCCCAGGCCGCCTGGTCGAAGTCCTCGGGCGCCCAGTTGGCGAACGGGGCGCGCAGCCACGGCGCGCAGGCCGCCGCGAACGCCTTCGCGTCCAGCATCCGGATGTGGTCGCCGTTGATCGACTCGGCCTTCTTCAGGTCGAAGCGCGCCGGGTTCGAGTTGACGTCCGCGAGGTCGAACTTCGCGACCATGTCCTCGATGGAGAAGACGTCCTGGTCGGCCGAGAAGGACCAGCCGAGCAGGGACAGGTAGTTGAGCAGGCCCTCGGGCAGGAAGCCGCGCTCGCGGTAGAGGTTGAGCGACGCCTGCGGGTCACGCTTCGAGAGCTTCTTGTTGCCCTCGCCCATCACGTACGGCAGGTGGCCGAAGGCGGGCGTGAGCTTCGCGATGCCGAGCTCGGTGAGCGCCTTGTAGAGGGCGATCTGGCGGGGCGTGGAGGAGAGCAGGTCCTCGCCGCGCAGGACGTGGGTGATCTCCATCAGGGCGTCGTCGACCGGGTTGACCAGCGTGTACAGCGGGGCGCCGTTCGCGCGGACGATGCCGAAGTCCGGGACGTTCTCCGGCTGGTAGGTGATCTCGCCGCGGACCAGGTCCTCGAAGGTGATCGCCTCGTCGGGCATGCGGAAACGGACGATGGGCTGCCGGCCCTCGGCCTCGTACGCGGCGGTCTGCTCGGCGCTCAGGTCGCGGCAGTGGCCGTCGTAACCGGAGGGCTTGCCGGCGGCGCGGGCGGCGTCGCGGCGGGTGTCGAGCTCCTCGGTGGAGCAGTAGCAGCGGTAGGCGTGGCCTGCGGCGAGGAGCTTCTCGGCGACGTCCTTGTAGATGTCCATGCGCTGCGACTGGCGGTACGGCGCGTGGGGGCCGCCGATCTCGGGGCCCTCGTCCCAGTCGAAGCCGAGCCAGCGCATCGAGTCGAGGAGCTGCTCGTACGACTCCTCGGAGTCGCGGGCCGCGTCGGTGTCCTCGATGCGGAAGACCAGGGTGCCCTGGTTGTGCCGGGCGTAGGCCCAGTTGAACAGCGCCGTGCGGACCAGGCCCACGTGGGGGTTGCCGGTCGGGGACGGACAGAAACGTACGCGGACGTTCGCGTTAGCCACGCTTGATCACCTTGTTGGTGAGAGTGCCGATGCCTTCGATGGTGACGGCGACCTCGTCGCCGACGTTGAGCGGGCCGACCCCTTCCGGGGTGCCCGTGAGGATCACGTCGCCGGGGAGCAGCGTCATGGCCTCGGAGATGTTGACGACCAGGTCCTCGATCGAGTGGATCATCTGGGACGTGCGGCCGAGCTGGCGCTGCTGTCCGTTGACCGTGCACTGGATCGTCAGGTCGCCGGGGTCGAGGTCCGTCTCCACCCAGGGGCCGAGGGGGCAGGAGGTGTCGAAGCCCTTGGCCCTGGCCCACTGTTTCTCGCGCTTCTGCACGTCACGCGCGGTGACGTCGTTCGCGCAGGTGTAGCCGAGGATGACGTCCTTGACGCGCTCGCGCGGGACCTCGCGGCACATGCGGCCGATGACCACGGCGAGTTCGGCCTCGTAGTGCAGTTCCTGCGAGAAGGAGGGGTACGCGATCTCGTCGCCGGAGCCGATCACCGAGGTGGACGGCTTGAAGAACGCGAAGGGGGCGTCCGGGACCTCGTTGCCCAGTTCCTTCGCGTGTTCCGCGTAGTTGCGGCCGAAGGCGACGACCTTGTTCGGGAGCACCGGCGGCAGAAGCCTGACCTTGCTCAGCGGGACCTTCGTGCCGGAGAGTTCGAAGTCCGCGAACGGGATGCCCTTGATGATGTCGAGGACAAGCCCATCGGTCGTTCCGGGGGGACTGTCGCCCTCGACCGCGCCGAAGGCGACATTGCCGTCGATGGAGAATCTGGCGATGCGCACGGGTGCCTTGCGCCCCTCTACTTCCGCTGGCTGGAATCTGACGCCCCAGGCTAACGCGGCTCGGGCACCCGGCCTCGCGGATTGCCGCGCGTCAGGAGGCGACGGGCGTCTGCTCCGGGGCTTCCATCAGGATGGCGCGGCGCGGGTTGGCCGTCTGCGCGGGGAGCTCGACGGAGTACTCCGGCAGCTCCGGGGCCGTCTGCAGCTCGTCGGCGTCCTTCAGGTGCATCAGCGTCGTACGCCGCGGGTTGGCGATGTTGCGGAACATCGTGGACTTCACAGTCTTCATGTGTCGCTCGTGACCTCGTCGGTGCGGGCGCCTGCGGGGCGCCGGTTGTCGGATTCGCCATCCCTGTAAAGCGTCAGGCTAAACATCTGATTCCCGTCGAAAGCGAGGAAGGGGCGAAGTTCTTCATGTGAGTTTGCTCACCAGAGGGCGGGCAAAAGTTTCAATTCGGACCTGAAGCGCGACACACGGAAACGGGCATTCCGCCATTGAAGCCATCATTCCGCTCCCGATCATGGCGACTGGGACACCCCCGGGGTGTAGGTGGAACGTCAGTAAAAGTCCGTTATCGATGAGATCACTTTCTACGTCTCGTGACACACCCCTCACAAGGCGTCACACTGGTCCGGTCCTGGCCCTCGGCCCTTGTTGGAGATCCTGCACTGTGCTGGAATTCGCGGGACCGCCGCGAGATCGAGCCGGCGCGCACGGGGCGCAACGCAGCGCCGAAGTCGCGGCGGGAAGGGGGAGCAGCGCCGGTCACCGACGACCGAAGGGGGCGTGTCAGCTCGCCCCCGAACTACGCCGACACCGTCCTGTCCGCGCACGCGGGGGACGCCTGGTCCAGAGGTTGCGACGCTAGTGCAGGGACGTAAGAACAGGGATGGCAGCGCTGCGGCGGAGCCGGAGCCGCGCGGCGGGACTGGCCCGATGACAGGCAGTTCCTCGCCCCAGCACGCCCAGAACCCGGGCCGGACCGCCTCCGTCGAGGGCAGTACGACGGCCTCGGCCGCCCCCAAGACCACCGCGAAGCCGAAGGGCCCGACCGGCCCCGGCTCGCGAATAGCTCTTCGCAACTGGCGTATCTCCACCCGCCTGGTGTCGCTGCTCGCCCTCCCCGTGGTCGCCGCGACCTCCCTCGGCGCGCTGCGTATCGGCGAGTCGATGAGCGACATCCAGCAGCTCGACAACATGAAGCTGCTGACCGACATGACCAAGCAGGCCACCGAGCTCGCGTCGGCGCTCCAGGAGGAGCGTGACCAGTCGGCGGGCCCCCTGGCCAACGGCGGCAAGGCGACCGAGGACTACACCGTCAAGGGAGCGCGCCAGAAGACCGACCGCGCGCGCAAGGCCTTCATGGAAGGCACGTACGAGATCACCGACGGGTCCAACAACAGCGGCCTCGACGGTGTGCAGGACCACGTCACCCAGATCGCCGGCCAGCTCAACAACCTCAAGGGCATCCGGCAGGACGCGTTCAAGGACCGCAGCACCTCGTCCCAGACGATCGACGCCTACAGCCGCCTCGTCGAGCAGCTCCTGTCCCTGTCCACCGACATGGCGCAGGCGACCAGCAACCCCGAGATGATCAAGCGCACTCGCGCGCTGGCGTCGTTCTCCTCCGCCAAGGAGTACGCGTCCGTCCAGCGCGCCGTCATCGCGGCCGCCCTGCCCCCGAACGACCGTGACTTCGGCAAGCTCTCCGAGACCGACCGCCGCTACGGTGAGTCCGCGCTGGAGAACCAGGAGTCCGACCTCAAGGGCTTCAGCTCCGTCTACGGAAACGTCGCCGCCACCGAGCTGATGAAGCCCATCGACTCGGGCAACGCGACGATCAAGGCCGCCGACCAGTACGCCCGCCGCGCCCTCAGCCAGGAGGGCGGCATCAGGATCCAGGACAAGCGGTCCTACAAGGACTGGGTCGACGCGGACAGCCAGCGTCTGCAGGAAATGTCCAAGATCGAGCTGACGCTGCTCAACCAGATGGAGCAGCAGGCCCGCGAGCTGCGCAACGAGTCCGAGCGCACGGCCATCATCAACGGTGCGCTGATCCTGCTCGTCCTCGGCGTCTCGCTGGTCGGCGCGTTCGTCGTGGCCCGGTCCATGATCCGCTCGCTGCGCCGGCTCCAGGACACCGCCACCAAGGTCGCCCAGGACCGCCTGCCCGAGCTGGTCAAGCAGCTGTCCGAGTCGGACCCGCAGGACGTCGACACCTCCGTCGAGTCCGTCGGTGTGCACTCGCGCGACGAGATCGGCCAGGTGGCCTCGGCCTTCGACGACGTGCACCGCGAGGCGGTCCGTCTGGCCGCCGAGCAGGCCCTCCTGCGGGGCAACGTCAACGCGATGTTCACCAACCTCTCGCGCCGTTCCCAGGGTCTTATCCAGCGCCAGCTCTCGCTCATCTCCGAGCTGGAGTCCCGCGAGGCCGACCCCGACCAGCTGTCCTCGCTGTTCAAGCTCGACCACCTCGCGACCCGCATGCGCCGTAACGGTGAGAACCTCCTCGTTCTCGCCGGTGAAGAGCCCGGCCGCCGCTGGACCCGCCCGGTCCCGCTGGTCGACGTCCTGCGCGCCGCCGCCTCCGAGGTGGAGCAGTACGAGCGCATCGAACTGGCCTCGGTCCCCTCGACCGAGGTCGCCGGACGCGTCGTCAACGACCTCGTGCACCTGCTCGCCGAGCTGCTCGAGAACGCGACCTCCTTCTCCTCGCCGCAGACCAAGGTCAAGGTCACCGGTCACGCGCTGCCCGACGGCCGTGTGCTCATCGAGATCCACGACACCGGCATCGGCCTCTCCCCCGAGGACCTCGCCGCGATCAACGAGCGGCTCGCGTCGCCGCCCACCGTGGACGTGTCGGTCTCGCGCCGCATGGGTCTGTTCGTGGTCGGCCGTCTGTCCCAGCGTCACGGCATCCGTATCCAGCTCCGCCCGTCCGACTCCGGTGGTACGACGGCGCTCGTCATGCTGCCCGTCGACGTCGCCCAGGGCGGCAAGAAGGCTCCCGGCAAGCCCGGTCCCGGTGCCGCCTCCGGTGGCCCCGCCGCCGCGCAGGCCGCCGCCGGTGTGGCAGCGGCACGGCGCGGGGTCGGCGCGGGCGCGGCTCCGCAGGGCGGTCCCGGCGGTGCGGGTCGGCTCGGTGCCGGTCCCGGCGCGGCGCGTCCGCAGGTCGCGGGCTCGGGTCCGCGCGCGGCGCTGCCCAGCCGTGACGGCAACGGGCAGCAGGCCGGTGGTCCGCAGGCGCCTCAGTCCCAGCAGCCGCAGCAGTCCCCTCAGCAGGGGCGTCCGGCCCCGGCCGGCATGTTCGGCGCGCAGGGCCTGCAGGGTGGTCCCGGCCAGGGTCAGCCGCAGGGGCAGGGCCCGGGCCAGAACGGTCCCGTGCCGCCCCAGCAGCGTGCGAACCAGGCGCCCGAGCAGGGCCGCAGGCCGGTCCTGCCGCCGCGTGGCGGTCCCCGCGCCGAGCTGCCCGGGGGCAACCCCCAGCCGCGCGTGCCGAGTTGGGGCAACGACGACGCGCAGCCGCCGGTGCCGCGCGCCTCGCTCGACGCGCCTCGCGGGCACGAGGAGCCGGACTCCACGGCGCAGTTCCCCCAGGTGGACGACCGTCAGGGCCCCGGCTCGACGGCCGAGTTCCCGCGTCCCGACTTCGACGGGCCCCGCCCCGGCGCGCCGGCCCCGCTCGACCAGGGTCAGGGCCAGGGACAGGACACGGGGGCGTTCGTCCGTAACGACGTCTTCGGCGGGCAGCACGGCCAGTCGCAGAACCCGAACCACTTCCAGCCCCAGAACCAGGCGCCCGGCCAGTCGCAGAACCCGAACCACCAGACCGGCCAGTTCGCGGCGCCCGGCTTCGACGACGCTCTGCGCCCCGGCGCTCAGGACCCGTCCGCCACCGGCCAGTTCGCGGCCCCCGGCCAGAACACCCCGGGGCGTCCGCGCCAGGACGGCCCGTTCCCCGGCGGCGACGGCTTCGGCCAGGCACAGAACCAGGGACAGGGGCAGTCGCAGCCGCAGGGCCTCCGCGGCGGTCCCGCGCGCGACCTGCCGCAGCTCGGCTCCCGGGACGCGGCGGACTTCTCCATGCCGCGCCCGCCGGCCCAGGGCGGCCAGGAGCAGGGGTTCCCGGCGCAGCCGCAGGGCCCCGGCCGGCAGGACGAGCTGCCGCCCGCCGGACCCGGCGACGGCCGCACGCCGCTGTTCGACACGCTCGAGACCAACTGGTTCCACGGCCAGCAGTCGGGCCAGCAGGCCCCGCAGCAGCAGGACCGGCCGCAGGCATCCACCCCTCAGCACAACAACGGCCGTCCGGGCGGCCTGCCGCAGCGCTCGCCGCAGCAGCCCCAGTCGCCCAACGGCACCCCCGCGCCCGCCCGCCCGGCGGCCGCCGCACCCGCGGCGCCCCAGCAGGCTCAGGCGCCCGCCAACTGGCGCCAGTCGCCCAACGACGAGCTCGGCCGCCAGGCCGAGCGGGTCCGCCAGCCCTCGGCCGGCGGAGTCACCGTCTCCGGGCTCCCGCGTCGCGTCCCGCGTGCGAACCTCGTCGCGGGTACGGCTCAGCAGCAACAGCACCAAACCGGTCCGCAGGTCTCGCGTTCGCCTGATGACGTTCGCGGCCGGCTGACCAATCTCCGTCGGGGCATTCAGCAGGGTCGCCAGGCCGGTACGGGCCAGACCGGCAGCTTCCCCAGCCCCACTCACCAGCAGGAGCGTTAGTTGACCCAGATGAGCCAGGCGGCACAGAACCTGAACTGGTTGATCACCAACTTCGTGGACAACACGCCGGGGGTCTCCCACACCGTCGTCGTGTCCGCGGACGGCCTGCTGCTCGCCATGTCGGAGGGGTTCCCCCGGGACCGCGCCGACCAGCTGGCCGCCGTCGCCTCGGGCCTCACCTCGCTGACCGCGGGTGCGTCCCGGATCTTCGAGGGCGGCACCGTGGCCCAGACCGTGGTGGAGATGGAGCGTGGGTTCCTCTTCCTCATGTCGGTCTCGGACGGTTCGTCCCTCGCGGTGCTCGCGCACCCCGAGTGCGACATCGGCCTCGTCGGCTACGAGATGGCGCTGCTCGTGGACCGCGCGGGTTCCGTGCTCACCCCTGATCTTCGCGCCGAACTGCAGGGCAGCCTGCTGCACTAGTCACGACCTCCCCCACACGCACGTATGACCGCACCGTCAGGCCGCCACCGCCCCCACCGGCCCGTCAGACGGCACGCAGACCACCTGCTGTCCCGCCCGGAGGATCCATGACCCCGCCCACCGCCTCTCACGACCCGTACGGCGTATCTCCGCACGCCGCGTACGGTCCTGAGGGCGACCAGCCGCTGGTGCGTCCTTACGCGATGACCGGTGGCCGGACACGGCCGCGCTACCAGCTCGCCATCGAGGCGCTCGTCAGCACGACCGCCGACCCGGCCCAGCTGATAGGGCTGCTCCCCGAGCACCAGCGCATCTGCCACCTGTGCCGCGAGGTCAAGTCGGTGGCCGAGGTGTCGGCACTGCTGTCCATGCCCCTCGGTGTGGCCCGGATCCTCGTCGCGGACCTGGCGGAAGCGGGAATGGTGGCCATCCACCAGCCCGGTGGCGACGAGAACGCAGGCGGCCAGCCCGACGTGACACTGCTCGAAAGGGTGCTCAGTGGACTTCGCAAGCTCTAACGGCGGAGGCGGCCGTTCCACCACGTCCGCGAAGATCGTGGTGGCAGGCGGCTTCGGCGTCGGCAAAACCACGTTCGTGGGCGCCGTCTCGGAGATCAACCCGCTGCGCACCGAGGCCGTCATGACGTCCGCGTCCGCGGGCATCGACGACCTCACCCACACCGGGGACAAGACCACCACGACGGTGGCGATGGACTTCGGCCGCATCACGCTCGACCAGGACCTGATCCTGTACCTCTTCGGTACGCCCGGTCAGGACCGCTTCTGGTTCATGTGGGACGACCTGGTCCGCGGCGCGATCGGCGCGATCGTCCTCGTCGACACCCGCCGTCTCGCCGACTGCTTCCCGGCCGTCGACTACTTCGAGAACTCCGGGCTGCCCTTCGTCGTCGCCCTCAACGGCTTCGAGGGACACCAGCCCTACACGCCCGACGAGGTGCGCGAGGCGCTCCAGATCGGCCCGGACACCCCGATCATCACCACGGACGCCCGACACCGTGCGGATGCAAAGAGTGGCCTGATCACGCTGGTCGAGCACGCCCTGATGGCGCGCCTGAAGTAGCTCAACCGCCGGAAATCCGGCCACCAAGTGGCCAGATGCATACGGCAGTTGTCGTAGCGCACCCGGAGGCCGCTGTGTCCTTTGACACGGTCGGCCTCCGTGTTCATAACGTTTCGACAGAGAATTCCAGCGCCTCAGACACAGGTCGCGCACACCCGGTTCCACTGTGCGCACAAGAGCCCCGCCTTTTGGCGGGGCTCGCTCTTTATGACCGTTTTATCTGGGGCATCCGTCACTCGGAGGTTCCGGTTCCCAGTGTTTGGAAGAGAACCGCCTGACGTGCTGGAATGCGCTGAACTGCCCAGTAGGTAAGGGCCTGGAGACAGCGGCACAGCGTAGGTGCCGACGCCGAGAGGTTGTTGGTCGAGTGAGGCGAAGCAAGAACAGTCCCGAGCCGTCGTCGGCACGGGGCAACTTCACCCCGCCGCCGCGTGCAGCGGCGCCGGCCGCGCATGTGCCACGGGCCGAGGCGGCCCCGGCATCGTCCGGCGGCCGGATGTCGCCGCGTAACTGGCGTGTGCCCACCAAGCTGAACGCGATCCTGCTCATACCCGTGCTCGTGGGTCTGATCATGGGTGGCTTCCAGGTGAAGGGCTCGATCGACACCTGGAACGAGGCCGAGGACGCGGAGAACACCGCCCGTCTCGTGCAGGCGTCCTTGACGTACGCCAACAGCCTGATCGAGGAGCGCGACATCTCCGCGGCTCCTCTCCTGCTCGGCAAGAAGAACGACCCGAAGGTCGTCAAGGCCCGCGAGACGACGAACGAGGCCGCCGACGCCTTCGACGCCGCCGCGAAGAACATGCCGGCCAAGGAAGGCCTCGAGCGCCGCCTCGCGCAGTTCCGGCAGGTCGAGCCCGGTCTGGAGAAGCTCCGGGCCGCCGCGTACACGAGCAAGCTCCCCGCCGTGCAGACCGAAGAGGGCTACGTCGGCATCCAGCACCCGCTGATGGAGTTCGCGAACGAGCTCGGCCTCGGCACCGGAAACATCACGAGCTACGGCCGCACGGTCTACGCGATCTCGCTGTCCAAGGCCGCGCTCTCGCTCGAGCGGTCCATCGGTATGCACCTGCTGGTCAAGCCGGGCCCCACGGCCACGACCTTCGGCAAGCAGAAGATCGCGCTCTCCTCCTACGCGTACCTCGAGGGCATCGCCGTCGAGGAGTACAAGGGCGGCGGCACGCAGGCCGACGTCGACAAGCTCGACGCCGCCCAGAAGCAGCTGACGATCGACGGCGCGAAGCAGGCCAAGCAGGCCGTCGCGGCCGCGAAGGCGCAGGGCAAGACCTACGTCCCGCCGCCGACCGACCCCACGGAGATGGTGTCCGAGATCGCCCAGCTGCCCACCACGCAGCCGAGCGCGCGCTACGCCATCGCGCAGAAGGGCGTCACCGCGCAGAACTGGTGGGCGGTCAACACCGCCAAGTTCAACGCGTACCGCACCATCGAGTCCGACCTCGCCGACAAGGCGGTGAACGAGGCCGCCGGCATCGCCGACGACGCCAAGCAGTCCACGTTCGTCACCGGTGCGGTCGTCCTGGTCGCCCTGCTCGCCGCGTTCGCGCTGGCCGGGATGATGGCGCGTCAGATGAGCCGCTCGATGCGCCGACTGCGCACCGCCGCGTTCGACGTCGCCGAGCAGCGCCTGCCGATGCTCGTCGACCAGCTCTCGCGCACCGACCCGGGCCGCGTCGACACCCGTGTCCAGCCCATCCCGATCAACTCCACGGACGAGATCGGCGAGGTCGCCCGCGCCTTCGACCAGGTGCACCGCGAGGCCGTCCGGCTCGCCGCCGAGCAGGCCCTGCTCCGCGGCAACATCAACGCGATCTTCACCAACCTGTCGCGCCGCAACCAGTCCCTGATCGAGGGCCAGCTGACCCTCATCACGGACCTGGAGAACAACGAGGCCGAGCCGGACCAGCTGGAGAACCTCTTCCGCCTGGACCACCTCGCGACCCGTATGCGCCGCAACGGCGAGAACCTCCTCGTCCTCGCCGGCGAGGAGCCGGGCCGCCGCTGGGACCAGCCGGTCCCGTTGGTCGACGTCCTGCGCGCCGCCTCCTCCGAGGTGGAGCAGTACGAGCGCATCGAACTGTCGGGCGTGCCGGATGCCGAGATCCACGGCCGTTCGGTGACCGACCTCGTGCACCTGCTCGCCGAGCTCCTGGAGAACGCCACCACGTTCTCCTCGCCGCAGACCAAGGTCCGCGTCACCGCGACCCGTCTCCCCGACGGCCGCGTCATGGTCGAGATCCACGACAAGGGCATCGGCCTGACCGCCGAGGACTTCGCGGACATCAACCACAAGCTGGCCAACCCGCCGACGGTGGACGCCGCGATCTCGCAGCGCATGGGCCTGTTCGTGGTCGGCCGCCTGTCCGACCGGCACGGCATCCGCGTCCAGCTGCGCCCCTCGGGCGAGCAGGCCGGCACGACGTCGCTCGTCATGCTGCCCGACGCCATCACGCACGGTGGCAGCGGCGACCAGCTCCCCGAGTCCGAGTTCACTGTCTCGTCGATGATCCCGTCGCAGTCCGCGTACGAGCCCGCTCCGCTGCGCACCGCCGCGGAGCTCGGCTTCGACGACAGCCGCTACGGCGAGGTCCCGGACGACCTGCGCGACCTGGACCCGGTCGGCCGTTCGCTGATGCGCGAGGAGCGCCGCGCGGCCCTGGAGGCCCAGGCGCACACCGGTGACGACCGCCCGCTGTTCCGCGACGAGATCGAGGGTGCGCAGGGGCAGGACCCGTACGAGCAGCAGCAGACCACTTACGCTCCCGCTCAGCCCGCGTACGACGACCGTCAGCAGCAGACGTACGAGGACACCTCGTCCGTCTACGCGCAGGACCGCCAGGCGTACGACGAGCAGCCGCAGAACGGCTCCTACAACGACTCGTTCTTCGCGCCGCAGGACGGCTACGCGTCGCAGGACACCTATGCGGAACCCGTCCAGGAGACGTACTCGGCCTTCGGTAACGGTCCGATGCGCGGCTCGCAGCAGGACGACTGGCCGGGGCGGGACGGCTACCAGGAGTCCTACCGGGCCGAGCACAACGCTCAAGCGGAATCCGCGCAGCACGCTGACGCCGGTCAGCAGGAACGCGTAGGCTTCGACCCGCACGGTCCCGCGGCGCCGGCCGGGCCCAGCCCGTCCGCCACCCGTTCGCTCACCGACACCGGACTTCCGATACGTGGTTCGGGCGGGCAGCAGCGCCAGGCCCCGGCGGCGACGCCGGCGCCCGGCCGTGGTGACAACACCACCCAGGACAACGGCAGCGGCAGCGGCAGCGGCAGCGGCTCCGACGACTGGCGTTCGTCGAACGACGAGCGCTGGGTCCGCGCGGAGCAGCTCCGGAAGCCCAAGGCCGGCGGAGTCACCTCCTCCGGTCTGCCGCGCCGGGTGCCCAAGGCCAACCTGGTCGAGGGCACGGCGGAATCGACCCCGCAGGGCGGCCCCCAGGTCTCCCGCGCGCCTGAGGACGTCAGGGGCAGGCTGAGCAACCTGCGCCGTGGCGTGCAGCGGGGACGCGAAGCAGGAAGTGACACGAACGGCCAGGCCACGAATCAGCACAGTGGTCCTGACAGCACCTACAACCAGGAGCGTTAGTGTGAGCCCGATGAGCCAGGCGGCACAGAACCTGAACTGGTTGATCACCAACTTCGTGGACAACACCCCAGGGGTGTCCCACACGGTGGTGGTCTCCGCCGACGGACTCCTTCTGGCGATGTCCGAAGGGTTCCCGCGTGACCGTGCCGACCAGCTGGCGGCCGTCGCGTCGGGTCTTACCTCGCTGACCGCGGGCGCGTCCCGCATCTTCGAGGGCGGCAGCGTGAACCAGACAGTTGTGGAGATGGAGCGAGGATTCCTCTTCATCATGTCCATCTCCGACGGTTCTTCCCTCGCTGTCCTCGCACACCCGGAGGCGGACATTGGCCTCGTCGGGTACGAGATGGCACTTCTTGTCGACCGCGCAGGTACGGTTCTCACTCCCGACCTGCGGGCCGAGCTTCAGGGGAGCCTTCTCAACTGACAGACAAGCGGTGCGATTTCGCGTCCCGTGGCCGTAAGGTTTCGGGACGCGGCTCCACGGTGATGGTGCCCGGCACAGTTGGAGGAGGAAAGCGTGGCTGGTTCTGCAACACCCCCGAGCGGTTCATCGGCGAACTGGTCCTACGGCCCTGGCCAGGGCCAGGGCCAGGGCCAGGGGCAGGGTGACGCGCCGAACCGGTACAACTTCCCCTCCGCGCCGAGCCACCGGCGACAGCCGTACGCGCCCCCGCACCCGCCGCAGCCGCGGCAGCCGGGGCCGTACGACCAGCCGTCGGCACCGCGCATCCAGCCCGTGCAGCCGCAGCGGCGTCCCGACACCCCTGCGCCGGCTGCCAACAACCCCCTGGTGCGTCCCTACGCCATGACGGGTGGCCGCACCAGGCCGCGCTACCAGCTCGCCATCGAGGCGCTGGTGCACACCACCGCGCAGCCGCACCAGTTGCAGGGCCAGTTGCCCGAGCACCAGCGGATCTGCACCCTCTGCCGAGAGATCAAGTCAGTGGCCGAAGTCTCGGCCCTGCTCAGCATCCCCCTCGGTGTGGCCAGGATCCTCGTCGCCGACTTGGCGGAGGCGGGCCTGGTCGCCATTCATCAGCCCGGCGGCGAAGAGAACGCCGGCGGCCAGCCAGACGTGACACTGCTCGAAAGGGTGCTCAGTGGACTTCGCAAGCTCTAGCGGAGGGCCTTCCCGCTCCACCACGTCCGCGAAGATCGTGGTGGCGGGCGGATTCGGCGTCGGCAAGACGACCTTCGTGGGCGCCGTCTCGGAGATCAACCCTCTGCGCACCGAGGCCGTCATGACGTCCGCGTCCGCGGGCATCGACGACCTCACCCACACCGGGGACAAGACGACGACCACCGTCGCCATGGACTTCGGCCGCATCACGCTCGACCAGGACCTGATCCTGTACCTCTTCGGTACACCCGGTCAGGACCGCTTCTGGTTCATGTGGGACGACCTGGTCCGCGGCGCGATCGGCGCGATCGTCCTCGTCGACACCCGCCGTCTCGCCGACTGCTTCCCGGCCGTCGACTACTTCGAGAACTCCGGGCTGCCCTTCGTCGTCGCCCTCAACGGCTTCGACGGCAGTCAGCCCTACCAGCCGGACGAGGTGCGCGAGGCGCTCCAGATCGGCCCGGACACCCCGATCATCACGACCGACGCCCGCCACCGCGCGGACGCGAAGTCGGCGCTCATCACGCTCGTGGAACACGCGCTGATGGCCCGCCTCCGCTAGCCTCCGGCGCCTTTGGTCATGAAGAAGCCCCCGGGACCCTTTGGGTCACCGGGGGCTTCTTCACGCTGGGGACTCGTCCTGCGAGGCCGGACGGGCCGATCGAACCTGACGGGCCCGCCGCCTCCTGCCCCAGCCCTGCCGGCCCTTGCCTAGCCCTGCCAGCTGTGCGGGGCGCGGAAGCCGTGCTGGCGCTCCAGGCGGCGCCAGCCGGCCTTGTCGCGGCCGCGCAGGGCGGGGCTGTCGGTCGGTGCGGCTGCGGCGCGGGCCAGCAGGATCGCGGTCAGGGCCGCGACCTCCTCGGGCTCGGCGTGGCCCTTCTCAACGCGGATGTCGTGTGCAGACATGTGCAGTGATCTCCTTGTGGGGTTACTGCGGGGGGTTGCCGTGCTTGCGCGAGGGCAGGTCGGCGTGCTTAGTGCGCAGCATCGCGAGGGAGCAGATGAGCACCTCGCGGGTCTCGGCGGGGTCGATGACGTCGTCGACAAGGCCCCGCTCGGCCGCGTAGTACGGGTGCATCAGCTCGGCCTTGTACTCCTTCACCATGCGGGTGCGCATGGCCTCGGGGTCCTCGGCCTCGGCGATCTGACGGCGGAAGATGACGTTGGCGGCGCCCTCGGCGCCCATCACGGCGATCTCGTTGGTGGGCCAGGCGTAGGTGAGGTCGGCACCGATCGACTGCGAGTCCATCACGATGTAAGCACCTCCGTACGCCTTGCGCAGGATGAGCGAGATCCGCGGCACGGTGGCGTTGCAGTACGCGTACAGCAGCTTGGCGCCGTGCCGGATGATCCCGCCGTGCTCCTGGTCGACACCGGGCAGGAAGCCGGGAACGTCCAGGAGGGTGACGATGGGAATGTTGAAAGCGTCGCACATCTGGACGAAGCGGGCAGCTTTTTCGCTGGCCTCGATGTCCAGGACGCCCGCGAGGGACGAGGGCTGGTTGGCGACGATGCCGACGACCTGGCCGTCCAGACGGGCCAGGGCGCAGATGATGTTGCGGGCCCAGCGCTCGTGGATCTCGAGGTAGTCGCCGTCGTCGACGAGCTCCTCGATGACCTTGGTCATGTCGTACGGGCGGTTGCCGTCGGCCGGGACCAGGTCGAGCAGGACGTCCGAGCGGCGCTCGGCGGGGTCCTCGGAGGCCACGGTCGGCGGGTTCTCGCGGTTGTTGGAGGGCAGCATCGAGATGAGGTAGCGGACCTCGGCGATGCAGGTCTCCTCGTCGTCGTACGCGAAGTGGCAGACGCCCGAGGTCTCGGCGTGCACGTCCGCGCCACCGAGGCCGTTCTGGGTGATCTCCTCGCCGGTGACCGCCTTGACGACGTCCGGTCCGGTGATGAACATCTGCGAGGTCTCGCGGACCATGAAGACGAAGTCGGTGAGGGCGGGGCTGTAGGCCGCGCCGCCGGCGCACGGGCCGAGCATCACGCTGATCTGCGGGATGACGCCGGAGGCCTTGGTGTTGCGCTGGAAGATGCCGCCGTAGCCGGCCAGCGCGGAGACGCCCTCCTGGATACGGGCGCCCGCGCCGTCGTTCAGGGAGACCAGCGGGGCACCGGCCGCGATGGCCATGTCCATGATCTTGTGGATCTTGGTGGCGTGGGCCTCACCGAGGGCGCCGCCGAAGATGCGGAAGTCGTGCGCGTAGACGAAGACCGTGCGGCCCTCGACCGTGCCCCAGCCGGTGATGACACCGTCGGTGTAGGGCTTCTTGGCCTCCAGGCCGAAGCCGGTCGCCCGGTGCCGGCGCAGCTGCTCGACCTCGTTGAACGATCCCGCGTCGAGCAGCAGCTCGATCCGCTCGCGTGCGGTCAGCTTGCCCTTCGCGTGCTGAGCCTCGGTCGCCTTGTCACTGGGCCCGCGCAGCGCCTCCTCACGGATCGCGTGCAGCTCGGCGACGCGTCCGCGCGCGTCGGTGGGCTCGTCCCCGGCGGAACCGGCTGAGGCGGTGTCGTCCAAAACGGTCATGTAGCGACCTTACGAAGACGACCAAGCAAAACGGGCCGTCGACTCCGTACAGTCTCCGGCCCGTTTTCCTGGTACCCCCGAACAGAACGTCGTCGCCATGCAGGCGAAGTGACTGCTCAGGGCCCCGCTGTCTTGTAGAGGTCACACAAATGGCTCAGCTGAGAGTCACCTCACACCGATGGCTCACACATGCCGCCCCCGGAGTGACGCGCAGCCGCAGCCTACGGCCCGTGGCCACCACTTCGACCGAGGGGTCGTGGCTGACGACGCGGCGCACGGGCCGGTCCCAGGTGATGTCCACGGGCTCCCCCGTGCGCGGCGGTTCGCTGACGGTCAGCGTCGCGGTGTGCCCCTGCCTGCGCAGGAGGACGCTCGCGGGAGCCGACGCCGTGAACTCCCCCGCGCTCCCGGCCTGCCAGAAGTTCGCCGCGCTCACGCCGAGGGAGGGCACGGCGACGGCCTGGGCGGCGGCCGTGTTGGCGAGGACGGACAGCCAGTGGCGGTCGCCCGCGCGCCGCGCGAGGTCGTGCTTCGAGGCACCCGGCATCAGCAGATAGACGTAGGCGGCGTCGGTGGGGTCCGTGCCGTGGTCGAGCCAGAGCGTCTGCCAGCGGCGGGTGCGGCGCTCGGTGGAACTGGTGGAGTTGATGTCGGACCAGGCACCGGTGCGGTCCTCGCGCAGGTGGCGCAACGGGGCACCGCCGGGGAAGACCCAGCCGCCGTGGCCCTCCAGGTGGGCCCAGCGGGCGCGGGCGGCGCCGTCGACGGTGAAGGCCTGGGTGCCGCCCTCGCCGAGGTTGCGGTTGTCGACGACGGTCTCGACGGGAACACCGTCGGCCGCCGTGATCCCCGCGCCCAGGCACACGACGGTGTCGGCGAGGCAGAACCACGACTTGCGGGCCTGGAGCGTCGAGTCGAGGCCCTTGACGTGCTGTCCCACCGCCGCGAACTCGCCGTCGGTGGCGCCGCCGACCCACTTCACGTCGGGCCGGGCCGCGCCCCACTCCCCGCCGGCCTTGTCGGCCAGGCGCTTGGTGGAGACGGTCGTACCGGGCAGCCGGTAGAAGTCGACGGTCGGCCAGAACCAGTCGGTGTACTGATCGCTCCGGCCGCCGCGCCTGCCCGCGGCCCACCAGCTGAGCATGCCGGCGCCGGTGTGCCAGCCGCGCGGGTTCTCGCCGTTGCCGCACTCGTAGTACGCGATCCGGTCCGAGGACATGGAGATGTTCGCGGCGAAGCCGGGGCGCTTGTGCACCGCGCGGTCCATGGCGGCGAACAGCTGGTGTCCTACGGGCTCGGGCGCGGCCTTGACCGCGGAGTCCGCGATCGCGTGCAGCCGGGACAGGTCGGCGACCCCGAACTGCCGGGCGGTCAGCAGGGGCGTGACCGTGTCCCGCTCGATCCAGCCCTTGATCCGCCCGTGCCAGCGCTCGCGCTCGGCCGCGCTCGCTCCGGCGGCGAGCTGCGCCATGGCGGCGATCAGGCCCTGGCCGTGGAAATGGTCGCTGCGCATGACCTTGAGGTCGTCGCTGTTGAGGTAACCGCGGCTGATGGCGCGGCCGTTGACGCTGTCCATCACGAGGCCGTCGAACAGGAGCGGGGCGTAGGCGTGCTCGACGCTGTCGAGGATGATCTGCCGGTTGGGGTCGGTGACGGCCCAGGTGGACCCGGCGAGCAGCGCGAAGAGGCGGCCGAGCCCGTCGAGCATGACCTGTCCGTAGGTGCCCGAGTAGGCGATGTACGTGTGCTGGATGAACGAGCCGTCGGCGTAGAGGCCGTCCCCCTCGGTGACGTAGGGGAAGACGGGCGAGAGGGCGTCGCGGGCCAGGGCCGTCTTGTCGGCGTTCCTGCCGAGGATGCCGCGCAGGGCGACCGAGCGGCACAGGTCGACGCGGTTGGCCCCGGTGGAGGTGCCCGAGTAGTCGCGCAGGACCGCGTCGGGGATGAAGTGGTCGACGGCGGCGAAGGCGGCGTCACGCCGGTCCTGTGTGAGGTGCTGGTGGAGGACGGCGACGATGTCCATCAGGAGGCGGGGGCTGCCGATCTGCCACTCCCACCAGTTCCCGTATCGCGTGGTGGTCGCGTTGTAGACGGTCGCGGAGAGGTGGTCGAGGCCCGTGACGATGTCGGCGAGGAGGCCCGCGTCGCCGGTGGATCCCGTGCCCTCCTGGGCGTAGGCCTGGGTCATCGTCCACAGGCGGTTGTAGGCCTGGGTGATGCCGGCCGGCGGGTCGAAGGGGTAGCCGGGCCACAGGGACGTGGCGGTCGGGGCCATCGTCGCTCTGAAGCCGCGGGCGAGTTCTCCGAGTTCCTTCAGGCGCGAGGCGTAGGGCTCGGCGGTGGCGTCGTAGCCGGTGCCGAGGGAGATCTCCAGCCATCGCTCGCGCAGGGTGTCGAACTCGTCGCCGGCGGCGCCCGGAGCGTCGGCGGCACGGGCGGGCGGGGCAAGTGCCGCCCCGGCGAGAAGAGTTGACGCGATGAGGAACGTGCGGCGCGTGGGTGTCATGAGGTTGCACCCAATCAGTCGTAGAAAGCGCTGTCTACGGTGCGCACGGAAGGGGCCCCGCCACTGACAGCGGGGCCCCGGGCGCGGTGGATCAGCTACCGCAGTGGAAGCGGGCGTCGCCCCAGTCGGCGTGGTCGTTGCCCGGACCGTCGCCTCCGTCGCCCGTGATCAGGTCGACGTACTTGGCGCCGGTCACGTCCGCGGTCAGCGACCAGGCGTCGTCGGCGGCCTTGAGGACCGGCGACTGGACCTTCCGGGTACCGTCCGCCTCGACGGAGAACTGCACGCTGCCGCGCGTCCCCTGCGAGTCGTCCTGGCCGACCTCGGCGGTGAACGAGGTGCAGCGGCCGCCCAGGTAGTAGCGGATCGTCCCGGGGGACGCGGTGCCGAGGCCCTTGGCGTAGACGGTGCCGTTGACGGTCAGCGGCTTGCCGTCACCGGCGCCGGTCTCGCCGTTCTCCATGTCCTTCTCGGCGGGACCCCAGCCGTTGTCCATGGCCGTCCAGTCCAGGTCGCTGGCGTAGGTGTCCGTGGTCGGCGGCGGCGGAAGCGTGCGCACGGTGGCGCCCGCGGTCAGCGTCCGCGCGCTGTCCCCGACGGTGTATGCCGCCTTCGAACTCAGCTGGTACGGCTGGTACTTGGCGTCGACCGGCGGAGTGACCTGCCAGGTGGCCGTCGCCTTGGCGCCGGGTGCGACCGGGTCGAGCGCGACGGGGCCCGCGGGCTCGGCCTGCCAGCCCTCGGGAAGGTCGAGCGAGAGGGACGCGCCCTTGACCTCACTCGCCTCGTAGTTGGTGAAGGTGGCCTCGACCTTGTTCTTTTGGCCGGGCTCCAGCGTCTCGTCCGACTTCAGGGTGAGCGTGCCGCAGGCCGCCTTCTTCTCGGCCGGGCCGAGGTCGGTGACGGTGAAGTCGTCCAGGACGAAGTCGGCTCCGTCCGGGGCCCCTTCGAGCTTGCGCAGGCCGGTCCAGGTGTCGCCGCAGCCGGCCGTGACGGTGCCCTCGTAGTGGCCCGTGGTGCGCTGCTGCCCGATCGGGGTGCTCGCGGTCTCGACCTGGTCGGGCGTGCCGTCGGCGGCGATCCGGTCGTAGCCGCTGACCCACTGGTAGGCGCCCGCGTGGCTGGACTGGTAGTCGAACGCGACCTTGTAGGCGTGCCCGTCCGCCATCGGCACGTCGGCCGGGGACGTGCGGTAGACGACGCCCGCGTTCTCCTCGTGGGACTTCAGGGACTCGCCGCCGCCGATGACGTCGTCGATGAGCTTCCCGTTCCAGCCGGACTGGGTGTACGGGGCGTTCTTCTGCGCGATGTGCGTGCGCGGATCCGTGACGCCGCCGGCGTCACCCTTGTCGAAGGGGCCCCAGCCCTGGTCGACGCCCTCGAAGTCCTCGTGCACGACGGTGCCGGGCTTCGTCGACGGGGCATTGCTCACCAGACGTACGTCGTCGACACGGACCTTCGCGGACGAGCCCTTGGCGGCCTCGATCCGCAGCGTGGTGCGGCCGTTCGCGGGCGCCGTGAAGGTGGCCTTCACGCGCTGCATGTAGGTGCCGCCCCAGTCGCTGGAGGCGACGCTGTTCCGCAGCGTGGAGCGCTCGACGGCGACCGACGCGCCGCCCGCGCTGAGCGTCGTGCGGCGGGACGTGCCGGGTTCGACCTCGACCCAGGCGGAGGCGGTGTAGCGCTTGCCCGCGTCGAGTCCGCTCACCCGCTGCTCGATCGCGGCGGTGCCGCTCCCGCTCAGGGCGGCGCTGTTGCGGCCGTGGTCGTCGGTGTCGCGCCCGACCGTGCCGTCCTTGTCCCAGGCGGCGAGGCGGGCGTCGTTGAAGCCGGGGTCCTTGAGGTGGGTGCCCTCACCCCAGGCCGGGTCGACCGCGTGCGGGGTCTTGTCCGCCGGGTAGAGCACGTACGGCTGCCCGGCGTCGGCCTTCAGCGTGATCTTGCCGCCGGAGGCCCGCACGGTGCCGGTCTTCACGCGGCCGTTGTCGGTGAGCCGGTAGACGGTGTACGTGGATCCGGGCACGGCCCAGCTCGTCGTACCGCCGTCCTTGTTGTAGTGGTACAGCTTCTTGCCGCCGTCCCACGGGAGCAGATAGGCCGTCCCGTCGAGGACCTTTTCGCCGTGGTCGTAGAAGGTGCGCCGGCCGTCCTCGACGGTGCCGCGGAGCCCGCCGGTGAAGGTGATGTCGTTGCCGTTCCAGCGGGTGATCTGCTGGTGCTGGAGGAACTTGGCGGGCAGGTCACGCTGCCAGACGTTGTCGTAGAAGGTGTTCCAGTCGTTCTCGCCGGTCCAGCCCTCGAACTCGTCGATGGCGCTCTGGCCGAGGACCGGGTCGCTGTTCCAGACGTCCTTCTCGCCGTTGCGGATGAAGCGGATGATCTTCGAGTTGAGGCCCTTGTCGGTCTTGGGCCCGTAGTCGAGGTCGTTGGCCCAGTGCGACCACAGCGACTCGCGCTCGAACTTGTCGGCCCACTCGGAGGCCAGGCTCCAGCCCTGGGCGCGGACGGCCTCGGCGGTCTTCTCCGCGATCCAGCCGTGCGTGTAGTAGACGTCGAGGTAGATCGTCGTGAGGTTCGGGTCGGTCTCCTCGCGCAGCTGCTTGAACCGGGCGGCGAGGTCCCCGCTGTTGATGTCGCGGCGCTGGTCGATGTAGTAGCTCTGGTCGAGCCAGTTCCAGCCCGGGGCCTTGGGGTCGACGAGGTCGCCGGTGAAGTGCTTGGCGACGGGGTACGCCTCGGTGGCGTTCACGTGCACGCCGAAGCCGGCGCCGAACTTCTTGCCGACCTTGAGCAGCTTGTTGAGGTCCTTCAGGCCGCCGGCGCGTTTGTTGATGTTGCCGCCGTAGTCGGGGTGCGCGGAGTCGTGTCCCTCGGAGGCGTAGCCCTTGAGCAGGGCGAACTGGCCGAGGTTGTCGGTCGCGAGCGAGATCCGCTTGACGTCGTCGAGCGTGCGCAGGAAGGGGTGCGTGGCCTGGCTGGCGAAGTTGAACGGGATGTGCGTGATGACCCGGTCGGGGGTGCCGTCACTGCCCTTCGCCTTCACACCGATCGAGTGGAAGGCGACCGCACCGTCCTGCCAGTCGACCTTGCCGTCGCCGTTGGCGTCCGGAGTGACGACGACCTTGGCCCACGGCAGGTCATCGCCGGTCGCGGGTTCGGGGGCGCCGTCACCGCGATAGGTCCACTGGCCCGACCAGACGCCCACGCGGGTGGAGCCGTCGGCCGACTTGCGGGCCTGGTGCCAGAAGCGGGCGTCGTCGCCGCCGGTCTTGCCGCTCGGCTTGTCGTACGTGGAGTTGGACTCGACGGCCGCGGCGAGCCGCCCCGTGTTGACGATGGCGTACGAGGCGCCGACGGGCGAGGCGTCGGCCGGGGTGTCCGCCGCGACCTTGCCGAAGACGTCGGCGGTGCGCGTCGAGTCGTTGTCCAGTGTCGTGAACGCGGTCTCGGCGCCGCCGTCCGCACTGCCCACGGAGACGAGGTCGTGCCCGGGTATGTCGATCGTGCCGACCCGGAACGCCGCGGTGTCGCGCACGGCGGTCACCTTGAAGGTCGTCGCGCGCCCGCTCACGCTCAGCGAGGCGTCGATCTCGACGCCGGCGAGGTCCGGGAAGGTCAGCGTGTACGAGGCCTTGGACCCGGTGAGCACCGGGGAGCTCTTCACGGCGACCGCGTACGCCTTGCCGTTCAGGGTGACCTGGTCCACCGGGTTCGTACTGCCGAGGAGCTCGGCCCCCGAGGCGCGGTCGGTGTACGCGAGGACGCGCGGGAAGTCGTCGGCGACGGCGACGGACAACTGCGCGGATCCGATGACGGCCTGCGCCACGGCGGGCGCGGGGTCGGCGGCGGCCGGCAGTACGGGGCCCGTGAGGGCGAACACGGCGGACGATGCGGCGGCGACCGCGACGGCGCATGCGGCGCGAGATCTTCGTGACATAGGGGACTGGGTATCCGGCGCGGGCGCGGCCGGTCAACGGACTCGGCGCTTCCGGGCGGCGGCAGTCCAACAACCACCGCCCGGAAGTCCAAGTCACCGCGCGCGGAGGCCGGTTCGCTCAGCAGCCGCCGCAGTTGTAGTAGAGGACGTCCCAGTGGTTGCCCTCGTCGGCGTAGATGTTGCCGGAGCCCGACTGGTACTGCGGGGCTCCGTCGCCGCGCAGACCGATGTACGCGAACGTGTTCTTGATGTAGTTCGTGACGCAGGTGTTCTTGCCGTAGTCGAGCTTGTAGCCGTTCCAGTGCGAGTAGGTGCCGCTCGCGTGGCCGGTCTCGGTGCCGCCGGTGATGTTCAGGGCGCAGCCGGTGGCGCGCTTGAGGGTCTGCGCGCCCTGGGCGGTGGCGAGGTTGAGCTGGTCGAAGGACGTACAGGTGGAGTTGTTGCGGTCGGAGCAACCGCCGGACGACGACCAGGTGATGCCGACCTGGCTGAACATGGAGGTCGCGGTGGCGTGGCTGATCTTGGTGGCGGCCTGGGCGTCGGTGGCGGAGCTGAACACACCGAAGCCGGGGGCGAAGAGGGCACCGAGTACGAGCGCGAGGGCGCTCACGACCGAGCGGATTCTCATGGGGAGGAGGTTCCTTCCTGCTGGTGACCGTGCTGGCTGTGAGACGGCTGTGCAGGTGGAGCAAGGAGATAGTGCCCGAGTTCTACGCGCGTCCGCCAGAGCGCGTCGGACAGCGACGCGGTGTAATCGAGACGACACCAGGTGTTGGATGTTGAAAGTTGAACAGAACGTCGCTACAGTCGGTCCCGTTGAACGTTAAACATTCAACGAACTCCCCCGCCACGCCCCGTCCCCAAGGAGCAGTCATGGGCCTCTTCAGCCGCAAGAACGACGACGCCACCCCCGCCGCCACCGGCGCGGTCAACCCCGACCTCGCCGCCCTGACCGGCGACTACACCGTCGACCCCGCGCACACCACGATCGGCTTCGTGGCCCGCCACGCCATGGTCACCAACGTCAAGGGCTCGTTCACCCAGTCGTCGGGCACCCTGCACCTGGACGGCGCGGACCCGTCGAAGTCGACCGCGTCGATCGACATCACCATGGCCAGCATCGACACCGGCTCCGCCGACCGTGACACTCACCTGAAGAGCTCCGACTTCTTCAAGACGGACGAGTTCCCGACGATGACGTTCCGCTCCACCTCCGCCGAGGCCCTGGGCGGCGACGACTACCGGATGACCGGCGACCTGACGATCCTCGGCACCACGAAGCCGCTCACGATCGACCTCGAGTTCAACGGCGCGGCCACGGACCCGTTCGGCAACGAGCGCGTCGGCTTCGAGGGCAAGTCCGAGATCCTGCGCTCCGAGTGGGGCCTGACCTGGAACGCGGCCCTGGAGACCGGTGGCGTCCTCGTCTCGGACAAGATCAAGCTGACCTTCGACATCTCGGCGATCAAGAACGCCGCCTGACGCCACACCGCGAGCCCGCACCTCAGGGCTCCCGCACCACGAGCACGCCCGCCCTTGCCGTCCCCCGCGGACGGAGGGCGGGCTCTCGTCGTACACGGGGGTCCGCGCGAGCGGCAACATGGGCCGCAGCAAAGGAAATTGAAGGCTACCTTCCGGTAATCCCGGCACGTGAGACGACTCATTACTCTCCCTTCACTTGGGCATCACGCGGCGCTACGCTGCGTGCGACTGCCGAGCGATCGACTCCGCTCGAATCGACTCCGCTCGCCCCCAGAGGTCTCCCTCTCCCCGTCGCGCCCCGGTGGCGCCGCAGGGCAGGCCTTCTGCCGTTCCCGGAAAGGCGCCACCGATCCCATGAGCACGAACAGAGGGCTTCAGGCCAATGCCCTCGGCACCTCCGACAGCATCGTGATGGCCGTGGCGGGCAGCGCGCCCGCCTACTCGATCGCCGCCACCACCGCCGTGCTGATCGGCACGGTGGGCCTCGCCGCACCGGCCGCGCTCCTCTACTGCGCGATACCCATGCTCGGCATCGCCTGGGCCTTCAACTACCTGGGCCGCCTCGACGTGAACGCGGGCGCCAGCTACTCGTGGGTCGGGCGCGCCCTGCACCCCTTCCTCGGCTTCATCAGCGGCTGGTCCCTGGTGATCTCGGCGACCATCTTCATGGTCGCGGGCTCGCTCCCGGCCGGCGCCATGACGCTCGAACTCGTCGCCCCCTCCCACGCCGACAACACCGCGCTCGCCGCGGCCGTGGGCGCGGTCTGGTTCCTGGCCATGCTGGTCGTCGTGCTCATGGGCGCCAAACTGACCGTCCACGCCCAGCTCCTGATGTCCGGGATCGAGCTGGTCATCCTGCTCGCGGTGGCCGTCGCCGCCGTGTTCAGCGACAAGCGGGTCAACGAATTCTCCTGGTCCTGGCTGGGGTTCGGGCACTTCGACGGCGCGTCCGGGTTCGCCGCGGGAGCGCTGATCGCCGCGTTCTACTACTGGGGCTGGGACGTCACCAGCAACCTCAGCGAGGAGACCCGTAACAGCCGCAAGACCTCGGGGCTCGCCGGACTGATCGGCGTCGGCATCGTGTTCGTGCTCTTCGAAGTGTTCACGATCACCACCAACATGCTGCTCACGCCCAAGGAGATCGCGACCAGCGACAACATCCTGGGGCTGCTCGGCGAGCGCGTACTGCCGGGCCCCGGCGGCGAGTTGCTGATCGTCGCGGTGATGCTGTCCACCATCGCCACCCTGGAGACCACCCTGATCCAGGTGACGCGCTCCCTCTTCGCCATGGGCCGCGACCGCACGCTGCCCGCCGCCCTCGGCAGGTCGCACCCGCGCCGGCAGACGCCGTGGGTCGCGATCGTCGTCGTCGGTGTCGTCGCCCTCGCCCTCTTCGTGGCGTCGACCGCGCTCGGATCGGTCTCGGCCGTCCTGGCGGACGCCGTCGCCGCGATCGGTCTGCAGATCGCGGTCTACTACGGCCTCGCGGGCCTCGCCGTCGTCGTGGCGTACCGCAAGCTGCTGTTCACGTCGGCGGCCAACTTCTTCTTCGGCGGTCTGTGGCCGCTGACCGGCTCGCTCTTCATGATCTGGGTGTTCGTCGAGTCCCTCGGCAGCCTGTCGGGCACGGCCGTCTCGATCGGCGTCGGCGGCATCGCCGTGGGTCTCGTCCCGATGCTCTGGTACCGCGCCAAGGGCTCCGCCTACTACCGGCCCGCCCGCCTGGACGCGGCGCGCTCGGAGCAGGTGCACGCCGAGTACGGGCACCAGGCGCCGGTGTACGCGGCATCGTCCGGCGACACCCTGTCCACGGACTTCTGAGCAGCGCCCACCCCCGCCGGCGGATCCGCCGACCGCACCCAGGACCATCACCGACTACTGACTGGCGAGGACGCCGATGACCGTCCGTTTCGATCCCACGAACGGCGACCGGGCCCTGGCGGAGGCCCGCGCGGACATCACGATCGGGCGCTGGCAGGGACTGCCCGGGCTGTGCGCGGCGGCCGGCTCCGACTGGGACCGGCGGACGTTCCGGATGCGGCTGCTCGCCCAGGCCACCGCGGGCACGTCCGTCGCCGAGTCCTGGCACGAGTCACAGCCGCGGAACGCCGACGCGCTGGTCCTGCGGGCCGAGACCGAGGTGATGCGGGCGTTCAACCTGGCGATGGCGGCCGGCCCGGGAAACGCGGTCGACCCGGACCAGCTGGAGCGGGCCGTGCGCACCGCACTGCGGGCGGCCGAGGCGTTTCCCGCGGATCCGGTGCCCTGGGTCTCGCTCCTGACGGTCGCCCGCCTGTTTCCCGGCGGGCACCCGTCCATGGAGCTCTGGTGGAAGGAACTGCACCAGCGTGACCCGTACAACCGTGAGGGCAACCATCAGGTGCTGCGCCACCTTTCGGCGCGCTGGCACGGCTCGCACGGCGTCATGTACAACTTCGCGCAGGACGTGACGGCGACCCTCCCGCCCGGGTCGCCCCTCGCCGTGCTGCCGCAGGTCGCCCGGATCGAGGAGTACCGCCACCGCGTCGAGCGCGAGGGCTCCCAGGCTATCGGCCTGCTCCAGTTCTGGAACAACGAGAACAGCGCGTCGCAGGCCCGGCGTGCGTGGCACCTGTGGATCACGCAGCGGCGATACACGTACGCGCAGGACATCGCGGACCTCAACACCCTGGCTCACGCCTCCTGTTACGCCGACCTGACCGGCGAGGCCGCGCACCTCTTCCGGCTTCTCGACGGGCACGCGACCCGCGTCCCGTGGTCGTGCCACGGCGTCCCGGAGGAGATCTTCACGCGCTGGCAGTCGAAGCTTCTGGGCTGACCGGACCCACGCGCACGTGATGTGGGTCACCCGAAGCCTCCGTGATGTCACATTCCGGCCCTCCCCTTCCGTCCAAGTGACGAGCACCCATGCGGTGAGCGCCCAGGGGAGGAGCGAGCCTGATGTCCGAGAGGGTCGCGGAAGGCAGTACGGGGACGGCGCGGGAGAGAGGGCCGGCACCGGCCGGTGAGCGGCTCGCGGACTGGGCGGACGGCCGCCTCGGTCTGCACACCCTGTCCAGGAAGTACCTGCGCAAGGTCTTCCCGGACCACTGGTCGTTCCTGCTCGGCGAGGTCTGCCTCTACACGTTCGTGATCCTGGTCCTCACCGGGGTCTATCTCACCCTGTTCTTCCACCCGTCGATGAACGAGGTGGAGTACCACGGCAGTTACGTCCCGCTGAACGGGATCCGGATGTCCGAGGCGTACGCCTCCACGCTCGACATCAGCTTCGACGTCCGGGGCGGACTGCTGATCCGGCAGATCCACCACTGGGCGGCACTGATCTTCGTCGCGGCGATGCTCCTCCACATGATGCGGCACTTCTTCACGGGCTCGTTCCGCAGACCGCGCGAGCTGAACTGGGTGTTCGGCTGGACACTGCTCCTGCTCGGCCTGTTCGAGGGCCTGTTGGGATACTCGCTGCCGGACGACCTGCTCTCCGGGACGGGTATGCGCTTCCTCGACGGGGCGATCCTGTCCGTGCCCGTCGTCGGGACGTATCTGTCGATGTTCCTCTTCGGCGGGGAGTTCCCCGGGCACGACATCGTGGGGCGGTTCTACTCGGTGCACGTGCTGCTGTTCCCCGGCATCATGGCGGCGCTCGTGGTGGCCCATCTGATCCTGGTCGTCCATCACAAGCACACGCAGTTCCCGGGACCGGGAAAGACCGAGCGCAATGTCGTGGGGGCGCCGTTCTTCCCCGTCTACCTCGCCAAGGCCGGCGGCTTCTTCTTCCTGGTGTTCGGCGTCGTCGCGTTCCTCGCGGCGGTCGCGTCCATCAACCCCGTCTGGAACTACGGGCCTTACCGCGTCGACCAGGTGTCCACGGGAGCGCAGCCCGACTGGTACCTGGGCTTCGCGGAGGGGCTGCTGCGGGTGATGCCGGGCTGGGAGATCACGCTGTGGGGGCACACGCTGGCTCTCGGCGTGCTCGTCCCGCTGGTCGTCTTCCCCGCGGTGCTCGTCGTGATCGGCGTGTATCCGTTTCTGGAGGCCTGGGTCACGGGCGACCGGCGCGAGCACCACCTCCTGGACCGGCCGCGCAACCGGCCGGTGCGCACCGGGCTCGGGGTGGCCTGGCTGACGTTCTTCCTCGTGGCCCTGGTGGGCGGCGGCAACGACATCTGGGCCACGCGCTTCCATGTGTCGCTGAACGCGGTCACCTGGTTCGTGCGCGTCGCACTCGTCGTGGGCCCGGTGATCACCTTCGTCGTCACGCGGCGGATCTGCCTCGGTCTCCAGCACCGGGACCGCGAACTGGTGCTGCACGGAAAGGAGTCGGGCCGTGTCAAGCGCCTTCCGCACGGCGAGTACGTCGAGATCCACGAGCCGCTCACCCAGGCCGAGCTGCACACCCTGACCGCGCACGAGCAGCCCCCGGCCCTGGAGAGCGGGCCGGAGACCGACGTGAACGGCGTGCGGCGGCGCACACCCCGGGCCGAGCGGCTCCGGGTACGCCTCTCGCGTGCCCTCCACGGAGAGGGCGCGCAGGTGCCGAAGCCGACCGCGCGGGAGTACGAGGAGGCGCGGCGCGAGCACCGGTGAGGCGCGAAAGCGGCGTCAGAACACCGCGTCGGCCAGGCGGTCGACCTGGTCGGGGTCACTCCCCCAGCAGTAGAGCATCACCTCGTCCGCGCCGATGTCCCTGAAGCCGGCGACGGCCTCGCGGATCCGGGCGGGCGTGGCGAGCATGCGCTCGGCGGATCCCGCGGCGCGCGGGTCGAAGCCGTAGTACGCGGTGATGGCGTCGCGGGCGCGGGCGGTCAGGTCGTCCGGGCCGAGCGCCACATTGACCTGGGCGACCAGGCGCGGGCGGCCCGGGCGGCCGTGCTCGTCCCACAGCCGCTCCACGTCACGGAACATCGGGTCCATCCACTGCGGGGGCAGCGCGGCGCCGAGGAAGCCGTCGCCGAAGCGGGCCACGCGGGCGAGGGCCGCCGGTGCGAAGCCCCCGAACAGGACCTCGGGGCCGCCGGGGGTGACGGGGGCGGGGCCGATCGGGCCGACGCCCTCGGCGTCGCTGTAGGGGCGGCCCGCCCAGGTGCGGCGCAGGGTCTCCATCTGCTCGTCGAGGCGGCGGCCGCGGCGGCGGATGTCGACGCCCGCTGCACGGCAGTCGTCCTCACGGCCGCCGACGCCGATGCCGAGCGTGAAGCGGCCGCCGGACATCCGGTCGAGGGTCGCGGTCTGCTTGGCGAGCAGGGCGGTGGCGTGGTGCGGGGCGAGCAGGACCTCGGTCTGGACGCGGACGCGGGAGGTGGCTCCGGCGAGTGCGGCGAGGGTGATCAGGGGCTCCGGGTTGTCGTACACGAGCCGGTCGAGGAGGCCGAGCGTGGAGAAGGGGGTCGCGTCGGCGCGACGGGCCCAGTCGAGCAGGACGGCGGGGTCGTCGACGGGCAGGCCGAGGCCGATACGCGGGGTGCGCGCGGTACGCATGGGGTGGTGCTCCTTCGGAAGGGGGCATGCGGAATCTCGCTGCCGCCCCTCCGGGACCGCGCACGGTGTGTACGTGCCGGCTTGCTTCCCGTCTGCGGCGTACTTCTGGGGAAGCGGTTCGTAAGAGTGCGGTCAGACTAGCGGGGGCGCCGGCCCTCGCGCCTCCCCGTTCTCGGACCGCGGCGCTCAGAACCCGCCGCCGAAGTCCCCGCCTCCCCCGAAGTCGCCTCCGCCGCCGAAGTCCCCACCGCCCCCGAAGTCCCCGAAGTCGTTCGAATCGAAGTCCGCCCCCGAGTAGTCCCCGCCGTCGTATCCGGCTCCCGCGCCGAAGTCGCCGTATCCGGAGCCGTAGTCGGCGGCATAGGCGGGGCTCGACATCATCGAGCCGAGCAACGTGCCGAGGAGGAGACCGGGCAGGATGCCGCCGCCGAAGTAGCCACCCGCCCAGGGGCCGTAGGCCGGGCCCGCGTCGTAGTAGGGGCGCCGCTCGCCGTACCCCGTGTCGACCGTGCGGACCATGGGGTCGGCGCCGTCCTTGAGGCGGGTCGCGTCGGCCGCGCAGACGGGGACCTCGCGCTCGGCGCCGGACGGGGGCGACCACAGCGCGTCCGTCACGGAGGGCCCGTGCCGCGGGTCGAAGAAGCAGGGCACCCGGCGCTCGGGCAGCGGCCGGCCCTCGCGGCGCGCGGCGAGCATGGCCAGCGAGAACCGCCCGTCGTCCAGGGCCTCGGTCACCCCGCGCACCTCCTCGGGGCGCTGGGCGGCGGCCATGAACTGTTTCGCCTTCTCGTACGAGTCGAGCGCCCGCTCGTAGTCGGCGCGCATCGCGTCGTCGGCACCGGGCTCGGCGGGGTGGAAGTCGAGGCGGTCCAGCTCCTCGCCGAACGCCGTGATGTCCTCGTCGACGACCACGCGGAGCTGCTCCAGGGCGGCCCGCTGCTCGTCCTCCCGCTGCCGGCGCCGCCTGCGGGACACGGCGTACGCGGCGCCGCCGCCCGCGACGACGACCGCGCCGATACCGATCAGGGCGCCGACCGGGGCGCCGCTGTCGCCGCCGCCCGCGCCCCACGTGGAGGGCGCCGAGCCGCGCGCGTTGCGGACGGCCGTGTCGACGAAGTCGTTGAGCTGGCGGGTGGCGTTCTCGCCCTGGACGCTGGTCGTCAGGTTTCTGACCGCGTCCTGGGACATGACCCGGCTGTCGGCCCTGGCGTCGAACTTCTGGCCGAGGCGGACCGCGTAGACGCCGGTGATGCCGGTCTTGGTGCGCAGGTCGGTGAAGAGGTCCTGGGTGGGGAAGTCCGCGGGCAGCACCGCCACCATGACGGGCTTGTCCGCGTCCTTGATCTTCTTGGTGAGGGCGTCGGCGTCCCCGGCGGACAGCTGCGCGGAGGCGGCCGGGTCGACGTACACCGGGCCCTTCTTCAGGGCGTCGGCCGCCGTCGAGACGTCGGAGGCAGCCGCCTGGGCCCCCGGTGTCACCGCCGTCATGGCCCCCAGGGCGAGAAGTGAACCGGACAGGACGGATATCAGGCGCGATGCCCGACGGGTGGGCCTCATACCTCGACGCTAACCCAGGAGGGACCCGTATGCCGTACGTACCGCAAGGAGGGGCCCACCGGCTCGGCGGTGGGCCCCTCCCCGCGCCGTCTCACGCGGCGCGGTACGCCTCGGTCAGCTTCGCGACCGCGTCCGCGTAGCGCCCGGACAGGAGCAGGTGGTCCGCGTCGGCGAACGGCTCGGCGACCGCCGGCGTGATGTCCTGCCCCACCTTCTGCTGGACGAGCAGCCGCGCCTTGCCCACCACCGCGCGGCCGGCCTGTGCCGACCCGGTCTTCTGCGCCGCGGCGGCCGCGAGGGCGAGTGCCTTAAGGGTGAGCGTGCCGCCGCCCGGCGGGGTGCGCAGCGTCGTCAGTCCCCAGCCGAAGGGGAACTGCGGGTCGTACGACGTGTCCCCGACGTTGATCGGCAGCTGGGCCTGCGACTTCGGCCAGGTCACGGGGAGCTGCCCGGTGAAGGGCTTCGCCCCGTACAGGACGTCCGCGACGCCCTCGCCCTCCGTGCCGGGCAGCCAGGACGCGACGAGCGCGTCGATGTCGCCGAGCCGGTCGCCGATGAGCTGCGGGCGGCCGGAGACGATGAGCACCGCACACTTCATGGCGCCGCACACCTTGTCCACGGCGGCCTGGTCGGCGGGCGTGAGCTCCAGGTCGTTGCCGTTGCCGACGTCGCCGATCCCTTCCGCGTACGGGGTCTCGCCGACCACGACGACGCCCACGTCATAGCCGTCCGTGGGCGCGGAGGCGTCCTTGGAGTAGCTGATCGTGGCGCCCGGTGCGGCCTTCCTCATGCCCTCGAGGACGGTCGTGCCGTCGGTGATCTTTCCGGACGAGCCCTGCCAGGTGACGGTCCAGCCGCCGCTCTGGTTGCCGAGGTCGTCGGCGTTGGACCCGGCGACGTACACCTTCTGGCTCTTCTTGAGGGGGAGCACCCCGCCCGCGTTCTTCAGGAGGACCTGGGATTCGGCGGCGGCGGTCCGGGCGACGGCGCGGTGTCCGGCCGAGCCGATGGCGGCGGCCCCGCTGGTGTCGGCATACGGCTTCTCGAAGAGGCCCAGCTTGAACTTCTGGGTCAGGATGCGCGAGACGGCGTCGTCGATCCGCCGCTCACTGATCCGGCCCGCCTTCACCTCGTCGATCAGGGTCGTCCGGAAGTCCTTGTACGCGGACGGGACCATGATCATGTCGAGGCCGGCGTTGATCGACGTACGGACGTCGGACGCGTAGTCGCCGGGGAGCTGGTCGATGGCCTGCCAGTCGCTGATGACGAAGCCGTCGAAGCCCATGCGGTCCTTCAGGACTCCGTTGATCATGGCGGCGTCGGCGTGCATCTTCACCGGGCCCTCGTCGTCACCGATGATGTCGAGCGACGAGTACGAGGGCATGACCGTGCCGACCCCGCGGTCCACGGCCTCCTGGAACGGCGCGAGGTGCACCGCCTCCAGCTCCTGCCGCGTGACCTTGGTGACGCCCTGGTCGATGGTGTACGAGCCGGTGGTCGACGAGCCGTACTCCGTGCCGCCGTCGCCCACGAAGTGCTTGGCGGTGGCGAGCACCTTGTCGTCGCGGTCGAGGTCCTTGCCGTCGCGTGCCCCTTGGAGCCCCTGGACGACCGTCTCCATCTGCTTCACGAGGGCGGGGTCCTCGCCGAAGGACTCGTACGACCGGCCCCAGCGCTCGTCGCGGGTGACGCACAGACAGGGGGCGAAGTCCCAGGGGATTCCCGTGGCGCGGACCTCGGCGGCCGTGACCGCGCCCGCCTTCTCGGCCGTCCCGGGGTCGCGGGTCGCGCCGATGCCGATGTTGTGCGGCAGGACCGTGGCGCCGACGAGGTTGTTGTGGCCGTGCACCGCGTCCACGCCGTAGATCAGCGGGATCTGGAACCGCGTCGCCTGCGCCCGGAGCTGGAAGCCGTCGATCATCTTCGCCCAGGCCGCTGCCGTGTTCGGCGTCGGTGTCGAGCCGCCGCCGGAGAGCAGCGAGCCGAGGTCGTACGCGGCGATGTCGCCGCCCGTGCCGACCGCGTTGCGCTCGGCCTGCGTCATCTGGCCGGCCTTCTCCTCCAGGGACATCCGGGAGAGCAGGTCGGCGACGCGCCGCTTCACGGGGAGCCCGGTGTCGAGGTAGGGCAGGCCGTGGGCGTCGATCACCACCTGCGGGGTCTCGGCGGGCGCCTTGGCGCCGGTGACCGTCAGCTTCAGGGGGATCGTCTCGGCGGGCTCGGCCGCCTTGTCCTTGAGAGTCGGTACGGACACTGTGTGCGTGGCGCCCGACGCGGTGCCGGCCGGGAAGGTGAACTCGCCCTCGACCGGCGTGTAGTCCGTGCCCGCGCCGGCGCTGCCGCCCGCGCTCTCGTACGCGACCGTGACCGGCTCGGCGAGCGGGGCGGAGCCGGTGGTGGCGACGGAGATCCGCACGCCGGCCGTGCCGCCCTCCTTCACCGGGTAGACGGCGGCGCCGGTCAGGACCTTCGTGGTCAGGGCGGGGTCGGCCTTGCCGTACAGCTCCACCCCGTCCATGGCGAAGGTGCCGGGCGTGCCGGTGGGCAGGGTGAGCGCGTAGCCCCACATGTCGGTGAGGCCGAGGTTCTGGTCGATGCCGCCGACGGGCTGGTAGTCGGTGCGGTAGGCGAAGTCGGTGAAGGGGATCTCGACCTGGTGCCAGCCGGTCCACTCGTCGGTGAACGAGGTCGTCCACAGCTCGGACGCCTCGCCGTTCGCGCCTCCGTCCTTGATCTCGAAGTTGACCCGCTTGCCGCTGTTCCTGCCGTCCCACCAGAAGCGGATGCCCTTGTGAGCGGACCAGTCGTGGCCGGGCTCGTTCGCGGCGAAGTCGTGGGTGAAGCCGCCGTAGCCGCTGATGTCGTACGTCCCGGAGAGGACCTTGTCCCCCTCGGGGGCGTCGTCGCGCGCCGCGAGCTCCAGCCTGGGCGGGTCGTCGCTGTCGCCGCCCCAGGTGAAGATGCCCTCCGCGGGCTGGGACGCGAACGGGACCTCGCCCTCGAATCGGTCGACGGGCACCGGCGGCGGTTCCTCGGCGCCGGTCGCCGCGCCTGCCGACGCGAGCGGAAGCAGCCCCGTGAGCAGGGCTGCGGAGACGAGCAGGGCGGTTCTTCGCATGGACTTCCCTTCGGCCGGTTCGGGTACGCGCCGCCCCCTGTGGGGGTGACGGGAGTCCCCGGTGAAGCTCATGACTTAGCTCACGCCGTGAGTTAACTGGCGCCCCGTGAACCCGTCAAGACTTCACGTCAGAACCGGTGCACATCCAATTGCCTTGGGCCTCATGGCAGTTGAGCATTCATTTTCTGAACGCGCACCCCCTTGACTCCCGTTCGCAGCCGTCATTTACTCACGCCTCGCACGCCGCATCTCCTCCCCCCACAGAAGGGCGGCGCACCATGAGAACCCCCAGAGGACTCCGCTCGGGCCCGCGCCGGGCGGCCCGGCTGCTCGCCGCGGGACTGCTCACGACCGCGGGCCTGACCGGGCTCGTGGCCTCGCCCGCGCAGGCCGCGGGCGAGCCGGTCACGGCCTGGCTGACCACGACGGACGACGCCGGCGGACGCCATGTCGTCCGCGGTCTCGAACAGCAGGCCCCGTTCGCCTTCCAGTCGGGCACGGGCGGCGGTGGCGAGAACATCACCGTCGACGAGAACGCCCGCTACCAGACCTTCACCGGCGGCGGCGCCTCGTTCACGGACACCGCCGCGTGGCTGATGAACAGCAGCGGCGCCCTGTCACCCGCCACACGCGACGCGACGATGCGCAAGCTGTTCTCCCCCACGGACGGCATCGGCCTGTCGTTCCTGCGCAACCCGATGGGCGGTTCCGACCTGGCGCGTTACGGCTACACGTTCGACGACGTGCCCGCCGGCCAGACCGATCCCGGCCTGTCCGGGTTCTCCATCGCCCACGACCTCGCGGACGTCCTGCCCCTCACGAAGCAGGCCCGGCTGCTCAACCCGAAGGTCACCGTGATGGCGTCGCCGTGGACCGCCCCCGCCTGGATGAAGGACAGCGGACAGCTCAACGGCGGCTGGCTGAAAGCAGAGGACTACGGCACCTACGCCTCGTACTTCGTGAAGTACCTCCAGGCGTACCGGGACCAGGGCGTCCCGGTCGACTACGTCAGCGCGCAGAACGAACCGACGTGCTGCGGGGGTTACCCCTCGATGAGCTGGAACGCCTCGGGGCTCGCCTACTTCACCAAGAGCGAACTGCTGCCGAAGCTGGCGGCCGCCGGCCTGACCACCAAGGTCCTCGCGCACGACTGGAACTGGGACACGTACGACGGCTACGCGGCGCAGACCGTGGACGACGCGGCGGTGCGCGCACACCCGAACTTCGGCGGGATCGCGTGGCACGGCTACGGCGGTGACGTCGCCGAGCAGAGTGCCATCCACGACCGCTACCCGCAGCTCGACGCCTTCGGGACCGAGCACTCGGGCGGCACGTGGATCGCCGACCAGCAGCGCGAGGACATGCTCAACATCGTGGACTACACCCGCAACTGGGCGAAGTCGGTGACCAAGTGGTCGCTCGCCGTGGACCAGGACATGGGCCCGCACAACGGCGGCTGCGGCACCTGCACGGGCCTCGTGACCGTGCACAACGGTGACGGGCGCAGCGGACAGGTCGACTACACCGTCGAGTACTACACGATGGGACATCTGACGAAGTTCGTCCGGCCGGGCGCCCAGCGCATCGCCTCGACCGGCAGCTCGGCCGTGCCGAACGTCGCCTGGCGCAACCCGGACGGCTCGAAGGCGCTCATCGCGTACAACGGCGGCACGTCCGCGAAGACGGTGACCGTCGACTGGGGCGGGCAGCACGCCACTTACTCGCTGCCCGCGAAGACCTCGGCGACCTTCACCTGGTAGCGGACCGGCGACAGAAGGCCGGAGGGGCCGACCACGGCCCCTCCGGCGTCCGCACCTGTGCTGCCCTACTCGACCGGCTCGACCCCGGCCCGCAGAAGCCCGTACGTGTAGGCGTCCTCGAGGGCGCCCCACGACGCGGCGATGACGTTCTCGGCGACGCCGACGGTGGACCACTCACCCGCGCCGTCACTGGTGGAGATCAGCACGCGGGTCGTGGAGGACGTGCCGTGCTTGCCCTCCAGGATGCGGACCTTGTAGTCGACGAGCTCCAGCTTGGCGAGCTGCGGGTAGATCCGCTCCAGGCCGACGCGCAGGGCGCGGTCGAGGGCGTTGACCGGACCGTTGCCCTCGGCCGTGGCGACGATGCGCTCACCCTTGGCCCACAGCTTCACGGTCGCCTCGTTGGCGTGGCTGCCGTCGGGGCGGTCCTCGACGATGGCGCGCCACGACTCGACGCGGAAGTAGCGCCGGGCGCGTCCCTCGGCCTCCTCGCGCAGGAGGAGTTCGAAGGAGGCGTCGGCCGCCTCGTACGTGTAGCCCTTGAGTTCGCGCTCCTTGACACGCTCCACGACGCGGCCGACGAGCTCGCGGTCGTCGGAGATGTCGACGCCGAGCTCCTTGCCCTTGAGCTCGATGGACGCGCGGCCCGCCATGTCGGAGACGAGCATGCGGATGCGGTTGCCGACCAGGTCCGGGTCGATGTGCTGGTAGAGGTCCGGGTCGACCTTGATCGCCGAGGCGTGCAGGCCCGCCTTGTGGGCGAATGCGGAAACCCCCACGTACGGCTGATGCGTGGAGGGCGTGAGGTTGACGACCTCGGCGATGGCGTGGGAGATGCGGGTCATCTCGCGCAGGGCGCCCTCGGGGAGGACCTTCTTGCCGTACTTGAGCTCCAGGGCGGCGACGACCGGGAAGAGGTTGGAGTTGCCGACGCGCTCGCCGTAGCCGTTGGCCGTGCACTGCACGTGGGTCGCGCCCGCGTCGACGGCGGCGAGGGTGTTGGCGACGGCGCAGCCGGTGTCGTCCTGGGCGTGGATGCCGAGGCGGGCCCCCGTGTCGGCGAGGACCGTGGCGGTGATCGCCTGGACCTGGGCGGGCAGCATGCCACCGTTCGTGTCGCACAGGACGACCACATCGGCGCCCGCCTCGTGCGCGGCCGTGACGACGGCCTTGGCGTACGTGGGGTTGGCGCGGTAGCCGTCGAAGAAGTGCTCGCAGTCGACGAAGACGCGACGGCCCTGCTCGCGCAGGTAGGAGACGGTGTCGCGGACCATCTCCAGGTTCTCTTCGAGCGTGGTGCGCAGGGCCAGTTCGACATGGCGGTCGTGCGACTTGGCGACCAGCGTCACGACCGGGGCGCCGGACTCCACGAGTGCCTTGACCTGCGGGTCCTCGGAGGCCTTGGCGCCGGCGCGGCGGGTGGCGCCGAACGCGACGAGCTCCGCGTGCTTGAAGTCGATCTCCTGCCGGGCGCGGGCGAAGAACTCGGTGTCGCGGGGGTTGGCGCCGGGCCAGCCGCCCTCGATGAAGCCCACGCCGAAGTCGTCCAGGTGCCGGGCGATGGTCAGCTTGTCCGCGACGGTCAGATTGATGCCCTCACGCTGAGCGCCGTCGCGCAGCGTGGTGTCGAAGACGTGGAAGTCGTCGTCGACGCGGGAAGCGGGGTAATGGTCGTCGGTTGCGTCCGTCATGCTGATCTGGCTCCTGTGTCGGATCTCGGTCTACCGGAATGACCGGCTCCACCGTCCCCCTATGATCCCTCGCGCTCCGGTCCTGGTGTGAGGTGGGCCAGGAAACGAAAAAACCCCTCGCGGGTGCGAGAGGTCTGCGCGCGGGTCGAGACGACGATGTCCGCCCGTACGTGGTCGTACGTGGCGGTCACTGCGGACCGGCGCGCCTGCTGCCAATAATCATGGCGAACGAGAGCACATCGGCAGTGTGCCACAGCCCGGGCGTGGCCCGGACCGTGGTCTCACGATGTGGGCTCAGACCGCTCCGGCCGCGCGCGGCTCGGTGTCGGGCGCGGCGACCGCGACCCGGTTCAGGTCGATGTCCCTCGTCTCGCGCATCGTCAGGTAGACGATCAGCGAGACGGCGGCGCACCCGGCGACGTACCAGTAGAAGCCCGACTCCACGCCCGCGTCCTTGAACCACAGGGCCACGTACTCCGCCGTGCCGCCGAAGAGCGCGTTGGCGATGGCGTACGGGAGGGCGACGCCGAGGGCGCGGATGCCGGTCGGGAACAGCTCGGCCTTCACGCACGCGTTGATCGACGTGTAGCCGGTGACGACGACGAGGGCGAGCAGGGCGAGGCCGAGGGCCGGCCAGAAGGAGCCCGCGTGCTTGAGCATCGTCATGATCGGCACGGTCAGGAAGGTGGAGCCGACCGCGAAGGTGATCAGGAGCGGACGGCGGCCGATCCGGTCCGAGAGCCGGCCCGCGAGCGGCTGGATGCAGGCGAAGACGATCAGCGCGCAGAACGAGACGAGCGTCGCGGTCTCCTTGCTCAGTCCGGCTGAGTTGGAGAGGTACTTGGTGAGGTACGTCGTGTACGTGTAGTAGGCGACGGTGCCGCCCATCGTCAGGGCCATCACCAGGAACGCCTCGCGCTTGTGCGCCCACAGCGCCGTGAGGGTGCCCTTGCGGTCGGCGCCCGCGTCGTCGGCGGACTCCTCGTAGACGTCGGTCTCCAGCATGTTGCGCCGCAGATAGAAGATGATCGCGGCGCCGAGCGCGCCGATGACGAACGGGATGCGCCAGCCCCAGCTGTGCAGCGCGTCGTCGGACAGGGTGCGCTGGAGGACGATCTGGAGGCCGAGGCCCACGATCTGACCCGCGGTCATGGAGACGTACTGGAAGCTGGACGCGAAGCCGCGGCGGCTCGGGTCGGACGCCTCGGTCAGGTAGGTGGCGCTGGCCGCGTACTCGCCGCCGACCGAGAGGCCTTGCAGCAGGCGGGCGATGAGCAGGACGACGGCGCCGCCGTACCCGGCGACCGCGTAGGTGGGCGCGATCGCGATGAGGACGGCGGACGCCGACATCAGTGTGACGGTCAGGGTGAGCGCCGCTTTACGGCCCTTGCGGTCACCCACCCTGCCCAGCAGCCAGCCGCCCACGGGCCGCATGAAGAAGCCGACGGCGAAGATGCCGGCCGTGTTCATCAGCTGTGCCGTGGGGTTCCCGTCGGGGAAGAAGGCTCCCGCGAAGTACGTGGCGAAGCTCGCGTACACGAACCAGTCGAACCACTCGACCATGTTCCCGGCCGACCCGACCAGGATCTTCTTCCATTGCTCTCGTCCCATGGGCGGCCACGGTGCCGGAACGCCTCACTCCATGACAAGGGTGTAACGCGCAACGATCATGCGTACTTGTGTTCTTTGTGGTCACGCCTCAAGGGCGAGCACGGCAAAGGTGGCCAGCCAGTGGTCGGTGGTGAAGTCGCCACGCTCCACGGCGGGCAGCCCGGCCTCGAGATGGGCGTCCGCCGCCTCCGTGAGGCGCGTGCGGACCGGCCCGTCCGGGAGCGCCCCCGCGATGCCGCGCAGGGCGGCCGCCCTGCTGAGGGCGAGGCCCAGCAGGTGACCGATCTGCGGGTCGGCGTGGTCGGAGACGACCGGGACCTCCAGGAGGGGGCAGGGCGCGCCGGCGCGCAGCGCGGGCAGGAACCGGTCCAGCCAGGGCTCGAACTCCGGCCCCGTCAGCACCCGTCGCATCGCGTCGGCCTCGGTGAGCGCCGGGGAGAGGAAGTCCTGCCCCGACGGCTCCCAGTGGGCGGGCGCGTCGTGATCACCGGCGAACCAGGAGCGCAGCCGGTCCCGTACGGCCCCGACGGTGGCCGCGGGCAGCCCCGCGCGCTCGCCCGCGTCGAGGACGAGACCCAGCGCGAAGGCGCTGTTGGGGTGATTGCCGTGGCGTACGGGATACGTCGCCTTGGGCAGCCATTCGTTCAGCAGCAGATCGACGGCGGTGACGGCGGGGGCGAGCGCGTCCGCCCAGCGGTCGCCGTCCGGGCCGCCGAGGGCACGGCACTCGGCGGCGAGCGCAATCAGCCAGGCCCAGCCGTAGGGGCGCTCGAAGGTGGGGCGGTTCCGCAGATAGGCGGCTTCCGTGGCGAGGTTGGCGGGGGTGAGGTGCCGGTCGAGTACGCCGGTGACCTCGGCGACCTGGGCGGGGTCGGGCAGGCTCCGCCTCAGGAGCCGGACGAGCAGCCAGTGCATGTGGACGGACGAATGCCAGTCGTAGGCACCGTAGAAGGCGGGGTGCAAGGTACTCGGACGGGTCTCTTCGTCGGCCGAAGTGACCAGATGAGCAGGGAAGTTGGGATACTCGCGGGTGATGTTGCCCGTGGCGAGGCGGGCGAATTCCGCGGCCTGGACGGTCATGGGGAGAGCTCCTCGTAGGTGGGGTTCGGCTGCGGGGGCGCCCCGTCGGGGGCGTGGGGAACTGCGCGCTCGGGCACGGACGACTCGCGGCCGCACGTTCAGTGCGTGGCCCCCTCCGTCACCCGCAGGTCCTGTGTCGTGGCCGCCGCGGCGAGCAGCAGCGCCCGCAGACCGTGGGCCACCGTCACGGCGGGCAGCGCGGCGGCGGTGCCGTCGGGGACCTGCTCCGGCGCCCACGGCACATGGACGAACCCGCCCCGCACACCGGGGAGTTCGGTCGCGATGAGGTGGGCGAGGCCGTACGCCACGTGGTTGCAGACGAACGTGCCCGCCGTGTTGGAGACGGCGGCCGGCACCCCGGCCTCCCGCATCGCGGCCACGCACGCCTTGATCGGCAAGGTGGAGAAGTACGCGGCGGGCCCGCCCTGGACGACCGGCTCGTCGACCGGCGCCGCGCCCGCGTTGTCGGCGATGCGGGCGTCGTCGACGTTGACCGCGACCCGCTCGACGGTGACGCCCGCACGGCCGCCCGCCTGGCCGACGCACACGACCAGGTCCGGTCCGCTCTCACGGACGGCTCGGCGCAGGGCGGCCACGGACTCACCGAAGACGCAGGGGAGTCGAACCGCGGTGACGGTGAGGCCGGCGGGCGGCTCGGCGGCGACCAGGGAGGCCGCCTGCCAGGAGGGGTTCACGCTCTCGCCGCCGAACGGCTCGAAGCCGGTGATGAGGACGCGGGTCATCTGTGTCGACCTTTCTGGGACATGGCGCACGTTCCTGGACGGGGAACAGGTCCTGGACGGAGCCGGTTCCTGGGCGGGGACCAGTCCCTAGAAGGCGAACAGGGCCATGATCACGATGTTGCAGACGAGCAGCGCGAGCCCCGTCGGCAGCTGTGCCTTGATCGGGCCGTACTGGTCCTTCAGTTCGAGGAGCGACGCCGGGACGATGTTGAAGTTGGCGGCCATCGGCGTACAGAGCGTGCCGCTGAAGCCCGCCAGCATGCCGATCGCGAGGACGGCCGCCTCGTTGCCGTGCATCTGCTGAATGAGGACGGGCCAGCCGATCGCGGCCGTCATCACGGGGAACGCGGCGAAGGCATTGCCCATGATCACGGTGAACAGGAACATGCCGACGCAGTACGCGATCACGGCGAGGTACTTGGAGTTGTCGGGCAGGACGTCGTTCACCAGCGTGCCGACCTGGGTGCCGACGCCGGCGACCGCGAAGATCGAGCCGAGCACCGCCAGGAGCTGCGGAAGCAGCAGGGCCGAACCCATGGCCTCCAGCATGGAGCGGCCCGAGTGGATCGGAACGGAGATCTTCTTCTCGCCGGTGACGAACATGCCGACCGCGAGCGCGACGATGCAGCCGAGACCCAGGCCGATGAGTGTGGCCTTCCCCGTCTCGAACAGGCCGGACTCGTCGAGGACGGACGCGCAGACGATGGCGACGAGCGGGATCGTCAGGGCGGGGATGAAGAGCTTGCTGCCGAGCCGGGCCGCGGAGGCCTGGCGCTGCTCGTCGGTGGTGGTGACCGGGACACCCTTGCCGATGAAGTTGAATCCGGCCAGCACGATGAGGGCGAGGACGGCGACGCCGAGGGGTTCGGCGGGCAGGGTCCAGCTCGCCGAGCCCGGCGCCGTCGCGTTCAGTTCGGCGTTCACGACGCCGGTGCCGTAGGGGAAGGTGAGCCCGAGCAGTCCCCAGAACGCGGCGGACGTCCACCGCTTGGGGTTGGTGCGGTCGGCCGCCATCTGCACGGCCATGACGACGAAGATGAGTCCGATGAGCCAGTAGAGCCACTCGACCTTGATCACTTGCCGGCCTCCTCGGACCCGTTGCGCGTGCGGGACGCCGTGGCCTGGTGCGGCAGCGGCAGCTCGTTCTCGGCGGCGTGGAGGGCCATCTCGCGCTCCAGTTTCCGGTCCAGGAGCAGGAGCCGGGCGCCATGGATGATCAGGGCGCAGACCGCGAGCGGGATCGCCCACAGCGCCAGCTCGGTCGGTTCGAGCTGCTGGTGGTACGTCGAGTTCACGAACCCGGTGATCAGCAGGATCGAGCCGATCGCGATGAAGCAGTCCTCGCCGAAGAAGACGCCGACGGTGTCGGACGAGGCGGAGTACGAGCGGACCTTCTCGCGCAGCCGGTCGGGGAGCGGGCCGCCGGTGGTGCGTTCGGCGGCGGCCTCGGCCATGGGCGCGACGAGCGGGCGCACGGTCTGCGCGGGGCCGCCGATGCTGTTGAGCCCGAAGGCCGCGGTGACCTGGCGGATCAGCAGGTACACGGCGAGAAAGCGGCCGGCGCTGAGCTTGCCGAGGCGGCCGATGAGGGTGCGGGCCTGCTCGCGCAGGCCGTATCGCTCGAGCAGGCCGATCACCGGCAGGACGATGGCGAAGACGGTGACCGAACGGCTGTCGGCGAAGGACCTGCCGAACGCCGCGAGGACTTCCTGCGGGTCGAGCTTGCCGAGCAGTCCGGTGACGATTCCGGCGACACCGACCACTAGGACGGGGTTGCGGCGCGTGACAAATCCGAGGATCACCACGAGCACGCCGAGAAGAACGATCATGCGGCGGCCTTCTTCAGAGCATGAGGGGGCACGGACCGGATCAGGTGCGTCCGGTTCCACGGGGGTCTCCGGACCGTAAGGGATTGTTCAACGATCGAACAAGGGGTCTGAGATGTCCGTGACCAAATCAACCTCTTGTCGAATCGTTCAACAATCCCCTACGTTACGAACGTGATCCAGGACCTCATCGACCTCAACGCCGACCTCGGCGAAGGCTTCAGCCGCTGGACCCTCACCGACGACGAGGCCCTGCTCTCCGTGGTGACCAGCGCCAACGTCGCCTGTGGATTCCACGCGGGCGACCCCTCGGTGATGCGCCGCGTCTGCGACCTCGCGGCCGCGCGCGGCGTACGCATCGGGGCGCAGGTGTCGTACCGCGACCTGGCCGGCTTCGGGCGGCGGGCGATGGATGTGCCCGCGGACGAGCTGGCCGCCGAAGTGGCCTACCAGATCGGCGCGTTGAGGGTGTTCGCCGAGGCGGCCGGGGCCGAGGTGGCGTATGTGAAGCCGCACGGCGCGCTCTACAACCGGACCGTCCATGACGCGGAGCAGGCGGGCGCCGTGGTGACGGGGGTCCGGCTCGCGGGCGGTTCGCTGCCCGTGCTCGGACTGCCCGGCTCCCGGCTGCTCGCCGCCGCGGCGGACGCCGGTCTCACGCCGGTGCCGGAGGCCTTCGCCGACCGCGCCTACACCCCCCGGGGCACGCTGGTACCCCGGAGCGAGCCGGACGCCGTGGTCTGCGACGAGGACGCGGTGGTGCGCCGCTCCGTGGCGTTCGCCGTCGAGCGCGCCGTGGACACGGTGGACGGTACGCGCGTCTCGGTCGCCGCCCGCTCCCTGTGCCTGCACGGCGACACCCCCGGCGCGGCCCGGCTCGCGGTCCGGGTGCGCCACGCGCTCGAAAAGGCCGGCGTCAAGGTCGGGGCGTTCGCATGACGGCCTCGTCGCCCTCGATGGTGGTGCGGCCCGCCGGGCGGCACGCGCTGCTCGTGGAGCTGCCGGACGCCGGTCGCACCGGTGCGCTCCACGCCGAGCTGCTCCGTCGCCGCGCCGCCGGGACCCTGCCGCCCGTCGCCGAGATCGTGCCCGGCGCGTGCACGGTCCTGCTCGACGGGGTGGGCGACCCCGAGCTCCTGGCCCGTCGGCTCATGACCTGGGACATCCCGTTGCACGCTCCCGAGGAGGGGGCCGTCGTCGAGATCCCGGTGGTGTACGACGGCCCGGACCTCGCCGGGGTGGCGGCCCGCTGGGGCGTCCCCGAGGACGAGGTCGCCGCCCGCCACTGCGCCCACACGTACCGCGTCGCGTTCTGCGGCTTCGCCCCCGGCTTCGGCTATCTCACGGGTCTGCCCGCCGAGCTGCACGTACCGCGCCACGCGACCCCGCGCACCCGCGTCCCCGCCGGCGCGCTCGCCCTCGCGGGCCCCTACACCGCCGTGTACCCGCGCGCGACCCCCGGCGGCTGGCAGCTGATCGGCACCATGCCGGACCCGGCGCCGCTGTGGGACCCGTCCCGGGAGGCGGCGGCCCTCCTGACGCCGGGCACCCAGGTGCGTTTCGTCGCCGATGGAGGCCGCGCATGACCGCCAAGATCACCCTGGTACGGGCCGGGGCCCTCACGACGATCCAGGACGCGGGCCGAACCGGCCACGCCCACCTGGGAGTTCCGCGCTCCGGCGCCCTCGACGCGCCCGCGATGCGGCTCGCCAACCGGCTGCTCGGCAACGCCGGGGACGCCGCCGTCCTGGAGACCACGCTCACCGGTTGCGCGCTGCGGCCCGACCGTCCGGTCACCGTCGTCGTCGGCGGCGCCCCCTGCGCGGTGACCCTGGACGCCAGGCCGGTCGCGTGGGGTGTCCCGGTGCGGGTGCCCGCGGGTGCGGTCCTCGACGCGGGGCCGGCGGTCCACGGCGTGCGCTCCTACGTGGCCGTGGCCGGCGGGATCGCCGTCGAGACCGTGCTCGGCAGCCGCTCGACGGACCTCCTGTCGGGCCTCGGTCCCGCTCCCCTGCGCGACGGCGAGGTGCTGCCCGTCGGCGAGGCGGCTCCCTGCCCGCCGATGCCGTCCGCCGCGCCCTGGCCGGCCCCGCCCCGCGAACTGACCCTGCCCGTGCGGCTCGGCCCCCGCGCCGACTGGTTCACCGCCGAGGCGCTGCACACGTTCACGACCGCCACGTATCGCGTGTCCGCGCACAGCAACCGCATCGGCCTGCGCACCGAGGGTCCCTGCCTGGCAAGGGAGTTGTCGGGTGAGCTGCCCAGCGAGGGCATGGTGCTCGGCGCGGTGCAGGTGCCGCCCGACGGCCGCCCGGTGGTCTTCCTGCACGACCACCCGACGACCGGTGGCTACCCCGTGGTCGCCGTGGTCGCGGAGGCCGCCCTGGCCGGGGCGGCCCAGGCCGCCCCGGGGACACCCGTCCGCTTCACACTGCGGCAGGGGCTCTCCCGCTGACCGCACCGGGCAAGGGACACAGGAGCCCGGTCCGACCCCGACGCCCGGTCAGGAGTCCGTGGGAGTCAGCGCCTCGTCCAGGAACTCCCTCACGTGGGAAAGGATCTGGGCCCGGTCCGTGCCGCGCAGGCCGATCGCGACATGGATGGAGAACCCGTCGAGCAGCGCCCGCAGCCGGGAGGCGAACCGGTCGGGGTCGAGCGGCGGGAGCTCGCCCCGCGAGGTGCCCTCGGCGAGCAACGCGACGAGGTCCCGGTGCCAGGCCAGCTCGATCGCGGCCTGCCGCTCGCGCGCGTCGCCGTCGGCCTCGGCGTTCTGCGAGCGGTTCCAGACCTCCAGCCACAGCGTCCAGTGCGGGTCGCCCTGGGCGTCGGGGACATACAGGTCGACGTAGGCGTCGAGACGCTCGCGGACCGTGCCGCCGCCGGAGAGCAGCCGGGCCCGCTCCGCGCCCAGGCGGCCCTCGCTCCACTCCAGGGTCCGCAGGAGCAGCTCGTCCTTCGAACCGAAGTAGTAGAGAAGGTGGCCGCTGCTCATGCCGACCTCACGGCCGAGCGCGGCCATGGTGAGCTTCTCCAGGCCGCGCTCGGCGATCATCTCCATGGCTGCGGCGAGGACCTCTTCGCGCGGAGGGGCGTTCTTCCGGCGGGCCTGGGCCACGGGGACTCCTGCGGGTCTTTCAGTGTGCGGGCGTGATCTCGGGTTGCTGCTGGGTGATGCAGTGGATGCCACCACCCCCGGCGAAGATCGTACGGGCGTCCACGAGCTGGACGGTCCTGCCCGGGAAGAGCCGGCGGAAGATCCCGGCCGCGACCTCGTCGTTCGGGTCGTCGAAGGAGCACAGGACGACGCCGTCGTTGCACAGGTAGTGGTTGATGTACGAGTAGTCGACCCAGCCCTCGTCGTCCTTGAGGACGGTCGGCGCGGGGACCTCGACGACCTCCAGGGGCCGGCCCTTGGCGTCCGTCTCACCCTTGAGCTGGGCGATGAGCTGCTTGCTCAGCTCGTGGTCCGGGTGGGCGGGGTCCTGCTGCGAGTGGACCAGGACGACGCCGGGCGCGGCGAACGCGGCGACGATGTCGACGTGACCGCGGGTGCCGTAGACGCCGTAGTCGCCGGCGAGGCCGCGCGGCAGCCAGATCGCCTTGGTGGTGCCGATCCGGGCGTGGATCTCCTGTTCGACCTCGGCCTTGGTGCGGCCCGGGTTGCGGTCGGGGTCGAGCTGCACGGTCTCGGTGAGGAGCACGGTGCCCTCGCCGTCGACGTGGATGCCGCCGCCCTCGTTGACGAGGGAGGAGGAGTGGACGGGGACGCCGGCGAGGTCCGCGATGTGGCGGGCTATCTTCGCGTCGTGCTCCCAGACGGCCCAGTCCTGGGCGCCCCAGCCGTTGAACGTCCAGTCCACGGCGGCGAGCCGGCCGTCTCCGACGACGAACGTGGGGCCGATGTCGCGCATCCAGGCGTCGTCGAGGTCACGCTCGACGAGGTCGATGTCGTCGCCGAGGAGCGCGCGGGCCGAGTCGCTCTGGCCCGGGGCGACGATCACGGTCACCGGCTCGAAGCGGCGCACGGCGCGGGCGACGGACGCCCAGGCCTCGCGCGCCTCGGCCAGCTCCTCGTCGTTGGTGAAGGTCGGGTTGGGGCTCGGCCAGGCCATCCAGGTGCGCTCGTGCGGGGCCCACTCGGGGGGCATGTGGAAGCTGCTCATGAGCGGGTCCTCACAGGAAGTAGAGACGGTTCAGGGAGACGGAGTCGGCCGGTTCCGAGCGGACCGGGTCGCCGTCGAGCGTGACGAGTCCGGTGGCCTGGTCGACGTCGATGGAGCCCGTGCGCGAGTTGAGGCGCAGGTCGGCGGGGCCGATGCCGCGGGTGCCGCGGACGGCGACGCGGCGGCGGCGGGTGGGCATCTTGTCGTTGCCCTGGTCGAGGGCGGCCTGGGCGACGAAGGCGACGGAGATGTCCGCCGCGGTCGCGCCGTGCGCCCCGAACTGCGGCCCCAGGACGAGGGGTTCGCAGGTGTCGGTGGCCGCGTTCGGGTCGCCGACGACGCCGTACGCGGGGAAGCCTGACTTCAGGACGAGCTGCGGCTTCGCACCGAAGAACTCGGGGCGCCACAGCACGATGTCGGCGAGCTTGCCGGCCTCGATGGAGCCGACCTCGTGGGAGAGGCCGTGCGCGATGGCGGGGTTGATCGTCAGCTTCGCCATGTAGCGCAGCACGCGCGCGTTGTCGTCGTACTCGCCGTCGCCGGCCTGCCCGTCCCGGGCAAGAAGGGGCCCGAGTTCGGCCTTCATCTTCCCGGCCATGGCGAAGGTCCTGCGCACGGTCTCACCGGCGCGGCCCATGCCCTGCGCGTCCGACGAGGTGATGCCGATGGCGCCCAGGTCGTGCAGGACGTCCTCGGCACCCATCGTCCCGGCGCGGATCCGGTCGCGGGCCATGGCGGCGTCGCCCGGCAGGTCGGTCTTCAGGTCGTGGACCGAGACGATCATGCCGTAGTGCTCGGCGACGGCGTCGCGGCCGAAGGGCAGCGTGGGGTTGGTGGACGACCCGATGACGTTCGGGACGCCCGCCATCTTCAGCACGTTCGGCACGTGTCCGCCGCCGCAGCCCTCGATGTGGAAGGCGTGGATGGTGCGGCCTTCGAGGACCCTGAGGGTGTCCTCGACGGACAGGCACTCGTTCAGGCCGTCGCTGTGCAGGGCGACCTGGACGTCGTGCTCCTCGGCGACGCGCAGCGCGGTGTCGAGGGCACGGGTGTGGGCGCCCATGTCCTCGTGGACCTTGAAGCCGGACGCGCCGCCCTCGGCGAGCGCCTCGATCAGCGGGGCGTCGTGCGAGGACGAACCCCGGCCGAGGAAGCCGATGTTGACCGGCCAGGCGTCGAAGGCGTTGAACGCGTGGCGCAGCGCCCAGGGCGAGTTGACGCCCACGCCCCACACGGGCCCGAACTCCTGGCCGATGATCGTGGTCACGCCCGAGGCGAGCGAGGCCTCCATGATGCGCGGCGACAGCAGGTGCACATGGGTGTCGACGGCGCCCGCGGTGGCGATGAGGCCCTCTCCGGACACGATGGACGTGCCGGTGCCGACGACGACGTCGACCCCGTCGAGGGTGTCCGGGTTGCCGGCGCGCCCGATGGCGTGGATCCGTCCCTCGCGGATGCCGATGGAGACCTTCCTGATCCCCTGCACGGCGTCGATCACGAGGACGTTGCTGATCACGACGTCGCAGGTCTCGCGGACGGCGGCGGCCTTGAGGTGCAGCCCGTCGCGGGCCGTCTTGCCGAACCCGGCGAGGAACTCGTCGCCGTACGCCTGCGCGTCGGACTCGACGCGGACGGTCAGGCCCGAGTCGCCGAGGCGGACGCGGTCACCGGCGCGGGGGCCGTGCGTGGCGGCGTACGCGTGCGGGTCGATGTGCCGGCTGCCCGGCGCGCAGTGGTCGCTGTGCTTGGTGGGCCTGCTCATGCGCCCGTTCCCTTCACTCCGAGATATCCGCAGGCGGCTGCCCTGCGCAGGGCCTCCTCCTTGGCGCCCGGCGCGTCGAGCGGGCCGTCGACGAGCCCGGCGAAGCCGATCGCGACGCGCGCGCCGCCGATGGGCACGAGGCCCACCTCGGCGCTCTCCCCCGGCCCGAACCGCACCGAGGAGCCGGCGGGGACGGCGAGCCGCATGCCGTACGCGGCCGCGCGGTCGAAGTCGAGCCGCGGGTTGGCCTCGAAGAAGTGGAAATGGGAGGTGACGGAGACGGGGACGCTCGACGTGTTGGTCGCCGTGAGCGTCACCGTGGCCGGCGGGTCGCTGTGCTCGGGGCCCGGGAGCAGCGCGCCCGGTGCCTCGTCGCCCAGCGATGAGCCGATCGGGTCGCTGACCACGGCGAGCCGGGACCCGTCGTCGAAGACGGCCTCGACGTGCACCTCCGTCACGACGTCGGAGACGCCGGGGAGCACATCGTCGGGGCCGAGGACGGAGCGCGCCGCCTCGATGGCCTCGGCGAGCCGCCGGCCGTCCCTGGCCGCCTCGCACACCGTGTCCGCGATCAGGGCCGTCGCCTCGGGGACATTGAGCCGCAGGCCCCGGGCCTTCCTGGCCCTGGCCAGCTCGGCGGCCCCGAACAGCAGTAGCCGATCGCGTTCCGTGGGGGTCAGACGCACGCCACCACACCTCCCGTACAGGTTTAGAGCTTCACTCTAACCATAGGATTCACAACTCGGAAACATTGACGTGCCAGCTTGTGATGAGTCACATTGAACGCTGCTCTAAAGTGCCTGACGCGACCGATGCAACGACGCAGAGATCAGGGGTCCCCCCATGGCGATAGAACAGCGCGGTGTCGACACCATCCCCGATGAGGAGCGCACCAGCGGTCCCCGGGACATCGTCTCGATCCTCCTAGGCTCGAACCTCTGCCTCGGGGTGATCGTCTTCGGCTGGCTGCCCGTGTCGTTCGGACTCGGCTGGTGGGCCTCGGTCACCTCCGTGATCGCGGGCACGCTCCTCGGCACCGCGCTCACCGCCCCGCTCGCCCTCGTCTCCCTGCGCACCGGCACGAACCTCTCCACGTCGTCCGGCGCCCAGTTCGGCGTCCGCGGCCGCCTCGTCGGCTCGATCGTCGGCCTGCTCCTGTCGCTCGGCTACACGGCGCTGACCGTGTGGATCGGCGGCGACGCGATGACGGGCGTCCTGCACCGCCTGTTCGGCGTGCCCGAGTCGGGCCTCACCTACGGCGCCGTCTACGCGCTCCTGGCTGCCGCCACCGTGATCGGCGCGGTCTACGGCTACCGCGTCCTGCTGCGCCTCTCGCGCGTCCTGGCCGTGGGCATGACCGCGCTCCTGGCGCTCGGCGTCGTCGCGTACGCCCCGCACTTCACGACGGCGCCGCTGCCGGGCGCGGGCGGTTACCTCCTCGGCTCGTTCTGGCCGACGTGGCTGCTCGCCCTCGTCGCGGCCGGCCTGTCGGGCCCCATCGCCTTCATCACGCTCCTCGGCGACTACACGCGCTACGTGTCGCCGGCCCGTCACTCCCAGCGCAGCGTCCTGCGCGCCACCTGGCTCGGCCTGATCGTCGGCCTGCTCACGCCCCAGCTGTTCGGCACGTTCACCGCGTACGCGGCCCGCGCCGCCCTCGACTACGCGGGCTCGCTCGTCTCCGCCTCGCCCACCTGGTACCTGATCCCGCTGCTGCTCGCCGCCTCCGCGGGCTCGGTCGGCAACGCGGGCCTGATGCTCTACTCCATGGGCCTCGACCTGGACGCGATCCTGCCCCGCGCCTCCCGCACGGCCGCGACCTACACGGTCGCCGGCGTCGCCACGGTCTGCGTCTTCGTCGGCCACTTCGCGTGGGCCGCACAGGACGCCATGACGTCGTTCGTCCTGCTCCTGACCGCGATCGGCACCCCCTGGGCCGTGATCACCCTGATCGGCTTCGTGCGCTGCCGCGGCGTCTACGACGCGGACGCGCTCCAGGTCTTCAACCGGCGCTCGCGCGGCGGCGTCTACTGGTACCGGGGCGGCTGGAACCCGCGCGCCACCGCGTCCTGGGCCCTGGGCGCGCTCGTCGGACTGCTCGCGGTGTCCCTGCCGTCGTACGAGGGCCCGCTGCTCTCCCTGACGGGCGGCGTGGACTGCAGCTTCCTGCTGTCGGGCCTGGTCGGCGGGGCTGCGTACCTGGCGCTGACGGCGCGTGAGGTGCGCTCGGTACGCGTCAGGGCCGCCACGGACAAGAAGTCCGAGGCGGCCCTGGTCACGAGCGGCGAAGGCTGAGCGCAGGTCTTCCGTTCGGGTCGGGCCGTATCGGCTCCCGGCACGACCCGAACGAGAGGCCCTAGCCGAGCTGGTGCATCCAGCCGTGCTTGTCCGCGCTCGTGCCGCGCTGGATGTCGAGCAGCGCCTCGCGCAGCTTCAACGTGACCTCGCCGGGCTCGCCGCCCGACTGGGTCCACTGCGCGCCGGCGCGCTTGACGGTCCCGACGGGCGTGATGACCGCCGCGGTGCCGCAGGCGAAGACCTCGGTGAGCGTGCCGTTCTCGGAGTCGGCCTGCCACTGGTCGATGGAGACGCGTCCCTCGACGGACTCGTAGCCCAGGTCGCGGGCGACCGACAGAAGCGAGTCACGGGTGACACCCGCGAGGAGCGAGCCGGTCAGCTCGGGGGTGACGATCTTGTCTCCGTACACGAAGTACAGGTTCATGCCGCCCAGTTCCTCGACCCACTTGTGCTCGACGGCGTCGAGGTAGGCGACCTGGTCGCAGCCCTCGGCGGCGGCCTCGGCCTGGGCGAGGAGGGACGCCGCGTAGTTGCCGCCGGTCTTGGCGTCGCCCATGCCGCCGGGGACGGCGCGCACGCGGTCCTCGGACAGCCAGATCGACACGGGCTTGACGCCACCGGCGAAGTAGGCGCCCGCGGGCGAGGCGATCACGACGAAGAGGTACTCGTTGGCGGGCTTCACGCCCAGGCCGACCTCGGTCGCGATCATGAAGGGGCGCAGGTAGAGGGACTCCTCGCCGCCGTGTGCCGGGACCCACGCGATGTCCTGCCGGACCAGCGCGTCGCACGCCTCGAGGAACGTCTCGACCGGCAGCTCGGGCATGGCCAGGCGGCGCGCCGAGGCCTGGAAGCGCTTGGCGTTCATCTCGGGACGGAAGGTGGCGACGGAGCCATCGGGCCGGCGGTAGGCCTTGAGACCCTCGAAGATCTCCTGCGCGTAGTGCAGGACGTTCGTCGCCGGGTCGAGGGAGAGCGGTCCGTAGGGCACCAGCTGCCCGTCGTGCCAGCCGCGGCCCTCGGTCCACCGGATCGTCACCATGTGGTCGGTGAAGTGGCGGCCGAATCCGGGGTTGGCCAGGATCGCCTCGCGCTCCGCGCCGGACAGCGGGGTCGAGGAAGGCTTGAGCTCGATCGTGGGCGTCGTCATGGTTGCGTGTCCTTCACCGGTTGTGTGTGACGGACCGCTGTCACGCTCGCGCAGCTGGAAGCACGAACTTCCCAACTACTTGGTCGTCCGAGCTTTTGCGTTCACCGCGGCCCCACGTCCGATTATCGCTCGTGGGGTCCAGTGGACGAAAACAGCCCGTACGGGTACAGCGTGAGGTGCGGCCCAGGGGTTGATGGTGGCACCCGGGGACCGCAAAGGTGAAGCCGCCGGGTGCGGATGCGACCCGGCGGCTGCTTAAGTGCATTAAGCGCGGCGGGTCAGCCGGCTACTCGTCCGGCGAGCGCGTCGCCGATCTCGTCGGTCGACCGCACGGTGGTGCCGCGCTCGGCCAGGTCGGCGGAGACGGCGTCCTCGATGCGGGCGGCCTCGGCCTCGTAACCGAGGTGACGCAGCAGGAGTGCCACGGACAGGACCGTGGCCGTGGGGTCGGCCTTGGCCTGGCCGGCGATGTCGGGGGCCGAGCCGTGGACCGGCTCGAACATCGACGGGAACTCGCGGGACGGGTTGATGTTCCCGGATGCCGCGACGCCGATACCGCCGGAGACGGCGGCGGCGAGGTCGGTGATGATGTCGCCGAAGAGGTTGTCGGTGACGATCACGTCGAAGCGCTCGGGGTCGGTGACGAGGAAGATCGTCGCCGCGTCCACGTGCAGGTAGTCCGTGGTGACCTCGGGGAACTCCGTGGCCACCTTGTTGAAGATGTTCGTCCAGAGGTGGCCCGCGAAGGACAGCACGTTGTTCTTGTGGACCAGCGTGAGCTTCTTGCGGGGGCGGGCCTGGGCGCGGGCGAAGGCGTCACGGACCACGCGCTCGACACCGAACGCCGTGTTGACGGAGACCTCGGTGGCGACCTCGTGCGGGGTGCCGGTGCGGATCGAGCCGCCGTTGCCGGTGTACGGGCCCTCGGTGCCCTCGCGGACCACGATGAAGTCGATCTCCGGCTGACCCTTGAGGGGCGTCGCCACACCCGGGAGCAGCTTGCTCGGGCGGAGGTTGACGTGGTGGTCGAAGAGGAAGCGGAGCTTGAGCAGGAAGCCGCGCTCGAGGACGCCGGACGGGACCGAGGGGTCACCGATCGCGCCGAGCAGGATGGCGTCGTGCTGCTTGAGCGCCTCGACATCGGCGTCGGTGAGGGTCTCACCGGTCGCGTGGTAGCGCCTGGCGCCGAAGTCGTATTCCTTGGTCTCCAGCTTCACATCCTGCGGGAGGACGGCGCCGAGGACCTTGAGCCCCTGGGCCACGACCTCCTGGCCGATGCCGTCACCGGGGATCACTGCGAGATTGAGGATGCGAGAGCTAGCCGACATACGGGCACCCTACTTCGGCGTCCCATGGGATGACACTCACTGTCCGCCATTCGGACAGGCCCCGCGCGGGCCGCCCCGTCGCCGGCCGTACGGGCCGCCGTTCGGTCGATTTATGTTCACCCGCAGGTATGGCCCTTGTTGGTTGTTACTGGGAAGTTCTCTTCTCATGGACACACCCGACGTCGGCATCCCCGAGCAGCTGGCCCGCCGCCTGAGCATGCCGGAGCAGCACGAGTACCTGCGGGCCCGGTTCAGCAGGCGGCGCGCCCTGACCGGGACCGCGGCGAGCCTGGGCGGCCTGACCCTCCTGGGCGGCTCGGCCTCCACGGCGTACGCGACGCCGTCCACCGCCGCTCCCGTCCGCTCGGCGGCCGTGCGGGTCGACGGCTCCCTCGTCGCGCCCTTCGCCCGCCACCTCGCCTTCGGCGCCGATCCGAAGACGCAGATGCGGATCTCCTGGCAGGTGCCGTTCGCGGTGCGAAGGCCGTTCGTACGGGTGGGCCTCACACCCTGGGACCTCAGCCGGAAGATCGAGGCGGAGGTGCGCGCGCTGCACACCCCGAGCCTGTCGAAGAAGCTCCCGGCGGTCGAGCAGCACTACCTGCACGCGGCCCTGGACGGCCTGGCCCCCGGGACGACGTACTACTACGGAGTGGGCCACGACGGTTTCGACCCGGCCTCCGCGGAGCGCATCGCGACGATCGGCTCCTTCCGCACGGCGCCCGCGAAGGCGGAGAAGTTCGTCTTCACGGCCTTCGGCGACCAGGGCGTCAGCTATGACGCGCTCGCCAACGACCAGTTGATCCTGGGCCAGAACCCCTCGTTCCATCTGCACGCGGGTGACATCTGCTACGCCGACAGCAGCGGGCACGGCAAGGAGTCGGACACGTACGACGCGCGCGTGTGGGACCAGTTCCTCGCGCAGACGGAGTCGGTCGCGAAGTCGGTGCCGTGGATGGTGACGACCGGCAACCACGACATGGAGGCCTGGTACTCCCCCAACGGGTACGGCGGCCAGTCGGCCCGCTGGACCCTGCCGGACAACGGCCCGGACCCGCGGAACGCGCCGGGCGTCTACTCCTTCGTGTACGGGAACGTGGGCGTCGTCGCGCTCGACGCGAACGACGTCTCGTACGAGATCCCCGCCAACAAGGGCTACACGGACGGTAAGCAGACCGCGTGGCTGGCCGAGCGGCTCGGTGAGCTGCGCGCGCGCAAGGACATCGACTTCGTGGTGGTCTTCTTCCACCACTGCGCGTACTCGACGTCGACGCACGCCTCCGACGGCGGGGTGCGCGCCGCGTGGCTGCCGCTGTTCGCCGAGCACCAGGTGGACCTGGTGATCAACGGGCACAACCACGTGTACGAGCGCACGGACGCCATCAAGGACGGAGAGGTGGGCAAGCCGGTGCCGGTCGGCGCGTCGACCGATCCGACGCGCGACGGCATCGTGTACGTCACCGCGGGCGGCGCCGGCAAGGACCTCTACGGGTTCGGCATCGGGGTCGGGGACAGCTACGAGGGCCATGTCCACGACCGCGAGTCGATCGTGACGTTCCACTGGACGAAGTCACGCCTGCCGGACCCGGACACCGTGGAGTGGTCCCGGGTGCGGTACACCGGCTTCTCGTTCCTCGCGGTGGAGGCGGAGACCGGCGGGGCGGGTGTGACACCGACACTGAAGGTCTCCGCACTGGCCGAGAGCGGCGAGCGCATCGACTACTTCGAGATCAGGCGCGGCACACAGCCGTAGGGGCGGGGCCCTAGCGGCTCTCGTGCCCCGTCTCTCCGCCGTTGTCCCTGCGGTCGAGGGCTCGCTGCAGGGCGGCGGCGGCGTTCTTGCGGTCTGAATCGGACGGCGATGCGTGACGGACTCGGCGGCGGACGGGCGTCGCTGTGGCCATGAGAGATCGACTCCTTGAGATCACATGGGATTTCGAGGCGCCGGAAGAGGCGGGGAGCCTGGAGCCGCAGGGGTTGCCTGCCTTCTGCTCGGCTCACGACCGCCATTCGCTGGATCGAGCGAGACGTTCGGCTCCTACAAAGCTAAGCGAGGACCCCGCTTCTGTCTCCACAATTACTCGGACTTCCTACTATCTGAGACGGCACGCACGTGGGCGGGGGACGTCACGCAGGCGTCAGCCGGCGTTCCGGGCTCAGAGAATGTCGCCGCCCCGCCAGTCGAAGAGCAGCGCCTGGGCCGGGTCGAGCGCGGCGGTGACGCGGCGCAGGTACGGCGCGCTCTCGTCGTCGGGCAGCGGCACCGGCCCGTCGGGGCCGTACGCGGCGAAGGCGCCCTGCCACTGCTCCCAGCCGCGCGCCCGGTAGAGCCCGGCCCCGTCGGGCGACGCCGACAGCGCGCCCAGTTCGTAGGCGGCGTCGATCACCCGCTCCAGGGCCGCCATCACCTGACCGCCCAGACCGCTCCTGCGCGCGTCGGCACGGACGGCGACGCCCTCGACGTAGCCGGTGCGCAGCGGGCGGCCCGCGTGCGCGACCCTGCGCTGCACCACGGAGCCGTGCGCGACGAGGTCACCGGCGCTGTCGCGCACGAGCGCGTGCACGCCTCCGACGGTGTGGTCCCAGTCGTCGTCGCTGAAGCCGCCGTCGAAGGCGTCGTCCAACAGGGCGTGCACCGAACGGAGTTCGGCTCGCGTGAGGTCGGCGGTGTGTGCGGTGCTCAGCGTGGTCACCGGGACACCGTACTCACGCCCCATTTGAGTACGCGTGCCGATTTCACGCCGCGTCCGCGGCGGCACAGTCGTCCTCATGAACGGCCTCTACGCTCTCAAGCCCTGGTACGCGGGCCGGCTCTCCGGCCTGCGCCGCGCGCTCGCCGCGCGGCGGGTCTCGCCCGACACCCTGACGGCGGCCGGTGTCGTGTGCGCCGCGGGCGCGGCGGCCGCGCTCGCCTGGCTGCCGGCGCCGGCGGCCGCGCTGCCCGTGACGGTGCTGCTCGCCGGGCGGCTCGCCTTCGCGAACCTGGACGGCGCGCTCGCCCGCGACACCGGCCGCACGACGCGGCGCGGCGCGCTCCTGAACGAGCTGGGTGACCGCGCGGCCGACCTGCTCGTCGTCGCGGGTTTCCTGCCGCTGGCCCCCCTGTGGCTGGTGGCCGCGGCGGCCTTTGCGACGACGCTGCCCTCATGGGTCTCGCTGGCGGGCGCGGCGGCGGGTGCGCCCCGGCGCAACGGCGGCCCGGTCGGCAAGACGGAGCGCTGCCTCCTCGCGGTCGTGGCCGCGGCCTCGGGCTGGGCGGTACCGGTGCTCGCGGCCGCCGCGGCGGGCTCCGCGGTGACGGCGGTGGTGCGGGCGGTGTGGGTGTGGCGGGCGCTTGGGCAGCCCGAGACGACTGTGGCTGCTGTGGCTATCGAGCGGGCTGTCTCTACAGACAAGCGCGTGGCGACAGAGAGGGACAGGGCTACAGAGAGGGCCAGGGCTACAGAGACGGCTGCGGAGAGCGAGAAGCCTGTGGTGCGGGGGGCGGATCCCGCGTCCCCGGCCGGCCGACGCCGCCCGTCCCCGCCCCCGCCCTCCTCCCCCACGCTCGGCTCCCTTCCCTCCGAGCACGGTCGGAGCCTCCCCCTCGACCCCGGCGAGGTGTCGGGCGGCATCACGCACACCCGCCCGCAGTCCCCCGCGGACCGCGGCACTCAGCTGCGGGGCACCCGATGAGCGCCGTGTTCGTCGCCGGCGAGGTGGCCGGGCGGGCCGTCCCGGTCGTGGCCGGGGTCCTCGGGGCCGGTGGCGTCGCCGTCGCCTCGCTGCCGTCCCGGGTACGGATGCGGGCCGAGCTGCGCAGGCGGTGGCGGACCTGGGCGCTGTCCGCGCCGCTGTTCATCGGGGCCTTCTTCGTGGGCCGCGCGGGCGCGTTCGCGCTCGCGGCCGGGCTCGGCGTGGTCGCCGTGGGCGAGTACGCGCGGATGGTGGACCTGCCCCGCGCCGAGCGGACCGTACTGGCAGCCGCGGCAATCGCCCTCCCCGGAGCGGAACTTGCCGGGCCCGACCCCCGCACGACGGGAGCGCTTCTCGTGCTCGCCGTCCTCGCGGCGGTCTGCGCGGGCGACGCCGAGCAGGGCTTCACACGCGCGTCACACACACTCTTCGGTCTCCTGTGGATCCCGGTCTCGCTCAGCGGCCTCGTGCTGCTCGGCGACACGGCGCTCGCGGTGGGGGTCGCGGTGGCCTTCGGCGACGTGGGCGCGTGGTGCGGCGGTACGGCGCTCGGCCGGCGCGGGCCGCTCGCGCGGCGCCTGTCACCGCTGTCCCCCAACAAGACGTGGGCGGGCGTGGTCGGCGCGGCCGCGGCAACTGCCGCCGCGCTCGCGGCAGTCGGCGCGTTCACACCGGTCCTGTGGGCGGCCGTCCTCGCCGGCTGCGTCCTCGGCGATCTCGTCGAGTCGATGGTGAAGCGCGAGGCGGGCGTGAAGGACGCGGGCAGTTGGCTGCCCGGCTTCGGCGGACTCCTCGACCGTATCGACTCACTCCTCGTGGCCCTGCTCCTCGTGATGGTGGTGACCCTGTGACGACGACCGTGACCGCCGCGGCCCGGGTGCGCCCGGCCCGTGCCGCCGCCCGCCTTCGCCACGCCCTGTGGTGGCTCGTCCTCACCCTCACCGGCGGTGTGGAACGCCGGGGCCGGCTCCCGCGCGGCGGCTGCGTCGTGGTCGCCAACCACCGCTCGCACGCCGACACCGCGGCGCTGCTCGCCGCGCTCGACGCGTCGCACGCGCCGGCGATCGGTGCGGCGGCCGACTACTGGTTCGCCTCGCCCTGGCGCGCCCGGATCTGCAGCCGCCTCGCCGCCGGGTTCCCGGTGCGGCGCTCGGGCGGGGGCATGGACGACCTGCTCGGCATGGCGGACACGCTGCGCGCGGGCCGGGCCGTGGTCCTCTTCCCCGAGGGCACGCGCGCGCGTGCGGGTGAGTTCGGGTCGTTCCACCGCGGCGCGCTGGTCCTGGCGGAGCACGCGCGCGTGCCGGTCGTGCCGGTCGGGATCGCGGGCACGGACCGGCTCCTGCCCAAGCACGGCAGGCTGCGCCCGTCCCTGGTCCGGGTGCGGATCGGCGAGCCGCTCCCGTACACGGCCACTCCGGAGGAGGCCCGCCGAGCGGTCGCGGCGCTGCATGACCGTACGGTCGCGGAGCCGCTGCGGGACTCCCGTGTCCGCAGGGTCCTGGCCCGCGTGATCAGCGCGCGGCTCGGGCTGCTCCTGGGCTTCGCATGGGCGTTCGCGGAGGCGCTGAGCTGGCCCCTGATGCCGGAACTGTTCCTCGCGGTGGCGTGCGTGGCGGTGCCGCGCCGGGCCCTGAAGCTGTCCGTCACCGCGCTCGCGGGCAGCCTCGCGGGCGGCCTGCTCGCGCTCCAACTGGCCTCCATGGGCGCGACGTTGCCCGCGCCGCTGACGACGGACCGCATGCGGGCGGAGGTCCGTCACGAGCTGTCCGTCGAGGGCGCGTCGGCAGTACGCCACCAGCCCTGGAACGGCATCCCCTTCAAGGTCTACGTGCAGGAGGCGGGCCGCGCGGCCGTCCCCGTCACGGACTGGCTGTCCGAGTCGGCACGTGCCCGCGGTTCGCGCACGCTCACCGTGGGGCTCGCGTTCGGCGCGTTCGGCTTCCTGGTCCACCGGCTGCGCAGGCTCTACGGGCTCTATCTGGTCCTGCTGTGCGGCGGTTTCGCGACCGGTCTCTCGCTCGTCGTGGCGGGCTGGAGCTGACGCGAACGGCCACAGCGGGCCACGCCGCGCCACGAACCAGGTGATGACAGCGGCGTCCCCGAGTCCGCTCACGTACCTTCGAGATCATGAACTTACCTCCCGCCCGCAGGACCCTCCTCGCCGCCGCGTCCCTGACGCCCGTCCTCCTCTCCGTGCCCGGCACCGCGAGCGCGGCGCCCTCCCCCGAGGCCGGCGGCGACGCCCGGCGCCGGCTGAGCGAGCTGGAGGCGGGCTACCCCGGCCGCATCGGGGTGCACGCCCTGCACACCGGCACCGGCGCCGTCCTCGCCCACCGCGCGCACGAACGCTTCGCGATCGCCTCGACGTTCAAGGTGCTGGCCGCCTCGGCGATCCTGCGCAGGGCGCGCGAGCAGGAGCCCGGGCTCCTCGACGTACTGATCCGCTACGGACGCGACGACCTCGTGGCCGCCTCGCCCCGCACCGAGCTGCACCTCGAAACCGGCATGACGGTGCGCGAGCTGTGCGACGCCGCCCTCACCTACAGCGACAACACCGCGGCCAATCTGCTGATGCGCCGGATCGGCGGCCCCGCCGGCGTCACCGCGTTCGCCCGCTCGCTCGGCGACACCGTGACCCGGCTCGACCGGTGGGAGACCGACCTCAACACGAACCTCCCCGGCGACCGGCGGGACACCACGACGCCCGCCGCCATGACCGAGGACCTGCGCGCGCTGGTCCTCGGCGACGCCCTGCACCCGCTCGACCGCGGCCAGCTGATCCGGTGGCTGGTGGAGAACACCACCGGCGACAAGCGGATCCGCGCGGGGCTCCCGCCGGGCTGGCGGGTCGGCGACAAGACCGGGTCACCCGCCTACGGCGGGGTCAACGACGTGGCCGTGGCCTGGCCGCCGGGCGGCGGGGCTCCCCTGATCGTCTCCGTGTACACGACCCGGCTCGACCCGGACACCCCCGGCGAGGACCGGATCGCCGCCGACATCACGCGCGTCGCTGTGGACGCACTGCTCTGACCCCGGACACGACACCGCCTCCGACCGGGGTGGGGCCCTGGTCGGAGGCGGGGGCGGGTGGGGGCGGCCCGTGCGGGCCGCCCGGGGTGGGCGTCAGCCCATGTGCGGGTAGCCGTACTCGGTCGGCGGGACCAGCGTCTCCTTGATGGCGCGGGTCAGGGTCCAGCGCTGGAGGTTCTGCGGGGCGCCGGCCTTGTCGTTGGTGCCGGAGGCGCGGCCGCCGCCGAAGGGCTGCTGGCCGACGACGGCACCGGTCGACTTGTCGTTGATGTAGAAGTTGCCCGCGGCGTAGCGGAGCTTCTCCATCGTGTAGGCGGCCGCGGCACGGTCGTTGGAGATGACCGAGCCCGTCAGGGCGTAGTCCGACGCCGACTCCATCTGGGTCAGCATCTCGTCGTACTTGTCGTCCTCGTAGACGTGGACGGCGAGGAACGGGCCGAAGTACTCGGTCTTGAAGACCTCGTTCTCCGGGTCCGCGCACTCGACGACGGTCGGGCGCACGAAGTAGCCGACCGAGTCGTCGTAGGTGCCGCCCGCGACGATGGTGCAGGAGTCGTCGGCCTTGGCGCGGTCGATGGCCGCCTTGTTCTTGGCGAACGCGCGGTCGTCGATGACGGCGCCGATGAAGTTCGACAGGTCGGTGACGTCACCCATCTTGATGCCGTCGACCTCGGCCGCGAACTCCTCCTTGAAGCCGGAGTTCCAGATGGAGGCCGGGATGTACGCCCGCGAGCTCGCGGAGCACTTCTGGCCCTGGAACTCGAAGGAGCCGCGGGTCAGGGCTGTCTTGAGGACGGCGCGGTCGGCGCTCGGGTGGGCGACGACGAAGTCCTTGCCGCCGGTCTCGCCGACGAGACGCGGGTAGGTGCGGTACTTCGCGATGTTCTCGCCGACCGTCTTCCACAGGTGCTGGAAGGTCGGGGTCGAGCCGGTGAAGTGGATGCCGGCCAGGTCGCGGTGGTTGAGGGCGACCTCGGAGACCGCGATGCCGTCACCGGTGACGAGGTTGATGACGCCCTTGGGCAGGCCGGCCTCTTCGAGGAGCTGCATGAGCAGCACGGCGGCGTGGGTCTGCGTCGGGGACGGCTTCCAGACCACCACGTTGCCCATGAGGGCGGGGGCGGTGGGGAGGTTGCCCGCGATGGCGGTGAAGTTGAAGGGCGTGATCGCGTAGACGAAGCCCTCGAGCGGGCGGTGGTCCATACGGTTCCACACACCGGTGGAGTTCGCCGGGGGCTGCTCGGCGAGGATCTGGCGCGCGTAGTGCACGTTGAAGCGCCAGAAGTCGACGAGCTCACAGGGGGTGTCGATCTCGGCCTGCTGCGCCGTCTTCGACTGGCCGAGCATCGTGGACGCGGCGAGGGTCTCGCGCCACGTCGTGGAGAGCAGCTCGGCGGCGCGCAGGATGATCGCCGCGCGGTCGTCGAAGGACATCGCGCGCCAGGCCGGGGCGGCGGCGAGCGCGGCGTCGATCGCGTCCTGCGCGTCCTGCTGCGTGGCCCCACGGCCCGTACCGATGACGGCCTTGTGGTTGTGCGGCTGGACGACGGTGAACTCGTCACCGCCACCGAGGCGCTTGACGCCGCCGATGGTCATCGGCAGCTCGATCGGGTTCTCGGCAAGCTCCTTGAGCTTGATCTCGAGGCGCGCCCGCTCGGGGGAGCCGGGGGCGTAGCCGTGCACCGGCTCGTTGACGGGAGCGGGGACCTGGGTTACAGCGTCCATGAGTCTCAGAACTCCTTTGAGAGGGGTGGGGCTCAGCCCTTGGTGAGGATGGAGCGGGCGAAGAAGAGCAGGTTGGCGGGCTTCTCCGCGAGGCGGCGCATGAAGTAGCCGTACCAGTCGGTGCCGTACGCGGTGTAGACGCGCATCCGGTGGCCCTCGGCGGCGAGCCGGAGGTGCTCGTCGCTGCGGATCCCGTACAGCATCTGGAACTCGTACTCGTCCAGCTTGCGCCCGGCGCGGCGGGCGAGCTCCTGGCTGATGGAGATGAGGCGCGGGTCGTGGGACCCGATCATCGGGTACCCGTCGCCCTCCATCAGAACCTTCAGGATGCGGACGTACGCCTTGTCGATCTCGCCCTTGTCCTGGTAGGCGACGGAAGCGGGCTCCTTGTAGGCGCCCTTCACGATGCGCACGCGGCTGCCGGCGGCGGCCAGGCGGCGGGCGTCGTCCTCGGTACGGAAGAGGTAGGCCTGGATGACGCATCCCGTCTGCGGGAAGTCCTTCCGCAGCTCCTCGTGGATGGCGAACATCGAGTCGAGGGTGGTGTGGTCCTCGGCGTCCAGGGTGACCGTGGTGCCGATCGCGGCGGCGGCCTCGACGACCGGGCGGACGTTGGCGAGGGCCAGCTCGTGGCCGCCCTCCAGCGCTTGGCCGAACATCGACAGCTTGACGGACATCTCGGCCTTGGTGCCGAGGCCCAGGTCCTTGAGGCGCGCGATCAGCTCGAGGTAGGCGTCGCGCGCGGCGGCGGCCTGCTCGGGGGTGGTGATGTCCTCGCCGACCACGTCGAGGGTGACTTCGAGGCCCTTGCCGCAGGCGTCCACGACGATCGGCACGACGTCGTCGACGCCTTCACCGGCGATGAACCGGTCGACGACCTGCTTCGTGCCGGGGGCTGCCGAGATGAAACGGCGCATCCTGTCGCTGCGCGACGCGGCGAGAATCACGGGACCCAGCACGGGGCACCTCCACGGAGAGTACGAACGAGGGGCCGTATCGGTGTAAACGAATTGAATCGCAACAGACCGGTACGGCACGGAGAACCACCGTGAAATCTAAGGATGACTCCGATCCAGTGCCATCGACAGCTGTCACGCATCTGTGGCCGCCACCTCAGACATTTGTCTGAGGAGCGCGGAGGGGTGCGCGAGAATGGCGGGGTGAAGGGCGACTACCAGGAACTGGTCGACGAGATCTCGGCGCTGCTCAGCGCCCCGGCGACGCTGGAGAACCGGGATTTCGGGCTGATCGCGTTCGGCGCGCACGACAGCGACAGCGATTTCGACGAATCGACGCTGGATCCCGTCCGCACCCGCTCGATCCTGACCCGCCGCTCCACCGCGGCGGTGCGCACCTGGTTCGAGGGCTTCGGCATCGCCCGCGCCACCGGGCCCGTCCGCATCCCGCCGACCCCGGAGGCCGGGGTCTACCGGGGCCGTATCTGCCTTCCGGTACGCCATCGGGGTGTCGTCCTCGGCTATGTGTGGCTGCTCGACGACGATCCGGGGCCGACCGAGCAGCAGCTGACCGCCGCGATGGAGGTGGCGGGCCGCATCGGTGCGCTGCTCGCGGACGAGGCGCAGGCGGGCGCCGACCTGACCCGCGAGTTCCGCGAGGTGCTCACGGCCGAGCGCGGCTGGCAGCGGGACATGGCGGTGGCGGCCCTGCGCACGGCGCTCGGCTCGCGCGCGGACGGGCTGCACGCGGTGGTGTGCGTCGCGCCGTGGCCTTCCCCGAGCTCTCGGCTTCGCTCGAGCGGGGAAGGCCCCTACGCCGACCCGGACGACGCGCCGTCCTTCCGGACGATCCCGGCGGCCGACGCGCTGTGCACCGTGCCGTGGGGCGCGGCCGGGCAGGCGCTGGCCCTCCTGGTGCGGCTGCGTTCGGCGGACGCGCTCGGGCCGGCCATGGCGGCGACGGCGAAGCTGCGGGAGCGCGCCGGTACGGCGGTCGTCGCGGCGGGGTTCGGGGGCGCGCGGCGCGAACTGGGTGACCTCGGGGCCGCCTGGCAGGAGGCGACGGCCGCGGCGCGTGCGGCGCTCGCCGAGCCTCGTCTCGGCCCGGACGCGCACTGGGCGGCGATCGGCCCGTACCGCCTGCTCACCGCGCTGCCTCCGGACACGGCGCACGACCCGGTCCTGGCCCCGCTCCTGCTGCCGGCCAACCGTCAACTGGCCCGCACCGCCGAGGTGTTCCTCGACTGCGCGGGCCAGGCGGGCCGTACGGCGGCGGAGCTGGGCATCCACCGCCAGACCCTCTACTACCGCCTGTCCCGCGTGGAGCAGCTCACCGGGCTCGACCTGGACGACGGAGAGGACCGGCTGCTGTTGCACATGGGGATCAAGGCGTCACGCCTGTGACGCCTGTGACGCGCGCATCGCGTCCAGCAACAGCCTCAGGCCCTCGGTGAGTTCGTCGGCGCTGGGCGAGTAGTCCGCGTCGAAGGTGTGCTGGGCGACGAGCCCGAGGACCAGCACCGAGAAGAGCTTCCCGAGGGTGTGCACGCTCGGGTGGTCGGCGGGCGGCTCCTCCCCCATGACCATGCCGATGAAGCCGCGGCCGGCCTCGTGCTGGGCCTGCGCCAGCTGCTCGCGCACGACCGGCATCTTGTCGCCCATCGTCACGAGCTCGATGCTCAGGTGCCAGATCGACCCGGGCTTGCCGAGGCTGTCGGTGATGCCGGCCATCACGGCCCGGAACCGCTCCAACGAGCCGGGCGCGCCGGGCAGTTGACCCACCGCGCTCCAGTCGTCCGAGGCTCCTTCGGCCAGCGCCACGTACGCCTGCGCGAGCAGCGCGTCCTTCGAGCCGTAGTGGTAGCCGATCGACGCCAGGTTGGTCCCCGACTCCTTGACGATGTCGCGCGCCGTCGTGCGCACGAACCCCTTCTCCAGAAGGCAGCGCTTGGCGCCTTCGAGCAGATCCTCGCGATGTCCCATGCGGCCACCGTACCCCCGTTTCATACGGATGTCCCATACGGGCGTCCCATACCGCCGTCTCACACAAGCGATCTATACGTTCGTACTAGACAAGCGTGTAAGACGTCCGTACAGTCCTCCTCATGACGAACTCACCGAGCACCAACTCCCGTGCGGGGCGCCGTGAATGGACGGCTCTCGCGGTCCTGATGCTTCCGCTGCTCCTCGTCTCGATGGACGTCTCCGTCCTCTACTTCGCGATCCCCTCGATCAGCGCGGACCTCGAACCCACCGGCACCCAGCAGCTGTGGATCTTCGACATCTACGCGTTCGTGCTCGCCGGCCTGCTGATGACGATGGGCTCCCTCGGTGACCGCATCGGCCGACGCAAGCTTCTGATGATCGGCGCCACCGCCTTCGGCGCCGCCTCCGTCTGCGCGGCCTACGCGAACAGCGCGGAAATGCTGATCGCGGCCCGCGCGATCCTCGGCATCGGCGGCGCGACCCTGATGCCCACGACGATGGCCCTGGTGCGCAACATGTTCCGCGACGACAAACAGCGCGCGACGGCCATCGGCATCTGGTCCGGCGTCATGACCGGCGGCATCGCGCTCGGCTCGGTGATGAGCGGCGTCCTCGTCGAGCACTTCTGGTGGGGCTCGGTCTTCCTCGTCAACCTGCCCGCGATGGCCCTGCTCCTGCTGCTCGCCCCGGTCCTGCTCCCCGAGTTCAAGGACCCGCGGCCGGGCCGCTTCGACATCCTGAGCGTCCCGCTGTCGATGGCCGCGGTGCTCCCCCTCGTCTACGGCATCAAGGAGATCCCCTCCGAGGGCTTCGAGCCGCTCTACGTCGCCTCGATCGTCGTCGGCCTCGTCTTCGGCGCCCTGTTCGTACGCCGTCAGCGCACCGTCGAGTCACCGATGATCTCGCCGGCCCTCTTCCGGGGCCGCGGCTTCGGCCCCGCCGTCACCCTCAACCTCATCTCGGCCTTCGCGATGATGGGGTCGGCGTACTTCACGACGCAGTACCTCCAGGCCGTCCTCGGCAAGAGCGCGCTCGAAGCGGCGCTGTGGGCGCTCGCGCCGACCGTGTTCATCGGTCTCGCGGCCCCCGTCGCGACGGTCCTCGTGCAGCGGGGCGTGCACCGCGGCTCCGTCGTCACGGCCGGCTTCCTCACCAGCGCCTGCGGCTACGGCCTCCTGACCCTGACCGGCACGGACTCCCTGTGGACCGTCCTGGCCGGAGCGGGTGTACTCGCCTCCGGCGCGGTGATCGTGGGCTCGCAGCTGACCGACCTGGCGCTCGGCGCGGCGCCCGCGGAGAAGGCGGGCGCGGCGTCGTCCCTGCTCGAGACGGGCCAGGAGTTCGGCGGCGCCCTCGGCATGGCCGTCCTGGGCTCGATCGGTACGGCGGTCTACCGCCACCGGATCGGCGACGCTCCGGCCGAGGCGAAGGAGACGCTGGGCGGAGCGCTCGCGGTGGCGCAGCACCTGCCGGGCCGGGCGGGCGACGCGCTCCTGGCGTCGGCCCGGGAGGCGTTCACGAGCGGCATGCACTTCGCCGCGCTGGCCGGCGGGGTGGTCCTGCTGGGGGCGGCGGTACTGGCCCTGCGGGGCCTGCGCGGGGTGGCCGCGCCGCAGCCGCAGGAGCGGCGGGAGCCGGAGCGGGCGACGGCCTGACCTCCTTCCCGACCCGCCTCTTCCGTTCGGGTGGGGGAGAAAAAAGAAGGGCCCGGGCCACCGAAAGGGTGACCCGGGCCCCGCCATGTACCAAGAACTAGTCCGCCAGGTTCACGGAGCGCGCCGACGTGGCGCCGATCTCCTCGCCCAGCTCGCTGAGCACCCCGGCGGGAACCGTGTCGTCGACGGTCAGGACGGCCAGCGCCTCGCCGCCCACGTTCGCGCGGGCGACCTGCATGCCGGCGATGTTGATGCCCGCCTCGCCGAGCACGCGGCCCACGGTGCCGACGACACCGGGACGGTCCTCGTAGCGCAGGACGACCATGTGGTCGGCCAGGGCGAGATCCACGTCGTACTCGCCGACGGCGACGATCTTCTGGAGGTGCTTGGGGCCGGCGAGCGTGCCGGAGACCGAGATCTCCTCGCCGCCGGTCAGCGTGCCGCGCACGGTGACGACGTTCCGGTGGTCCGGGGACTCGGAGCTCGTGGTGAGGCGGACCTCGACGCCGCGCTCCTGCGCGAACAGCGGAGCGTTCACGTACGACACCGTCTCGTCGACGACGTCCTCGAACACGCCCTTGAGAGCGGAGAGTTCGAGCACCTTCACGTCGTGCTGGGTGATCTCGCCGTAGACCTCGACGTCGAGGCGGGCCGCGACCTCGCCCGCGAGCGCGGTGAAGATCCGGCCGAGCTTCTCGGCGAGCGGCAGGCCCGGCTTGACGTCCTCGGCGATGACGCCGCCCTGGACGTTCACCGCGTCCGGCACGAGCTCACCGGCGAGCGCGAGCCGCACGGAGCGGGCGACGGCGATACCGGCCTTCTCCTGCGCCTCGTCCGTGGAGGCACCGAGGTGCGGGGTGGCCACGACCTGGTCGAACTCGAACAGCGGGGAGTCCGTGCAGGGCTCCTTGGCGTACACGTCGAGGCCGGCGCCGGCGACGCGGCCCTCCTTGAGCGCCGAGTACAGCGCCGCCTCGTCGACGATCCCGCCGCGCGCGGCGTTGACGATGCGGACGGCCGGCTTGACCTTGCGCAGCGCGTCGTCGCCGATGAGGCCGACCGTCTCGGGGGTCTTGGGGAGGTGCACCGTGATGAAGTCGGAGACCTCGAGCAGCTCGTCGAGGGTGAGGACCTTGACGCCCATCTGGGCGGCGCGCGCGGGCTGCACGTACGGGTCGTACGCGACGACCTTCATGCCGAAGGCGGACATGCGCTGCGCGACGAGCGCGCCGATGCGGCCGAGGCCCACGACGCCGAGGGTCTTCTCGGCCAGCTCGACGCCCGTGTACTTGGAGCGCTTCCACTCGCCCGCCTTGAGGGCCTGGCTGCCCTGCGGGATGTTGCGCGCGGTGGCGATGAGCAGACCGCAGGCGAGCTCGGCGGCGGTCACGATGTTGGAGGTCGGCGCGTTGACGACCATCACGCCGGCCTTGGTGGCGGCGGAGACGTCGACGTTGTCGAGGCCGACACCGGCTCGGGCGACGACCTTCAGCTTCTTCGCGGCGGCGATCGCCTCGGCGTCGACCTTGGTGGCCGAACGGATCAGGATCGCGTCGACGTCGGCGATGGCCGGGAGCAGCTCGGCCCGGTCGGCGCCGTTGCACTGGCGGATCTCGAAGTCAGGGCCAAGAGCGTCGACGGTCGCGGGAGACAGCTCTTCCGCGATGAGTACGACGGGTTTGCCGGTTGCAGCAGTGCTCACGTGAGTCCTCACAAGTCCCATTGCGGACGGCCGTCCCGACGGCCGCAGGCGGTGGAGGGGTGTCAGCGGCGCCGGGGAAGTGCGGGTGCGTTCCCGCGTCGTTCGGTGCGTGCTCTCGGTGTGCCGGACGAAGGCTCTCGTAGCGGGGCTACTCGTGCCTTTGGCCGGTCCGGCGAGAGTGCGTGCCGGGCGGCGTGGGGACGCGCTTGCACTTCTTCGATGTCGCTGTGCCGCGTGGTAGACGCACGACGCTGTGGGCCCGACGCGAATGTGTTCAGCAGTCTAGTGGCGCTTCGGGGGTGGTCTTGCGCCTCCGTGGAAGGATCACCCGTCCGTGGCTGGACGGGGTGGACAACCAGGTTGACGCGAGAGCGCCGCGGGCCGTCCACCTCGACGAGGGGGCCGGGGCATTCGCCCCGGCCCCCTCGTCGCAAGGCTTACGCCTCGTCGTTGTCCACCCAGCTCATGAGCTTGCGGAGCTCCTTGCCGGTGGTCTCCAGGAGGTGGTTCTCGTCCTGGGTCTTGTACTCGTTGTACTTCTTCAGGCCCGAGTGGTACTCGTCCATCCAGTTCTTGGCGAACGTGCCGTCCTGGATCTCGGCGAGGACCTTCTTCATCTCGGCCTTGGTGGCGTCCGTGATGATGCGCGGGCCGGTGACGTAGTCGCCCCACTCGGCGGTCTCGGAGATCGACCAGCGCATCTTCTCCAGGCCGCCCTCGTACATGAGGTCGACGATGAGCTTCAGCTCGTGGAGGCACTCGAAGTACGCGATCTCCGGCTGGTAGCCGGCCTCGGTCAGCGTCTCGAAGCCCGCCTTGACCAGCGCGGCGGTGCCACCGCACAGGACGGCCTGCTCACCGAACAGGTCGGTCTCGGTCTCCTCGGTGAAGGTCGTCTTGATGACGCCGGCGCGGGTGCCGCCGATGCCCTTCGCGTAGGAGAGGGCCAGGGCGAAGCCGTTGCCCGTGGCGTCCTGCTCGACGGCCGCGATGCACGGAACGCCGCGGCCCTCTTCGTACTGACGGCGCACCAGGTGACCCGGGCCCTTGGGCGCGACCATCGCCACGTCCACGTTGGCCGGGGGCTTGATGAAGCCGTAGCGGATGTTGAGGCCGTGGCCGAAGAACAGTGCGTCGCCGTCCTTCAGGTTGTCCTTGATGGACTCCTCGTAGACCTGGGCCTGGATCGGGTCCGGGACCAGGATCATGATGACGTCGGCCTCGGCGGCGGCCTCGGACGGCGTCACCACGCGCAGGCCCTGCTCCTCGGCCTTGGCCTTGGACTTGGAGCCCTCGTGCAGACCGACGCGGACGTCGACGCCGGAGTCACGGAGCGACAGCGCGTGGGCGTGGCCCTGGCTGCCGTAACCGATCACCGCGACCTTGCGGCCCTGGATGATGGACAGGTCGGCATCGTCGTCGTAGAACAGCTCGGCCACTGGATTTTCTCCTTGGTGTGCAGGTGTTGCGTCCCACCGTACGGCGGGATTGCGGAGGGAAGTTTTCGGGTCTCGGTATACGAGAGGGCGCTCGCAGGCGCCTGGGGGCTCAGGCCGTGCGGTCGAGCGCCCGCAGGCTCCGGTCGGTGATGGAGCGCGAGCCGCGGCCGACCGCGATGGTGCCCGACTGGACGAGCTCCTTGATGCCGAAGGGTTCCAGCATCTTGAGCATCGCCTCCAGCTTGTCGCTGGAACCGGTGGCCTCGATGGTGACGGCCTCCGGGGAGACGTCCACGGTCTTGGCGCGGAACAGCTGGACGATCTCGACGATCTGCGAGCGTGTCTCGTTGTCGGCGCGGACCTTGGCGAGGACGAGCTCACGCTGGACGGCGTGGCCCTGCTCCAGTTCGACGATCTTCAGGACGTTGACCAGCTTGTTGAGCTGCTTCGTGACCTGTTCGAGCGGCAGGTCCTCGACATTCACCACGATGGTGATGCGGGAGATGTCGGGGTGCTCGGTGACGCCGACCGCCAGGGAGTCGATGTTGAACCCTCGGCGGGAGAACAGCGCGGTGATCCGGGCGAGGACACCTGGCTTGTTCTCGACCAGGACGGAGAGCGTGTGCTTGGACATGGCTCTTGGTCTCTCTTTCGCTCTCGGTCTCAGTCGTCTTCGTTGTCGCCGAAGTCGGGGCGGACCCCGCGGGCGGCCATGACTTCGTCGTTGGAGGTGCCGGCGGCGACCATCGGCCACACCATGGCGTCCTCGTGGACGATGAAGTCGACGACGACGGGGCGGTCGTTGATGGAGTTGGCCTCTTCGATGACCTTGTCCAGGTCCTCGGGGCGCTCACACCGGATGGCGTAGCAGCCCATGGCCTCCGACAGCTTGACGAAGTCGGGGACGCGGGTGCCCTTGTTGGCCTGGACGTCGTCCGGGCCGCTGTGGAGCACCGTGTTGGAGTAGCGCTGGTTGTAGAACAGCGTCTGCCACTGGCGGACCATGCCGAGGGCGCCGTTGTTGATGATGGCGACCTTGATCGGGATGTTGTTGAGCGCGCAGGTGGTCAGTTCCTGATTGGTCATCTGGAAGCAGCCGTCGCCGTCGATCGCCCAGACGGCGCGGTCCGGCATGCCGGCCTTCGCACCCATCGCGGCGGGCACCGAATAGCCCATCGTTCCGGCGCCGCCGGAGTTGAGCCAGGTGGCGGGCTTCTCGTACTGGATGAAGTGCGCGGCCCACATCTGGTGCTGGCCGACACCCGCGGCGAAGATCGTGTCCTCGGGCGCGAGCTGGCCGATCCGCTCGATGACGTTCTGCGGCGAGAGCGAGCCGTCCTCGGGCTGGTCGTAGCCCAGCGGGTAGGTGTCGCGCCAGCGGCTGAGGTCCTTCCACCAGGCGCTGTAGTCGCCCTTGTGGCCCTCGCTGTGCTCCTTCTGCACGGCCTGGACCAGGTCGGCGATGACCTCGCGGGCGTCGCCGACGATCGGCACGTCGGCGACGCGGTTCTTGCCGATCTCGGCCGGGTCGATGTCGGCGTGGACGATCTTCGCGAACGGGGCGAAGCTGTCCAGCTTGCCGGTGACGCGGTCGTCGAAGCGGGCTCCGAGGGCGACGATCAGGTCGGCCTTCTGCAGCGCGGTGACGGCGGTGACCGCACCGTGCATGCCCGGCATTCCCACGTGCAGCGGGTGGCTGTCGGGGAATGCGCCGAGCGCCATCAGGGTGGTGGTGACGGGCGCTCCGGTGAGTTCCGCGAGGACCTTCAGCTCGGCCGTGGCGTGCGCCTTGAGCACACCGCCGCCGACGTAGAGGACCGGCCGCTTCGCGGCGGTGATCAGCTTCGCGGCCTCGCGGATCTGCTTGGCGTGCGGCTTGGTCACCGGGCGGTAGCCGGGCAGGTCCTGCGTCTGCGGCCAGGAGAACGTCGTCTGCGCCTGCAGGATGTCCTTCGGGATGTCGACGAGGACCGGGCCGGGGCGACCGGTCGAGGCGATGTGGAACGCCTCCGCGATCGCCTTCGGGATGTCCTCGGCCTTGGTGACGAGGAAGCTGTGCTTGGTGATCGGCATCGTGATGCCGACGATGTCCGCCTCTTGGAAGGCGTCCGTGCCGATCGCGTTGGACACGACCTGACCGGTGATCGCGACCAGCGGCACCGAGTCCATGTACGCGTCGGCGATCGGCGTCACCAGGTTCGTGGCACCCGGACCCGAAGTCGCCATGCACACACCGACCTTGCCGGTGGCCTGCGCGTAACCCGTGGCCGCGTGACCCGCACCCTGCTCATGCCGGACGAGGACGTGACGGACCTTCTCGGAGTCCATCATCGGGTCGTACGCGGGAAGGATCGTGCCGCCGGGAATGCCGAATACGGTGTCGACCCCGACCTCCTCGAGCGAACGAATGAGGGACTTCGCCCCCGTGACGTGCTCGACGGGGGCGGACTGCTGTCCTCGGGGCCGCGGCTGCGGATGGTGGGCCCCGGTGGCCTGCTCGGTCATCGGCATTCTCTTCTCGATGCTGAGGGTTTTTGCGAGGTTTGTACGGTGTTCGGTTACTGGATTACACGCGCTGGTGCAACAAAAAACCCCTCGTGCCGTGAGGCAAGCGAGGGGAGCGCGCCGGGTGCGGTCGCTGGGATCCGGTGTTCCGACCGGTGGGTCCCAGCTTCAGCCGACGCGCTTTCCAAGTACGAGAATTCGGGTGCGCATGGCATTGACCCTCCCCCCGGCACACAGTGCGTGTCAAGTAGGTGGGACGGGAGTCTCATTATGTGAGCGCAGCAGGGTCGCCCGGCCGACCGGTGACGGCACGCCCGCGAACACCGGCTCGGCCGGACCGCTGGGCATCGGGTAGTTCCCCGAGGCCAGCGCGTGGCGCAGCCGGTACTCGTCGAGCGGCCCGGAGAAGGCCATTCCCTGTCCATGTGTGCACCCCATGGCGCGCAGTGCGACGACCTGCTCGGGCAGGTCGACGCCGTCCGCCACGGAATGCAGGCCGAGGTCACGGGCGATGCGCAGCAGACCACTGGTGATCTTGTGCAGGCGGGCGGATTCCACCACCCCTTCTACAAGGCTGCGGTCGAGTTTCAGTACATCGACAGGGAGCCTGCGCAGCGCCGTGACGGCCGCGTATCCGTTGCCGAAGCCGTCCAGGGCGATCCGCACGCCGAGCCTGCGCAGCGCGGTGAGACGGCGCTCCAGTTCGTCCAGGGGGACCCTGGGGTCGCTGTCGGCCAGTTCGATGACCAGCGCGCCGGAGGGCAGTCCGTGCCGGGTCAGGAGCGCCTCGACGGAGCCGAGGGGCAGCGACCGGTCGAGGAGCCTGCGGGCGCCGATCCGGACGGCCACGGGCACGGCATGACCTCTGCGGCCCCGCTCGGCGGCCTGCTCGACGGCCTCCTCCAGCATCCAGCGGCCGAGCTCGGCGGTGCGCTCGCCCTCCTCGGCGGTGCGCAGGAACTCGGCGGGCGTGAACAGGATGCCCTGGGTCGAGCGCCAGCGGGCCTGCGCCGCGACCGACGCGATCCGGCCCGTGTCGAGGGAGACGACCGGCTGGTGCAGCAGGGCGAACTCGCCTTCGTGCAGGGCGGCGCGCAGACGGGTGGCGAGCTCCGCCTTGCGGACGACGTCGGCCTGCATCTGGGGCGCGTACAGCTCCACCCGGCCCTTGCCCGCGGCCTTCGCCCGGTACATCGCCAGGTCCGCGTTCCGCAACAACTCGCCTGCGGATACGTCGGGTTCGGCGAAGGCCACGCCGATGGAGGCGGCCACCCGGACATCGTTGCCGTCGATGGCGTACGGCTGTGAGAGCGTGACCCTGAGGCGGTCCGCCAGCTCGTAGATGTGCTGCTCACGCGCGGTGTCGTCGCGGCTGCCGTCGCCGACGATCAGCGCCGCGAACTCGTCGCCTCCCAGGCGGGCGGCGGTGTCCCCGGAGCGCACGGATTCGGCCAGTCGCCGGCCGGCCTGGACGAGGAGTTCGTCGCCCGCCTGGTGACCGATGGTGTCGTTGACCTGCTTGAAGCCGTCGAGGTCGATGAAGAGGACGGCCGTACCGCGATCGGTGGCGCGGCGGCCTCCCAGCGCGTGGCCGACCCGCTTGGTGAACAGGGCGCGGTTGGGCAGGTCGGTGAGCGGGTCGTGCTCGGCGTTGTGCTGCAACTGAGCCTGCAGACGCACCCGTTCGGTGACGTCCCGGCTGTTGAGGATGAGGCCGCCGTGGTGGCGGTTGACCGTCGACTCCACGTTCAGCCAGGTGCCGGTGCCGGAGCGGAAGCGGCACTCGATCCGGGTCGTGGGCTCCTCGATCTGGCTCGCCGCGAGGAAGCGGCGCACTTCGTGGACCACGCGCCCGAGGTCCTCGGGATGGATGATCGAGGCGAGCTCGGATCCGACGAGCTCCTCGGCATCGCGTCCGTAGACCCCGACGGCGGCCGGGCTGACGTATCTGAGGACGCCGTTCGGAGCGGCGATCATGATGACGTCGCTGGAGCCCTGCACCAGGGAGCGGAAGTGGTTCTCCTTCTGCGCCAGCTCCTGGGTGAGGGTGATGTTGTCGAGGAGCATGATGCCCTGGCGGACGACGAGGGCCAGGACGACCGTGCAGGCCGTCAGGAGGACCACACGGTCGACTCTGTGGCCGTTCAGGACGTTGTAGAGAATCCCCAACGTGCAGACGGCGGCGGCCAGATAGGGCGTGAGCGCGGCGAGTGATCCGGAGATGGGGCGGGTGACCTGGTACCGCACGAACGCCGGTCCTTCCCCGTGCTCCCCGCGCCGCGCCCCCACCCACGGCGCGGACGCGAGCAGCAGCGAGCCGGCGAACCAGCCGGCGTCGAGGATCTCCCCCGAGTGATAACTCGCGTGGAGCAGGGGCGAGGTGAACAGGGCGTCGCACATGACGGTCAGGGCGAGCGCGCCGATCGCGGTGTTCACCGCCGTGCGGTTGCCGGACGAGCGCCGGAAGTGCAGCGCGAGCACCATGCTGACCAGCACGATGTCGAGGAGCGGGTACGCGAGGGAGAGCGCGGTGCGGGTGACGCTCTGCCCCTCGAACCGCGCGGCGTGTGCGAGGGCGAGGCTCCAGGACAGCGTGATCAGGGAGCCGGCGATGAGCCAGGAGTCGAGCGCGAGACACACCCAACCCGCCTTGGTGAAGGGGCGCTTGGCGAGGACCAGCAGTCCGACGATGGCGGGCGGGGCGAAGCACAGGAAGAAGAGATCGGCGAGGCTCGGGGTCGGCACCGGACGCTGGAGGACGACCTCGTACCAGCCCCACACCCCGTTCCCCAGGGACGCCATGGCGGAGGAGACCGCGAACAGGATCCAGGCCGGTCGAAAGCGAGTGCGCCGACGGCGTGCGTACGCGAAGTTCGACACGGCGGCGACCGCGGCGGCGGCGCTGAGTCCGAAGTCACCCATGAACAGGGCGAGCCGGTCGGATCCCCAGCCGAGCACGGATCCCGTGGCGTACCCGGCGCACAGGAGGGCGAGCACGAGCTGTGAGGCGAGCCCGGCCCCTCCGCCCTGGAACAGGCGGCGGCCGGTGATCACGGCTCCGGGGGCGCTCACGGAATGACTCCGGTCCGTGCCGCCCCCGTGCCCCCGCTTCCGTGAGCTGCCTGCTGAGGCCTTCTGCGCCCGCCGTTCCTGTGGCGCACGCCCCTGCGGCTGCCGTGGCAGCCGGGTCGGATCGTGCGGATCGGGGCGCGCGCGAGTCGTCGCCGGCGGCCCCGCCGCGTCGGATCGTTCGCCCATAGGCCATGCATCGCCCGTCGCCCCCTCACAGTCCGGTTGTCCGTCCCCCGCGCCGAACTCTCCACGGCGCTAGCCCAGTCGGGACGATACACCAGACTCGTCACTCAGGGACATAGCATATCTACTCTCCGTGACGACCAGGGAGGATGTGCGCACAGAGAGCATCCGGGCGGGCGCGGAGTGTGTACGAGGGCACGTGATGCCGGGCCGGGAGGCGGCGGACGGACCTCTCCGGAGCCCGCCCTCAGTCCGTCGTCAGGACGACGTTCTCGAGCGGTTCTCCCGCCGCGAACCGGGTCAGCTGCGCGGCGAGCAGACGCTTGGCCCGCGGCCAGAAGGCGGATGTGGAGCCGCCGACGTGCGGGCTGACGAGCACTCCGGGAGCGTGCCACAACGGGTGCCCCTGGGGCAGGGGTTCGGGATCGGTGACGTCGAGAGCGGCGGTGATCCGGCCGCTCTTCAGTTCGGCCAGGAGCGCCTCGGTGTCGACGACGGCCCCGCGCGCGACATTCACGAGGAGGGCGCCGTCCTTGAGTCGTGCCAGGAAGGCTGCGTTCGCGAGACCTCGCGTCGCCTCGTTGAGCGGCGTCGAAAGGATCACCACGTCCGCCTCGGGAAGCAGCGCGGGCAGTTCGGTGAGCGGATGCACAGGGCCGCGCGCGGTCGTGCGGGCGGAGCGTGCGACGCGCACCACCCGCGCGCACTCGAAGGGAGCGAGCCGGTCCTCGATGGCGGATCCGATCGACCCGTACCCGATGATCAGTACGTTCTTGTCGGCGAGCGCCGGATAGAAGCCAGAGCGCCACTCCTCGCTCTCCTGTCCTCGCACGAACCCGGGGATGCCCCTCAGGGACGCCAGGATCAGGGCGAGGGTGAGCTCGGCGGTGCTCGCCTCGTGCACGCCGCGCGCGTTGCACAGTTGCACGCCCGACGGGAGCGCACCGAGGCCTCCCTGTACATGGTCGACGCCGGCGGAGAGCGTCTGCACGGCCCGTACGGACGTCATCTGCGCCATGGGGCGTACACCGACGTCCGCGCCCTTCATGTAAGGGACCACGTAGAAGGCGCAGTCGGCCGGATCGGCGGGAAACTCGGGGCCGCCGTCCCAGAAGCGGTAGTTGAGCCCCTCGGGAAGCCCGGGGACCTCGTCTGCACGGAACGGGAGCCAAACGTCGGCGGATACCTCAGCACTCATGGTCAGGAGGCTAATGGGAGGTGGGCTGTGCGCGGGGGGCCGGGTCCCAGAGGTTAGTTTGGGTGCCTCTCGAACACGCAGAGGGAGGCTACTTCCAGGTGGAGCGCAGGACGATCGGGGCGGCAGCGCTCGAGGTGGGCGCGATCGGGCTCGGGTGCATGCCGATGAGCTGGGCCTACACCGGCTCGCGACAGCGGGGCGACGAGTCCGTACGCACTGTGCATGCCGCGCTGGACCGGGGGTCGACCCTGCTGGACACGGCGGACATGTACGGGCCGTTCACGAACGAGCTGCTGCTCGGACGGGTCCTGAAGGAGCGCCGGGGCGACGCCTTCGTGTCGACCAAGTGCGGGCTGCTCGTCGGGGAGCAGCACATCGTCGCCAACGGCCGGCCCGGGTATGTGAAGCGGGCCTGCGACGCGTCGCTTCGGCGGCTCCAGACCGACACGATCGATCTGTACCAGCTGCACCGGGCCGACCCCGAGGTGCCCGTCGAGGAGACGTGGGGCGCCATGGCGGAGCTGGTGGGCGCGGGGAAGGTGCGGGCGCTCGGGCTGTGCGCGGTGGGAGCGCGGGCGACGCGGCGGGGCAGGGCCGGGCTGCATGCGGGAACGATCCGGCAGCTGGAGCGGGTGCAGCAGGTGTTCCCGGTGAGCGCGGTGGAGGCCGAGCTCTCGGTGTGGTCGCCGGAGGCCCTGGAGGCGCTGCTGCCGTGGTGCGAGGCGCGGGGCGTGGGATTCCTCGCGGCGATGCCGCTGGGCAACGGCTTCCTCACGGGCACGCTGACGCCGGGGCAGGGCTTCGAACCGGACGATCTGCGGGCCCGGCATCCCCGGTTCACCGCGGAGATGATGGCGGCCAACCAGCCGATCGTGGCGGGCCTGCGCCGGATCGCCGCGCGGCACGGGGAAGCGGTCACTCCTGCGCAGGTGGCGCTGGCCTGGGTGCTGAGCCGCGGGCGGCACGTGGTCCCGGTGCCGGGTGCCAAGCGGGAGCGGTGGGCGGCGGAGAACGCCGCGGCCGCGGAACTACGGCTCACGGAGCGTGATCTGTCGGAGATCGGGGAACTGCCGCGAGCCCGGGGGTCTTGGGACTGAGAGGGGAGCTCGGGGCAGGCCGGGAGCTCGGGGGCGGAGAGCTCCGGGGCGGGGCACTCTGAGGGCGGGGTGCTCTGAGGGCTGAGAGGGGAAGTTCTGAGGGCTGGGGCTGGAAGTTCCGGGGGGCTGATGGGGGCTCTGACGGCTGGGACCGGGAGAGCGGCGGGCGGGAGTGAGTTACTCCGAACGCGTCGGAGTCGATCGGGAACCTGCGGGGTGGCTGCGGTGTATGAACAAGAGAACCGCAGCGCAGAAGAGCCGCCCGGTCCGCAGCGTCGAGGGGATCCGATCGTGCAACGTCCAGGTGTGCAGCCCGTGTTGGCCGTGTTGGCCTGTGCCTCGATCCTGTTCACGGCGGGGTGCTCCTCGGGTGCCGACGGTCCGCCGGACGGTCGGCACAGCGCCTCCGCCGGCTCGTCCGAACCTTCCGGTAACGCGGGGGGCGACACCGGTCCCGTGAAGGGTTCGGTGAAGGTCGTGCGCACGGTCGCCGAGGGCCTGAATTCCCCCTGGGGCCTGGCTCCGCTGCCGGGCGGCGGCCTGCTGGTGTCCTCGCGGGACGAGGCGACGATCACGCGGGTCGACACGAAGACGGGCAAGAAGACCGAGGTCGGCACCGTGCCCGGGGTGGTCCCGGCCGGCGAGGGCGGACTGCTCGGCCTGGCCCTCTCCCCGTCGTTCGCCTCCGACCACTGGGTCTACGCGTACTTCACCGCGAAGTCGGACAACCGCATCGTGCGCATGCGGTACGACGCGAAGAAGCCGCCGGGTGATCAGCTGGGCGCGCCCGAGACGGTGTTCAAGGGCATCCCGAAGGGCACGAACCACAACGGTGGGCGCATCGCGTTCGGCCCGGACAGGCTGCTCTACGCGGGCACGGGTGAGACGTACGTGAAGAAGTATGCCCAGGACAAGAAGTCCCTCGGCGGCAAGATCCTGCGGATGACCCCGGACGGCAGACCGGCCCCCGGAAACCCCTTCGGCGACTCCGTGGTCTATACGTACGGCCACCGCAATGTGCAGGGGCTCGCCTGGGACAAGGACAAGCGGCTGTGGGCCTCGGAGTTCGGCCAGGACACATGGGACGAGCTCAACCTGATCGTGCCGGGGGACAACTACGGCTGGCCCGACGTCGAGGGCAAGGGCGGCAGGCCCGGCTTCCACGACCCGGTGGCCGTGTGGCACACGTCCGAGGCGTCGCCGAGCGGCATCGCCTACTCGGAGGGCTCGATCTGGATGGCGGGCCTGAGAGGCCAGCGGCTGTGGCGGATCCCCCTGAAGGGGGCTGGGCCGGCGGCCGAGCCCCAGGCCTTCCTCGTCGACGAGGCGACCGACCAGGGCACATACGGAAGGTTGCGCACGGTGGTCGCCGCGGACCGGAACAAGCTGTGGCTGACGACGAGCAACACGGACTCGAGAGGCACGCCCCGGAAGGGCGACGACCGGATCCTGGAGCTGGAGGTGTCCTGAAGGGCGGGGCCCGCCGGGTCCCCGGCGGGAGCGGAGCCGGCGCTCAGGTCTCGCCGTCGGAGGGAGCGGGGACGGCGAGGTCGGGCGCGTCCGCCTCGGGGGCCGGCTCCCTCGGCTCCGCTTCGTCCGTCACGTCCGTCACGTCCGTCACGTCCTTCGCGTCCGCCGGGTGAGGTGGTGTCTGGGCGGGGACGCGGACCACCACCGTGCCGGAGGTGAGGTCTATGGGGCCGCGCCCCGGGTCGCCGTCGTTGAGATCGACGCGGGTCAGCTCCAGCCGTTTGCGCTCCTCGTTGGTGTTCTTGCGACCGGGCGAGAACAGCTCCTCGAACATGTTGAACACGGCGCCTCCGGGTGGCCGAGACCTCCGTCCAGCGTACGACAGCGCGAAATTTCACCCTTCGTGACGATCCCATTGCGGTCTGCGACTCAGCCCGTCGGAGCGAACAGTCTCAGGCGGTGGGCCAGGGCGGCTGCCTCGCCGCGGCCGGCGACGCCCAGCTTGGCGAGGATGTTGGAGACGTGGACGCTCGCCGTCTTCGGGGAGATGAAGAGCTCCTCGGCGATCTGACGGTTGCTGCGTCCGGCGGCGACGAGGCGCAGGACGTCGCGTTCGCGGCTGGTCAGGCCGAGTTCCTCGGCGGGGTCGACGGGGGTCCGGGGGCGTGGCGCGGCGGGGTTCAGGGTGAGCCGGGCACGCTGGGCGAGGAGGGCGACCGCCTCGGTGAGCGGGCGCGCTCCGATGTGGTCGGCGACGGCTCCGGCGAGCCGCAGCAGTTCCGTGGCCCGCTCCCTCTCGTCCTCGAACGTGGCGGCTGCCACGAGGAGGGACTCCGCCGCGCGGAAGCGGACACGGGCGAGGTCGTGGGGGCGGTCGAGCGACTCGAAGGTGGTGAGGGGATGGGACCAGTCGTCAGGGGTGTCGCGGCCTTCGGCGCGCAGGAGTTCGGCGCGGACCCACTGTTCGTGGGCGAGCCAGACGGGCATGGGGGTGGCCAGGTGCTTGGCGGCGGTGCGGATGCGGTCGACGGCTCCGGCGCGGCCGGGCTCCGCGGCCGGCAGGCCCCGCGCGTCGGCCTCGGCGACGGCGGCGGCGACGAGGAGGGGCCAGGCGTATCGCTGATTGCTCGGCGGGATGCCCTCGGCGACGACACGGGCGAGTTCGGCGCGGGCGTCGAGGAGTCCCTGGGTGCCGCCGGCGGCGGCCGCGATGCCTACGGCGAGGGCCGACAGGGGCAGCGCGTACTGGGGCATGGTGTCGTGGGTGCCGTAGGTGGCGCGGGCCGCGGCGAGCTGGGCGGACGCCTCGGCGTGGTCGCCGCGGCCGAGCGCGACGGTCGCGCGGCGGAGGGCGGCCGTGCCGCGGGGCTTGGCGCTCAGGGCGGAGGACCGCAGGGCCGTGTCGACGACGGCGTCGGCCTCGGTCCAGCGGCCCAGCGAGGTGAGGGACTCGGCCATGTTGGTCAGGACCCAGCCCTCCGAGTCGAGGAGGCCGTACCGGCGGCACAGGTCCATGCCCGACTCGGCGACGGCCACGGACTCGAGGGAGCGGCCCGCGCTCTCCAGAGAGGAGGCGAGATTGATGTGGACGCGACCGACCTGCGGGACGAGGCCGATCTCGACGACCCGGTCGCGCACGGCGTACATCTCGGCCAAGCCGCGGTCGGCCTCCCCCGCGTCGACGAGGAGGCCGCCGAGAGTGAGTCTCGCGTTCAGTTCGATGTCCTCGGCCTTGACCATGCGGGCGTATTCGACGGCCCGTTCGGCGGCGGCAAGGGTCTCCTCACCGGGGTTGTGGAGCATGCCCCAGGAGGCGACGTTGGTGAGGACCTCGGCGTGCACCTCGGACGGCGGCAGTCCGCGTACGAGTTCCTGGGCGGTGGCGATCTCGGCCCAGCCGTCGCCGCGGCCGAGGGACGGCACGAGGCGGGAGCGCTGGATCCAGAACCAGGCGGCGCGCAGGGGGTCCTTCTCGTCGTCGGCGTCGTCGATGAGGCGCAGGGCACGCTTGGTGATCTTGAGGGAGCGTTCACGTTCGCCGCACAGCCGGCCGGCGACGGCGGCCTCGGCCATCAGGTCGAGATAGCGCAGCGGGGTGGTGGCGGGGTCGCAGCCGCAGGGCGGGTAGACCTCGGTGTAGTCGACGGGGCGCAGTGCGGCGCGGACGTCCTCGGGGGCCTCGTCCCAGAGGTTCATCGCCCTTTCCAGGAGCCGCAGTTGCTCGGAGTAGGCGTGCCGGCGGCGAGCCTCGACGGACGCGTCGAGGACGGCGGGCAGGGCCTTGGCCGGGTCGTGTGCGTGGTACCAGTAGCTCGCGAGGCGCGTGACGCGTTCGTCGGCGCGGACGAGCGAGGGGTCCGCTTCGAGTGCCTCGGCGTAACGGCGGCTGAGGCGGGAGCGTTCGCCGGGCAGGAGGTCGTCGCCGACGGCCTCGCGGACCAGGGAGTGGCGGAAGCGGTAGCCGTCCCCGTCGGGGGTGGCGAGCAGGATGTTGGCGCCGACGGCGGCGCGCAGGGCTTCGATCAGTTCGTCCTCGCCGAGCCGGGCGACGGCGGCGAGCAGCGCGTACTCGACGGTGGAGCCGCCCTCGGCGACGATCCTGGCCACGCGCTGGGCGTCGTCGGGAAGGCCCTCGACGCGGACGAGGAGCACGTCGCGCAGCGTCTCGGACAGGCCGGTGCAGCAGCCCTCGCTGGTGGCGACGGCAAGTTCCTCGACGAAGAACGCGTTGCCGTCGGAGCGCTCGAATATGTCGTCCACCTGGGCCTGTTCGGGCTCGGCGGCGAAGATCCCGGCGACCTGGCGGGCCACCTCGTCGCGGCTGAACCGGTCGAGTTCGAGGCGGGTGACGGTGCGCAGACGGTCGAGTTCGGCGAGGAGCGGGCGCAGGGGGTGGCGGCGGTGGACGTCGTCGGCGCGGTACGTGGCCACGATGACGAGGCGGCCGCTGCGCAGCGTACGGAAGAGGTAGGAGAGGAGGTGGCGGGTGGAGGCGTCGGCCCAGTGGAGGTCCTCCAGGACGACGAGGACGGTGCGGTCCGCGGCGACGCGTTCCAGGAGACGGGCCGTCAGCTCGAAGAGCCGGGCCATGCTCTCCTCGCCGTGGCGTCCGTCGCGTCCGGTCGGCGCGGGGGAGAGTTCCGGCAGGAGCCGTGCCAGCTCGGTCTCCTGTCCGGCGGCCGCCGCGACGAACTCTTCGGGCAACTGTCGGCGCAGGGCGCGCAGAGCCGTCGAGAAGGGGGCGAACGGAAGCCCGTCCGCGCCGATCTCTACGCATCCGCCGAGCGCGACGACGGCGCCCTCGCGTCCCGCGGCGAGCGCGAACTCCTCGACGAGACGGGTCTTTCCGACCCCCGCCTCCCCGCCGAGCAGCATGGCCTGCGGCTCCCCCGTGGTGGCACGGGCGAGCGCCTTGTTGAGTACGCCCAGTTCGCCGGCGCGACCGACGAACACCGGGCTGACGCACCTGGTCTCCACAGGGGCGAGCATCGCACAGGGGTCCGACGCAGCGGCACCCGTTATCGCCGAGGGCGGAGTGGGGCGCGGGTGAGTGACCTCGATCCGGCTGTCGGCCGCGCGTGCGTCGGAACCGACGTGGAAAGGGAGGACCACACCCGTGTGGCCCTCCCCCGGCTCTGCCCTCATCGTCAGGCCGCACGTGCGAAACGCGAGCGGCCCGAGCGCGGACTGTTCACCCGGCCCTCCGCGTCCTGGCCGGCAGAGGAGGCGCGGCGCTCCGCGCGCCGGCTGCGCCGGGCTTCACGGGCCTCGCGGACCAGCCGGCTGTGCTCGGCCCTGCGGATGAGTTCGGTGGCGCGGACCTGGTGGATCTCGTACGCGTACATCTGGTGCTCCCTGGTGGCGAGTGGGTTTCGGCTTCGCTTTCTGCGATGCCTCAACACTCGTCTCCCAGGGGGGTCCGCCACATCGGGAGAGTGCCGCATGTTGCGGGTACGGGGTGCCTTAGACGTACCTCAGAGGACCTCAGACCGGTCTGAGGCACCCCCGACCCGGCCTGAGGCACCCCCGACGCACGTCTCAGGAAGCAGGAGTCAGGAAGAGGTCGAGGGGAGCGCCATGAGGATGTCGGTGTACTTCGCCACGGCGAGCAGCAGACCGAGGACGCCGAGGGAGACACCCGCCCAGGCGACCGACTTGATCCACACGGCCTGCGGCCTGCCCGGGGCGCCGAACGCGGGCCTGGCCAGGACGACCGCGCCGACGATCAGCGCGAGGAGCGCGAAGATACCGCCGACCAGGGCGGTGGCGTGCCATGAGTCGCCGTAGACCTCGGAGACCTGCTTGGCGACGCTTGCGCTCTGCGAGGTCTGGAGCTGGCCGATCAGGGACTCGCGGGCCGAGGCGACGGTCGCGACCCAGCTGCCGCTGAGCGCGACGACGCCGAGTGCCGCGGAGACGACGGCGCCGGCGCCCTGCCCCGCACCGGAGGAGTCCTCCGCGGGCGCGGCGGTCGCGAACGGCTCGTCGTCGAGATCCGCGTCCGTGTCCTCGACGGCGTCGGCAGCCTCGGCGGCGTCGGTACCTTCGGCCTCCTTGGTGACCTCGCTGACCTCAGGAGTCTCGGCGGCAGTTTCCGTGGTCTCGGCGGTGGTGGACTCAGGGGTCTCGGTCGTCTCGTCATCAGTCTTCGTAACCATGCACCGCACCGTACGGACGGAGTCTGAGAGCTCTCTTAACGAGCTGAGGCCGGGCTGAGACCGGCCTGTGCCGGGCCTGTGTGCGGCCGGAGCGCTCGCCCGATCAGGCACACACCAGTACACATCGATAGAATTCGGACATGGCAGAGCGGCCCGTCGCCCCGACTGCGCCCGAGCTTGTGCTCGAAACCGATGCCGGACCCACGGTGATGAGCCCGAGCAGGGACTACCACGTCGGTCGCGACCCCCTGAGCGACATCGTCCTCGACGACGCCCGCGTCTCATGGCACCACGCAGTGCTCCGGCCCGTCGACGACCATTGGTCTCTGGAGGACGAGGACAGTACGAACGGCACGTACACCGGGGGCCGGCGCATCCACGAGTCCGGGGTGGGACCGGGCACGGTCATCAGATTCGGTCACCCCGCGGACGGGCCGCGCGCCGTACTGGTCGGCCACGAGCCACCGCCGCCACCGCCCGAACCCGTGACGGATCACCTGTCGGATCAGGTGCCGGACCGCATCCCTGATCACGTACTTGATCAGGTGTCAGCGACGACCCGCGCCCCCGAACGGCCCTCCGCCGTCTCCATGCCCGGCGCGACCGGCACGTTCCGGCGGCCGACGACCGTGCGGCCGCTGCCCGCCCGCACCGTGCACATCGGCCGCAGCCCCGACAACGACCTCGTGGTCGACGACCTGATCGTCTCCCGCCGCCACGCGGAGCTGCGGGCGCAACCCGACGGCACGTACGAGATCGTCGACCTCGGCTCGCACAACGGCACCTACCTCAACGGCACGCCGGTCTCCCGCGCGCGGGTCTCGCCCGGGGACATCGTGGGTATCGGCCACTCCGCGTTCTGCCTGGTCGGCGACACGCTGCAGGAGTTCGTCGACACCGGCGAGGTCTCGCTCGACGTCCAGGACCTGGCGGTCACCGTGGACCGGGGCCGCAAGACGCTTCTCGATCACGTCTCGTTCCCGGTCGGCGAGAAGTGCCTGCTCGCCGTCGTGGGCCCGAGCGGCGCGGGCAAGTCCACGCTGCTCAACGCGCTGACCGGGCTGCGCCCCGCCGACCGGGGCACGGTCCTGTACGACGGCCGCGACCTGTACCGCGACTACGCCGAACTGCGCCAGCGCATCGGGCTCGTGCCGCAGGACGACATCCTGCACTCGCAGCTGACCGTGCACCGGGCCCTCGGATACGCGGCCGAACTCCGCTTCCCGCAGGACACCGAGAAGTCGGAACGGCGCGACCGCGTCGACGAGGTCGTCCGCGAGCTGGGCCTCGAGCAGCGGGCGAGGCAGCCGATCCACAGCCTCTCCGGCGGTCAGCGCAAGCGCGTCAGCGTCGCCCTCGAACTGCTCACGAAGCCGTCACTGCTCTTCCTCGACGAGCCGACCTCCGGGCTCGACCCGGGCATGGACCGCTCGGTGATGCACATGCTGCGCGGCCTCGCCGACGACGGGCGGACCGTCATCGTCGTCACGCACAGCGTCCTCAGCCTGGACGTGTGCGACCGGCTGCTGGTCCTCGCCCCCGGCGGGAGGATCGCGTTCTACGGCCCGCCGGGGGACGCGCTCGGGTTCTTCGGCTTCGAGGAGTGGCCGGAGGCGTTCGAGGCGTTCGAGAACGACCGCGACCGCGGCTGGGCGCAGGACTACAGCACGTCCCCGTTCCACCGTCGGTACATCGTGAACTCCACGGCGCAGCCCCGGCTGACGACCACTCCCGCGAAGGAGGTGGCCCCGCCGCCGAGGACACGGAGCTGGGGCGCGCAGCTGCGGACGCTCGTGCGCCGGTACGCGGCCGCGCTGAGCGCCGACCGGACCTTCCTCGCCATCATGATCGCGCTGCCGTTCGTCATGGGTGCGATGGTGCGTGCGCTGGCCGGCAGCCGTCTCACCCCGGAGTCGGCGATGAACGCGCTGCTCCTGCTGTGTGTGGGCGGTGTGCTCACGGGGGCCGCCAACGCCGTGCGCGAGCTGGTGAAGGAACGGGTGATCTACCAGCGGGAACGTGCCGTCGGGCTGTCCAGATCCGCGTATCTGATGTCCAAGGTCGTCGTCCTCGGCACGATCACGGTGCTCCAGGCCATTGTGCTGACGCTCGTCGGGCTCGTCGGTGTCGACCTCGACGCGCCAGGCGGCAAGGGGGTGTTGATGCCTCCGCTGGTGGAGATCACGCTGACGGTGGCGCTCCTGTCGTTCACGGCGATGATGCTCGGTCTGCTCGTGTCCGCCCTGGTGCGCAAGGAGGAGGTCACCATGCCGCTCCTGGTGCTCCTCGCGATCATCCAGGTCGTGTTCTGCGGCGCGCTGCTCCAACTGCACGGGGTGCCCGGCATCGAGCAGTTGTCGTGGCTGGTCCCGTCGCGGTGGGCGCTGGCCGCGATGGCGGGCACGGTGGGTCTGTCCCGGATCGTGCCGGGGAAGCTGACGAGCGACCCCCTGTTCGAGCACGCCACCGGGGTGTGGCTGCTCGACATGGGGATGCTGGTCGTGCTCTCGGCCGTCTTCGGGTTCGCCGTCGCGCGTCTGCTGCGCCGGCACGAGCCCGCCATCATGCGGAAGTAGCGAAGAGGCGCCCATGGCGACACCGGAGTTCCGCCCCACCCATGTCGTGCCCCCGGACGGGATGCCCGCCTGGGAGGAGCCGGACGTGTCCCGGCCCACGCAGCCGCTCGACCCGCTGCTCCCCGTCGAACTGGTCGAACGGCGCGCGGACTGGGGCCGGATCGTGTGCGCCAACGGCTGGTCGGCATGGGTCGACGGTCGCCTGCTCGTCGCCGTGCCGCGCGACCCGCCGGAGGCCGGAAAGCCGATGGCCCGCACGGCGGATCCGCGCCCGCTGATGGCACGCGTCGAGGAGGCCGCGGGCCAGTACCGGCGGGCGGCACAGGAACTGGCCGAGGAGCGCATCGACCGGGAGACGTTCCAGCGCCGCACGCAGGGGCTGCGGGTGGGGATGGTCGTCGACGGCGAGGCCGTGTGGCTGTACGACGCCGAGCACGAGCGGTGGGTGTACTGCGACGGCACGCAGCTGAGTACGTACGCGGCGGGGGCAGGACCGGGACGGCCGAGCGCGGCGACTCCGGCGCCCGCGGCCGAGCCCGCAGCGGCTCCCGCACCGGCCGCGGCCCCGGAACCCACGCGCATCGTGGACCCGGAAGAGGCCGCCGCATCGGGCCCGCACGGCACGCCCCCCAGCCCGGACGAGAGCACCGACGGAACACCCCCCGCCCCGGAACCCACGCGCGTCGTGGACCCGGGAGAGGCCGCCGCATCGGGCCCGCACGGCACGCCCCCCAGCCCGGACGAGAACGCCGACGGAACACCCCCCGCCCCCGAGCCGACACGCATCGTGGACCCGAAGGAGACGAACGGCCACGGCCCGGCGGAGCGCGGCGCCCGGGACCCCTCCGCCTCCGCCCCCGTACGGGACGCCCCCAGGCCCGGTGACCGGCGATGACGGACGATCCGCAGTTGCCCGTCGGCCGTGCGTCCGATCTGCTCGGACGGCAGATCGCCGGGTACCGCGTGGAGAGCGAGATCGGCCGGGGCGGCATGGCCGTCGTCTACCGGGCGTTGGACCTGCGTCTCGACCGCACGGTCGCGCTCAAGCTGCTCGCCCCCGAACTCGTCCGCAACGACACCTTCCGTAAACGGTTCACGCACGAGTCGCGCGTCGCCGCCGCGATCGACCATCCGCACATCGTGCCCGTCTTCGAGGCCGGCGAGACCGAGGGCATCCTCTACATCGCCATGCGCTTCGTCGCGGGCCAGGACCTGCGCGCGCTCATCGATCGCCAGGGTCCGCTGCCCGTGGCGACGGCGGTACGGATCGCCGCGCAGGTCGCGTCCGCGCTCGATGCCGCCCACGACCACGACCTGGTGCACCGGGACGTGAAGCCGGGCAACATCCTGGTCGCCGCGGGAACGGACAGCGACCACCCCGAGCACGTGTACCTCACCGACTTCGGCCTGACGAAGAAGTCGCTGTCGCTGACGGGGTTCACGTCCGTGGGCCAGTTCGTCGGCACACTCGACTATGTGGCGCCCGAGCAGATCTCCGGCCGGCCGGTCGACGGCCGGTGCGACGTCTACAGCCTCGCCTGTGTCGTCCAGGAGACCCTGACCGGCCTGCCGCCGTTCCAGCGCGACGACGACATGGCGCTGCTGTGGGCCCACCAGTTCGACCCGCCGCCGCCCGTGACCGGGCTGCGCCCGGATCTCCCGGCGGCGATGAACGACGTACTCGCCAAGGCGCTGGCGAAGAGCCCGGACGACCGCTACGACTCGTGCCTCCAGTTCGTGGCGGCCCTGCGCGCGGCGGCCCGTGGCGGCGCCCGGGACAACCATCCCCCGACGCAGGTGAACGGCCGGATCACCACGTGGTCCCCCACCGCCGAGCCCCCGCCCGCACCCCCGCGATGGGCGCTGCCGGTCTTCACGGGCCTCGCGCGCTAGCCCGCCCGGCCCGTCCTCCCCTCCCCTCCCCTCTGCTCCCCTCCACCTCCTGTCCTGTCCCTTCAGCTCAGCCCTACTCAGCTCAGCCCCGCGGTCGACGCCGATCCGGTCGGCTCCGGTCCGGTCGATGCCGATCCGGTCAGCCCCGGTCCGGCTTCGCCGTCTCCACCTCTCCGCGCCGGTGGCGCCGGGACGCGAGCAGGCCGCCGAGGAACCCGGTGACCAGGCCCCACAGGACCGCGAGGCCGAGGGCGCTCCACACGTTCGGGCGGAGCGACACCTCCCCGCCGAGCCCGCCGCCGATGTCGCCGATGCCGAGGAGCGACAGGCCGTAGTGCGCGGAGACGCGGGCGAGGAGGCAGATGGCGAGCACGGTCAGGACGAGGGCCACCGCCATGTGGACGGCGTGCTGCCAGGCCCGCATCCGGGCGGGCGACCGCAGCGCCATGCCGAACGCGGCCGCCAGTGTCAGGATCGCGGCCACCGCGACCGACCACCAGACACGGCCGTCCTGCTCGGCGAGCGTGCTGACGTCGATGGTGGAGATGTCGGGCGTGCGGAGCACGGCGTCGAGGATGTGCGGTACGGGCAGGCCGAACGGGCCGTCGACCTTGCCTTCCCAGGACGCGCCGAGGCCGATCGTGTAGGCGAACCAGACGAGGTTGGGCAGGCCGAGGAGGATCACGGCGAACGTCTCGGACGCGTGGCCGCGCGTCGCGGCGACGACGAGACCGATGATGACGCCCAGGACCACGTACACGAGCAGCAGCGCCACCATCGCGTACGCGGCCGGGCGCACCGACTCCTGGAAGCGGACGAGGCGGGCGGGGAGCGGGGCGGCCCGCGACACGAGGACGGCGAGGATCATGACGCCCGCGAGCCACAGCAGGCCGAAGAGCAGGGTGAGGGGCAGGTTCGTCCGGAATCCGACCTTGGGCGGGCCGTCCAGGACACCCTCGATGATCCCGCCGGTCGGGTCCGTGACGGGGATGTCGAAGTCCTGCCTGGCCAGGAGCGAGAGGACGACGAGTGCCACCACCCACGGCACGGCCACCCGCCCGGCCCAGCCGAGGAGTTCGCCGCCGCTCGCGACGGCCCGGTGGCGCAGGGGCCGCAGAAAGCCCGCGGCGATCACCAGGGCTCCGACGAGGGTGACGGAGAGGGGCAGGACCGAGATGTCGGCGTGGGTCTGGGCGAGTTCTCCGGCGTTTCCGGCCAGTTCGACGGAACCGCCGGCCGCCATCACCACGACGGCGGCGACCACTCGGGGGAAGGAGCTCCCGGGCAGCCCGCCCGCGCCCGCGGCCCACAGGCCGAGTGCCGCCGTGACCAGCATGGCCACGAGCCCGGCGAGCACGGCCACGAGGGCCGCGGCCCAGCCGTGTTTCGCGCTGCGCCGGGTGCCGGTCCGGCCGCCGGATGCCTGTTCGCTCACGGGAGCCACGCTAGGCAGGCGCCGGGCGGTCCGCCCCTCGGGAGGGCCGACCGCGTCGCGTCGCGGGCCGTACGAGTTCGGCTTGCGGGCCGTACGAGCGCGCAGCACACAATGAGGAGGTAACGGGATATAGGGGACTGGGCCTCCCGGCCGCGAGGTGGGCCCCCGCTCTCCCCGTCCCATGCCTCCTACGGTGAGAAGAAGCGCCCGTGAGTGACCGACCGACGGAGCCCGGCCGCCCCACCGGGCCGCCATCCGGCCCGCTCTCGGGCCCGACCCAGCCCGCGTCCGCACCCCCGCCGCCCGGACCCCCCTCAGGACCACCGCACGGCGAAGGGTCCGGCTCACGCCCCGGCTCAGGCTCCGGCAGTACGGGCGGCGGCACCGGCGGCACGCCACCCCCGGGCGACACCCCACCCCCCGGCGGCACGCCACCCCCGGACGGCACCCCGCCCCCGGACGGCCCGCACCCCGATCGCCCCTGGTGGCGGTTCACGCCCAAGAAGATCGCGGCGCTCGGCGCCTTGATCGTCGCGGCGGTGGTCGCCACCGTCGTCCTCACCAGCTCCGGCGGCGGCGGTGGAGGCGGGGGAACCGCGGCCGGCGACGAGCTCTTTCTCCAGAGCGCCGACTCGTCCGGCCCCGACCCGTTCACCGGGTCGAGCACGCGGAAGGGCGCCACCGCGACGACGCCGACCGCGCTGCCGAGCGCCTCGGGAACCGGCCCGTCGACGAGCGCGAACATCGTCCGGGGCGTCGAGGGCTCCGCCCCCGGTCTGTACGGCGGCACCCGCACCATCTCCAGCTGCGACGTGGAGAAGCAGATCCGCACGCTGGGCGCGGAGCCGGACAAGAACAAGGCGTTCGCCTCCGTCCTCGGTCTCGACCCGTCCGGCGTTCCCGCCTATCTGCGGTCCCTGACACCGGTCCAGCTCCGCCTCGACACCCGGGTCACGAACCACGGCTTCCGCGACGGCGCGGCGACGGCCTTCCAGTCCGTGCTCCAGTCCGGCACCGCCGTGCTCGTGAACGACCGCGGGGAGCCGCGCGTGCGGTGCTCGTGCGGGAACCCGCTGCTCGCGCCGGTGCCTCTGCGAGGGTCGGTGAAGCGTCAGGGCAAGGACTGGCCGGGGTACAAGGCGTCGAACGTGGTGGTCGTGTCGCCGGCGCCGCAGCCGGTGAACAGGTTCGTGATGTACGACCCGGAGACCGACGGCTGGTTCACCCGAACCGCGGGGACCACGGGCGGCAGCGACCACAGGACCACGCCGCGCACCCCGCCCGGGGCCTCCCCCTCGAACACGTCGACAGCCCCGTCGTCCGAGACGTCCTCGTCGTCCCCGTCGTCCCCGTCGTCCCGGTCGTCCGAGTCGTCACAGCCGCCGTCGTCCGAGGCACCCGGAGCGTCGTCGGCCCCGCCGTCGGGCGCAGAGTCCCCCGCCCCCGAGCCACCCGCCTCACAACCGGCGAGCTAGGGCCTTTCGTTCGGATCAGGCCGGACCGGACAGCGGTGCCCGGCCCCGCGAGCCCGGCGTGATCCGCACGAAAGGGCGCCCGGGCCACCTCGGCCCACGAGGTCACGGGCAGGCGGAACGGCCCGGCGCATCAACGCGCGCGCCACTCCGGCGCGAGCACCGACCACACCTCAAGATCCTGCTGAACGCCCTTGTGCGTGCTCGCCTGGCGCAGCACACCCTCCCGCTTCATGCCGAGCCGCCGTGCCACGTTCAGACTGGGCACGTTCTCGGAGGAGGCGACCCACTCCACACGGTGGATGCCGCGTTCGAGGACCGCCCAGTCGACGAGGACGCGCGCGCCACGCGTGACGAGGCCTCGTCCGGCGGCGGCGGGCTCGAGCCAGCAGCCGATCTCGCAGGTGCCGCCCTCCGCGTCGAAGATCCGGAAGAGCAGGCCGCCGACGAGCGTCCCGTCCAGCCAGATCCCGTGCAGGCTTCCGCTGTCGGCGGCGCGCTTGTCGGCGTAGGACCTGAGCAGGGCACGGGCCGAGGCGAGGTCCTTGATGTCCGAGCCGAACGAGATGTGCTGCCCGATGAACTCGCGGCCGCGCTCCAGATGGGCGAGGAACTGTTCGGCGTGCCACGTCTCGAGGGGCCGCAGTTCCGCGCCGTCGTCACCCAGACAGATCGTGTACATCGCGCTTCCGTTCCTCGGCTTCGGCCTTCACCAGCGCGTCCAGCCGGGCACCGTCCGCGGCCGGGTGCTGTCCGGGAATACTCCCATGCGGCTCGCGGCACTCGGACGGCTCGATGCTGATGCGGGGCAGTCGGCGGTCGAGCCACTTCGGCAGCCACCAGTTGGCGCCGCCGAGCATGTGCATGAGGGCGGGCACCAGGAGCGTGCGCAGGACGAACGCGTCGAGCGCGACGGCGGCCGCCAGGGCGATGCCGAACATCGCGATGACGCGGTCGCCGCTGAGGACGAAGGCCAGGAAGACCGAAATCATGATCACTGCCGCGGAGTTGATGACGCGGCTGGTCTCGGCGAGCCCGACGCGGACGGCCCGCCGGTTGTCGCCGGTCTCCAGCCACTCCTCGTACATGCGGCTGACCAGGAACACCTGGTAGTCCATCGAGAGTCCGAACAGGACCGACACCATGATCACGGGGAGGAAGGGCTCGATCGGGCCCGCTCTGCCGAGGCCCAGCATCTCGCTGCCCCAGCCCCACTGGAAGATCGCGACGACGACGCCGAAGGCGGAGGCGACGGCCGCGACATTCATCGCGGCGGCCTTGAGGGGGATGCCGATCGAGCGGAAGGCGAGGAGCAGCAGGACGCAGCCGAGTCCGATGACGACACCCACGAAGAGCGGCAGTTTGCCGATGATGACGTCGGCGAAGTCGTCGTAGCTGGCGGTGACGCCGCCGAGCCGCACGTCGAGGGACGTGCCCTTCTCGGCCACGGGGATGACGTCGGTGCGCAGCCGGTCGACGAGCTCGCTGGTCTTCTGGGACTGGGGCGCGGACTTCGGCACGACGGTCAGGAAGGCCGCGGTGCCGCTGTCGTTGTACGTCGCCGGGGTCACCGAGGAGACGCCCTCGGCCGAAGCGATCATGGACTCCAGGCGGCTCACGGCCACCTGGTCACCGGCGCCGTCTATGGGGGTGACGAGGGTCAGCGGCCCGTTCACGCCGGGCCCGAATCCGTCGGCGAGAAGGTCGTAGGCCTGCCTGGTCGTGGACGACGCCGCGTTGTTGCCCTGGTCGGACGTGCCCAGGTGCAGGAAGAGCGTGGGCAGCGACAGCACTGTGATCACACCGAGGGCGAGGCCGGCGAGGAGCCGGGGGTGCCGCTCCACGAAGGCGGCCCAGCGGGCGGCGAGCCCGGTCGGCAGCTCCGGCTCGGGTCCGTGCGCGGCGAGTCTGCGCCGCTGGCGCCTGCTGAGCGCGCGCATGCCGATGAACGACAGGAGCGCGGGCAGCAGCGTGACGGACGCGGCGACGGTGAGGAGCACGGTCAGGGAGGCGGCGATCGCGACGCCGTTGAGGAAGCTGAGGCGCAGGATCAGCATCCCGAGGAGCGCGATGCAGACGGTGGCGCCGGCGAAGACGACCGCGCGTCCGGTGGTGGCGACGGCACGCTCCGCCGCCTCGTTCACGGACAGGCCCTGTTTCAGACCGCGCCGGTGCCGGGTCACGATGAACAGCGCGTAGTCGATGCCGACACCGAGGCCGACGAGCATGCCGAGCATCGGCGCGAAGTCGGCGACGGTCATCACATGGCCGAGGAGCACGATGCCGGAGGCGGCGGTGCCCACGCTGACCAGGGCCGTGGCGATCGGCAGGGCGCTGGCCGCGACAGAGCCGAAGGCGAGCAGGAGGACGACGGCGGCGACCACGACGCCGACGATCTCCGCGACATGCCCCTGGGCCGACTCGGTCAGGGCGACGGCGCTGCCGCCGAGTTCGACCCGCAGTCCGTCGGGGGCGTTGTGCTCGGCGGCCTTGGCGGTGTCGACGAGACGTTGGGCGTCCGCCTTGGCGATGTCGCCGGACTGCTTGTCGAAGGTGACCGTGGCGTAGGCGGTGCGGCCGTCGGCGCTTATCCGGTCGGCGCCCTGCTGCTCGTACGGGCCGGTGACGGCGGCGATGCCGGGCAGGTGCTCGATCCTGTCGAGCGTGCGGGTCATGCGCTCTTTCACGTCGGCGGCGCGGACCATGCTGCCGTCCGTGTGCCAGACGACGGTGTCGCTGTCACCGCCGAGGCCGGGGAATCCGTCGTTGAGGAGCTGCGTGGCGCGTCCCGACTCGGTTCCCGGTGCCTCGTAGTCGTTCGAGTACGAGGAGCCCGCGACGGCCGCCGCCGCGCTCGTGCCGCCGAGGGCGAGGAGCCACAGCAGGACGACTACGAGACGGTGCCGTGCACACCATCGTGCGAGTGCTGCCACGGACGTGCTCCCAGGGTTTGTGGATCTTCACCGGGAACGGCCCGCAAAGACACATGAGCAATGGCAAGCCACTCTTACAGCAAGAAGTGATCCTTTGTCGCTTTCGTGGCCTTAGTCACAGGAGGGAAAGGGAATTCACCGTCACCTTCCGGTCCGGTGACGCGACTCGCCTTCCGTGACCCGTCAGCCGAGGAACTGAAGTCCCGCCCAGAGCGCCACCGTTGACACGACCAGCGTCGCCGGGACCGTGAGCACGCCGAGCCGGGTGAAGTCACCGAGCTCGGGATGCACGTCGTGGGCGTGGACGATGCGGCGCCACAGGAGCGTGGCGAGCGAGCCCACATACGTGAGGTTGGGGCCGAGGTTGACGCCGATGAGGACGGCGAGGACCGGCCCCGGGCCCGCGGGCCCCGCCACGGGGAGCAGCGCGAGAACGGCCGGGAGGTTGTTGATCAGATTGGCGAGCAGGGCCGCGACCCCGGCGACGGCGAGCAGCGCGGGCAGCGACGAGCCCTCGGGCAGCAGCCGGTCGATGCCGTCCCCGAGACCGTTGTCGACGACCGCCTTGACCACGATCCCGAGCGCGAGGACGAAGAGGCAGAAGTACGGGTGCGCCGACTTCACCAGCGCGAGCGGGGTCGTGCGCCGCTGCCCGAGCGCCCGCACCGCGAGGACGGCCGTGCCGACGATCGCCGCCCACAGCGGGTCGATCCCGGCGAACGAGGTGACCACGAAGCCCACGAGCGTCAGGGCGAGGACGGTGAGGGTGAACACCGGCAGACCGGGCGGCTCCTCGGCGTCCGGCTCGTGGGCGGGCGCCGCAAGGTCGTCGGCGAAGTACCGCCGGAACACCACGTACTCGACGGCGATCGCGCCCAGCCACGGCAGGGCCATGAGCCCCGCGAACCCCGCGAAGGTGAGACCGCTCGCGGTGAAGGCGAGCAGATTGGTGAGGTTCGACACCGGCAGGAGCAGCGAGGCGGAGTTGGCGAGGTGGGCGCTCGCGTAGACGTGCGGGCGCGGCCTCGCGCCGATGCGGCGGGCGGTGGCGAGGACGACCGGCGTGAGCAGCACGACCGTGGCGTCCAGGCTCAGTACGGCGGTGATCACGGCGGCCGCGGCGAAGACCCCGCCGAGCATGCGGCGCGGACTGCCCTTGCAGGCCCGCGCGATGGCGTCGCCCGCGGCCTTGAACAGGCCCTCGTCGGCGCAGAGCTGAGCAAGCACCAGGACGGCGGCGAGGAACCCGACGACCGGGAGCAGGTCACGCGTCTCGGCCCACGCGTGCGCGGGTGACACGGCGCCGACGGCCACGACGATCGCCGCGGCGGGTACGGCGACGACGGCCTCCGGCAACTGCCGGGGGCGGACCACGGCGAAGCCGAGGATGAGCAGGAGGAGGGTGACGGAGAGGAGTTCGGCGGGGACGGTGCTCAACGTGCGACTCCAGAATTCGTGCTCCCCCAACCCCCTTCCGAAGTCCGGGGGCTGCGCCCGGGACCCCGGTCATCGATCGCCGGACGGGCTGGATCTGCGAGCCCGTCCGGCGGTCGATGACACAGAATCTCAGCCCTCGGAGACGCCCAGCTTCTCCAGGATCAGTTCCTTGACGCGCGCCGCGTCGGCCTGACCCCGGGTCGCCTTCATGACGGCACCCACGAGCGCGCCGACGGCGGCGACCTTGCCGCCACGGATCTTGTCGGCGATCCCTGCGTTGCCCGCGATGGCCTCGTCGACGGCCGCGCCGAGCGCGCCCTCGTCCGAGACGACCTTCAGGCCGCGCTTCTCGACGACCGTGTCCGGGTCGCCCTCGCCCGCGAGGACACCCTCGATGACCTGGCGCGCCAGCTTGTCGTTGAGGTCACCCGCGGAGACGAGCGCCGCCACCCGCGCCACCTGGGCCGGGGTGATGGGCAACTCGTCGAGCGAGGTGCCCGACTCGTTGGCGTGACGGGAGAGCTCACCCATCCACCACTTGCGGGCCGAGACGGAGTCCGCGCCGGCCTCGATCGTGGCGACGATCGGGTCGACCGCGCCCGCGTTGAGGATCGACTGCATGTCGTGCTCGGAGACGCCCCACTCCTCGCGCAGCCGGTTGCGGCGCACGCGCGGCATCTCGGGCAGCGCCGAGCGCAGCTCCTCCACCCAGGCGCGGGCGGGCGCCACCGGCACCAGGTCCGGCTCGGGGAAGTAGCGGTAGTCCTCGGCGTTGTCCTTGATGCGGCCCGACGTGGTGGAGCCGTCCTCCTCGTGGAAGTGACGGGTCTCCTGCACGATCGTGCCGCCGGACGACAGGACAGCGGCGTGGCGCTGGATCTCGTACCGGGCGGCGCGCTCGACGGAACGCAGCGAGTTGACGTTCTTCGTCTCCGAGCGGGTGCCGAAGGGCGCCTCGGGGCCGGTGCGCAGCGACAGGTTCACGTCGCAGCGCATCTGGCCCTTGTCCATGCGGGCCTCGGAGACGTCGAGCGCCTTGATGACCTCGCGCAGCTCGGCGACGTACGCCTTCGCGACCTCCGGCGCGCGCTCCCCGGCGCCCTCGATCGGCTTGGTGACGATCTCGATGAGGGGGATGCCCGCGCGGTTGTAGTCGAGCAGCGAGTGCGAGGCGCCGTGGATGCGGCCCGTCGCGCCACCGACGTGCAGCGACTTGCCGGTGTCCTCCTCCATGTGGGCGCGCTCGATCTCCACGCGGAAGATCTCGCCGTCCTCCAGCTGTACGTCGAGGTAGCCGTCGAAGGCGATGGGCTCGTCGTACTGGGAGGTCTGGAAGTTCTTCGGCATGTCCGGATAGAAGTAGTTCTTCCGGGCGAAGCGGCACCACTCGGCGATCTCGCAGTTGAGCGCGAGGCCGATCTTGATGGCCGACTCGACGCCGATCGCGTTGACGACCGGGAGTGAGCCGGGCAGGCCGAGACAGGTGGGGCAGGTCTGCGAGTTGGGCTCGGCGCCCAGCTCGGTGGAGCACCCGCAGAACATCTTCGTCTTCGTACCCAGCTCGACATGGACCTCGAGGCCCATGACGGGGTCGTACGTCGCAAGTGCCGCGTCGTACGACATCAGTTCAGTGACGGTCACGGTGAGACTTTCCCTCTCAGCCCAGCAGGACGTCGTCGTCGCCCAGGCGCTTCAGCTCCCGGTAGAGGATCGCCAGGCCGGTAACGATGGCGGCGGCGGACACCGCGGCGTCGATGAGCCGCAGGGTGTCGTGATCGTTGCGGGCCAGCTTCGCCTGCTTCGCGACACTGATCGCGCCGAATGCAGTGGTCGCAATCGAGACGTATGCGCCGGTCTTGGACTTCTTGAAGTTCTTGGCCTTCTTTGCCATGGCACTCACAGCGACGGAGCCTCCTCGAGCAGCGGGTGGCCCCACTTTTCCACGAAGGCGGCCTCGACGGCAGCGCCGACCTTGTACAGACGGTCGTCCTTCATGGCGGGGGCGATGATCTGCAGCCCGACCGGAAGGCCGTCTTCCGGCGCAAGGCCGCACGGCAGGGACATGGCGGCGTTGCCCGCCATGTTGGTCGGGATCGTGCACACGTCGGCCAGGTACATCGCCATCGGGTCGTCGGCGCGCTCGCCGATCGGGAAGGCGGTGGTGGGCGTGGTCGGCGAGACGATCACGTCGACCTGCTCGAAGGCCCGCTCGAACTCCTGGGTGATCAGGGTGCGGACCTTCTGGGCGCTGCCGTAGTACGCGTCGTAGTAGCCGGAGCTGAGCGCGTACGTGCCGAGGATGACGCGGCGCTTGACCTCGTCGCCGAAGCCGGCCTCACGGGTGAGGGCGGTGACGTCCTCGGCCGACTTCGTGCCGTCGTCGCCGACCCGCAGGCCGTAGCGCATGGCGTCGAAGCGGGCCAGGTTGGACGAGCACTCGGACGGCGCGATCAGGTAGTACGCCGACAGGGCCAGGTCGAAGGTCGGGCAGTCCAGCTCGACGATCTCGGCGCCGAGCGACGTGAGCAGCTCGACCGACTCGTTGAAGCGCTGGACGACGCCGGCCTGGTAGCCCTCGCCGGAGAACTGCTTGACGACGCCGACGCGCATGCCCCGGACCGAGCCGTTGCGTGCCGCCTCGACGACCGGCGGGACCGGCGCGTCGATGGACGTCGAGTCGAGCGGGTCGTGGCCGGCGATGACCTCGTGCAGGAGCGCCGCGTCCAGGACCGTACGGGCGCAGGGGCCGCCCTGGTCGAGGGAGCTGGAGAACGCCACCATGCCGTAGCGCGAGACGCCGCCGTAGGTCGGCTTGACACCGACGGTGCCGGTGACGGCCGCGGGCTGGCGGATCGAACCGCCGGTGTCCGTGCCGATGGCCAGCGGGGCCTCGTAGGCGGCGAGGGCCGCGGAGGAACCGCCGCCGGAACCGCCGGGGATGCGGGTGAGGTCCCACGGGTTGCCCGTCGGGCCGTAGGCGCTGTTCTCGGTGGAGGACCCCATGGCGAACTCGTCCATGTTGGTCTTGCCGAGGATGACGACGTCGGCGTCCTTGAGCTTGCGCGTCAGGGTGGCGTCGTACGGCGGGATCCAGCCTTCGAGGATCTTCGAACCGACCGTGGTCGGGATGCCCTCGGTGGTGAAGATGTCCTTCAGCGCGAGCGGTACGCCGGCCAGCGGGCCGAGCTTCTCGCCCGCGGCGCGCTTGGCGTCGACGGCGCGGGCCTGCGCGAGCGCGCCCTCACGGTCGACGTGCAGGAAGGCGTGCACCTTCTCGTCGACGGCCTCGATCCGGGCCAGGTGGGCCTCGGTGACCTCGACGGCCGTGAGCTCGCCGGCGGCGATCTTCGAGGCGATCTCGGCGGCGGTGAGCTTGATGATGTTGCTGTCCGTCATGGTGATTAGTCCTCCCCCAGGATCTGCGGCACCTTGAAACGCTGCTGTTCCTGGGCCGGGGCGCCGGAGAGCGCCTGCTCGGGGGTGAGCGACGGACGAACCTCGTCCGCCCGCATGACGTTCGTCAGCGGGAGCGGGTGGGAGGTCGGCGGTACGTCTTGGTCGGCGACCTCCGAGACGCGGGCGACCGCGCCGATGATGTCGTCGAGCTGTCCGGCGAAGTGGTCGAGCTCTTCGTCCTTCAGCTCCAGACGCGCCAGCCGTGCGAGGTGTGCGACCTCCTCGCGCGTGATGCCAGGCATGCAGCGATCCTCTGGGGTGAGTGAGTGTGGTTCGGGCCGGGGCCAGCCGTCTTCTTCCCGTCGTCCGCCCGGAGGGCGGGTCGTGCGCCGTCTGGTGCGTGCGATCGCAAGGCGCCGGAGCGTCCTCGTGGCGGAGCCACGTGGACGATTCGGCAACGCGGCGAGCGAGCGTGCCGGGCGTCGCACGACAGACAGGAAGGGGACGACTGGCCCCAATCCTATGGGGCACGGTGGCGTGCCTGTTAAACGGTTTCCCGTTCGGAGGTCCGTGATGCCCTCGGTCACCCCTGTACGGCTCAGTTGACCGTCTGTCCCGACGACTGGTCCTCGGCCTCGGCGGCGAGGACGGAGGGCCGCTGCCATCCGCGGGAGCCGCGTGCCCGCAGCCACGCCGTCGTCTCGTCCGGCGGCATCGCGGCGGCGACCAGCCAGCCCTGGACCGCGTCGCACCCGAGGTCGCGCAGGCGCTCCCAGGTCTCGTCGTCCTCGACACCCTCGGCGACGACGAGCAGGCCGAGCGAGTGCGCCAGGTCGACGGTGCAGCGGACGATCTCCGCGTCCTCGTTGTCCACGGCCAGGCGGGCCACGAACGAGCGGTCGATCTTCAGCTCGCTGACCGGGAGGCGGCGCAGGTGGACGAGGGAGGAGTAGCCGGTGCCGAAGTCGTCGAGGGACATCTTCACGCCGTGCCCGGTGAGCCCGGCGAGGGTGTCGGCGGCGCGCTGGGGGTCCTCCAGCAGGACGTGCTCGGTTATCTCCAGCTGGAGGGCGCCCGGGGGGACGCCGTGCCGGGCGAGCCGCGCGGCGACGGCGCCGGCGAACCCAGGGGTGTGCACGTCTCTCGGCGACACGTTCACCGCGACCGGTACGCGCAGGCCCTGCGCCCGCCAGCGGGCGACCTGAGCGAGCGCCGTCTCCAGGACGTACTCGGTCAGATGGGGCATGAGCCCGGACGACTCGGCGATGGCGATGAACTCGTCCGGCGGGACCTTCCCCCGTTCGGGGTGCACCCAGCGCACCAGCGCCTCGAGTCCCGCGACCTGTCCGTCGAAGCGGACCTTCGGCTGGTAGTGCAGCTCCACGTCGCCCGCGTCGAGCGCGCGGCGCAGATCACCGAGCAGGCCGAGACGGTCGGGGGTGTTGGAGTCCCGCTTCGACTCGTAGACCTCCACGCCCGTACGGTCGCGCTTCGCCTGGTACATGGCGACGTCCGCGCGGCGCAGGAGGCCTTCGGCGTCGAGCGCGTGGTCGGGGAAGACGGCGAGTCCGGCGCTCGCCTCCAGGACCAGGGTGAGTCCGTCCAGGTCGAGCGGGGAGCCGAGAGCGGCGACCAGGGTGCGCGCCACCCGGGTGGCGGAGGTCGTGGAGTCGGCCACGGGCAGCAGGACGGCGAACTCGTCGCCGCCGAGGCGTGCGGCCTCCGCTCCGCGGGGCAGGGCCATCCGGAGCCGGTCGGCGATCTGGAGCAGGAGCCGGTCCCCCGCCAGGTGGCCGAGGGTGTCGTTGACCGACCGGAAGCGGTCCAGGTCGATCAGCATGAGGGCGCTGCGCGCGCCGATCCGCTCGGCGTCGTCGAGCGCGGTCCAGGTCCGCTCAAGGAGCCACTGCCGGTTGGGCAGCCCGGTGAGCGGGTCGCGCAGCTGCTCCTCGGCGCGGGCCCGGGCGATCCACAGCGTCGAGTCCAGCGCGATGAGCGGGATGGCGAACAACGGCAGCAGCATGGGCAGAGCGATCGCGACGACGCAGATCAGCGGGGCGATGCCGAGCAGCGCGACGCCGACGAGGCCCTGCCGGACGAGGGCCGTGCGGGCGACCGTGGGCAGCCCGGAGGCGCGCGGCGCGTGCACGTACCAGAGCAGGCTGCGGGTGACCGTGAGGTAGGCGGCCGCGACGAGCGCCACCTCGGGGGCGTCGAGGATCGTCCAGCTCTCCGGCTTCCACGGGGACTCCACGGACGGGAACTGGCCGAACACGGCGAGCACGAGGCCGCCCGCGCCGATACCGATGATGTCGACCGCGCCGTGCAGGACGCCCTGGCGCCAGCGGTGCCGGCGGGCGATGCCGACGAGGACGACGACGGCCAAGCTGACCATGCCGGCGGGCACCCAGCCGTAGAGCAGCAGGACCGCGAGCGTCAAGGCCGCGCCCGAGCCGGTGCCGCCCCACCAGCGGTCGCGGCCGAGCGCGACGAGGTGGCCGACGATGATGCCGGTCAGCACGGCCAGGGACCAGCCGGCGCCGCCGGACGGGAAGAGCGCGTGACTGCCGGCGAAGGCGCGGTAGAAGCCGGTGGCGAGGACGGCGGAGGCGAGGGCGACGATCGCGAGGGGCAGCACGGGCAGCGCGCCCGTCCAGGCGCGCCGCCGGCCGGCCCCCTCCTCGCCGAAGGTCTCGTCGAAGCCCCCGCCGAAGGTCCCGTACGCACGCGGCCAGCCACCCGCGTCTCCCGCTTCGGCGCCCGTCCACCCGGAACCACCGTCAGCGGCGGCCCCGGTCCAGCCGGTCCCGCCGCTCACCGCCGCTCCGGAGCCGGTGGTGCCGCCGATGGCCCCGACGCCCGCCCCTCCGTTCGAACCCGGCGTGGGCCAACCGGGCGCCGCCGCACCGGATCCCGGCACGCCGTAGGCGCCGATCCCGGCCCCGCCGTTCGCACCGGAGGCGGGCCAGCCGGGTGCGGGCGCCGCGGATCCGGCCGATACGCCGACGGAGCTCCCGCGTCCGCTCTCACCCTGCGCACCGGAGACCGCTCGATGGCGCGAACGCCCTGCGCCGCGGATCCCGAACGCCGCGCGCCACGCACCGAGCCTGCTCACCGCACCACCGCGCTCGCTCCCGCCCGGACCGTCGTCCGCGGTGCGCGCTGCCGGGGCGGCGTCGTCCGCGCGGCGCCCGTCCCCCCGGTCCGACTCTCCGGTCTCGTCCGTCTCGCCGGTCTCGTCCTGTCCCGGCACGCTGCGCGCGGCCTGCGCCGGGCTCTCGGCGCCTCGCCACACGCGCCAGCGCGTGCGCAGCCGTGAGTCCGGAGCGGCGCTCTCGGTCGGTTCCATTCCCGTCCCTCTCACAGCCGGCGGTGCCCACGCCACGCGATCCGCCGCGGACGACTTCCGTCAGCGGTACCGCGTCCTCGTTCACTGTCTCGTACCCGTCATGGGCAGGGGATGCCCCATCCGCAGCCGGGCACGGCAGGCGCACCCCACAACAGTAGGCCGCAGAAGGCTTCCAGGGGCAGCGGTCGACCACGGTTGCCCGAATGCGCCCCGGCCACCCGTATGCATCTGGTATGCGCTGAACGGGTGGCCTTCAACCGCTACTGCTCGGTCGGAAGCGCCGCGTCCGCCGCCGCGTCCGGCCCCTGTTCGAGCAGGACGGCGAACCCGTCCTCGTTCAGAACCGGAACCTTCAGCTGCATCGCCTTGTCGTACTTGGAACCCGGGTTGTCCCCCACTACGACGAAGGAGGTCTTCTTGGAAACGGAGCCCGTCACCTTGGCCCCTCTGCTCTGCAGGGCCTCTTTCGCGCCATCTCGGGTGTGATGCGCGAGGGTGCCGGTGACGACGACCGTGAGGCCTTCGAGAGGACGCGGTCCCTGGTCCTCGCCGGCGCCCTCCTCCTCCATCCGCACCCCGGCGGCCCGCCACTTGCGCAGGATCTCGCGGTGCCAGTCCTGCGCGAACCACTGCTTGAGCGAGGCGGCGATGATCGGCCCGACCCCGTCGGTGGCGGCGAGCTCCTCCTCGGTGGCCTGCTCGATGCGCTCGATGGAACGGAACTCACGGGCCAGCGCCTCCGCGGCGACGGGACCCACATGGCGCACGGACAGGCCGGTGATGACACGGGCGAGCGGCCGCTCCTTGGCCGCCGCGATGTTCTCCAGCATGGACAGGGCGTTCTTGCGGGGCTCGCCCTGCTGGTTGGCGAAGACCGTGGCGATCTTCTCCTCACCGGTCTTCGGGTCCCGCTTGGGCAGGCCGCTGTCCTGGTCGAGGACGTACGCCCGGATCGGCAGCAGCTGCTCGATGGTGAGGTCGAACAGGTCCCCCTCGTCGGCGAGCACCGGCTCGGCCGGCTCCAGCGGCTTGGTGAGGGCGGCTGCCGCCACGTACCCGAAGTTCTCGATGTCGAGGGACTTGCGGCCCGCGAGGTAGAAGAGGCGCTCGCGCAACTGGGCCGGGCAGGACCGGGCGTTCGGGCAGCGGAGGTCGATGTCGCCCTCCTTCATGGGCCGCAGCGGGGTGCCGCACTCGGGGCACTCGGCGGGCATCACGAACTCCCGCTCGCTGCCGTCGCGCAGGTCGGCGACGGGGCCGAGGATCTCCGGGATGACGTCGCCCGCCTTGCGCAGGACGACGGTGTCCCCGATGAGAACGCCCTTCTTCTTGACGACGTCCTGGTTGTGCAGGGTCGCGAACTCGACCTCGGAGCCGGCCACGGTGACCGGCTCGACCTGCGCGTACGGCGTGACGCGGCCGGTGCGGCCGACGCCCACGCGGATGTTGACCAGCTTGGTGTTGACCTCCTCCGGCGGGTACTTCCAGGCGATCGCCCAGCGCGGGGCACGCGACGTGGAGCCGAGGCGGCCCTGGAGGGGGATCTCGTCGAGCTTGACGACGGCGCCGTCGATCTCGTGCTCGACGATGGAGTGGCGGTTCTCCCCGAAGTGGGCGATGAACTCCCGTACGCCCTCGACGCCGTCGACCACCCTGTTGTGCCGGGCGGTGGGCAGACCCCATTCGTGCAGCAGCTCGTAGGCCTGGGAGAGGCGGTCGATGTCGAAGCCCTCGCGGGCGCCGATGCCGTGCACGACCATGTGGAGCGGGCGCGTCGCGGTGACGCGGGGGTCCTTCTGGCGCAGTGAACCCGCCGCCGCGTTGCGCGGGTTGGCGAAGGGCTTGTCACCGGCTTCGACCAGACGCGCGTTGAGCTCCTCGAACGCCGCCATGGGGAAGAAGACTTCGCCGCGGATCTCGACGAGTGCCGGAACGCGGTCACCCTTGAGGCGGTGGGGGATCTCCGCGATCGTGCGCACGTTGGGAGTGATGTCCTCGCCTGTGCGGCCGTCTCCGCGGGTGGCGGCGCGGGTGAGCCTGCCGTCCTCGTACGTCAGGTTGACCGCGAGGCCGTCGATCTTGAGTTCGCACAGGAAGTGGTAGTCGGGCGTGCCGACCTCCCGGGCGATGCGGTCGGCCCAGACTGCCAACTCGGCGTCGTCGAAGGCGTTGTCGAGGGAGAGCATGCGCTCGCGGTGCTCGACGGCGGCGAACGACGTGGACACGGCCGCGTACGAACCCGCGACCTTCTGCGTCGGCGAGTCGGGCGTGCGCAGCTCGGGGTACTGCTCCTCCAGCGCCTCCAGGGAGCGCAGAAGCTTGTCGAACTCGCCGTCGCTGATGACCGGCTGGTCCTTCACGTAGTACCTGAAGCGGTGCTCCTCGATCTGCTCGGCGAGCTGCGCGTGCTGCTCCCGTGCCGCCGCGGGCACCTCTGCGGGCTGTGCGTGCTGCTGTTCGCCGGCCACCGTCTCGTCCTCCCGTTTGTCCCTGTGCGGACCACGACCCGTCACTCTGGGTTGTCCGCGAGTGATCTCGCCGCCCGGACGCAGTGGGCGAGCGCGGCGCGCGCGTACGCGGGAGAGGCCCCCGCGAGACCGCACGACGGAGTGAGCGTGACCGACTCCGCGAGGGAGCCGGGATTCAGCCCCAGCCTGCGCCACAGCGTCCTGACTCCCATGACGCTACCGGCAGGGTCTGACAACGGGCCGTCCGTGCCCGGCACGACACCGGCGAAGAGCCGCGTACCGGCCTCGACGGCCTCACCGATCGCGTCGTCGTCACGTTCGGTGAGGAGCGAGAAGTCGAAGGAGATGGCGTCGGCGCCCGCGCGGCGCAGCAGGGCGAACGGGACGTCCGGGGCGCAGGAATGCACGACGACGGGCCCGTCGTGGACCGAGACGACCTCGCGGAGCGTGCTCTCCACGAGCTGACGGTCGACGGCGCGGTGGGTGCGGTATCCGCTGGCGGTCCTGATCTGGCCCCGCAGCACGGCGATGAGGGACGGCTCGTCGAGCTGGAGCACGACCTCGGCGCCGGGGACGCGGCGCCGCACGTCGTCGAGGTGGAGGCGCAGCCCCTCGGCGAGCGAGGCGGCCAGGTCGCGGCAGGCGCCCTCGTCGGAGAGGGCGACCTCGCCGCCCCGCAGTTCCAGGGCGGCGGCGAGCGTCCAGGGGCCGACCGCCTGCACCTTCAACGGCCCCTGGTAGCCCTGCGTGAACTCCTCGAGGGCGTCCAGGTCCTCGCCCATCCAGGACCGGGCGCGCCGAGTGTCGCGGCCGGGCCGGTCCCCGAGCCGCCAGCCGCTGGGCTCCACGCGCGCGTACAGCTCGACGAGCAGTCCGGTGGTCCGGCCGATCATGTCGGCGCCGGGTCCGCGTGCGGGCAGCTCCGCCAGATACGCGAACTCCTCGACACTGCCGGTGACCGTCTTGGCCGCCTCGCGCGCGTCGCCACCGGGCATCGATCCGACACCGGTGGCCGGCCCCGGCCTGAACTTGCTGTTTTCGCTCACCCGCGAAGCGTACGTAACGAGGCCGGGGCCGGCTCGAGCGCAGGTGGACCGAGGCGGTCCCTCAGCGGCCGGGGCGCACCGTGAGGTCGTTGACCTCGGCATCGTGCGGCAGGTCGAGGGCCATCACGATCGTCGTGGCGACCGACTCGGGGTCGATCCAGCGGGCGGCGTCGTACGGCTTGCCCTCCTGCTGGTGGACCTTGACCTGCATGGCGCTGGCGGTGCGGCCCGGGTAGACCGACGTGACCCGCACGCCGTTGCCGTGCTCCTCCTGGCGCAGGGAGTCGGCGAGCGCCTTCAGGCCGTGCTTGGAGGCGGCGTACGCGGACCAGTCGGCGTGCGCGCTGAGGCCCGCGCCGGAGTTGACGAAGATCACGTGGCCCTGGGCGACGCGGAGCTGGGGCAGGAAGTGGCGGGTCAGCTCGGCGGGGGAGACCAGGTTCACGTTCAGCTGGTGGCGCCACGACTTGGGGGTGAGTTCGCCGACCGGACCGAGGTCGACGACGCCCGCGATGTGCAGCAGCGAGTCCACCCGGTCGGGCAGCGACTGGTGCGAGAACGCCCAGGAGAGCTTGTCCGGGTCGGCAAGGTCGCCGACGAGGGTGCCCGCGCCGGGGAACTGCGCAGCGAGTTCCTTCGCGCGGGCCGCGTCGCGCGCGTGGAGGACGAGTTCGTCCCCGCGCGCGTGCAGACGGCGCGCCACTGCCGCGCCGATCCCTGATCCGGCTCCGGTGATCACATGTGTTGCCATACGGGCCATGCTCGCATTAGAGCGTGCCGACTGATTCCTCCAGGTACGCCAGCGCGCCGACGGGCTCCTCGGCGAAGAAGACGAGCTCGGTGAGCGGCAGGGGCAGGAACCCCTCGTCGTCCATCCGGCGGAACTGCTCCTTGAGGCCGTCGTAGAAGCCCGCCGTGTTCAGCAGGACGACCGGCTTGGTGTGCTTGCCGTGCTTCTTCAGTTCGAGGATCTCGGTGGCCTCGTCGAGCGTGCCCGTGCCGCCCACCATGATGACGACGGCGTCGGCCTTCTCCAGAAGCAGTGCCTTGCGTTCGGCGAGGTCACGGGCGATCACCATCTCGTCGGCGTTCGTCCGCGCCTTGGCGGCCAGGAAGTCCACGGAGACGCCCACGAGGCGCCCTCCGGCCTCCTGCGCGCCGTCCGCCACCACCTTCATGAGCCCGCTCTCCGAACCGCCCCACACGAGCGTGTGCCCGCCCTTGCCGAGCAGTTCGGCGAACTCACGGGCGGGGCGGGTGTAGCGGTCGGCGAGGTCGGCGGCGGAGAGAAAGACGCAGATGTTCATGCGTCCTACGGTACGGGGGGAAGAACGGCGCCCCTGCCGGTGCTGACTCAGGTATGGCTGATGGACACACGATCACGATCGAGCAGGGCACCGGTTCCGTACGCGTCGTCCACGGCGGGGTGGTGCTCGCGCAGAGCACCCGTCCGCTGCTGCTGCGCGAGACGGGCTGTCCCGTGCGCTACTACATCCCGCCGGCGGACGTCCGCGTGGATCTGCTGACCCCGTCGGACACGCAGACGTACTGCCCCTTCAAGGGAACGGCGTCCTACTGGTCCCTGCCGGACGCCCCCGACCTGGTCTGGTCGTACCCGGACCCGAAGCCGGACGTCGCCGGCATCAAGGACCACCTCTGCTTCTACGAGGTGGAAATCGCCTGACCGTGTGATGAGTTCCGCCGGGCGGGGGAGTCTGCACGGACATGGACAAGAAGACGAACTCCTCCGACGGCACGGCCATCGCGTACGAGCGCACCGGCACGGGTCCGGCGGTCATCCTGGTGAGCGGCGCCCTGTCCGCGGGCTCGTCGACGGAGCCGCTGGCCGCCCGGCTGAGCGGCGGACTCGGCGCCGTCCCGTACGACCGCAGGGGCCGTGGCGCGAGCGGTGACACCGCCCCGTACGCGGTCGCTCGCGAGGTGGAGGACATCGCGGCGCTCATCGGCGCGGTGGGCGGCAGCGCGGCGCTGTACGGCATGTCCTCGGGCGCGGCGCTGGCCCTGGAGGCCGCGGCGAGCGGGCTTTCGGTGACCCGAGTCGCCGTGTACGAACCGCCGTTCGCGCTCGACGAAGGGGGCGGCAGGGAGCGCGCCGAGTACACGCGGCAACTGTCCGGTCTCCTGGCCGACGGCCGCACCGGGGACGCGGTGGAGCTGTTCATGGCGCTCACCGGCATGCCCGCCGAGATGATCGCGGGCGCCCGGCGGTCACCCTGGTGGCCCGACATGGAGGCGGTGGCGCCGACCCTCGCCTACGACGACGCCGTGATGGGTGACGGTCGGGTGCCGTGGGAGCGGCTGGCCTCGATCACCGTGCCGGTGCTCGCCGTCGCGGGCGGGGCGAGCCCGGCCTGGATGCGCGAGGCGGCGCGGACGGTGGCGGAGGCGGTGCCCGACGGGACGTACCGCGAGCTGGGCGGCCAGACCCACGCGGTGGATCCGGACGCACTCGGCCCACTGCTCAGCGACTTCTTCTCGGCGTAGCCCGCGCGCGCCCGGAAGCGACCGACGGGACGGGGGCCTCACGTCTCGATCAGGCCGGGCCGGGCCCGCGAAGCCCGGCGTGATCCCGACGAGAGGTCCTAGGCGATTGCCTTCGCGCGCGTGGTCGTCGCGATCGTCGCCGAGCCGACCACGCGTGTACCGTCGTAGAGCACGATGGCCTGGCCGGGGGCGACGCCGCGTGCGGGCTCGTCGAACGTGACGGTCAGGGTGCCGTCGACCAGCTCCGCCGTCACGGGCGTCTCGTCGCCGTGGGCGCGCAGCTGCGCGGTGTACGTGCCCGGTCCCGAGGGGGCCGTGCCGCACCAGCGGGGCTTGATGGCCGTGAGGGCTGTGACGTCGAGGGAATCGACGGGGCCGACCGTCACCGTGTTGTTCACCGGCGAGATGTCGAGGACGTAGCGCGGCTTTCCGTCGGGGGCCGGGGTGCCGATGCGCAGGCCCTTGCGCTGGCCGATCGTGAAGCCGTACGCGCCCTCGTGCGTGCCGACCTTGCTGCCCGTCTCGTCGACGATGTCGCCCTCGGCCTTGCCCAGGCGCGACGCCAGGAAGCCCTGGGTGTCGCCGTCCGCGATGAAACAGATGTCGTGCGAGTCGGGCTTCTTGGCGACGGCGAGGCCGCGCCGTTCGGCCTCCGCGCGGATCTCGTCCTTCGTCGTGACCGTGTCGCCGAGGGGGAACAGGGCGTGCGCGAGCTGGCGGTCGTCGAGCACTCCGAGGACGTACGACTGGTCCTTGGCCATGTCGGAGGCGCGGTGCAGCTCGCGGGTCCCGTCCGGGTGCTCGACCACCTTCGCGTAGTGGCCGGTGGCGACGGCGTCGAAGCCGAGGGCGAGCGCCTTGTCGAGCAGCGCGGCGAACTTGATCTTCTCGTTGCAGCGCAGGCACGGGTTCGGGGTGCGCCCGGCCTCGTACTCGGCGACGAAGTCGTCGACGACGTCCTCGCGGAACCTCTCGGCGAGGTCCCAGACGTAGAAGGGGATGCCGATGACGTCGGCGGCCCTGCGGGCGTCGCGGGAGTCCTCGATGGTGCAACAGCCGCGGGCTCCGGTGCGGAACGACTGCGGGTTCGCGGAGAGGGCGAGGTGGACGCCCGTCACGTCGTGGCCCGCTTCCGCCGCGCGGGCGGCGGCGACGGCGGAGTCCACACCGCCCGACATGGCGGCGAGGACGCGAAGGGGGCGGGTGCTCTGCGGGGTCTGCGAAGTCATAGCTCTAACAGGGTACGGGGCCGCGGGAACCGAATCCCGCGAGTATCCGTTGTGGATCTCGTACGACGTGAACGGGGGCGGGTCGTGGGAGCACAGGGAAGGTCCCGGCAGAAGTCCGGGGGCCGCGCGAAGCGCGACGGTGACCGGGGGGTCAGCCGACGGACGCTGCTCGTCGGAGGCGCGGCGACGGCCGTCGGTGTGGGCCTGCTCGCCCGCAGCGACCTGGCGCACATGTGGTGGCAGATGCCCGGCATCGACAAGCCGCGCAAGGCCGGCGAGGTCGACTTCAGGGGCGCGGAGTGGGTCGCCGCGGCGGCGGCGAACTGGCGCCGGGCGGACCGCCCGGCGGACTACACGATCGACCGCGTGATCATCCATGTCACACAAGGCAGCTATCAGGGCACGCTGAAGGTCTTCAAGGACCCGTGGCACGGCGCGGCCGCGCACTACGTGGTGCGCAAGGACGGGCACATAGCGCAGATGATCCGCGAGCTGGACGTGGCGTTCCACGCGGGGAACAAGGACTTCAACGAACGCAGTGTGGGGATCGAGCACGAGGGGTTCGTGGACCGCCCGGCCGACTTCACGGACGCCATGTACGCGTCCTCCGCGCGGCTCACCGCCGGGATATGCAGGCGCTACGGGATTCCTGTCGACCGCAAGCACATCATCGGGCACGTCGAGGTGCCGGGCACGGATCACACCGACCCGGGTCCGCACTGGGACTGGGACCGGTACATGCGCCTGGTGAAGCGCGCCCATGACGAGGGGCGCACCGCCAAGGCGTGAGTCCGGGGCGGCACGATCCGGCCGCCCTCCATCGGGCCCTAGCTCAGCCCGGCCGTCCTCGCGCGCTCCACCGCCGGTCCGATCGCGGCCGCCACCGCTGCGACGTCCGCCTCGGTCGACGTGTGGCCGAGGGAGAAGCGCAGGGTGCCGCGGGCGAGGTCCGGGTCGGTGCCGGTGGCCAGCAGTACGTGGCTGGGCTGCGCCACACCGGCCGTGCACGCGGAGCCGGTGGAGCACTCGATGCCCTGCGCGTCCAGGAGCAGCAGCAGGGAGTCGCCCTCGCAGCCGGGGAAGGTGAAGTGGGCGTTGGCGGGCAGCCGGCCGCCGGGGGCCGGGTCGCCGCCGAGGATCACCCCGGGGACGGCCGCGCGCACGGCGTCGACCAGGTCGTCACGCAGACCGCCGATCTCGCGGGCGAACCACTCGCGCTGTTCGGCGGCGAGCCGACCGGCGACGGCGAAGGCGGCGACGGCCGGCACGTCGAGCGTCCCGGAGCGCACATGCCGCTCCTGACCGCCGCCGTGGAGCACGGGTACGGGGGTGTACTCGCGGCCCAGAAGGAGCGCCCCGATGCCGTACGGGCCGCCGATCTTGTGGCCGGAGACGGTCATCGCGGCGAGGCCGGACGCGGCGAAGTCGACGGGGAGCTGACCGTAGGCCTGGACGGCGTCGGCATGCAGCGGGACGCCGAACTCGGCGGCCACGTCGGCGAGTTCACGGACGGGCTGGACCGTGCCGATCTCGTTGTTCGCCCACATGACGGTGGCGAGGGCCACGTCGTCGGGGTTGCGGGAGATCGCCTCGCGCAGGGCGTCCGGGTGCACGCGCCCGTACGCGTCGACGGGCAGGCACTCGACGGTGGCGCCCTCGTGTTCACCGAGCCAGTGCACGGCGTCGAGGACGGCGTGGTGTTCGACGGGGCTGGCGAGGACGCGGGTGCGGGCGGGGTCCGCGTCGCGGCGGGACCAGTACAGGCCCTTCACCGCGAGGTTGTCGGCCTCGGTGCCGCCTGAGGTGAGGACGACCTCACTGGGGCGGGCGCCGAGGGATTCGGCGAGGGTCTCGCGGGACTCCTCGACGGTGCGTCGGGCGCGCCGGCCCGCTGCGTGCAGCGAGGACGCGTTGCCGGTGACGGCGAGCTGGGCGGTCATCACCTCGACGGCCTCCGGGAGCATCGGAGTGGTCGCGGCGTGGTCGAGGTAAGCCATGGTGGGCTCGATTCTACGAGCCCCGGTCCCGGTGCTCCGCGCCGCGTGGGGTCCCGTCCCACGCAGAGCGTGACGGGGGTCAGCCCGCGAGGCTCCAGGACACCGTGTGGTCGGCGGCGACGAACGCCGCGAGGACCGCCAGGTCGGCCACACCGAGCCCCAGTCCGAGCAGCGCACGGCCACGGCGGGCGGTGCCGCGCCACAGGGCCAGGCCGGCGAGCACGATGGCGACGGGGCCGAGGAAGAGGTTGAGGACGAGCAGTCCGAGCAGCCCGAGAACGAACGAGGCGACGGCCATTCCGTCGGCGTCGCGCGCACCGGTGCGGGGCTGTTCCGCAGGGGCCGTCCCGGCCACGGCGTCGGTGTGGGTGCTGGTGCCGGTACTGGTGTCAGCGGTGATGTGCATGGTGGTACCCCCTCTTGGATCAGGCGTGATGAGACGTGATCAGGCTGATGGACCAGCGCTGGTGGATCAGCGCTGCTGGATCAGTGCTGGTGGCGTCGTCGGGCGGTCCGCTCGCGCACGGCGAAGACGACCAGCCAGATGCCGATGACGGCGGCGGCGACGAGGGTGACGGGAAGAGGCGCGTGGGCCACGGAGCCCAGCGCGACGCCGAGCAGCAGCAGGGCGGCTACGAGGAACAGCATGAGTGCCTCTCATGGTCGGGTCGGTGACAGTTGGGATTACAACCGTTCACTGACTCCTGAGTCTAGCGCGCGCACGGCTTCCGAATTACAGAGAACAAGTGTTAACTGCATGGCATGAGTCACACTCTCGGCGTCCGGCAGGCCCAGAAGCAGAAGACCCGACAGGCCCTGCTCGACGCGGCGTTGGAGCTGCTCGAGGACCAGAGCCTGTCGAGCCTCGGGCTGCGCGAGGTCACCCGGGCCGTCGGGGTCGCGCCGACCGCGTTCTACCGGCACTTCGACTCGACGGCCGAACTCGGCGTCGCGCTCGTCGAGGAGGCGCTCGGCAGCCTGCACGAGACGATCACCACGATGCTGACCACGACGGGCAGCAACGAGGAACGGCTCAGCCGGACGGTCGAGTTGATCGCCCGTCTGGTCCGCACGCACCCTTCCCATGTGCGCTTCATCGCGCGCGAGCGGCACGGCGGCGTCCAGCGGGTGCGGGACGCCATCGGCGGGCAGCTCGCGCGGTTCGCCGAGGAGGTGGCCGAGGGACTGGCAGCGGACCCCGTGTCCGCCGGCTGGAGCCGCGACGACCTGCGGATGCTCGCCTGGCACTACGTCGAGCACATGGTGATGACGGCGTCCGTCTTCCTGGAGACCCCGCCGGAGCGCATGGACGCCGCGATCGACGTCGCCACACGGCAGTTGCGCCTCGTCAACCTCGGCAGGGCGCACTGGCTGGACTGAGCCGGCCCACACCGGCCACCGGTGACCTGCCGCAGACGCCCGCGCCCCCACTCCCCCGTCCGGGGCAAGCCCTAGCCTGACACGCATGACCGCCGACTGGAATCTTGACCGCTCCTACGCCGGTTCGTCCGGTGACGTCGCCTGGGCCGCGCTCGGCCCCGCGGACGCGCCGCCGGTCGTCCTCGTCCACGGCACGCCCTTCTCCTCGTACGTCTGGCGTGGTCCGGCCCGCGCGCTCGCCGCCCGGCACCGCGTGTACGTGTGGGACCTGCCCGGGTACGGCGCCTCGGCCCAGTACGACGGGCAGGACGTCTCCCTGGCCGCGCACGCCCGCGTCCTGACCGAGCTGCTCGGCCACTGGGGCCTGGACGGGCCCGGCGCCGAACCCGCCGTCGTCGCCCATGACTTCGGCGGCTGCGTCGCCCTGCGCGCCCACCTGCTGCACGGTGCGCGCTACGAGCGGCTCGCGCTCGTCGACCCGGTGGCCCTCGCCCCGTGGGGCTCCCCCACGTACCGCCATCTCGGGGCGCACGCGGAGGTGTTCGCCCAGCTCCCGCCGGCTCTGCACGAGGCGCTGGTGCGCGAGTACGTCAGGTCGGCGAGCCACCCGGGCCTGCACCCGGAGACACTCGACCGGCTGGTCGCGCCCTGGTGCACGCCCGAGGGGCAGCCCGCGTTCTACCGCCAGATCGAGCAGAACGACCAGCGTTTCACCGACGAGATCCAGGGCCGGTACGGGGAGTTGGACCTGCCCGTGCTGATCTGCTGGGGCACCGATGACACCTGGATCCCGGTCGCGCGGGGGCACGAGCTGGCGAAGCTGATCCCCGGCGCCGAGCTGCGGCTGATCGAGGGCGCGGGGCATCTCGTGCAGGAGGACGCGCCCGCCGAACTGACCGGCGCCGTCACGGAGTTCCTGGGGGCGGACCGTACACGCCGGTGATCGCGGCGGCGCAGCGGGCCAGTTCCTCACGGATCTCGGGCGGGCCGGTGACCTCGACATTGTCGGCGAAGGACAGGAGCGAGCGCGCCTCGCGCACCTCTCCGTAGCCGAGCCGCACGGTGATCCACTCGCTATGGCCGTCGTCGTCGGGCGGTGCCGTCAGCGCGCCGCCGCACAGCCGCAGGAACAGGTCGAGGTGGGTGCGCCGCACGCGCGCGGTGGCCTCGAGGGCGCCCGGCCTGTCCTCGACCTGAGCCTTCAACACGGCCCAGGCGTCCGCCAGTCCGACCCCCGGGCGCCGCCGTACGGGCGCGTCCGTGAGGGTCGCCTCGCGCACCCGGTCCGCCCGGAACAGCCGGGGCTCCGCGCGCCGGTCGGCGACGAGGTACCAGACCCCTGCCTTGGCGACGAGTCCGTACGGGTCGACGGTGTAGGTGCGGGGTGTGTCGGTGCCGCTGTGCCGGTAGCGCAGGCGCAGACGCCGCTCGGCGAGCACCGCCTCCTGGAGCACGCCCAGGTCCACGGCGGGCAGGGGCCCGCCCCTCCAGCGCGACGCCTCCACGAGGATGCGCCGGCTGGTCAGCTCGGCGGCGGGGCGGTGCGGTTCGGGCAGCGCGGCCATCACCTTGCGCAGGGCCGAGCGGAACGCGGAGTCGAGACCGAGCGCGCTGTGGGCACCCTGGGCGGCCAGGATGAACAGGGCCCGCGACTCGTCGGCGGTGAGTCCGGTGACGTCCGTGCGGTAGCCGGACAGCAGGGCGATGCCTCCGTGCCGGCCGCGCTCGGCGTACACCGGGACGCCGCTGGCGGAGAGCGCCTCGATGTCGCGGTAGATGGTGCGCACGGACACTTCGAGCCGCTCGGCGAGCTCGGGCGCGGCGACCCGCCCACGGGTCTGGAGCAGCAGCAGGATCGAGAGCAGCCGGTCGGATTTCACACGTCAGAGGATCTCGCGACGCGGGGCGTGCGTGGCGCCGGGCTCACCTCACGCCCCGGCGCACGCCGTGCGTCCGGGCCCCGGTCAGCTCAACTTCGCCCGCGCGAGCTGCCGGGACTGCGCCACGAGACGGTCCTCGCTGTCCCAGACCTCGGCGTCCTCCTCCAGGAAGCCGCCCGCGAGGTTGCGCGTGGTGATGGAGATGCGCAGGGGGCCGGGCGCGGGGCGGCGGCGCACGTGCACGGTCAGTTCGACGGTCGGGACCCAGCCCGTCAGGCCCATCTCGAACGCGGTCGGGGGCAGCGCGTCCACGGCCAGGAGCAGGGAGAGCGGGTCCGCGTCGCGCCCGTCCGCGAGGCCGAACCAGGCCCGCATCTCGCCCTTGCCGGAGGGCGAACCGACCGCCCAGCCGAGCGTGGCCGGGTCGAGCTTGAGGGCGAGCCGCTCGGTGATGGCGGAGCTGCCCTTGATCGGCGTGGGACCGTCCTGCGCGCCGAAGCACTGCTCGGCCGGCGGGAAGTGCGGCGGCTTCGCGGTGGTGCGGACGTCGTCCGGGAGCGCGTCGAGGTCGCCGTAGGAGGCGAGGACGCGGATGCGCTCGACCTCGGCGCCCTCGTCGTCGTACTGGAAGAGGGAGGCCTGGCCGGTGGAGAGGGTGCGGCCGGTGCGGACGACGTCGGTCCTGATCACGGCGGGGCCGGGCCGGGACGCGGTCAGGTAGTGCGCGGAGATGGTGAACGGGTCGCTGTGCGGCAGGGCGTCACCGAGGGCGCGGCCGAGGACGGCGAGCAGGTAGCCGCCGTTGACGGCGCTGATGATCGTCCAGCCGGCCGAGAGGTCGATGTCGTACACACCGGGCTCGCGCCGGGTGACCGCGGTGTCGCGGTCGAACTCGCTGTCGCCGATGACCGCCTGCGCGGCGGACGATACCTGTGCCATGCAGGTACGGTACAACAGGAAACTACTAAGCGGTAGCTTTTATCGCGGACCGAGCTCCGGACCCCCGGTCAGGGCGTCTCCTCCGGCACCTCCGCCGTCGACGACCTGCGGTGCCAGGCCCGCGGCGCCCGCCAGTGGTAGCGCATCGCGAGCAGCCGCAGCACGAACGCCGTGATGACCGCGGCGCCGCTGCTGAACGCGGACAGCACGTCGAAGCGGATGCACAGGACGATGATCGTCGACCCGACGATCGCCGGCACCGCGTACAGGTCACGGTCCCAGCGGACCAGGGACGGGACCTCGTTGGCGATGATGTCGCGCAGCACGCCGCCGCCCACGGCAGTCGTGAGGCCGAGCGCCGCGGAGGCCGTGAGCCCGAGCCCGTAGTCGTACGCCTTGACCGTGCCGGTGACGCAGAACAGGCCGAGGCCCGCCGCGTCGAAGATGTTCACCGCGACCTGGGTGCGCTCCACCTCGGGGTGAAGGAAGAACACGAGGCCGGCGGCGACCAGCGGGGTCAGGAAGTACCCGAGGTCGGTGAACGCGGCCGGCGGGACGGCACCGATGATCACGTCGCGGAACAGCCCCCCGCCCAGCGCGGTGACCTCGGCGAGGACGGCGATGCCGAAGACGTCGAAGTTCTTGCGGACCGCGAGGAGAGCGCCGGAGATCGCAAAGACGAAGATCCCGATGAGGTCCAGCCAGTGCTGGACGGAGGGGGTGAAGAGTTCCAGAAGCACCCGACATTGTTACGCACCGCCGGGTGCCCCCGAGCCGGGTGTGGCGCGGGGCCTACAGGACGGGCTTGCCCTTCGTGTAGAGCCAGGTCCGGAAGAGCCCGTCGAGGTCCTGCCCGGAGACCTTCTCGGCGAGGCGGATGAAGTCGGCGGTCTGCGCGTTGCCGTAGCGGTGTGTGGCGGTCCAGGTACGCAGCAGCTTGAAGAAGTCCTTGTCGCCGATCCGCTCGCGAAGGACCTGGAGTGTCATCGCGCCACGGTTGTAGACGGCGCTGTTGAACATGGTGTCGCGCTGCGGGTCGGCGACGACGCTCTGCCAGAAGGACGAGGAGGCAGGGACCGAGTTGTAGGCGGCGAGGAAGGAGTCGTGGGCGCTGGAGCGGCCCTTGTGCTCGTTCCACAGCCAGGGCCCGTAGGTGGCGAAGCCCTCGTTGAGCCAGATGTCCTTCCACTGCCGCACCGAGACGGAGTCGCCGAACCACTGGTGGGCCAGCTCGTGCACGATCGTGCCCTCGGAGCGGACGGCGGAGTAGCTCGGCTTGGACTGCGTCTCCAGGGAGAAGCCGGCCTGGGGCATGTCGTCGACGACCGCGCCGGTCTCCTCGAACGGGTAGGGGCCGAACACCTGCGACCAGTAGTCGGTGACCTCGGCCGTGACGCCGTACACGTCGACGTTGTTGCTGTTCTTCAGGACCGGGTCGATGGCGACGTAGATCGGAATGCCCGAGGGGGTCCGGCCGGTCCTGACGTCGAACTTCCCTATGGAGGCGGTCGCGAGGTAGGTCGCCATCGGCCGTGACTCGCGCCAGTGGTGCACGGTCTGCCCGCCCCGGACGTCGTACGTGTCGACGAGGCGGCCGTTGGAGACGCCGGTGAGGCCCTTGGGCGCCTTGATGCGGATGTCGTACGTCGCCTTGTCCGAAGGGTGGTCGCTGGAGGGGAACCAGGTGGAGGCGGCGTTGGGTTCGCAGGCGACGAAGACGCCGTCGTCGGTCTTCATCCAGCCGTAGTCGGAGCCGAAGACGATGGGGCCGTTGAGCGCCTCGGGAACGCCGCCGTAGGTGACCGTGACGGAGAACGTGCGGTGGTCGCGGATCGCGTCGCGCGGGGTGACCCGTATCTCGTCGTCGGAGCGTGTGAACGAGGCGCGTCTGCCGTTCACCTCGACGGAAGTGACGGTCAGCTTCTGGAGGTCCAGGTCGAAGGAGGAGAGGTTCTGGGTGGCGCGCGCGGTGACGGTGGTGACGCCGTCGAGGCGGTCGGTCGCGGGGTCGTACGCCACGTTCAGGTCGTAGTGGGTGGCGTCGAAGCCGCCGTTGCCGAGCTGCGGGAAGTACGGGTCGCCGATGCCGGCCGAGCCGGGGGTGGGGGCCGGGGCCGCGGCGATCAGACAGAAAGAGGCGGCCGCTGTCGCGACCGCCGCCAGACGTGCCGAACGGGAGAGTGCCATGAGTCGTCCCTTCGCGCGTGTTCCGATGTAACGGACACGCAGACTCTGCACTCTCCCGTCAGGGCGTGTACATGACCTGCTCGGTCAAATCCCCGCTAACTGCCGGACGACTCCTGCGTGTCATCCGTCCCGTCCGCGTCACCCGCATCGTCGGACGGCTGTACGTCACCGTCGTCACCGGCGTCGGCGGCCGCCTCGGCGGACTCCTCGGCCGACGCCTCGTCCGACGCCTTGGCCTGCTTCTCGCCCGACGCCTCGGCCGGCTTCTCGACCGGCGCATCGACCGGCTTCTCTGCCGAGGGCTCGGCCGAGCCCGCAGCCGGCTCGTCGGGAGCGTCGTCCGCGTCCGAGCGCGCCAGCGTCACCACCTCGATCGCCTCCTTGGCGACCGCGAGCAGCTTGGTGTCACCCGGCGCCTGGTCCTCGGCGTTCTCCGGGTGGTGGCACGCCACCTGGCGTCCGGGGGCGAGCTGGAGCAGCGGCGGTTCGGCCGTCTTGCAGATCTCCGTCGCCTTCCAGCACCGCGTGTGGAAACGGCAGCCGCTCGGCGGCGAGATCGGCGAGGGCACGTCGCCCTTGAGCAGGATCCGCTCGCTCTTGGCGCCCCGACGCTTGGGGTCCGGCACCGGCACGGCCGACATCAGAGCCTTGGTGTACGGGTGCATCGGCGCCTCGTACAGCGAGGTGCGGTCGGCGAGTTCGACGACCTTGCCCAGGTACATCACCGCGATGCGGTCCGAGACATGGCGGACGACGGAGAGGTCGTGCGCAATGATCACGTACGTCAGGCCGAGCTCGGACTGCAGGTCGTCCATGAGGTTGACGACCTGCGCCTGGATCGACACGTCGAGCGCGGAGACCGGCTCGTCCGCGACGACCAGCTTCGGCTTGAGCGCGAGCGCGCGGGCGATACCGATGCGCTGGCGCTGACCGCCGGAGAACTCGTGCGGGTAGCGGTTGAAGTGCTCGGGGCTGAGGCCCACCAGCTCCAGGAGGCGCTGGACCTCCTTCTTCACCCCGCCCTCGGGCTCCACGCCCTGAAGCCGGAACGGCGCCGAGACGATCGAGCCGATGGTGTGCCGGGGGTTCAGGGAGCCGTACGGGTCCTGGAAGATCATCTGGATGTCCCGGCGCAGCGGGCGCATGCCCCCCGTGCCGAGACGGGTGATGTCCTGACCCTCGAACTCGATCTTGCCGCCGGTGGGTTCGATCAGCTTCGTGATGACCCGGCCCATGGTCGACTTGCCGCAGCCGGACTCGCCGACGACGCCCAGGGTCTCGCCCTTGCGGACCTCGAAGTCGATCCCGTCGACGGCCTTCACCGCGGCGACCTGCCGCTGGAGGATCCCCTTCTTGATCGGGAAGTGCTTGACCAGGCCCTCGACCTTGAGCAGCACCTCCCGGTCCTCGGGGGACGCCGCCTGCGCGGGGACCGTGGCCGCCGCGGTGTCCCCGGCGCCTTCCTTCTTCGTCTCGCTCACGGGCTCACTCACAGCTTCGGCGCAATCTCTTCGGTCCAGATCCGCGTACGGTCCTCCGGCGAGAGGTGGCAGGCGGAGAAGTGGTCGCTGCCGACCTCGTGCAGCTCGGGCCGCTGGGTGCGGGTGACGCCGCCCTTGGGCAGGTCCGCGTACGGGCAGCGCGGGTGGAAGGCGCAGCCCGAGGGAACGTTGATGAGGGACGGCGGCTGGCCCTTGACGGGGATGAGCCGCTCGGTCTGCTCACGGTCGATGCGTGGCATCGATCCGAGCAGACCCCAGGTGTACGGGTGCTGCGGCTCGGCGAAGATCTTGTCGACGGGACCGCGCTCCACGCAGCGACCGCCGTACATGACCAGGACCTGGTCGGCGATCTCGGCGACGACGCCCAGGTCGTGGGTGATGAGGACGACCGCGGACTCGAACTCCTTCTGCAGATCCCGGATCAGGTCGAGGATCTGCGCCTGGACGGTGACGTCGAGGGCGGTGGTCGGCTCGTCCGCGATCAGCAGCTGCGGGTTGTTCGCCAGCGACATCGCGATCATCGCGCGCTGGCGCATACCGCCGGAGAACTCGTGCGGGTAGCTGTCGACGCGCTTGGCCGGCTCGGGGATGCCCACCCGGTCGAGCAGTTCGACGGCCCGCCTGCGCGCGACCTTCTTGTTCACGTCGTTGTGGACGCGGTACGCCTCCACGATCTGGTTGCCGACCGTGTAGTACGGGTGCATCGCGGACAGCGGATCCTGGAAGATCATCGCCATCTCGCGGCCGCGGAGCCGGCGCACGTCGTCCGGGGCGGCCTCGATCAGCTCCTTGCCGTCGAGCCAGACCTCGCCGGACATCTTCACGTTCTTGCCGCGCGCGCCGAGCCGGTGCAGGCCCATGATCGCCAGCGATGTCACAGACTTGCCGGACCCGGACTCGCCCACGATGGACAGGGTCTGGCCCTTCTCCAGCTTGAAGCTGAGCCCGTCGACGGACTTGACCAGGCCGTCGTCGGTCGGGAAGTGCACCTTGAGGTCGCGCACTTCGAGGAACGCGGTCGGGGGCTCGGCCGGGCCCGCGGCCACCGGCTCGCCCACGGCGGCACCGGTTTTGGACAGTTCGGTCACGAGAGCCTCACCCGCGGGTCGGCGGCGGCGTACAGAAGGTCCACCAGGAGATTGCAGAAGACGACGAAGAACGCGGCGAGCAGGGTCACGCCGAGCACCTTGGGCAGGTCGTTGTCGGTGATGCCCTGTACCGCGTACTCACCGATGCCGTGCAGCGAGAACACGTTCTCGGTGATCACGGCGCCGCCGAGCAGCAGGCCGACGTCCATGCCGAACACGGTGACGATCGGGGTGAGTGCGGCGCGCAGGCCGTGCCGGCCCACCACCGTGCGCTCGCGCAGACCCTTGGCGCGCGCGGTACGGATGAAGTCCTCGTTCATCGTCTCCAGCATCCCCGAGCGGGTCAGCCGGGCGTAGATGGCGGAGTACAGCAGAGCGAGTGAACACCAGGCCGGGAACAGGGTGTTGGCCCATTGCGCCGGATTTTCCGTGAACGGTACGTATGTTCGCCCGAAGATCGGAATCTGGTAGGTGAAGACGAGCAGCGCCAGCTGGCCCGTGAAGAAGATGGGCAGCGAGACACCGGCCAGGGCGACGCCCATGAAGGCACGGTCGAAGAACGATCCGGGCTTGAGTGCCGAGATCACACCCACCGTGACGCCGGACACCAGCCAGATGACGGCGGCGCCTGCGGCCAGGGACAGGGTGATGGGCAGCCGGTCGGTCAGCTCGGGCCACACCGCGACGTGGTTCTTGAACGAGTAGCCGAAGCACGGCGCGTTGCAGTGGACCGTGGTGGGGCCGAGGTCGTAGGTGGACCCCGCGAAGATTCCCTTGATGAAGTGCCAGTACTGGATGTATACGGGCTCGTCCAGGCCGAGGTTGTGCTTGACCGCCGCGATGTCGGAGGCCGAGGGACTCTTGCCGATGTACTGCTGCGCGAGCTGGTCGGCGGTCTGGCCGGCGATTCTCGGCAGCAGGAAAAAGATGCCAAAGGTGACCGCGGTGACGACCAGCAACAGGATCACTGCCGCGATCAACCGGCGGATGATGTACGAGATCACGGGGACCGGCGCTGGTGCCCGCGGACCGTGCGGCCCGCGGGCACCAATGCCTTCACCTGCCTTCCGGGGCTGCTACTTCTTCGTGGTGCCGATGTTGAGGTAGTCGTACTGCCCGCTGAAGGCGGCCGTGGACACCAGGTTGGTGGCGTACGGCGAGCGGTAGAGCAGAACCTTGAAGTAGGTCAGCGGGACGAGCGCCGCGTCATCCATGGCCTGCTTGTCGATCTGCGCGTACAGCTTGTTGCGCGTGGCTTCGTCGGGGGACCCGATGGCCTGCGCGAGCATCGAGTCGACCTTCTTGTCGTCGAGCTCCGACAGGGCGGTGTTGCCGGAGTCACCGACCGCCTTGCTGTTCAGGATCTGCTGCAGGAAGCCGTAGCCGGACGGCCAGTCGGCGCCCCACTGCATCATCATGATGCCGACGTTGTTCTTCTGGTTGAACTTCGGGACACCGGCGTAGTCGGTGAAGTACTTGCCCGACGGGTACTGCTTCAGGCTGGCGTTGATGCCGACCTTCTTCAGCGACTCGATGAGCGCCTGGGCGCCGGAGACTTCCTCGTCACGGTCGCTGCGCGCCGTGATCGTGGTGTTGATCTTCTTCTCGCCGCAGGCCTTCAGGGCGTCCTTGGCCTTGGCCACGTCACCCTTGTTGCCGCTGGTGGCGTAGACGTCTTCCTTGGCGTAGCCCGTGATGTCCGGGGGCAGCACCGTGGTGGCGACGTCGCCGCGGATGGGGCCGCCCTGAGCGGTCTGCACCGAGACCTTGTCGATCGCGTACTCGACGGCCTTGCGGCAGTCGACGTTCGTGAACGGCTTCAGCTTGGTGTTGATCGCCGCGTAGACGAGACGGCCGCCGTAGGCGTTGTCCGTGTTCGCCATCTTCGACTTGTCGTTGACCAGCTGCGCCTGCGTCTGGGTGTCGACGCCCTTGCCCTGCAGGTCGATCAGCGTGTCGCCGGACTCCAGGTCCTTGTCGATCGTCTGCTGGTTGACCTTCAGGTTCACGACGATCTTGGCCGGGTACTGCTTGCGCAGCGGGTCGGACTTCGGGTCGAAGTTCTTGTTGCGGACCAGGACGGCCTGCTTGCCCTCCTGGTAGCTCTGGAACTGGTACGAGCCCGAGGAGACGATGTGCTTGACGTAGTCGATGCCGTCGTCCTTGGCCTGCGGCACCGGCGCGGTCTGCGGCGTGGCGACCAGGTAGTCGAACTCCTGGAAGGCCTGGTTCAGGTGGAAGACGATGGTGGTGTCGTCCGGCGTCTCGATGGACTTGAGGCCCTCGGCGCTCTTGTCCTTGTACGGACCCTTGTACTTGTCGCCGCCCTTGAGGAACTGCTGGAAGTAGTTCGGGCCGAGGGAGAGCACGTCACGCGCGAAGTTCGAGCGCTCGACGGCGTACTTGACGTCCTTGGACGTGATCGGCGATCCGTCCTGGTACTTGAGACCCTTGCGGATCGTGTACGTCCAGGTCTTGCCGCCGTCGCTCTGCTTGCCGGGCGCGGAGGCCAGGTCGGGCACGAGCGTGTTGCCCTTCTCGCCGGCGTCCGGCTTGAAGGTCATCAGCGGGCGCGCGTAGAGCCGGCTGAAGTTGTACATGTAGGCGTAGTACGTGTTGCCCGGGTCGAACGAGTCGGGGACGTCCGACATCGCGTAGGTGACCGTGCCGCCCTTCTTCGTCGAGGCGTTGACGACATCCTTCGTGGCGGCGTTCGCACCGGCCGACTTGTTGCCGCCGTCCGAGCCGTCGTCGGCCTTGCTGCAGCCGGCGAGCAACAGGCTCACGCTGCCGATGGCCGCAACAGCGGCAAGTGATGACCTTCGCATGATGGTCGGAATCCCCTCCATTGTCGGAAACTTGTGGAGCTCTCTAGTGCGGCCGGACTCAGCGACTGCGCGGGTCGAGAGCGTCGCGGAGACCGTCACCGAGCAGGTTGAACGCGAGCACGGTGACGAAGATGGCGAGGCCCGGAACGATCATGTACTGCGGATCGACCTGGAAGTAGTCGACGGCCTGGTTGAGCATGCCGCCCCAGGAGGCCTGCGGCGGCTGGATGCCCACGCCCAGGAAGCTGAGCGACGCCTCGAAGATGATGTTCGTCGGGATCAGCAGGGTCGAGTAGACGATGATCGGCGCGACCAGGTTGGGCATCAGTTCCCGGAACAGGATGTACGGGCCTCGGGCGCCCATCCCGCGGGCGGCGTCCACGAACTCCCGCTCGCGCAGCGCAAGGGTCTGGCCGCGCACGATACGGCCCAGGTAGGGCCAGTTGAAGAAGCCGATCACGAAGATCAGCACGCAGATGTGCAGCGGCAGCCCGTTCAGACCGAACGCCCCGCCCTGGAGGGTCGCGGAGATCGAGATCGCGAACAGCAGCAGCGGGAACGCCAGGAAGGTGTCCATCATGCGGCTGATGACCGAGTCGACCCGGCCGCCGTAGTACCCGGCGACGACGCCGAGGATCGCCCCGATCACGTTCGACAGGACGGTCGCGCCGAAGGCGACGACGAGGGAGACCCAGGACCCTTCGAGGATGCGCGCGAAGATGTCACGGCCGAACTTCGGTTCCACACCGAGGGGATGGTCGCCGCTCATGCCACCGAAATCGCCCTTGGGGAGCGAGCTGGTGGGGTCGATCAGGTCCTGGTGGAACGTGTTCGGGTCGAGGCCGAGGAGGTGCTGGAGGGGACGCGCCAAGGCGGCGATGAGGATCAGCAGGATGACGACGACGCCGCCGGCGACGGCGATCTTGTCCCTCTTGAAGCGGTTCCAGGCGATACGCCCGAGGGAGCGCCCCTCGATCTGCTGCCCCTTGGTGCCGGCGAGCACAGCCTCGGGCTGCACCTCGGCCTGGGCCCCAGTGGTCTCGATCGGTGCGGTCACGGTGTGGTTGACCCCTCTCGGCCGACGATGGCCGGCCCACGCCCGCCGCTGTAGCGGCTTGATCCTGTTTCACACGCTGGACAGTCCGGGGGCATGGCCTCGTAGTTGACCGTTCAGCTCGTACACAGAGTCGAAACCCCGTGTCTGCAGGGAGTCTTCAATGCGTCTGTGACCAGCCGCCAGCCCTCACCGTGAAAGGTTGCGCAACCGTGATGAGGCGGCAGGAGTGCAGTATGCGGACGTGGGAACCGGCTGAGCGGACAATTCGCTCGCGTCGCTCCCCTCGGCGGAGGGTCCGGAATGCGACGCCGTGACCGATGTGGCGAGAATGCCCCGCGCGATGCGCCAACTGCCGCTGAAACAGGGTGTTGTCGCGCTTTGTCCCGTACGCGGTGAAGCGGGCGGGACGGGCACCCGGACACGGACGTCGAAGGCCGCGTCCCGGGGGCGGAAGCGGAGCCGGGCGTCGGTGAAGTCGAGCCAGTTCCCCATCAGAGGGAACCACGCCTTGAACACACTCTCCTTGGCGGAGAACAGGAGGGTGTCCCAGTGGACCCGGGGATGCGTGCGCGCGAGACGGGCCAGCGCCGCGCGCTCGACCGGGTCGGCGACCAGATCGAGGACGCCCGCCGGCAGCGGCTCGTGCGGTTCCGCGTCGATACCGAGACCGAGCAGGCGCGTACGGGAGGCGACGGCGGCCGCCCGGTAGCCGGGGCAGTGGGTCATGCTCCCCACCACCCCGCCCGGCCAGCGCGGCGCCCGGTCCGCGCCCGGAACCAGCGGCTGCGGGCGGACCCCGAGTGCGCCGAGGGCCCGTCGGGCGCAGTGGCGCACCTCGCCGAACTCCCGGCGCCGCGACGCGGCCGCGCCCGCGACATACGCGCGCTCCTCGGGGAACAGGACCGCGTCCGCCGACTCCCCGAACGCCCCCGCCACCGCGACGAAGGCGGGCAGAACACCGCGGACGGGTCCGTCGTCCCAGGTCATGACCAGGGCAGTCGCGCGGCCGCCTCCTCGTCGGTCACCAGGGCTCGGATCGCCGCGAGCAGGCCCTCGACGAGCCGGCCCGGCAGTTCCTCGCCGAAGCGGTGCACGTCCGCGGTGACGTGCAGGCTCAGTCCGCCGCCCTCGGGGTCGTCGAGCGCCTCGATCCGCACGGGCAGGCTCGTGTGATCGCGCATGTCCTCGTCGGCCGCCAGGAGGCCGGCGGCGAGGAGTTCGTCGCGCGGGTGGAAGTGGACGTAGTTGAAGGTCACTTCGAACGGGTTGCGGCCGAGCAGCCGGCGCAGCTCCGAGTGCGGAAAGCGGCGGTGCGGCAGCAGGGCGTTCTCCGCGTCGAGGGCACGGCGGGCCGCGGTGCGCCAGTCGGCGCCCCGCAGATCGAGACGCAGGGGCAGCTGGTTGAGGAACAGACCGAGGGTGACGTCCGCGCCCGTGCGCTCCGGCCGCCCGTTGAGAAGCAGGCCGACGGCCGGGGTCTCGGTCTCCCAGGCGGCTCCCACCGCCACGCAGTTGGCGGCCAGCAGCAGGCTCTTGACCGGCAGCCCCCAGCGCGCGGACAGCTCACCGAGACGCCGGGCGTCCTCGGCGGGCACGTCGGCGCTCGCCTTGCGGTGCTCGGGCTGTGCCGAGGACGCCTCCCGCTGAGGCGGCAGCTCCGCCTGGAGGTCACGGAAGTGCCGTACGGACTGCTCGTCGCGCACCGCCTCGCGCTCCAGACGCACGAACTCCGCGTAGGGGACGGGGTCGGCGAACTCGGGCCTTGTGCCGTCGAGAAGGGCCGCGTAGGCGACGACCAGCTCGTTGAAGAAGACCGACTCGCTCCAGCCGTCCAGGATCGCGTGGTGGAAGGAGTAGGACAGCCGGAACGAGCCCGGTGCCGTGGCGGCCGCGTGGACGCGCAGCAGCGGGGCGCTCTCGGCGTCGTAGGGCTCGGCGAGTTCCGTCATCACCCGCTCGTACGCCTCCGTGGCCGCCGCCCCGGTCAGGTCCCCATGGTCCGCGACGACCAGCGGGATCTGCGCCTCCTTCTGCACGAGCTGCATCGGCTCGCTGAAGGTGCCCAGGTCGAAGCGGGTACGCAGGAGGGGGTGCCGGGCGGACAGCAGGTCGAGGGCCGCCCGCAGGGTCAGCGGGTCGAGGGGCCGCAGGACCGTGCGGGAGATGACGTCGAGGTAGAAGGCGCCGTCGCTCACCAGACTCTCGTAGATCAGGCCGAGCTGGAGCCTGGCCGCCGGGTACGCGTCCTCGGCGTCGGCCGGCACCCGGGCCCGGTCCAGGACGGAGAGCTGGTCGAGGGCGCCGTGGGCCGGACGGTCCGTGGCCCGGGTCAGGGACCCGCACGCGCCGCGCGGCGTCGGGTTCTTGAACAGGTCGAGGAGGGACAGGGACAGGCCCTGCTCCTGGGCGGCGCCGATGACCTTCAGGGCCAGGAGCGAGTCCCCGCCGAGGGAGAAGAAGTCGTCGTCGGGACCGACCTCGCCGACGCCGAGGATCTCCCTCCAGATGTCCGCGAGCAGGACCTCGGGCGCCACGGCCGTCGTGCTGTCGTTCACGGGTTTCTCCATTCGCTGTGCTGGGGCGTGGTCACAGGGCGCCCAGTTCCGCGCCGGTGACCTCGGTCGTCGTGGGGCGGGTGTCCGGGGTGTCGTCGTCGCCTTCGAAGGCGAAGCGGTAGCGCAGCGTCGACTCGATCTCCTTGGCGAGCACCGCGAGTTCGGCCAGGTCACGGGCCTCCCCCATCACGATGTCGAGTTCCAGGGTCTGCACCCCGCCGGGGAAGCGGGTGCCGGGCCTGGCGTAGGGGCGGTGCAGGGTGACGCCCGGGATCCGCTTGACCTCGTCGGTGCCCTCGATGCCGAGAAGGGTGCCGGGGCGGCGGGGCGCCGGGTGGAAGAGCTGGAAGCAGGCGCGGCCGGCGTAGAGGGCCGGCAGCGGCGGGTGCTCGCCGAGGGCGGTCCGGCCGGCGAGTTCGATGAAGTCGAGGCCCTGGGAGCGGACGGACAGCTCGTTGATGCCGCCCCCGAGCCTGCCGTTGACCTCGATGAGCCGGGGCCCGTCGGGGGTCAGTTTGATCTCGGTGTGGGTGAGACCCTCGCGGATCCCGAGCGCCTCGACGGAGCGCCGCGCCAGGTCCCGTGCCTGCTCCTCCTCGGCAGGTTCCAGGGGCGAGGGCCAGAAGCGGCCGGTCTCCCGGAAGGGCGGCACCATGGGGAACTTGCCGGTCACGGCGATGTCGACGACCGTGCCGTCGCGTACGACGCTCTCGACCGACACGTAGTCGCCGAACGCTCCGGTGTCCCTGCCCGGCAGGTACTCCTCGAGGACCAGCGTGCCGCCGGCGACGAGTCCGGGCCGGTCCTCGGCGAGGAGGGTGCGGGCGAGCGCGAGGCCCGCCCCGGCGTCCTCGACGAAGAACGTGTTGCGGCTGCCGCCGCCGTGCGCGGGCTTGAGGACGGCGGGCAGGCCCGTCTCGGCGACCGCGTCCGCCCAGTCCTCGACGGTGTCGATCCGGCGGCATCGCACCGCGTCGACCCCGGCGGCCCGCAGCGCGTCACGCTGCTGCCACTTGTCGGTCAGCAGACCGACGGTGCGCCGGTCGTGGAACGGCAGCCCGAGCGCCTCGGCCAGCTCGCCCGTGTACGCGAGCGCCCGCTCGCTGTACGTGACGATGCCCTCGGGCTCGTACGCCCGCACCTTCGCGGCGGCCTGCGCCGGGGACGCGGCCGTCACGACGGGCCCGAACCCGGCGAGCAGAGGCTCCATGGCCCGGGTGTGGTCGTCGGGGGCGGTGACGAAGACGCAGCGGGCCCAGTCGGCGAGGCCGACGGCGATGTCGCCGGGGTGGGCCGCGCCGTCCGCGTACACCACGATGAGGGTCTTGCGCATCATGCCTCCTGTCCGTGGTGCGGGCCGGCCGCCGGTACCCGGTCGGCGGCGGGGCGCAGGCAGTCCCTGACCGTCCGGCAGAAGTCGGCGGTGCGGTCCCGGTAGTAGAAGTGGCCGCCGGGCAGCAGTCGGCCGGTGAAGGCGCCGGTCGTCCACGCCCGCCAGGCGTCCAGGTACTCGCGGGCGACCCACGGGTCGTCCGCTCCCCCGGTGGCGAGCAGCGGGCACGTCACCGGCCTGCGGGGGCCGGGGGCGTAGCGGGCCAGCAGGAGGTAGTCCGCGCGCAGGACCGGGATCATCAGGTCGACGATGTCGGCGAGCGCGCTCTCACCGATGTCCGCGTTGCCGCCGGTGGCCAGCTCCGTCAGCCAGTCGTCCCGGGTCATCGCGAGCACGGCGGCCGGGTCGAGGCGCTGGAGGTCCGGGGGCCTGGCCGCCGAGACGGCGAGGAGTTCGAGGTCACGGCCCGCCGCCTCCAGGCGGTGCGCGATCTCGTACGAGAGGACGGCGCCCAGGCTGTGGCCGACCAGGACGAGGGGACCCTCCGTGCGGGCGTCGATCTCGCGGGCGGCCTGGGCGGCGAGTTCCGTGAGGAGTTCGGCGGGCGGTTCACCGGCCCTGGGGCCCCGGCCGGGGTACTGGAGGGCGAGCGCGCTCTCGCCCTCGGCCAGGAGCCCGGGCAGCCATTCCGCGAGGGCGTAGGCGCTGCCGCCACCGAAGGGCGCGAGGACGAACGTCCGTGCCGGGGACGGCGGGTGTTCACCGAACTGCCACAGCAGCGGGGAGAGTTGGCGGCGTTTCATGTCGCCTCGCCCGGGGTGCGGCGCGGCGGGCAAGGGGAGTGGGATCCCTTGTCGTCGACCACGGCGGCGTGGGTCATGGGGCGGGTCACCCTTTCTGGGGCGGTGGCGGTGGCGGTCACAGCTCGACGACGGCCGGCGCGGGCGTCGTGTCCGTCGTCTTTTTGCCGGTGCCGTCGAGTTCCGCGGCGAGCGCCGCGATCGTCGCGTGCGCGTAGAGCTGCGCGATCACGAGCTTCGGGTGGTGCTTGCGCAGGCGCGCGAACACGGTCAGCGCCTTGAAGGAGTCGCCGCCGATCTCCAGGAAGCGCTCGTTGCGGCCGAGCGCGTCGCGGCCGAGTGCCTGCGCCCAGATGTCCGCGATCAGCTGCTCGGTGCCGGGGCGCGGCGGCTCGGCGGGCGCGCCGTCCGCGACGGTGCGGGCGGCGGCTTCCACGGCGGCCCGCAGCGCGGCGAAGTCGGCCTTGCCGTTGAGGTTCACGGGGATGGCGGGCACCACGTGGAGCCGGCTGGGGACGAGCGCTGCGGACAGGGTGGCGCGCAGCTCCCGGGTCAGCTCCCTCGGGTCCGCCTCGCCCACGAGATAGGCGACGAGCTCCAACGGGGCCTCGGGCGCGGGCCGTTCACCTGTGACGACGGCCTGCCGGACGCCGGGCAGCGCGAGCAGCGCGCTCTCCACCTCGCCGGGCTCGACGCGGTTGCCCCTGACCTTGAGCTGCCGGTCGGCGCGCCCCAGGTAGTCGAGGACCCCGCCGGGCTCCCTGACGACGAGGTCGTCGGTGCAGTAGAAGACTCCGCTCTCCGGCCCGTCCAGCGCGACGAACTTGGCCGCGGTGAGGTCGGGCTCGCCCAGGTATCCGGAGGCCGCGCAGGCACCGCCGAGGTACAGGATCCCCGGGGTGCCGTCGGGCACGGGACGGCCGTCCTCGCCGAGCACCCGGGCGCGGACCCCGGCGAGCGGGGTGCCCACGGGGACACGGGCGCGCCCGCCGTCGGCGAGTCCGACGCGGTGCGTGGTGGCGAGGATGGTGGCCTCGGAGGGCCCGTAGCCGTTGTGGACCTCCAGGTCGGGCCGTACCCGCAGGACCGCTTCCGCGAGCCGGGGCGGGAACGCCTCCCCCGCGACCACGAGCACCCGCTCGGGCAGCAGCGCCGCGAGGTCCCCCTCGGCGCCGAGGGCCTCCAGCTGCGACGGCGTGTAGGTGAGGCAGTCCGCGGGGTGCGCCTCGAGGTCGGCGGCGAGCGCGGCCGGGTCGAGCGTGGTGTCGCGCGGGTACACGTCGAGGCGGGCGCCCGACAGGAGCGCCCCGTACACCGACACCTTGCCGAGGTCCGCGGCGAACGTCGTGGCGAGGCCGAAGCTGTCGAGGGCGTCGGGAGTGATCCGCTCCCAGAACGCGTCGCAGTAGTTCAGCAGGGCGCTGTGCTGGACGACGACCGCCTTCGGCGTGCCGGTCGAGCCCGAGGTGCACACCAGGTAGGCGACGTCGGCGGGGTCCAGGTCCGGGCCGATCTCGTACGGGGCCCCCTGCGCCGCGTCGGGGACGGTGCGGGAGGGGCGCCCGTGCGGGTCCCGGACGCGTGGCGCGTTGCGTTCGTCGGTGACGACGGCGCGGGCCCCGGTCGTCGCAAGGAGCGTGGCGACGCGTGGGTCCGGGTCCGTGGCCTCCAGGTGGACATAGGCGGCGCCGACGGCCCAGGCGCCGAGGACGGCGGCCATGCACAGGGGCGAGCGGTCCATGAGCGTGGCCACGACGTCGCCCCGCCCGACGCCCTGTTCCCTCAGCCAGCGGGCCACGCCGCCCGCCGACCGGGCCAACTCCTCGTAGGTGTGTGTCACCTCGCCCTGGCGGAGCGCGGGGCGGGCGCCGCTGCGGGCGGCGATGTCGAGGAACCGGTGGGCCGCCGTGCCGGACGGTGTCCGCGGTGCGGTCTCGGGCGCCATGGTGCGTTCCTCCCTGAGCATGTCTGCGGTCATGACCGGCCTCCCGTGAGGCCGGTCGCGATCATCCGGGCGAGGCCGTCCACGGTCTCGGTGGCGAGGTAGGCGCGCAGGTTCAGCCGCACCCCGAACGCGTCCTCGACGGCGGTGAGCAGGCGCAGCGCGGCGAGGCTGCTCCAGTTGTCGAGCTCGTCGAAGCGGGAGGCGCCGGTGAGGGTTCCCGCGGGGGCGTCGGTGACGGCCGAGATGACGTGCACCAGTTCGTCCGTGCGAGGGGCGGTGGCGGGGTTGTCCGTGGCGGTGGCGCCGGTGGTCGGGTCGGTCATCGCGTGCGTCGTCCTTCGGTGGGAACGGGGCGTTCGTCGCGTACGGAGATCCACGCGGGGGCGAGCGCCGGGGCGGGTTCGAGCGGGAGTACGTGGCGGACCGTGCCGTCGGCCGCGGGGGCGTCCCGCGCGGTGAATCCGGCGTCGGCGAGGAAGCGGGCGGCGGGTCCGTTGCGCCCGCTGTCGCGGAAGTCGGCCTCGATACGGGAGGCTCCGGCGTCGCGGGCGGCGTCGGCGACGGCGGCCAGGACCGCGAACTCGATGCCGCGGGAGAAGACCCGGCAGCTCATCACCGCGTTCTGGACGATCCAGCGGTCGGGGTGCCGGGCGATCCAGAGCGCGCCGACGACCCCCTCGTCGCCGAACCGGTCGCGGACCGCGAAGCCGAGCACCTCGTGGTCGTCGGACCCGGCCATGCGCCGCGTCTCGGCCTCCGCGTGGGCGCTCCCCGTGAGGTTGAACTGGTTGGTCCGGCCGCCCAGTTGGATGATCCGCGGCAGCAGATAGGCGTCGGCCGCGCGGACCGTGACCTCCAGGCCGAGGCCCTCCAGATAGTCGGCCGGCGAGGCCTGGCCCTGGCGTTCGGTCCACTCCCGGCGCTCCACCCGGGCGCGGTAGAGGTCGGTGCGCCGCGCGTCGGTGACGGTGGTGTCGAGGACGTCGAAGTATCCGCCGGAAAGGAGGGTGTTGACGTGCTGCGCGGGGTCCCCGGCCGCCCTGACGACCTCGACCTGGGGCAGCGTGCTGCGCACGAGGTCGCATTCGAAGGGCGAGTCGTCGAGGAAGACCACGCTGTCGAGGCCGATGTTGAGCTCGTCGGCGATGGCCCTGATGCTGCCGTCCTTGGCGTCCCACCCGGCGTGCACGGACACGAAGTCGTCGCGGCGCAGGACGAGTTCGGGGTGTTCGGCGAGAACGCGCGCCACGAGGCCGGGATCGTTCTTGCTGGCGACCGCGAGCAGGACGCCCTGGCGGCGCAGGGCGAGGGCGGTGCGCTGGACCGCCGCGTAGGCGTTGCCGGGGTACATCGGTCCGATCTCGATGTTCTCCGGACCGTCGTCGCCGAGCACCCCGCCCCACAGGGTGTTGTCGAGGTCGAGGACCAGGCACTTCTTGCCGAGCCCGGCCAGCGCGCGCCCGTATCCGGCGGCCTCCCGGGCGTACAGCCGTTCCACGGCAGGGGCCCACGCCATGCTCGCGAAGCGGAAGAGCCGCTCGTCGCGCAGGGGTGAGGGGCAGTCGGCGAGCAGGGTCTCCAGGTCGAGCGCGTCGAGGGACGCGGTGCGCTCGGCCAGGTCGAGGAGGCGCAGGTTCAGCTCGCGCCACAGCCTGCCGATCCCGGCCCGGGACCGGTGGGAGGTGACCGTGCGCGGCCAGGCGGACGGGAGCGGGACGGTGTGCAGGAGGACGCTGCCGGTGGTCCGTCCGGCGAAGGAGGCGACGGCGGCGGTGTAGCGCTCCGCGCGCTCGTCGACCGCGGCCGCGAGGCCCGCGAGGTCGGTGGGGTCCCAGTCCCGCGGCAGGAAGACGTCCTCGTGGGCGAGGCAGAGCGTGAGGTCGGGCGCGAAGTCGTCGAGCGGCGAACCGGGGCGGCCCAGGGCCATCAACTGCTGGTCGGGCGCCGTGAGACGGAACTCGGGGGCGATGCCGGCGGCGAGCAGGTGGACGCGCAGCAGCGGCAGCACGTTGTCGGCCGTGAACGAGGGGACGACGGCGACGCGCAGGGGGCGCGGGGTGCGGCCCGGCGGCGTCACGAGCCGGGGGTCGAGCGCGGCGAGGTGCCGTCCCGCCTCTCGCACGAGGGTGACGTCCTGGCTGCGGGCCAGCTCGGCGAGGAGGGCGGGGTCGGGTGCCGCTTCGGGTCCGGCGAGGCGCCGCACCCGCTGGAGCAGGTCGTCCACAGCCAGCGTTTCCTTCCGGGTCGGTGATCTGCGTCGGTGATCTGCGTCGGTGATCCAGGTCGGTGACCGGTGGCGGTCAGACGCGCAGCAGGGTGCAGGTCCAGTGCATGCCGCTGCCCATGCTCAGGAGGGCCACCGTGTCGCCGGTGACGAGCTCTCCGGCGGCCAGCAGCCTTTCCAGGCTCAGGAGTTGGTCGGCGGGACCGAAATGGCCGACCTCCCTGGCGACCTCGGCGTTGGTGCGGTCGAGGGGGACGCCGAGTTCCTTGGCGAGTTCCTCGAAGGCCGTGCGATTGTCGTGCAGGTAGAGGACGCGTTCGACGGATCCGACGGGCGTCCCGGTGCGCGCGCAGACCCGTTCGAGGACCTCGCGGTTGCGCGTGTTCACCAGGGTGGCGAATGCGTACGTGGCCCTGCCGTCGCCCTCGAAGAAGGTGTCCATCCGGTCGACGACGCTCGCGACGGCCGGGCTCGCGGGGTTCTCGGGCGTGAAGGGACGGGCCGCTCCCCCGCTCTCCATGCGCATGAAGTCGGCGTACCGGCCGTCGGTCAGGGTCTCGGTGGCCAGCCACGCGCACGCGTCGTGCCCGCGGCGCAGCACGACGGCCGCCGCGCCGTCCGAGGTGAGGGAGGTGCCGCTGCCGGCGCGGTCCCAGTACGGCTCCGCCACCCGGCTCGCGGCGACGACGAGGGCCGTGCCGTGATCGGGATGGGTGGCGAACCGGCCGGCCACCGTGTCGAACGCGGTGACTCCGCCGCCGCAGGCCTGGCTCAGGAGCACGGCCTCCGCGCGGTGCGCCCCGAGCCGCCCCTGGAGGGCCGCGGCGGGGTCCCAGTACAGGTACTCGGCGATGTCGGGGATGGCGAGGACGACCAGGTCGACCTCGTCGGCGGTGACGCCGGCCCGGCGCAGCGCGGCGGCCGCGGCGCGGACCGCCAGGTCGGTGAGGCCCACGCCGTCGTCGGCGCGGTGGAAGCGCCGGTACCCCCACGCCGCGAGCTTGCGGGCGTCGGCGCCCTCCTGGGCCACCAGCTCGTCCACGGTGACCGGGGCGCCCAGCGCGTGGCCCGAGGCCACGATCCCAAATGACATCCGTCGTTCCTCCCGGGAGGCGGACCGGGGCCTGTCCGAAGACTCCGCTCGGGCGGCCCCGGTCCGGTGTGCGCGGTGAACTGCTGTTCGTACGGCGGGCGTTACTGCTGTGACGCCGCCGCGCCGTTGATGTCCGAGGTGTCGACGGCGAACCGGCCGACGGCCCAGGCCATCGAGCGGCCGTTCTGGTCGAAGATCGTCTTGTTGACGTTGGCGAGCGTGTCGCAGGCCTGGTGGTAACAGGGGTCGAGCATCTGCCCGGCCGTGCCGCCGAACAGGTCCGCCCACTCCTGGGACTTCACGGTGTCCGCGCCGGCGTTGACGCCGCCCGCGGGTATGCCGGCCGTGATGAACGGCGAGTGGTCGGAGCGGCCGTCCAGGACGAGCGGCACCGTCGGCAGATGACGGTCCGCGAAGTAGCCGTTGACGAGCTCGGAGATCCGCTCCGAACCGGCCGGGGCGGGACCGGTCGCGGTCTGGCCGTTGTAGACCTGGCGGGCGAAGTTCGGCGAACCGATCATCTCCAGGTTCAGGTACAGCGCGGTCTGCCGGCGCTGCTCGGGCGTGAGCTGGTCGACGTAGAACTGCGAGCCGGACAGGCCCTTCTCCTCCGCGGACCACCAGGCGAACCGCACGCGGTTCTTGACCTGCTGGCGGTGCGGGGCGAGCTTGAGCGCGGTCTCCAGGACCATCGCGGACGCGGCGCCGTTGTCGTTCGCGCCCGCCGTGGTGTCCACGGTGTCGAGGTGCGCGCCCATGACCACGGTGTTGTCGGCCCGGCCGGTCGGGGTGTCGGCCAGCAGGTTGTACGTCTTGGTCGTCTTGTTGTTGCCGCGCAGGTCGAGGCGGAGCGAGACGGGACCCTTGGCGGCGTCGGCGCGCAGCGCCTCGGACTCGGCCCGCGACAGGGTGCCCGTGGGGATCCGGGCGTCGGTCGGCGGGACCATCCGGTAGCGCAGGTTGAGGTCGGGGTTGGGCGAGTTGACGTTCATGAGCATCGCCGAGGCGCCCAGCTCCGAGAGGACCAGCTGCTTCTGTGTGATGAAGCAGTCGGTGCCCACGTCGACCAGAACGATCTTGCCCTTGACGTCGGTGCCCGCGTAGTCGTCGGTGCTGCAGCCGGTGCTCTTGCCGGACGGCTGCGCGAGGTCGGCGGTCAGGCCGCCGTCCGGCGTGGACACGGAGAACCGGGCGATGGTCGGGTGCAGGGTCCTGGCCTCGGGCGCCACGACGGAGCCCTGTTCGGACAGGATGTCGTAGTCGAGGAAGTCGAACTCCTGCTTCTTGACCTGGTATCCGGCCTTGGTGAGCTCGCGTGTGATGTAGGCGGCGCTCGCGTCGTAGCCGGGGGTCCCCGAGACGCGGGTCCCGCCGTTGTCGAGGGTCGCCTTGTCGATCGCCTGGAGGTGGCGCCAGGCGCCGGGCCCGGTGACCTCGTCGGCCATCTTCCGGGCGAGGACGTCCGCGGGCATGCCGTCGGTGTCCGCCGCGTGCGCGGGGCCGTTCACCCCGAGGGGGAGCAGGGCCGCGCCGAGGGCGAGGGCGGCCAGGGGCCTGAGCCGGAAGAGTCTCTTCCGGGGTGTCGCGGTCATGGGATCGCTACTCCTAGCTGGATGGGCGGAAGTTCCTGTACGGGCCTGATCCCGTACCGGACGGATGAGGGCGGTCAGGTGCCGAGGGCCGCGCCGAACGCGTCCGCCAGGTCCTGGATCCGCGCGGCGGTGAACATCTCACCGCTGAAGCGCCAGCGCACGGTCAGACGACCGTCGGCGAGGCTGGGGTAGACCTCGACGGGGCAGGGTCGTTCCATGTCGAACGGCCGGTCCCTGCCGACGAGTTCGGTGCGTACGCCGGTGAGGACGCCTTCCTCGTCGCCGGCCTGTCCGGCGTCGAGGAAGGCCGGGCGGCCCCAGAAGGAGAACAGCACCCCGGGCACCCCGATGCCGCCGAGCGCGCGGCGCACTCCGGGGTCCGGATGGTGGTGGCGCAGCGCCTCGAAGCCGAAGCCGGCCCGTGGCACGGACCGCAGCTCCCGTGCCACGTACGCGGTGTGGTCGGCGGCGGCGCGGCGTCCTGGCAGGGCGAGCGCGAAGGGATAGGTCGTGTTGAAGTAGCCCACGGTGCGGCCGAGGTCGACTCCGGCGTCCGCGCCGCCCGGGGCGCCTTCGGGGAACAGGTCCTCCCGCCCGTGCGCGACGAGCTGTACGGCGACCTCTCCGCCGCGTACGCCCAGCCAGTCCTGGAAGGCCGCGCCGAGCGCGGCGAGCAGACGTTCGTACAGGGTGACGCCCTGGCCCGCGGTCTCCGGCACGGGAAGGTCGGTGACCAGCTCCTGGGTGTTGCCCTCCACGCCGCGCGGCCCCTCGGGGACCGTCGCCCGTTGCGCGCCGTCGCCCCAGGTGCGGTCCAGCCAGTACGAGCCGTCGAAGTCGTCGGGGCGCCGGCGGACGTGCCGGGCCAGACGGCGCGCCCAGTGGAAGTAGGAGGGACCCGCCGGGGCGAGCGCCCGGTCGTCGCCGTCGCGCAGGAGCGCCGACAGTTCCTCGGTGAGGATGTTCCACGAGTAGAGGTCGACCACGACATGGTGGACGACGAGGACGAGTTCGTCGGGCAGCCCGGCCGGGAGCCGGAACAGGCCCGCCCGGCAGACGGGTCCCTCCCGCAGGTCGAGCGACTCGTGCAGTTCGGTGGCGCGCGCGTCGACGGTCTCGGCGATGCGTCCGGCGTCCGCGCCGCGCAGGTCGAACTCGGTCACGGGCGGGGCCTCGGGCCCGGCCGACTGGCGCCACAGGCCCTCGTCCTCGCGCAGCCTGGCGCGCAGCACCGGGTGCCGCCTCGCGAGCGTGCGCAGGGCGCGTCCCACTTCGGCCGCGTCCAGGGGGCGGCGGGCGCGGTAGAGCACACCGTGGTTCCAGTGGTCGGGCCTGGCGGCGCCCCGTGCGAGGAACTCCAGCTGCGGCGGCGTGAGTTCGACGGGCTCGCTCTCGTCCGGGGCGTCGGCGACGGTGTCCGGGGCCACCCGCTCCACAGGTCCGGGAGCGGGTTCGGCGCGCGTCGTGCGGGCCGCGGCCGCCTCGACCGTACGCAGCTCCAGTACGGTCCTCGGCCGCAGGGCGAGGCCGCGGCGCCCGGCCTCCGAGGCGATCGCGATGGCGGTGATCGAGTCGCCGCCGAGGTCGAAGAAGTCGTCGGTGACCCCGACCCGGTCACGCTTGAGGAACTGGGCCCAGAGCGCGGCCAGTTCGCGTTCGACGGGCGTGCGCGGGGCCACGTGTCCCGCGCCTCCGGCTTCGCCCGCTCCCTCTCCGGCGGCGGTGGCGTCGGTCGCCCGCACCGGCGCGGGGCCGCCCGCCAGGTCTCCCGTGCGGGCGCCGGTGCCCTGTTCGGCGACGGACTCGAGCAGCGACCGGTAGGCGTCGAGCCAGCCCTCGACCGTCGTGGCGCGGAAGCGGTCGGGCGTGTACTGGACACCGGCCCGCGTCTCATCGCCGTATTCGAGGACGGCGACGCTCACGGGAAAGGCCGGGGCGCCCTGGCCCACGTCGAGGAGTTCGACGGCCGGTCCGTCGGGCCCGAGGCGCCGCAGCGGCGCGACACCGCTGTTGAAGCCGAACATCGTGGCGGCGAGCGGTTCGGCCGAGCCGGGGCGCGCGGTGCGGCGGATGCGGTCGGTGGGCAGGTCCTGGTGGGCGAGCGTGGCCAGAGAGGCCTCGCGCACCGCGGCGAGCAGGGCGGAGAACGGCTCGTCGGGCCGCACCCGCACGCGCAGCACCAGGGTGTTGGCGTAGTTGCCGACCACGGGCTCGTCCGCCGGCGCGCGTCCCGCCGCCGGTACGGCCACCGTCACGTCCGTCTCTCCGGTGATACGCCACAGCAGCGCCGCCCAGGCCGCGAGGAACACCATGTTGGAGGTGGCGCGTTCGCGCCGGGCGAGCTCGCGCAGCCGCTCGGCGAGCCGCGGCGCGACGGGCAGTTCACGGACGGCGGCGCCGGGGGCGGCGGCGTCCGCCGGGTCCTCGGGCAGCGGCGTGGGGCGGGAGCCACTGAGGTAGCCGGACCAGAACGCCTCCAGGGTGCGCCCGGCCTCCTGCCCGAGGCGTTCGCGCTGTTCGCTCACGTAGTCGAGGTAGTGACGGCCGGGCTCGGGGGCCTGCGGGCCCGTACCGGCCAGGTCCTCGAACAGGAGCCGCCACGACCAGCCGTCCACGAAGAGGTGGTGGTACGTGAGCAGCAGGACGTGCCGCTCACCGTCGGCGAAGCGCGCGCGGATCAGCTGGTGGCGGGCCGCGGGCCGGCCGTAGGGCGAGAGGGGGGCCGCGACGAGCGCGCGCAGCCGTTCGAGCAGGGCGCCCTCACCGCTGGACAGGGTGTGGTCCGAGAGGTCCGACGCGACGTGCTCCAGGACGACTTCGGCGTCGCCGGCCGGCGCGACGCACTGCACGGGACCGTCCGGCGTGTCCCGCAGGAAGGCCCGCAGCATCGGGTGTCGGCGCACCAGCGTGGTGAGCCGGGCCGCGAGCGCCAGGGGGTCGGGCTCGCCGTCGAGGAGCAGCGCGGCCGGCACGTTGTACGCGCCCGACTCGGGGTCGAGCTGCTGCGCGGCCCAGATGGCGGTCTGCTGCCCGCACAGGGGGCCTTCGCGCACCTCGCCGCCCCCGGCTGCCGGTGCCGTGCCTGCTTCCTGTCCGTCGTCCGGCCGGGGCGCCGCCGCCTGCGGGGCGGCGCCGGCCACGGCGTCCGCGAGGGAGCGCAGGTCGGGCAGGTCGAACAGGTCGAGGACCTCGAAGTCGGTGCCGAAGTGCTCGTTGATCCTGGCCACGAGCTGGGTGCCGTTCAGGGAGTTCCCGCCCGCGTCGAAGAAGTCGTCGTCCTCGCCGAGCCCCGGCTCCTTGAGGACGTCCCGGGCGAAGCCGAGCACGATGTCCGTGACACTGCCCCCGGCGGCCGTCGCCGGCTCGGGTGCGTCCGGCTCGGGTGCGTCCGGCGAGTCCGGAACCGCCACTGCGGGCCAGCAGTGCTCCTCCGCCAACGCCGCGACGGGCAGCGGCACTCGGCGCTCGGGCGGCCGCCCGAGCACGGCCCGCCAGTCCACGGTGTGCCCGTGCGCGAAGGCCAGGGCCAGGGCCTGCACGGGCGTGGCGGCGACGGCCGTGACGGGCTGCGCGGCGAGGAGCCCGGACAGGGCGCTGCCGGGTGCCAGGTCGACGATCAGGGGGCGTCCGGCGAGCCCGGACAGGGCGCCGCGCAGACCCTCCGGGTTGGGCGGCGCGGGCTTCGCGGACGGGCCGCCGAGCGCGCCCAAGGCCGTGGCGAGGTCCGTCTCCTTGCGCGCTACGCGGGCCGCGTGGGCACCGACGCCGTGGGCGAGCACCAGGGCGGGCGCGAGACCGGCCCGTGCGAGCATCGCGTGCCCGCCGACCAGCCGCACCAGCGTGCGCTGCGCCGCGTTCCACTCGCCCACCGGCAGCGCCCGCCCTGCCTCCTCGTGGACGTCGGCGAACGCGGGGTGCGCTGCGGCGCAGGCACTCAGGTCCGCGACCGTCGTGGCGACGGTGTCGCCGAGCGCCACGACGAGGGGCGGCGTCGCGCCGGGCACGGGCGCCTGGGCGGGCCCGTGCAGCACGGCGTCCAGATGGCCGAGGAGCTCGGGGGTGTCGCGCGCCGTCCAGGCGTGCCGCAGCGGGAAGTGTTCGCGCGCCGCCGTGAGGACCTCGCCGGCCGCCGCCAGGTCGAAGCCGGTGAGGTCGGCGGCGATCAGATCACGCAGCCGGCGCACCTGGCGGTCGAGGCCCGACAGGTCGCGCGCGGAGAGCACGAAGGGGCGCTCGGCGTTCGTGCGCGGGGGCGGCGGCGGGGCGCCCGGCCCCTCCTCGACGACCATGTGGGCGTTGGTGCCGCTGAGACCGAAGCTGCTGATGCCCGCGCGGCGGGGGCCACGACCGGTGGGCCACGGCTCGGCGCCGGCGGCGATCCGCAGGGTGTCCCCGGGCAGGGCGAGCAGCGGGTTCGCCTCGCGGAAGTGCGCGGTGGGGAAGATCTCGCCGGCCCTGAACTGGGCGATGACACGCATCAGTCCGGCGAACGAGGCCATGGAGCCGAGGTGCCCGAGGTTGCCCTTGACCGAGGACACGGGCCGTACGCCGATGGCGCCCGGCGCTGCGGCGAACGCTCCGGCGAGGCCCTGGATCTCGATGGGGTCGCCGATCTTCGTGGCCGTGCCGTGCGCCTCGACGTAGCCGACGGTCGCCGGGTCGACGCCCGCGTCCTGCCAGGCGGCGGTGATGACCTCGCTCTGCGCGGCGGGGCTGGGGGCGGTGAGGCCGGTGCTGCGTCCGGCGTCCTGGTTGACGGCGCTGCCGCGGACGACCGCGCAGATGGTGTCGCCGTCGCGCACGGCGTCCTCGTACCGCTTGACCAGGACGAATCCGCCGCCCTCCCCGTAGGTCGTGCCGTCGGCCGCGCTGTCGAAGGGACGGCAGCGGTCGTCCGCCGACAGGACGCCGAGGCCGTCCGTGCCGGTGGTGCGGCGCGGCAGCGGGCCGAGGACGAGTTCGAAGCCGCCGACGAGGGCGAGGTCGCACTCGCCGCGCGCCAGCTTCCAGCGGGCCTCGTGCAGCGCGACGAGGAAGGACGAGCAGGACGTGTCGATGACCTCGGCCGGGCCGCGCAGGTCGAGGTGGTAGGCGACCCGGCCCGCCGCGTACGCGTGCAGACTGCCCGTCATCGCGGGCCCGGCGCCCTGCTGCCCGGCGGGCAGGAGGTTGTACAGGCTGGGGTGCGGGGCGCCGTAGCCGGCCACGAGGACCGCCGTGTCACTGCCCGCGAGCTCGTCGGGCGCGTATCCGGCCTCCGCGACGGCGCGCACGGCGAGTTGGAGCATGCGGCGCTGGCGCGGATCGGTCAGCTCGGCGTCGGCCTTGGAGATGCCGAAGTAGCGGTGGTCGAAGCCGGTGACATCGTCGAGCCAGCCGCCTTCGCGGTCGCTCGCGGTGCGCACGACGCCGGTGGACTCCGCGCGCTTGTCCGGGAGCCCGCGCATCGTGTCGCGGCCCTCGCGCAGCAGCGCGGTCAGCGTGTCCCAGTCGGCGCACTGGGGAAATTCGAAAGCCGCGCCGACGACGGCGAGCGCCGCTCCCTCTTCGATCGTGCCCATGGGTCCTGCCCCCTGTGAGTGTGGAAGGTCGAGCGGTCCGGACGGATTCAGGCGACGCGCACGTCGGGCTCGGCGCGGTTCGTGATGGCGCGGGCGTCGGGCAGCGCGAGGCACGCCAGGTTGGCCACGGCGACGAGTGCCGCGGTGACGAGAAGCGGCGCGGCGGAGCCGGTGAGGGCGGCGACCGGCGCGGCGACGGCGAGCCCGAGCGGTCTGGCCGCGAAGGACAGCAGGGCGTCGTACGAGTCGGCCCTGGCCAGCGCGTGCGGCGGGAAGTGGCGCTGCATGGTGGTCTGCCACAGCGTGTTGAGGACACCGATGCCGAGCATGGCGATCCCGTAGGCGACCGCGTCCACCCACACGGCCAGCGGTACCGCGAACGTGATCATCGGGAGGGCGAACAGCGCGCCGCACACCGACGTGACGACCAGGGGGCGTGTGGCCTTCAGGCGCGGGGCGACGAACGCGCCCGCCAGCATGCCGGCCATGCCCGCCTGGTAGACGACGACCCAGGAGATCTCTCCGCCGAGCCGCTCGATGGCGATGAGCGGTCCGAGCGTCATGAGCACTCCGGCCGCGAGGTTGGAGACGCCGTGCCCGACGAGGTTGGTCCAGAACCAGGGGCGGCTGCGCACCTCCTGCCAGCCTTCGGCGAGTTCCCTGAAGAACGTCGGGGTGTGCGCCGTCGTCTGTCGGGGCTCGGTCCGCAGGCCGCCCAGGGTGACGGCGCCGACGCCGAAGACCGCCGCGGTGAACACGAAGGCCCAGCCCGCGCCGACGGCGACGACCAGGACTCCCGCGATGCCGGGCCCCGCCACGAGGGCGAAGCCGCGGGCCACGCCGAGGTGGGCGTTGGCGCGCAGCCGCGCCTCCTGCGGAACGGTGGCGGCGACCAGCGGGGACATGGTCGGCGTACCGAAGGCGATGGCGGCGCCGGTGACGGCGGAGAGCACCGCGAGGTCACCGATCCGCACGACGCCGAGCAACAGCTCGGTGCCGATGGCGAGTTGGGCGATGCCGCGCACCAGGTCGGCGGCGAACGCCACCCGCTGGGCGGGGAAGCGGTCCGCGAGCACACCGCCGACGGGCAGCAGCACGAGCTGGGGCACGAGTTCGGCCGCCAGCACGATCCCCAGGTCACCGGCGCTGCCCGTCGCCCTGATCACCGCGAGGGTGAGCGCCGTCGGCACGAGGGCCGTGGCCAGGAAGGACAGGGTGCGCCCGACGAGGAGGCGCCGGAAGCCGGGCACGCGGAACACGTCCACGTCACGCTGAGAACGCATCGGCCAGCCGTTCCATCAGAGCGTCGGGCGCCTTCAGGAAGTCGTAGTGCCCGCCGTCGAGTACGGGAAAGGCGACCTCGTCGGCGTACGCGTCCCAGCCCTTGAGCTCGTCGTGGGTGACCTCGGGGTCGTCGGACCAGTGCAGGACGGTGATGCCGAACGGCACCCGTACCGGCCGCTCCATTCCGTACACCCGGTTCGCGCCGAGGTCCTCGCGCAGCACGGCGAGGCCGAGCTCGATGAGCGCGGGGTGGGCGGTGCCGCCGCGGGAGACGGCGAGGAACTCCAGCTCGGCCCTCAGTTCGTCGTCCGTCATGTCGAGGAAGCGGTCGTGCGGGCAGTCGTGCGGCGCGACCTGCGCCGACACGAACACCGTCTCGGGCAGGGGCAGTCCACGCGCCGCGAGCAGCCGCGCCGTCTCGAACGCCGGCAGCGATCCCGCGCAGTGCCCGAAGAACGCGAAGGGCCGGTCGAGGTAGGGCGTCAGGGCCTCGACGAGGTGCCCGGCGAGCTCCTCGTACGTGCCGTAGTGCGGCTCGCGCATCCGGTTCTCGCGGCCGGGCAGCTGGACCGCGCACACCTCGACGCCGTCGGCGGCGCCGAAGCGGGCGGGCCACGCGTTGAACATCGACGCGCCGACCCCGGAGTAGGGGAAGCAGAAGACGCGCGCCGCGGCGTCCTGCGACGGTTTCCTCAGCAGCCAGGGCGTGGTGGCCCTGACGGCGGCGGACACGGGATTCACAGACATACTCCACCTGTCTCGGTGTGCTTCGGGGGGCTTGAGGCGGCCGGTTCCCGCGGGTGTCAGCGCGGCGCGGTCACGACGGGAAGGCTGGTCATCCCGGCGATGAAGACCGACTTCAGGTGCTGCGGCGGACCGGCGGGTTCGACGGACCGGAACCCGGCGAGGAACTCCTCGAAGAGGATCCGGAAGGTGACCCGGGCGAGCGTGGCGCCCAGGCAGTAGTGCGGGCCGTGCCCGAAGGCGATGTGCCGGTTGTCGGCGCGCAGCACGTCGAACCGGTACGGGTCGGTGAACACGCTCTCGTCGCGGTTGGCCGAGCCGATCCACACGGCGACGGCCTCGCCCGCGGGCACCCGTCCCCCACTGAGTTCGGTGTCCTCGACCGCGTACCGCAGGAAGCTGCTCGCGGGGGACGTCCAGCGCAGCCCCTCCTCCACCAGGCCGGGGATCAGCGCGGGGTCGTCGGCGGCCTTGCGCAGCTGGTCCTCGTGCTCGGAGAGGGCCAGCAGGGTGCCCGAGACGGTGTGCGGGGTCGTGGCGTTGGCCCCCAGCAGGAGGCTGTAGCAGTTGTAGATGACCTCCGCGTCACTCAGCTTCGCGCCGCCGGCGTCCATGGTCATCAGATGGCCGACGAGGTTCTCGCCCGGCCCTTCGGTGCGGCGCGTGCGCAGCGTCTGCGCGAAGTACTCGAAGAGCTGGTGGTGCGCGATGGCCAGCGTCGCCGCCCCGCTGGTGCCCACGCGGAAGGTCTCGTCGTCCGGCGCCGCCGCCATCGCGGTCCACCGCACCAGGTCGTCCCAGTCGGACTCCGGTACGCCCATCAGCGCGCCGGCCACGGTCATCGGGAGGTCGTAGGCGCGTCGCGCCACGTCCCAGACGCCGCCGTCGCGGGCGGGGGCCAGGAAGTGGGTGACGGCCTGCCGGATCCTGTGTTCCCAGTCGGCGAGGGCGCGGGCGGTGAGCTTCCCGTTGAGGGGTCGGCGCAGTTCGCCGTGGCGCGGCGGGTCGGTGGAGACCAGCATCTGGCCGGCGGAGGTGTCGTCCTGGCCGAGCTGGGTGAGGATGCTGCCGCGTTCGGAGGTGAAGGCACGGTGGTCGCCGAGGACGCGACAGGCGTCCGCGTACCGGGTGACCGACGTGAACGCGCGGCCGTCGGGGAGCACTTGGCGGTGCAGCGGCGCGTCGGACCGCATGCGCGCCCACACGGCGTGGAGGTCCCCGTCCGCGTGGAACCCGGGGTCGAAGAGGTCGGCCTTCGCCAGGTCGGCGGCCGGGACGGGAACGCATCCGGCGGTGATCCTCACGCGGCGTCCCGCGCCTTCTCGACGGCCGCGGCGAGGCCCGCCGGGGTCGGGTCGAGGTAGAAGGCGACCGGGGATATCTCCACGCCGTACGCGCGCTGGAGGTCCGCGGTGATGCGGACGCCGATCAGGGAGTGGCCGCCGAGTTCGAAGAAGTCGTCGTCGGCGCCGACGCCGTCGATACCGAGGCGGTCGCTCCACAGGCGGGCGACGGCCGTCTCGGTCCCGGGCGCCGGTTCCCGGTACGCCGCCGCGAGTTCGGGCCTGCCGGGCGACCGCTCGGCGGTGAGTGCGGCGCGGTCGACCTTCCCGTTCGCCGTCAGGGGCAGCGCGTCGACGATCCGGACCCGGGACGGGATCGTGTACTCCGGCAGCACGTCGGCGAGGCGCCTGCGCAGGTCGAGGGTGGAGAGCTCGTCCCCGGGACGGCCCGTGACGAACGCGACGAGGCTCTTGCCGCCGGCCGGCTGCGTCTGGGCCACGACGGCCGCCTCGGCCACCCCGGGCAGGGCCGCGAGGGCGGACTCCACCTCGCCGGGCTCGATGCGGAAGCCGCGGATCTTCACCTGCTGGTCGGCGCGCCCGTGGTATTCGAGGACGCCGTCGGGGCGCCTGCGCACCAGGTCGCCGGTGCGGTACATCCGGGCGCCCGGCCGGGTCGCGTACGGGTCGGGCAGGAAGCGCTCGGCGGTCAGCTCCGGACTGCCGAGGTAGCCGTGGGCCAGCCCCTCGCCCGTCGCGAAGAGCTCGCCGGTCTCCCCGTCGGGGACGGGACGCAGGTCCGCGTCGAGCACGTGGACGCCGGTTCCGCGGATCGGCCGGCCGATCGGCACCGCTCCCGTCACGGGCCCGGTGATGACGTGGCAGCAGGTGAAGGTGGTGTTCTCGGTGGGGCCGTAGCCGTTGACGAGTGTGGTCTCGGGCAGCGCGGCGACGGCGCGGTTCACGTGCGGCGGCGACAGGACGTCCCCGCCGGCGAGCAGGACGCGCAGCCCGCGCAGGTCGTCGAGGCCGGACTCGACGACCTGCTGGAAGAGGCCGGCGGTCAGCCAGAGCACGGTCGCGCCCGAGTGCCGCACCAGCTTGGTGAGTTCGCTGACGGACAGGTCGCGGTCGGGGGCGAGGTCCAGGCGCGCGCCGTTGAGGAGCGGCGCCCAGATCTCCAGGGTGGACGCGTCGAAGGCCATCGGCGCGTACTGCAGGAACACGTCGTCCGCGGTGATGGTGAGGAAGTCGGCGCCGAGCACGAGGCGCGACACGGCGCGGTGCGGGACGCAGACGCCCTTCGGCGCGCCGGTCGATCCCGAGGTGTAGGCGAGGTACGCGGAGTCGGCGGGGGTCACGCCGGGGTCGGCGGGTGCCTTCGCGGGCAGGTCCGCTTCGAGCGCAAGGGCCGTGCACCCGGGAGGCAACTCCGCTGGGGCACCGGGCGCGGTGAGGACGAACCGGGCGCCCGCGTCGTCGAGGATCAGCCGGCGCCGCTCCGGCGGATAGCGGCGTTCGAGCGCGAGATAGGCGGCGCCCGCCTTGAGGATGCCGAGCAGACCCACGACGGCGGCGACGGAGCGTCCGGCGTCCAGGGCGACGACGTCGCCGACGGCCACCCCGAGCTCCTGGAGGTGCCGGGCGAGACGGTCGGAGCGGTCGTCCAGTTCGCCGTAGGTCAGTTCGCCGTCCTCACCGCGGACCGCGGTCCTGTCGGGCGTCAGGCGGGCCTGCCGGGCGAAGGTCGCCCCGATCGGCAGGGGGTGCGAAGGGTACGGCGCGTCCACGGACCAGCCTCCATGCCCGGGGGTCGCCCGGACCTCGTCGGATGACGGCGCCCGAGTCGGCGCCGGGGAGTTCGAGGATCTGTCGGCCGACGCTGCTCCGGCCGCCGTCACGCATCATCACCACGAGCCCTACTGGTCCGCTGCTCCCGCGGACTCGGTCGGCCGTCGCCGCCGGGGCCGATGCCGGTGGCGCAGCGATAGCTGAGTGATAGCGGGGTCACCTACGATCCACGGGCTGGGTCCGGGCAGAGGTCCGGGCCCGTTCTCACAAGGGAAAGCGGGAACACGTGCGTAGGACCACCACGTTCACCCTGGCAGCACTCGTCGCAGCGGCCGTCCTGCCCCTCACACTGGGCCTGGGCGCGACCACCGACGACACTCCGTGGCCCGGCCCACAGGCCGGCATCACCGCTGCCGCGCACAGCACCGTCACACCGTTCGACACCCCGTGGCCGGGCCCGGGCTCCAACTCGGCCGAGGGCGCCGCCTAGTACACCGAGGGGCGCAAGGCCCCGAGGCCCTAAGGCCTGTCCGGCAGACCGTCGCCCCGGGATCGGCCCGGGCCGGCGGTGTTCGCCGGACCGGTCGGTCCACCGGTGCGGCAGACGACACCACCGTGGTCGCCGAGAAGCATCCGGTCCTCGATGGCGACCTCCAACTGAGCCAGTTCCAGGCGCGCTTCGGCCGCGCCGACCCGGTCCATGATCCGCTCGCGGATGGCGATGGCCTCACGCAGCCTGCTCTGGGCGACCCCGGTGCGGCCGAGCCGGGCGTTGACCAGTCCGAGACGGTGCAGGATGCGCGACTCCCCCGCCATGTCGCGGCGCTCGCGCACCTGGCGCAGGAGGCCCGTGAGGATCTCCTCGGCTTCCGTGTAGCGGCCCTGGCGCTGGCGCAGCACGCTGAGTACGTAGCGGACCTGCACCTCCACCCGCTGGCTGCCGGCGGCACGGCAGATCGTCAGGGCCTCGGCGAGGTGGGCGCCCGCGGCGTCGGCGTTGTCACGGTCGATCTCCATGCTCGCCATGTGCACCAGGACGCTCGCGGCGCCGACCGAGTCACCGGCCGAGCGGAACTCCTCCAGTGCGGGCCGGTACTGCTCGAGGGCCGCCTCGTTGTTGCCCCGACGCTGGTCGAGCAGGGCGAGGTTGCGCCGGGTCATGGCCTGCCCGTGCACGTCGCCGAGTTCGGCGAAGACGTCGCGGGCCACGCCGAGCCGCTGTCCGGCCGCGGTCAGCTGCGAGCGGCTGATGTGCAGGGAGCCCAGCGAGCACATGAGGGCGCCGTACCCGCGCCGCGCCCCCGCCTCACGCACGCAGTCGAGGGCCCACAGATGGGTCTGCTCCCAGTCCTCGAAGTAGCAGCGGGCCTCGAAGAGCGAGACGAGGCTGACGGCGAGGTCCCAGCAGGCCTCGGCCTCCCCCGCGTCGGCCGCGAGCCGGATCGCCGCGCACGCGTTGGCGCGCTCGGACTCCAGCCAGCCGAGCGGGTCGGCGAGCAGGCGGTCGAAGTACCCGGCGGGGAACCGCAGGCGCGGCGCCGTGCCGTGCAGGACAGTGAAGTGGCCGCCGTAGATGCGGCGATGGGCCTCCTCCACCGCGGCCAGCCAGCCGCCGACGACGCGGGCGACCGCCGCGCGCTGCCCCTCGGGCCCCTCGCTGCGGTCCAGCTCCTCACGGGCGAACAGGCGTATGAGCCCGTTGAGTTTGTAGCGGGGCGACCCCGTCGGGTCGGTCCCCTCGACATGCAGGATCTGCGCGTCGACGAGGAGTTCCAGCAGGTCGGCGGCGCGGGGCAGGCCCGTGTCGAGCAGGGCGGCGGCCGTCCAGGCCGGGATCGACGTGCCGTCGAGGAGGCTGAGGAGCCTCAGCAGACGGCGCGCCTCGTCGTCGAGCCCGTTGTACATCAGGGCGAGGCTGGTCCTGATCGCCAGGTCGCCGTGCGCCAGTTCGTCCAGGGTGCGGTGCTGGTCGGAGAGGCGTTCCACCATCCAGGCGAGGGACCAGTGCGGGCGGGCGGCGAGGCGCGCGGCGACGATCCGCAGCGCGAGCGGCAGCCGCCCGACCATGTGCCCGAGGGTCTGTGCCGCGGCCGCCTCGTCGCGTACGCGCTGCGCCCCGATGACCCCTTCGAGCATTTCGAGGACCTCGGCGTTCTCGAACACGTCGACGTTGAACGCGCGGGCTCCGGCGAGCCCGGTGATCCGCGGGCCTCCCGTGATCAGTACGGCGCAACTGGCGCTGCCGGGCAGCAGCATGCGCAGCTGGTGTTCGCTGCGAACGTTGTCGAGGACGACGAGGACCCGCCGGTCGGCGAGCAGATGCCGGAACATCTCCGCACGCTCGTCCACGTCGTCCGGCAGCGCGGCGCCGGGCACCCCGAGGGCGCGCAGGAACCGGCCGAGCACGGCGGCGGGGGTCAGCGGCTGGGCGCGGGTGCCGCCGACGTCGCAGTAGAGCTGGCCGTGCGGGAAGCGGGTGGCGACACGGTGGGCGACGTGGACGGCGAGGGTGCTCTTGCCCGCGCCCGGCGGCCCGGTCAGCGTCACGATGCGGGTGGCCTGGTTGCCGTCGTCGCGCAGGGCCCGGTCGATCCCCTCGATCAGGGCGGCCCGGCCGGTGAACCCTGCTGTGTCGGAGGGCAGTTGGAACGGCACCAGCGGCGAGAGCGACACCGGCGCACCCGGGCCGGCGACACGCTCCGGCGCGGGGGCGGCCCCGGGCTCCGCCTCCCGGGGCGCGGTGACGGGCTCGGGGGCGGGGTGCAGCGCTGCCTCGCCCGACAGGACGGCGAGTTCCAGCCGCTTGAGCGCGTCACTCGGTTCGAGGCCGAGCTCCTCGATCGCGAGGAGCCGTCCGGCGCGGTACGTCTCCAGCGCCTCCGCCTGCCGGCCGGAGCGGTAGAGGGCCAGCATCAACTGCCCGCGTACGCGTTCACGCAGCGGGTGCTCGGCGACGAGCGCGCGCAGCGAGCCGACCAGCCGGCCCGCCCGCCCCGACGCCAACTCGAGGTCCGTGTAGGTCTCCAGGGCGACCAGCCGGTTTTCGTCGAGCTCCGACGCCTTCGACAGCAATTTGCTGCTGACAACTCCGCTCAGGGCCCGTCCCCGCCAGAGGCCGAGCGCTTCGTCGAGCAATTCGGCGGCCCCTGTGTTCCCTTCGGCAATCAGGGAGTTGGCCTCGGAGACTTTCTTAGCGAAAACTTGACTGTCGATCTGCTGATCGCCGACCTGGATCACATATCCGGGGTCCCTGGTCACGATCGCGTCGCCTTCGCCGATTTCCCCGAGAGCGCTGCGCAGCGAAGAGATGCAGGCCTGTATCTGGGTACGCGCCGTGGATGGCGGAAAATCGCCCCACACGGCCGTGATCAGGCTCTCCGCGCTCACTACACGGTTGGCCTCCAGGAGCAGCATGCCCAGGATCACCTGCTGCCTGCCGCGCGCGATGCGGCATTCCCGCAGATCGCCGCCGATGACTTCGAGTGGGCCGAGAATTCGGTAACTCGCTGTTGTTTCTGCTGTCACGACGGCTCCCCCCTAAGGAGTGGACCGGACACGGGCGTCCCATCCGCCCCCGTCGGCCACCGAATCGATGTGACTATACAGCGATGATCGCGATATGCGAGTCTCCACCAGTGCGCTCGAAACCTGGTCAGGGCATTACGTAAGCGCTCTCACCTGGTCTCCACGTGAACTGCGGAGGGGCGGTTCATTTACGTTCAACCAAGCGTTCCGTAATGTCGCTTGAAGACCGAACAGTTCAGTACGTCCCGTGCGGCGGCGGGTACCCGTACCCCGCGACGGGGGCGGTCGCGGGCGGGGCCGCGTGGGCCTCGCGGTCGTAGAACGGACGGGCGTTGGCACGCAGCCACATGGCGACGGGGTCGTGCTCGTCGGACATCGCGACCGTGGAGACGGGCAGCCCGTCGGGCACGGCGACGATCGACTGCTGCATCATCGCGCGCACCGCGTCCACGGACACCGGCGAGGTGTCGTACACGTCGAGGCCGATCGCCAGATAGGGCGCGCCGAGCGTCGGCTGGACCCAGGCGCGGCGCAGCGAGCGGATCGCCGTGGTGCGGTGCGCGTTCTGCGTCAGCAGGGCGTAGAACTGGGGGATTTCGATGGCGGGGTCGCTCAGCCGCAGGGGGCCGGCGGGCTGGCGGTCGAGACCGCCCGCGATCCGGCGCAGGTCGAGCCACGGGATGCCGACGCCGCCGCCGGGCGCGTGCGGGTTGAGCCAGAGGCCGTAGTGGTCCGGGTAGAGCGTGCGGGCCGCGTCGACCCCGCTGACGACCTCGTACGCGCGGCTCCAGCCGGAGGCGGACAACTCCTGGGCGGAGGTGACGCAGGGGGCGTACGAGAGGCCGTCGACCTCCATGTTCCCGTACTGCGCGTCGGGGGATCCTGCCTGGCCGTGCCAGAGCAGCATCCACACCTGTCCGGCGCCCGGGTCCGCGAGCGCGTTGAGCAGCGCCTCGTAGGCGTCGTAACGCCCCGGCGTCACCTGGCGCAGCATGTGCTCGACCTGACCGGCCGCGGCCGTGCCCGACGCACTCACCCGTAACCGCCCCTTCGCGACGTACCCGACGATTTCGACCCGCTCCCCGCGGCGGGACCGCCCAGACAGGTCATGAAACCAGCTTAAGCGGCGATCCTGACACCGACTTGACGTACGCGCGGTCGACCGCTTTCCCGCGTTCTCCCGAACGGGGACCGGCGCCGGGCCTTCAGTGACCCTGCGTGTAGAACGGCCGCAGCGTGGCCCGCATCCAGTCACCGACCGGGTCCTGGGTGATGTCGAGCAGGACGAGGTTCACCGGCCAGGGCGCCGGGACCCGGCCCAGCGCACGGCCGAGGGCGTCCATGGGCAGATTGCGCGCGGGCCCCTCCCACTGCGACAGCTCGACGCCGACGAAGAGGACGGGGTCACCGCCCTCGACGCTGGCGAGGCTGCGACGGGCGGTGAGAACGACGCCGGACGCCTCGAACTCCTCACGCACGGCGGCCAGGAAGTCGACCGGGTCGTCCTGCCAGTCGGGCTCGTAGAGGGTGACCCGGCCTCCCGAGGCGGGCCCGTCCAACGGCGTACGGCCGGACCTGCACAGCTCGGCGACGGCGGGCGGGGGCAGCGGGATGCCGACGGCGCCGTCCGGGTTCACCGCGATGCCGACCTGCGGGGGCAGCCCGCGCGCGAACGCGACCGCGGGCGCGACCGTGCAGCCCATCCGGTCGCCGACGACCGCGAGGAACTGCTCCTCCGAGCTGAAGACGGGCACATAGGCCTGGCCCTCGATCTCCAGCGTCGGCAGGTCGAGGTTCGGGCTGCCGGGCCCGCCGCCCTGGGGCAGCGGTATCCACACCTGACTGCGTCCGAGGACCTCGACGATCCGGCCGCCCGCCGAGTCGACCCCCAGGGAGGCGGCGAGCACCTCCTCCAGCTCGTTGGCCGGCCACCCGCCGTACGGATGTGCATGAGCCTGCGCCGGAATGTCCATGTGCCTACCACCCGCTCTGGAACCGCTCTGTCTGCGGCCGAACCCTAGCGTGTGCGCAGGAGGCGACACCCTCCGTGTTCACCACCTCACAAAAGGTCGCGGAAGGTCACCCGTCCTCGAACGCGATCCCGTTCAGCACGTCCGTCGCGTCGCGGTCGAGCAGCACCGCCGAGGCACAGCCCCACGGCAGGTCACCGCGCTCGGCCGACTCCACCAGGCCCGCGACCGCGCGGCGGTGCCGGGCGAACGCGTAGCGCGAGACCCCGCGGCCGCGGTCCCGCTGGCCCGCGAGCGCCGTGTCCGCGTCCACGTCGAGCAGCATCAGATGCAGGTCCGCGCCGCGCCGCCCGGCTTCCCTGGCCAGCCAGCGCCGCACCCAGGCCTGCGTGCCGCAGTCGTGCAGGACGACGCTGCCTCCCGAGCGCAGGGCCCGGCGCAGCCCGGCGAAGTGCGCGAGCCGCACGAGCGGGCGGTACACGGCGTACGGGAGGAGCCGGGGCAGCCGGGCCGCCCAGCGGTCACGGGCGTCCTGCGAGTCGATGCGCACGGCTCCCCCGGCGCCGACCACGCGGCTCATCAGCGTGGACTTGCCACTGCCCGGGAGCCCCGAGACCACGATCAGGTCGCCCCGCGCGAAGCCGAGGCGCCTCGGCGTACGGCCGCCCCTGCCGCGCAGATCCCTGACGACCGGACCGCGCCCCGGCACCGACCTCGGGCGGGGCATCGCGCGCTGTCCGACCCCCGCCCCCGCGTACGCACCCGCCGCTGCCTTGTGCACCGTGATCGTCCTCCCCGTTCCGGTCACGCCACCCTTCCCCGTCAAGTGTAAAGAGACGGTAATGCCGTACAAGTGGTTTCCCCGTACGGTCGGCATGCAATGATGTGCGCGCCAAGAGCACATCAACTGCATACCGGCCGCTTGAATCCGCGCGGGAGAGCTCCCCGGACGCCTACGCGTCCCCGGGGGCGCCGAAGGAGCAAGTTCCTCCCTTGAATCTCTCAGGCCCCGTACCGCGCGGGCGAGGCATATCTGAAAAGCGGGCGGCCCCGGGCCGCTCCACCCAAGGTGCAAGCCGCGACCACCCGTACGTGTGGCGCCGGCGAACCTCTCAGGTTCCGATGACAGATGGGGAGGAAGACCATCGCCCTCGTCTGTCATGCCTGGGATCCTGGAGCACCACTCATGAGCAACGCCCCCCGTAAGACCGCCCTCGACGCACTGCACCGCTCGCTGGGCGCGACGATGACCGACTTCGCGGGCTGGGACATGCCGCTGCGGTACGGCAGCGAGCGCGACGAGCACCTCGCGGTGCGCACCAAGGCGGGCCTCTTCGACCTGTCGCACATGGGCGAGATCACCGTCACCGGGCCGCAGGCCGTCGACCTCCTCGACTACGCCCTCGTCGGCAACATGTCCACGATCGGCCCAGGCCGCGCCCGCTACACCATGATCTGCCAGGAGGACGGCGGGATCGTCGACGACCTGATCGTCTACCGTCTGGGCGAGCAGGAGTACATGGTCGTCGCCAACGCGGGCAACGCTCAGATCGTGCTCGACGCGATCACCGCGCGCGCCGCCGGCTTCGACGCCGAGGTCCGCGACGACCGTGACGCGTACGCGCTGATCGCCGTCCAGGGCCCCGAGTCCCCCGGCATCCTGAAGTCCCTGACGGACGCCGACCTGGACGGCCTCAAGTACTACGCGGGCCTGCCCGGCACCGTCGCCGGCGTCCCGGCCCTCATCGCCCGCACGGGCTACACCGGCGAGGACGGCTTCGAGCTGTTCGTCGCCCCGGAGCACGCCGAGAAGCTGTGGCAGGCGCTGACCGACGCGGGCGCGCCGGTCGGGCTCGTCCCCGCCGGCCTCTCCTGCCGCGACACGCTGCGCCTGGAGGCCGGCATGCCGCTGTACGGGCACGAGCTGACGACGGAGCTGACCCCCTTCGACGCCGGACTCGGCCGCGTCGTGAAGTTCGAGAAGACGGGCAACGAGGGCCGCTTCGTGGGCCGCGAGGCGCTCGAGGCCGCCGCCGAGCGCGCCGAGACCGCCCCGCCGCGCAAGCTCGTCGGCCTGGTCGCCGAGGGCCGCCGGGTGCCGCGCGCCGGGATGTCCGTGGTCGCCGGCGGCCAGGTGATCGGCGAGGTCACCTCCGGCGCCCCCTCCCCCACTCTCGGCAAGCCGATCGCCATCGCCTATGTGGACGCGGCGCACGCCGCCCCCGGGACCGAGGGTGTAGGCGTGGACATCCGCGGCGCCCACGAGCCGTACGAGGTCGTGGCGCTGCCGTTCTACAAGCGCCAGAAGTAGCCCGCCCAGTCCTCACGGGGGCCGCCGGAAGTAACCCAGCGCACACCCCCCTCGTTCCGCAGCACCCCTTCGCGTACAGGAGAATTCAGATCATGAGCAACCCCCAGCAGCTGCGCTACAGCAAGGAGCACGAGTGGCTGTCGGGCGCCGAGGACGGCGTCTCGACGGTCGGCATCACCGAGTTCGCGGCCAACGCGCTCGGCGATGTCGTCTACGCCCAGCTCCCCGAGGTCGGCGACACGGTGACCGCGGGCGAGACCTGCGGCGAACTCGAGTCGACCAAGTCCGTCAGCGACCTGTACTCCCCGGTCACCGGCGAGGTCGTCGAGGCGAACCAGGACGTCGTGGACGACCCGGCGCTGGTGAACTCCGCCCCGTTCGAGGGCGGCTGGCTGTTCAAGGTCCGCATCTCGGACGAGCCGAAGGACCTGCTCTCCGCGGACGAGTACGACGCGTTCTCCGGCTCCGGCAACTAGGGACACCACGACCATGTCGCTCATGAACACCCCCCTGCACGAGCTCGACCCGGACGTCGCCGCCGCGGTCGACGCCGAGCTGCACCGCCAGCAGTCCACCCTCGAGATGATCGCGTCGGAGAACTTCGCTCCGGTCGCCGTCATGGAGGCGCAGGGCTCGGTCCTGACCAACAAGTACGCCGAGGGCTACCCCGGCCGCCGCTACTACGGCGGCTGCGAGCACGTCGACGTCACCGAGCAGATCGCCATCGACCGGGTCAAGGACCTCTTCGGCGCCGAGTACGCCAACGTCCAGCCCCACTCCGGCGCCTCCGCCAACCAGGCCGCCCTCTTCGCGCTCGCCAAGCCCGGCGACACGATCCTGGGCCTGGACCTGGCGCACGGCGGCCACCTCACCCACGGCATGCGCCTGAACTTCTCGGGCAAGCAGTTCGACGTCGTGGCGTACCACGTCGACGAGGCCGGCCTGGTGGACATGGCCGAGGTCGAGCGCCTCGCCAAGGAGCACCGCCCCAAGGTCATCATCGCGGGCTGGTCCGCCTACCCGCGCCAGCTGGACTTCGCCGCGTTCCGCCGCATCGCGGACGAGACCGGCGCCTTCCTGTGGGTCGACATGGCCCACTTCGCCGGCCTCGTAGCGGCCGGGCTGCACCCCAACCCGGTCGAGTACGCCGACGTGGTCACCTCCACCACGCACAAGACTCTCGGCGGGCCGCGCGGCGGGATCATCCTCGCGAAGAAGGACTTCGCGAAGAAGCTGAACTCCTCCGTCTTCCCCGGCTTCCAGGGCGGCCCCCTGGAGCACGTGATCGCCGCCAAGGCCGTCTCCTTCAAGGTCGCCGCGAGCGAGGACTTCAAGGAGCGCCAGCAGCGCACCGTCGAGGGCGCCCAGATCCTCGCCGCCCGTCTGACCTCGGACGACGCGCGCGCCGCGGGCGTGAACGTGCTGTCCGGCGGCACGGATGTGCACCTGGTCCTGGTCGACCTGCGCGAGTCCGAGCTCGACGGTCAGCAGGCCGAGGACCGTCTCCACGAGGTCGGCATCACCGTCAACCGCAACGCGGTCCCGAACGACCCGCGCCCGCCGATGGTCACCTCCGGCCTGCGGATCGGCACCCCGGCGCTGGCCACCCGCGGCTTCCAGGCCGAGGACTTCACCGAGGTCGCCGACATCATCGCCGAAGCGCTGAAGGCGCCCGCTCCCTTCGGGGGCACCGAGGCGGCGTCCCTCAAGGCCCGCGTCACCGCTCTCGCCGAGAAGTACCCCCTGTACCCCGGCCTGAAGTAGTTTCGTACGCATTTGTACGTATGAAATTTCGGGGCACCGCGCACACTGGACAGTGAGAGCGGTGCCCCGCCCCATACACCGCCCTCCGCATCGCCTTTTTGCGCACCGCCCGGCGGACAACGGCGTCCGCCGAAACCCCACCTAGGAGTTCCCTCGTGGCCATCTCGGTCTTCGACCTGTTCTCGATCGGCATCGGCCCGTCCAGCTCCCACACGGTCGGCCCGATGCGGGCGGCCCGCATGTTCGCGCGCCGCCTGAAGAACGAGGGCCTGCTCGCCCACACCGCTTCGATACGGGCGGAGCTCTACGGCTCCCTCGGCGCCACCGGACACGGCCACGGCACCCCCAAGGCGGTCCTGCTGGGTCTGGAGGGCGACTCGCCCCGCACCGTCGACGTGGAGAAGGCCGACGACCGCGTCGAGGCGATCAAGGCTTCCGGCAAGATCAACCTGCTCGGCGTCCACGAGATACCGTTCAGCTTCGACGACGATCTGGTCCTGCACCGCCGCAAGGCGCTGCCGTACCACGCCAACGGCATGACGATCTTCGCCTACGACCGCGAGGGCGCCCTCGTCCTGGAGAAGACGTACTACTCGGTGGGCGGCGGCTTCGTCGTCGACGAGGACGCCGTGGCCGGCGAGAACCCGATCGTGCCCGACGACACGGTCCTGAAGTACCCCTTCCGCACCGGCGACGAGCTGCTCCGCCTCACCGAGGAGACCGGCCTGTCCATCTCCGCGCTGATGCTGGAGAACGAGAAGGCCTGGCGCACCGAGGACGAGATCCGCTCCGGGCTCCTCGACATCTGGCGCGTCATGCAGGCCTGTGTCTCGCGCGGCATGTCCCGCGAGGGCATCCTGCCCGGCGGCCTCAAGGTCCGCCGCCGTGCCGCGAACTCCGCCCGCCAGCTGCGCGCCGAGGGCGACGCGATGTCCCGCGCCATGGAGTGGATCACCCTCTACGCGATGGCCGTGAACGAGGAGAACGCCGCGGGCGGCCGTGTCGTGACCGCGCCCACCAACGGCGCCGCGGGCATCATCCCCGCGGTCCTGCACTACTACGTCAACTTCGTGCCCGGCGCGGACGAGGAAGGCGTCGTCCGCTTCATGCTCTCCGCGGGCGCCATCGGCATGCTCTTCAAGGAGAACGCCTCCATCTCCGGCGCCGAGGTCGGCTGCCAGGGCGAGGTCGGCTCCGCCTGCTCGATGGCCGCGGGCGCGCTCGCCGAGGTCCTCGGCGGCACCCCCGAGCAGGTCGAGAACGCCGCCGAGATCGGCATGGAACACAACCTCGGCCTGACCTGCGACCCCGTCGGCGGTCTCGTCCAGATCCCCTGCATCGAGCGCAACGGCATGGCCGCCGCGAAAGCCGTCACCGCGGCCCGTATGGCCCTGCGCGGCGACGGCCGCCACCATGTCTCCCTCGACAAGGTCATCAAGACCATGAAGGAGACCGGCGCCGACATGTCCGTCAAGTACAAGGAGACGGCCCGCGGCGGCCTCGCGGTGAACATCATCGAGTGCTGAGGATCAGCGGGGGGTGAGGGCGGCGGCGGTCACAGGGTCGCCGTCGTGCCCTCGCCCGACCCGCTCCCCGCGAGCCACTGGTCCCAGTTCAGGTTGAAGGCCGCGTAGCCGTTGTCGGCCGGGGCCTTGGCGCGCGGCGAACCCGTGATCGTGACGGGGTCGCCCTGCTTGACCTGGCCGTAGAACCACTTGGCGTCGGCCAGCGACAGGTGGACGCAGCCGTGCGAGCCGCGGGCGGAGCCGCTGCCCGGGTTCGGGTCACCGGTCGAGTAGTGGACGTACGTGCCGGACTGGGTGAGGTGGACGTCCCAGGGCAGCGTCAGGTCGTAGTAGTTGGCGCTGCCCTTGTTGCAGCTGATGCCGACGCTGCAGGAGGTCATGTGGACCTTCTTCTGCTTGTCGATGACGGCCATCGTGCCGTTCCAGGTCGGGTACTCGGCGCTGCCGGCGTTGATCGACAGCGTGCGCACGGTCTGGCCGTTCTTGGTGACCTTCATGGTGTGACCGGTGACAGAGACGTCGGCCCGGACGTCGTCGCCGACCGTGAAGGAGTGCGTGTAACCGTGCACGCCGTAACGGCCGTTGCCGTTGCTGACGCCCTTCATGTCGGCGTCGATCCTCACCTTCGTACCGGAGGGCCAGTACGTCTTCGGGCGCCAGTCCGCGCGCTTGTCGCCGAACCAGTGCCAGGCGCCGGCCACCGGCTGCGAGGTGCTGACCTTCATGTGCTTCTCGACGGAGGCGCGCGCCTTGGCGGCCACCGGGTCGGTGAAGACCACCGAGATCGGCATCGCCACACCGACCTTGGCGTCGCTCAGCGGAGTGATCGTCTCCAGGAGCATCGGCGGACCCTTCGGCTTCGCCGGTGTGGGCGAGGCGCTCGCGCTCGGCTTCCCCGCCGCCTTCCCGTCGTCCCCGCCCGTCTTCTTGTCGTCACTGCCGCCGCCGCAGGCGCTCGCGCCCACCAGCACCGCGACCGTCACGAGCGCGATCCCTATTCCGCCCTTGCGCCGTCCCACGTCCTGCCCCACTCTCCGACTCATCCCATGCCCCCCAACGGGACCAACTCCCTGTCAGACAGCGACATGGCTCCGGCAGTTGCACGAAGCCGTGTAAAGCGTGTTCCAAGACTGCGGCCGTCGAAACGTCCTGGCCGCGCGCACCGCGCAGGCGGATCAACGTGCGCAAAGAGGCCCCCCGGCGGGATCGGATCGGGGACGATGGAGATTCGACCTCGTCGCCCCACCGACCAGGAGGCCAGCATGCTGCGCGGTATCGACGTCAGTTCGTACCAGTCCACCTTCGACACGGAAGGCCAGTCGTTCGTCTTCATCAAGGCGACGGAGGGGCGTTCGTACGTCAATCCGCGGCTCACGGCGCAGACGAAACTGGCCCGCGACGGCGGCTGCGTCGTCGGCTTCTACCACTTCCTGTGGCCGGGCAACCTCACGGCCCAGGCCGAGTACTTCGTGAGCAAGGCCCCGGAGAAGGCAGGGGACCTGCTCGCCGTGGACTGGGAGACGACCGGGGAGGGCACCCACGCGAGCAACGCGGAGAAGGACCGCTTCATCCGCGAGGTGAAGCGCCTGCGCCCCCATCACCGGGTACTGCTCTACACGAACCGCAATTTCTGGCTGACCGTCGACACGACGTCCTACGCCGGTGACGGGCTCTGGATCGCCGACTACACGACGGCCGGCAAGCCGCGTATCAAGGCGGCCTGGAAGTTCCATCAGTACACGGACAGTCCGCTCGACAAGGACGTCGCCCAGTTCACCAGCAAGGGCGCGCTGCGGGACTGGGCCACCCCGTGACGCGCCCTCGCACCGGGTGAGTCAGGCGCGCCACTCCGCCGTGCGTTCCGGGGACGCCTCCGCGAGGGCCTTGCGGACGGTGTCGGCATCTGCCGCGAGGCCGTACACGGGGGTGCCGGGCTGCTGGCGCCAGGACTCGTCGAGGCCGCCCGTGTCCACGGAGTCGAATCCGATCCCGTCGAGCAGGGCGCGTACGACCTCCTTGGCCGCGTCGTCGTCGCCGGCGACGGGCAGGGCGATGCGCTCGGGGTCGCCCTTGGGGCGCGGCCTGTCGAGGAGCTCGTGGGCGTAGGTGCCGTTGAAGACCTTGACGACCGGGTGGCCGAGCTGGAGTTCGGTCCAGCGGCTCTCGGGCATGCCCTCCTCGATGGCGGCGATCCGGCCGTCGCGCTGCTGCGGGTAGTAGTTGCCGGTGTCGATGACGGTGACACCTTCCGGCGCGTCGTCGAGCAGGTCGTCGGGCAGGCCGGGGACGGCCTTCATGGGGACGGTGACCACGACGACGTCGGCGCCGCGGGCCGCCTCGGCGACGGTCACCGGCGTGGCACCGGTCTCCCCGGCGAGGTCACGCAGGGTCTCGGGGCCGCGCGAGTTGGCCACGGATACGTCGTGGCCGGCGGCGGTGAAACGGCGGGTGAGATTGCCGCCGATGTTGCCGGCGCCGATGATGCCGATCTTCATGGGGAGCCCTTCCGAAGGAGCGTGCGGTACGCGCGTGGTCACGTACCTCCGGGCCGGGCGGGCCATGCCTCTCTCGCGCGGGTGCCACACGAACGGGGTCGCACCTGCCTCAGTCCTGGCGCGCCAGCGCCCCCCGCATCACGGCCAGTTCCTCCCGCGCCTCGCGTTCCGCGGCGTCCTCGTCGCCCGACGCGACGGCGTCCACGAGCGCTGCGTGCGCCGCGTCGCCGTGGCCGGCCTCGGCGACGGGTACGTCGACGAGTTCGAGCAGGTCGATGAGACCCTGGCGCAGGGCGGGCGCGAACTCGGCGAAGAGGTCGGTGAGTACGGGGTTGTGCGCGGCGGCCACGACCGCCGCGTGGAGCGCGATGTCGGCGTCGACGAACGCGGCGCCGCCCACCTGCGCCGTCGCTCTGCGCGCGTCGAGGGCCGCGCGCATCACGGTGACGTCCTCGGGGGTGCGACGGCGTGCGGCGAGACGCGCGGCCTGGACCTCCAGCAGGACGCGGACCTCGTAGACGTCGGCGACAGCGGCGGCGCGCAGCCGCGCGGGCCAGTCCTCGACGGGCCGGTCGGCGGTCACGAAGACGCCCGCCCCCTGCCGGGCCCGGACCAGTCCGGCCCCGGCGAGCGCGCGCAGGGCCTCGCGGACCGTGGAGCGGCCGACGCCGAGTTCCCTGGCGAGGGTCGTCTCGCCGGGCAGCCTGGTGCCGACCGGCCAGTGACCCGACGCGATCTGCTCGCGCAGCCGCTCGGCGGCCTGTTCGACCAGAGGGCTGGGACGGAGCGCGCCGAGCGCCATGGGAATCACCTGCTCTTCTTGAACACCGCTGTGGAACACCGCTGCTCTTCCTGAACACCGCGTGAACCCGGAGACTTTATCCCCCTGCCGACCGGACCTTTCCCTTTCCCCAAACAACTTGTCTGAGGACCTGAGCTGTGACTAGCCTACTGCTCGTGATCTTCCGCGGTCTCCTTCTTCTCGGCTGCCGCGGCGGGGCCTGACACGACCGGCACCCCGCCGCGGGATGCCGTGCTGCCGGTCGTCGTCCGACCGAGCCGAAGGACACGTCACACATGACCACCGCCCACGACTGGAACCCGCAGCAGCCGGGCCCCATGCCGTACCACCGCTACCGCCCGCACCACGACCGCGTCGACGTCCCCGTGCGGGAGCGGAGCTGGCCGGGCGCCCGGATCGAGCGGGCGCCCCTGTGGGTCCCCGTCGACCTGCGCGACGGCAACCAGGCGCTCGCCGAACCGATGGACACCGGCCGCAAGCGCCGCTTCTTCGACCTGCTCGTCCGCACGGGGTTCAAGGAGATCGAGGTCGGCTACCCGTCGGCGAGCCGCACCGACTTCGACTTCGTACGCCACCTGGTGACCTCGGGAGCCGTCCCCGACGACGTCACGCCCGTCGTCTTCACGCCCGCACGGCGCGATCTGATCGAGCGCACCTACGCCTCGATCGAGGGCCTGCCGCGCGCGGTCGTCCATCTGTACATCCCGACCTCCCGCGTCTGGCGCGACGTCGTGCTCGGCCGCGACCGCGCGCAGGTGTGGGAGACCGTGCGGGACGCCGCCGCGCACATGGCCCGCCTCGCCGACGCCCGGCCCGGGGCGCACATCCGCTTCCAGTTCGCCCCGGAGACCTTCAACGTCACCGAGCCGGACTTCGTCCTGGAGATCTGCGACGGCCTGACCGAGCTGTGGGACGCGAGCCCCGACCGGCCGGTCACGCACAACCTCCCGGCGACGGTGGAGATCGCGACGCCGAACGTGTACGCCGACCAGATCGAGTACATGCACAAGAACCTGTCCCGCCGCGACGCGGTGATCCTGTCCGTGCACCCGCACAACGACCGCGGCACGGGCGTCGCCTGCGCCGAACTCGCGGTCCTCGCGGGCGCCCAGCGCGTCGAGGGCTGCCTCTTCGGCAACGGCGAGCGCACCGGCAACGTCGACCTGGTCACCCTGGCCATGAACCTGTACGCGCAGGGCGTCGACCCGATGGTCGACTTCTCCGACATCGACGCCGTACGGGAGGTGGTCGAGGAGTGCAACCGGCTGCCCGTGCACCCCCGGCACCCCTATGGCGGCGACCTCGTCTACACGGCCTTCTCCGGGACGCACCAGGACGCGATCAGCAAGGGCCTCGCGCATCACGCGGCGGCGGCAGCGGCGGCCGGGGTCCCTGCGCGGCAAGCCCGCTGGGACGTGCCGTACCTGCCGATCGACCCGGCGGACGTGGGCCGCAGCTACGAGGCCGTGATCCGCGTCAACTCGCAGTCGGGCAAGGGCGGAACGGCGTATCTGCTCGCCACGCACCACGGCGTCGACCTGCCGGCGCGGATGCGGCCCGAGTTCGCGCGGGTGGTCCAGGAGGCCACGGACGACAGCGGGCAGGAGGCGACCCCGAAGGATCTGTACGAGCTGTTCGGCTCGACCTACCTGGAGCCGGGGCGCGGCGCCGGGCACGTGTCGCTGTCGGCGTGGTCGACGGACGGCGACGGGCAGGCGCACCGGTTCGTGTGCACCCTCCACGTGGGCGACCGCACGGGCGACTTCGAGGGGCGGGGCGGCGGAACCCTGTCCGCGTTCGTGGACGCGCTCGCGGCCGCCGGGGTCGCCGTCGACATCGTCGACTTCACCGAGGACACGCACGGCGAGGAGGCGACGGCGTACACGCAGTGCCGGGTCGACGGCGTGACGGCGTGGGGCGCGGGCCGTGACTCCTCACCGCTGACGGCTTCGGTCCAGGCGGTCCTGGCGGCCGTGAACCGGGCGGTGGCGGCGCCGTAGGAAGAGAAAAAGGGGACGCCCACCGGGACTTCCGGTGGGCGCCCCCGCGAGGACGGTCGGGTCGGGCTACTCGCAGGTGCCCGCGAACGTCTTCCGGGTCACGACATCGGTCGCCGCGGCGCTCGTGTCCAGCCACGCGATGCGCTGGCCGTCCCCCAGGGAGGGGGCCATCTGCGTGCCGGAGGAGCAGGCGACGCGCTGGTAGGTGGCGGTGCCGTTCACGACGTCGGCGGTCGGCGCCACCTGCGCCTTCCAGGGGCCTGTCCAGCCGCCGAGGCCGCCCCAGATGTCGGTCGACGTGTACGCGAAGTAGTCGTCCGTGACCGAGAACTGGCCGAGGTACATCGAGTAGGGCGCCTGCAGGTGCTTCGTCAGCGTCAGGTCGCCGACCGGCGCCGACTCGATCGCGTCGCTGCGGATCAGGAAGGCCTGCGTGCCGCGCCAGAAGATCCGGTCAGAGGTGAGCTGGACGTCCGTGATCTGCCCGAACAGGAAGCCCGCCATGCGCTTGGTCTGGGTCTTGCCGGTGGCGATGTCGTACACCGTCGCGTACGTGCCGTCGGCGCCGCCGGCCCAGGCGATCGTGCCGTTCTTCATGGCGAGGCGTGCGGCCCTGGTGCCGGACTCGGGCGTCACGTTCACCGTGGTGCCGTCGGCCTTGCGCAACATGACGTCCTGCTCACCGTCGGCGGTGGTGGAGATGTAGGCGAGGGCGCCGTTCTCCGTCACCGGCTCGGTCTCGTCGGCGTCCGGGGAGTCGACGACCTTCTTGATCGCGCCCTGGCCCTTGTCGCCGGCGCCGTAGATGCCGATGCCGTCGGCGGCGACCCGGGTGAAGACGATCCGCTCGCTGTCCAGGGACGGATCGATCAAGTAGGCGTCCCTCTGGGCCAGTTCGTGGTCGGAGCGGCCGTCCTGCCTGTCGAACCGGCCGACCGTGATGCCGAACGCGGCGCCACCCCGGTCCCAGGCGACGGCGTCGCCGTGCCCGATGGCGTAGACATCGCCGCTGATCTGCGCGGCCTGCTCGTCGATGCCGCCGTAGACCTCGTAGGCGGGCAGTACGTCGGCGCCGATGGTGGTGCCGTCGTGGGTGCCGCCCTTCTGCTCCCAGCCCTGCTCGATGCCGTGCCCGTCGAAGGCCTTCTTGACGGCGGCCATGTCGGCGTCGGAGACCTTCAGCGACTTGGCGGCGAGGGTGACCGCGTTGCGCATGTCGGTGAAGCCGGACAGCGGGGTCAGATAGTTCTGCGCGGCTCGGTACACGATCCGGTCCGCGAGCTTCGTGTCGAGCGCCTTGCGCATGTCCCACAGGGCGCCGCCGACAATGGTGGAGTTGTAGTGCACTCCCCCGTTGTCGATGTCGAGCGGGATCGGCTCGAAGTCCTTCTGGGCGCTGCGGCCGTCGTTAAGGTCGCGCAGCGCGCACTCGTCGAGCGGCTTGGTGCCGTTGCAGAGGTACTCGCCGACGAGGCCGGACGTCGGGTCGCTCATCGCGATGCCCTTGTCGGCGGTCTCCATGGCGTTGCCGAAGTAGTCGGATATCGCCTCGTTGAGGGCGCCCGACTGGTTCAGGTAGACGAGCCCCGCGGAGTGCTCGGTGACACCGTGCGTCATCTCGTGGCCGACCACGTCCAGGCCCACGGACAGCGGCACGCCGTCCATGTGGCCGTAGACCATCTTGTCGCCGTCCCAGAACGCGTTGGCGTAGTCCTTGCCGTTGGAGGCGACGTTGACGACGGAGTAGATGCTGCCGCCCTTGCCGTCGATGCCGTCGCGGCCGATCTCGTCCTTGTAGAACTCGTAGACCTTGGCGGCGTTGAGGTGGGCGTCGACCGCACCGGACGAGGTGTTCGTCCCGTCGAAGCGGTCGGTGGCGGACTTCACCAGCGGTACGTCGTCCGTGACCGGGCCGCCCGCGACGTCGAGGTAGCTCTTGCGCTGGGCGTCGTAGGTGCGGATCTGGCCGCCGGTGACGGGGTACATGGCGCGCGTCGAGTCGACCAGCGTGTACGAGCCGTCTGCCTCCTTGTCGGCCTCCAGCTTCACCTCGCTGCCGTCGACGCGGACACCCGTGGCCTGCGCGGGAGCGGCGTCGGCGGCGTCGATGTTGTTGTACGAGAGGGCGAGCGCGCCGACCCGGGCGTCGACATAGACCTCCTGGCGGACCGGGCTGCCGTCCCTCTTGGCGCCGGTGACGGTGAAGTGCCAGGCGAGGCGGCCGCCGTTCGCGTCGGGCAGGACGGAGAGGCCGTGGGCGGCCGTCTTCGCGCCCCGGACGCCTCGCAGGTTGCCGTCGAGGACGGTCAGGCGGTGCTTCGCCGTCGCCTCGTCGACCTTCGGGGTGGTGGAGACCGTGAGGTCGGTGTACAGGGTGCCGGTGGCGGAGGTGACCTGCTGCCCGTCGCCGGACCGCTGGGTCTGCACCGCGTATTCGGCGCCGAACACCGGGACACCGTCGCGCTGTTGGCGGAAGCGGACCGTGGTCTGTGCGCCGTCCTTGGTGGTGCGACCCGTCTTCAGGTCGGAAGTCGCCACCTTGTAGGTGTCCCGGTGGTCCTTGAGGTGGGCGCGGGCGGCCTGGGCCGGGGTGCCGCTCCGGGCCTCCTTGTCGAGACCCTGCGTCATGGCGGGTGCCACCGGGGCCGGTGCGCCCGTCGCCGGGGTCGTGCCCGGTGCCTCGTCGGCGGCCCACGCAGGCCCGGTCAGCAACGCTGTGCCGGTGGCGGCAGCCACCACCCCCGCTGCCACCACCCGGCGTATCGGTCTCTTTGCCACGGCGTCCTCCCCATCACACACAGGAACGTGGAGCTCAATGGCCCCACGTGATCGGTGAGTTGATGGTTCGCCACGACAGGTGTCCGCTACAAGGGATCCCGTGTGGCGTGAAGTGGCCCTGGCGTAAACGCGCCTCGACGCCGGGTTCGACGACGAGACCTCAGTCCAGCCAGCCCACGCGGGCGGCGTGAGCGCCGAGCTGGAAGCGGGTGCTCGCGTCCGCCCGCGCCATCAGGGCGTGCAGCCGCCGCTGGACGGTCCGGTGCCCCATGCCCAGCTGCCGGGCGATGGCGACGTCGGTCAGGCCGGCGTGCAGCAGGGCGAGGATCCGCCGGTCGAGCCGGTCGAGCTGCCGACCGGGGGTCTCCTCGGCACCGGGTGCCCCCTCGGCGTCGTCCGCACGCAGTGGCCTGGCCCGCTCGTAGCACTGCTCGAACAGCGATTGCAGCGCGGTCAGCAGTCCACTGCGGTGCACGACGAGGGCGATCGGCTCGGTCTCGTCGCGCTCCGGGTGCATCGGCAGCAGCGCCGTGGCCCGGTCGGCGATGATCAGCTTGATCGGCACCCGGTCGGCGACGGAGACGCTCTGTCCCTGCTCCACGATCTGCGCGACCGAGGCGGCGGTGTCCGGCCGGTCGAACCAGCCGAGCTCCACGACCGAGCGCAGCAGCACACCCCGGGCCATGGAGTCACGCTCGACCTCTTCGATGCCGTCCTCGACGGAGAGCGCCACGGGGGCGTCCCGCATGGGAAGCAGTGAGCAGACCTCGTACTGGGCCTGACGCCCCATGGCGAGGAGACGGCGGCGGATCGCTGCGGCCCCGGACAGCATCTCGACGGGTGCGCCCGACGCGCGGACCTGCGCGGCGCGGTGCCGTTCGGACAGCTCCGTGACGAAGTGCTCGACCTGGTAGAGGGCGCCCCTGCGCGCTTCGAGCAGCGGGCCGAGCGCGAGCACCGGGGAGGTGGCGCGGTAGCGCGGGGCGCCCGCTCCGTCCGGCAGCCGGGCGCTGACCAGTCCCCGCTCGACGAGGACGTCGAGCGCGCGCGTCACGTCATACGCGCTCAACGGGCCGGTGAGCACGTCCGGCTCACTGTCCGGCCGATCGACGAGGGCCCGGTAGACGGCGTCCTCCTCCGGGCCGAGCCCGAGGAGGGTGAGCAGCGAAGCGTCCGCGAGTCCCGGCACCTCGGGCACCGGGACTCGCGGACGTGGCTGGGGTCTCAGCGCTCAGGCCTTGTTCAGGTTCGCCCAGAACTCGTCGAACGAGAGGACCTTGTCCCCGTTGGCGTCCTGCCGGGCGATGAGCGCCTCGGCGACCGACTCGGTGACGTTGAAGTCGCCCATCTGAGCCATCGCGCTCTTGTACTCGGCCGCCGTGATGAAGCCGTCGCCGTCCGCGTCGAACCGCTGGAACGCCTTGCGTGCTTCCTCGATGTCCGCCACCGGGTCCACCCCTTCTTGCTGTAACACTGACGGAGGTCAGATTAACGGGCGGTACGAGCGCGCAGTGCGGCGACCACCCACGCGAACTCCTCGTTGTGCCGGGGCAGCGTCTCCAGGCCCCGCACCAGGGACACCAGGTCGCGGAAACGGGCCACGTCGTCGTTGGCCGCCGCCTCCATGCGCTCCAGGACCGCGGCCAGGTCGGCGCCGGCGCCGAGCAGCCCCCGCAGCACCTCTTCCGCCTCGGGCGACTCGGGCGCGACGCCGCGCTCCCGCGCCTCCCCGGCGAGCTGCACCAGGCGGCTCATGAACCACAGCGAACTGCCCGGCGGCACGTCGGGACCCCGGTCGGCGGCGTTGAACTCGATCATGCTGCGCATGTGCGCCCGGAAGGCCGGGTCCTGCATCAGCTCGGCCAGCTCCACCCACGCGTCGACCTGCTCGGTCGTCGGATCGTCCGGCAGGTCGGGGACCATGACCCGCATCCGGGTGCGGATGTCCGGGTCGGCGGCGTCCAGGCCGCCGAAGGTCTGCTCCATGAAGTCGTCGATGATGTGCTTGCGCTCGGCGGCGCTCAGCCGCGCCAGCTTGTTCATCAAGGCCATCTCCTCTGCGCTCGAGTTCCTCTTCGCGACGCTCGAAAGGACGGCCCGGTTCAGCCGCAGCGAGCGGATCTGCGCATCCAGCGCCGCCACGTGCGCGGCGGCCACGGACGCGATGTCCGACTCCCCGTCCACCACGCTGCGCACGTCGTCCAGGCCGAGGCCCAACTCCCGCAGGGTGCGGATGAGTTCGAGCCGGGCGAGGGACCGCACGTCGTACAGTCGGTAGCCGCCCGAGCTGCGTCCGACGGGTGGCAGGGCGCCCACGTCGGACCAGTAGCGGATGGTGCGCACCGACAGGCCGGTGCGCCGGGACAGCTGCCCGATGGTGAGCAGCCGCGGGCCGTCGTCGATCATGTCGAGGAGTCTGGGCCTTCCAGTGGGTGGAGACTCAAGCGAGCCGAGGGGAACGCCATGCCGGGCACTGTGCGCAACATTCTGGACGCTGCGGCGCGAGGGGTCTTCCCCCCGCCGGACGGGGGCACGACGGTGGTGCCGCAGGCGGATCACCGGGACGCGGGTGTGCTGTCCTTCACCGCCCACTCGGTGGTGTTCACGGACGAGGACCCGGGATGGGTGCACGAGACGTTGCGCGGTCTGGACTGCGATCCGCTGGCGGCGACGATGAATCCGCGGTTCCTCGGCGCGCTCATGGAGCGGACCGGGCGCCGTCACGACACGACGGACCTGCTCACGGTGGCTCCGGCGCTGCCGGGCGGGCCGCCGGTGGCCCTGGAGGAGATCGCGGACCCGGACCATCCTCGGGTGGTGCGGGCGCGGACACGCCGCGACGACGTGCGGATGTGGGCGGCGGACGGCGGGGTGCTGGTCCTCGGGCGCGGCGTCGCGGGCCGCTGGGAGACGGCGATCGAGGTCGACGAGGAGGCGCGCCACCGGGGCCTCGGCCGGCTCCTCGCGGTGTCCGCCCGGCATCTGGTGCCGGACGGCGGGCCGGTGTGGTCCCAGCAGTCCCCCGGGAACGCCCGCAGTGTGCGGGCGTTCCAGGCGGCCGGTTACCGTCCCGTCGGCGCGGAGGCGCTGTTCACCGCGCCCCGGTAGCGGAACCGGTTCCTAGCGGAAGATGCCGGTGTGGCCGAGCGAGTAACGGCCGGGCTGCGGGTACACGGCCAGACCGTGCGGGCCGCTCCCGACGGGGATGCGGGCGATCTGCTTCCCCGTGCGCGTGTCGATGGCGTAGACCTCGGCGTCGTAGCGGCCGGACAGCCAGAGGATCTTGCCGTCGGAGGAGACGCCGCCCATGTCGGGGCTGCCGCCGCCGGGCAGCGTCCACTTCTTGGTCAGCTTGTTCTTCGCGAAGTCGAAGATGGAGATGGTGCCCTCGCCGCGGTTGGAGATGTACATCTCGCGGGAGTCCCGGCTGACGTAGAGCCCGTGGGCGCCCTTGCCGGTGGGCAGGAGCTTGGGGGTGGTGAAGTTCTTGCCGTCGAGGACCCACACGCCGTTGGCCACCATGTCGGCGATGTAGAACGTCTTGCCGTCCGGGGAGATCTTGACGTCCTGCGGCATCGCGCCCTTGAAGGGCAGCCGCTCCTGGGCGACGACCTTCATCTTCGCGGTGTCGACCTTGAGGAGTTCGCCGCTGAACTCGCAGGAGACGATGAAGTACCGGCCGTCGGCCGAGAAGTCGGCGTGGTTGACGCCGTAGCAGCTGACGGGCACGGTCTTGACCGTCTTCATGGTGTGCGCGTCACGGAAGACCAGCTCACGGTCGAGCGAGGCCATCACGATGGAGTACTTGCCGTCGGGCGTGAAGTAGAGGTTGTACGGGTCGTGCACGTCCACCGTCCTGCCGGCCCTGCCGGTCTTCGGGTCGATGGGCGTGAGTGTGTTGCCCCTGTCGTTGTTGACCCACAGCGTCTTCATGTCCCAGGACGGCACGACGTGCTGCGGCTGCCTGCCGACGGGGATCGTCTCGATGACCTTGTACGTCTTGGGGTCGATGACGGAGACGGTGTCGGACTCGGTGTTGGGCACGTAGACGCGGGACGGGAAGTCCTTGACGGCCGGCGACAGCTTGCCGGGGCGGTCGGCGGCGTAGAGGTCCTTGGGGTCGAGGACGGGCGGCATGCCGGGCAGTCCCTGTTCGGCCGGCTTCGGCTTCGGCTCGGCGGCCTTCACCCCGTGTGTGCCGAGCGCCTCGGTGGCCCGGTGCGCCTTGGGCTCGGCGCTGCAGCCCGCGAGGGCGCCGAGAACGGTGGCGGCGGCGATCAGTGCTGCGGTGGTGCGGGTGCGGCGCGGTGTCATGTCAGCAGCTCCGTGGTGGTCACCGCGGCCAGGCCACGGCGGTCGAGGTCTTCCAGGAGGGCGGGCAGCGCGGCGACCGTGTCCGCGTAGCCGAAGTGCAGGCTCACGACGGAGCCGTCGCGGATCTCCGAGGTGACTTTGCGGGTCACCTCGGCGGCGCCCGGCGAGGTGAAGTCGAGGGAGTCGACGTCGTACGACAGGACGTGCGGGTAACCGGCCGCGGCGGCCAGGCTCTCGACGAGCGGCGTCGCCCGCTGGGCGCGCGAGGGCCGGAACCAGGTGCCGATGGAGCCGGTGAGCCGGCGGATGCGGTCGGCGCAGCCGGTGATCTGCGCTCGCGCCTCGGCCTCGGGCATCGTGTTGATGTCTCGGTGGTTCAGGGTGTGGTTGCCCAGGTCGTGACCGCCGTCGAGGATGCGCCGGGCCACGGCGGGGTGCTCGTCGAGCCAGGTGCCCACGGCCAGGACCGTCACCCTGGCGTGGGCGCGCTCGGCCTCCTTGAGGAGCGCGTACGCGATCGCCGGGTCGCCCTGGCCGTGGAAGGTGAGGGCGACGCGGGGGCGGTCGCGGGGGCCGTGGTCGATCTGGGCGGGCTGCTTGGGGAAGCGGCGGGGGCCCGGGGCCTCGGGGGCGGCGCGCGCGGGATGGGCCGGGCTCGCGGAGTGGGCCGGACTCGCGGAGTGCCCGGCGGCCACCGGGTCGTGGGCCGTGGTGGAGCAGCCGGTGGTGAGGGCGGCGGCGGTGAGTCCGGCGCCGAAGCGGAGGGCTCCGCGGCGGTCGGTCGTGGTCACCCGTCACATTCAAGTCCAATACGACACAAAAGGAACTTATCGACCCGAGGGTCTTAACAAATACTGGACGGGGTTATTAATAAATCTTCATTTTCCAGGTTCGTGGCCCACATCACCGAGGATTCATTTGGCCACACGGGCCGAGGTCTGCCATAGTCGAGATCACGACCCCCATTGACCCGGGCTCGGTCGTCGACAGCGGCCGTGGACAACACCCCCCACCGTCCACGGCGCTCCACGAAAGCCCCCGCGGCGCCTCACAAGGCGAAAACGGGGGCTTTCGTGTGCTCCCGAACGCCCCCGGCATCCGTGCCGCCGCCGGGCCCCGCACTCAGCGGTCGGCGACCCGCATCTCGAACCAGGTGGTCTTGCCGCGCGGCAGCAGATCCACACCCCAGCGGTCGGAGAGCTTGTCGACCAGACAGAGTCCGCGCCCGCTGATGTCGAGCTCATGGACGGGCATCAGACAGGGGAGGCCGCGCGAGGGGTCCCGCACCTCGACCCTGATCCAGCCGCGCCTGCGGACCATCCGTAACCCGAAGATCCTGGCCCCCGTGTGCCGCACCGCGTTGCCGACGAGCTCGGAGACGAGCAGCACGACGTCCTCGGTCACCTTCGGGGAGAGCCCCCAGTGCCGCAGGACGACCACCTGGGCGAGCCTGCGCGCGGTCGCCGCCGACTCGGGCCGCGACGGCAGCGGCACTTCCGCCTCGGCCGGATTCCCGAACAACTCCAGTGCTTTCAGAGCTCGTTCGTCCTCGACCGCAGGCGACCAGCGCGCCGCGGTCGCACTCCCGTGCCTCCGCGGCTGTTCGATACCCTCCAGCCCCGCCATGCCCCCCATCATGGCTGCCCAGAGCGCCTTCCGGGGCCGTTCCTACCGAATAAGCCCCCCGGAACCTTCCATTCCGGGGGGCCGGTTTGGCATATGACGCTGGCAGTTAGACCCTTGCCGCACACCCGCTGAGCTGCGACGATCGCGCGATTCGACCCGATCACCGGCCTCGGCGACCCCGACGGCCTTAAGGTTCCCTTAAGGCTCCGATAAACCGCCCCAACGGGGGACAACGGTGAGACATCCCGTCAACTGCAAGTGGATCAGGGGAAGTTGATACGGGCTTCTCCCGCCGTCCGTGAGCTCGCGCACCGGCGCCGGGCACACGGGCGCACCGGCTAGAGGAACTTGGCCTTGCCCGGGCCCTCTTCGACGAAGCTCCGCATGCCGCGCTCGCGGTCCTCGGTGGCGAACAGGCCCGCGAACCAGTTCCGCTCGACCGCGAGACCGGTGTCGATGTCCGTCTCCAGGCCCACGTCGATGGACTCCTTCGCGGCGCGCAGCGCGAGCGCCGGCCCCTGCGCCAGCTTCGCGGCCCAGGCGTGCGCCTGCTCGTAGACCTCCGCGGCGGGCACGACCCGGTCCACCAGGCCGATGGCGAGGGCCTCCTCGGCCTTCACGTGGCGGCCGGTGAAGATGAGGTCCTTCGCCTTGGAAGGGCCGACCAGGCGCGCGAGGCGCTGCGTGCCGCCCGCGCCGGGGATCAGGCCGAGCAGGATCTCGGGCTGTCCGAGCCGGGCGTCGTCGGCGGCGATGCGGAAGTCGGCGCACAGCGCGAGCTCGCAGCCGCCGCCCAGCGCGTAGCCGGTGACCGCGGCGACGACCGGCTTGGGGATGCGCGCGACGGCCGTGAACGAGTCCTGCAGGGCGCGGGAACGCACGATCATGGCCGCGTGGTCCATGGCCTGCATCTCTTTGATGTCCGCGCCCGCGGCGAACGCCTTGTCGCTGCCGCGGACGACCACGGCGCGCACGTCGTCGCGGCGCGAGGCCTCCTCGGCGAGCTCCTTGATGCGGTCCTGGGTGGCGATGTCCAGAGCGTTCATCGGCGGCCGGTCGAGCCGGATCGTGCCGACGCCTTCGGCGACTTCGAGGTAGGCAGTCATGGACAGCAGGTTAGTGCGCGTTAACGGGAGAGGCCCGGTGCACTTGGTCACAGTGCGCCGGGCCTCTTCGCTCAGGGGCGGAAGCGGGTCAGGCCTTCCACTTCTCCCAGGACATGTTCCAGCCGTTGAGGCCGTTGTCCGGGGCCACCGTCCGGTCCTGCGAGTTCTTCACCTCGACGACGTCACCGATCATCGAGCTGTTGAAGAACCAGGCCGCGGGCACCTTGCTGTCGTAGCCGCCGCGCACGTCGCGCAGGCCCACGCAGCCGTGGCTGGCGTTGTAGTTGCCGAAGGCGCCGCCGCCCCAGTAGTTGCCGTGGATGAACGTGCCGGACGTCGTCAGGCGCATCGCGTGCGGTACGTCCTTGATGTCGTACTCGCCGCCGTAGCCCACCGTTTCGCCGTTCATACGGGTCACGGTGAGCTTCTCGCTGATGACCATCCGGCCGTTCCACGTGGAGTAGCCCGGCTTGCCCGTGGTGATCGGGACCTTCTTGATCGTCTTGCCGTCGCGCTTCACGGTCATCATGTGCGTCTTGGCGTCGACCGTGGAGACCTGGCTGCGACCGATCGTGAACTTCACGGTCTTGGCCTGCTTGCCGTAGACACCCGGCCGGCCCTCGACGCCGTCGAGGTTGAGCTTGACGGTCACCTTGGTGCCCGCGGCCCAGTACTTCTCGGGGCGGAAGTCGAGGCGGTCGTTGCCGAACCAGTGGCCCTCGACCGGCACGGACGGCTCCGTCTTGATCTCGATGGCCTTCTCCACGTCCTCCGGGTGCGTGATGCCCCGTGTGAAGTGGACCGAGAACGGCATGCCGACGCCGACCTTCGAGCCGTCCTCCGGCGTGAACTGGCCGATGAACGTGTTCTTCGGGACCAGTGTCGTGAACGCGACGTCCTTGGCGGACGCGCGGCCCTCGGAGTCCTTGGCGACCGCGTGGACCTTGTACTTGGTGGAGGCGGCCAGGTGGTGGGCGGGCGTCCACCCCGCACCGCCGTCCACGATCTTCCCCTCGACCGGGTTGCCCTTGGTGTCGGCGACCTTCACCTCGGTCAACTTGCCCTTGGCGGCGGTGATCCGGAGGTCTCCGCTGGTGGCCACACCGTCCGCGCCGTCCTTCGGGGTGATGGTGACGACGGCCTGTGACGGCTTGTTGGTGTCCGCCTTTCCCGACTCGCCGCCCTTGCCGTCGTTCCCCGTACCGGAGCCGCCGCCCCCTCCGCCGCAAGCCGTGGCCAGCAGCAGAGCGGCCCCCAGCAGAGCCCCCGATATCGGTCGTCGCCCGTTCACGATCTCGTCTCCCCTCGCGCAAGGCCGGTCAGGCCCGCACCCCAGCGCGTCCTAGCGCGCACTGCGACAGGTAACCACACGACCTGCGGTTATGGATCCCCAGGTATGTCACCGTTCAGTCCCAACTGATCCGGCGTCAAAGGGGCGTGGGGTGAGGCGTGGGCCGGGCCGGCCGGCCGCGGGGGCTCAGTGCTTGACCGTGCCCGCCTTCCAGTCCTTCCAGTTCATGTTCCAGCCGCTGAGGCCGTTGTCGGGTGCGACCACCTTGTCCTTGCTGTTGACCACTTCGATGACGTCGCCGACGAGGGTGTGATCGAAGAACTGACCCGCGGGCGAATCCGAACTGCCGCCCCGGTCATCGGCCAGTCCGATGCAGCCGTGACTGATGTTGCGTTCGCCGAAGGCGTCCGATGTCCAGTAGTTGCCGTGCAGGAACGTTCCGGATGTGGTCAGCCGGATGGCGTGCGGCACGTCGGGGACGTTGTACTCGCCGCCGAACCCGACGGTGCGGCTGTCCATCCGGGTCATCTCGAGCATCTCGCTGACGACCATCTTCCCGTTGTACGTGGGGGTCTTGGTGGCCCCGGCGGTGATGGGGATGGTGTTCACGAGTTCACCGTCGCGGCGTACCTCCATGGTGTCGTCGTCCACGTCCACCAGGCTGGTCTGGCTGCGGCCGATGGTGAAGGCGATCTTCTTGTGCTGCACGCCGTACACACCGGGGGACGACTCCACGTCGCGCAGCCCCAGGTCGACGGAGACCTCGGTGCCCGGCTTCCAGTACTCGCGCGGCCGGAAGTCGAGGCGGGACTTGCCGAACCAGTGCGGGGCGATCTCCACGGCGGGCTTCGCCGTGACGCGGATGGCGCGTTCGACGGCGGCGCGGTTCTCGATGCCCCGGTTGAACTGGAGCGAAACGATCATGCCGGTGCCGACCGTGGACCGGTCCTCCGGAGTGACGTAGCCGACGAACCGCTTGGCGGGGACGGACGTCGTGAAGGTGGTGTGGCGGGCCGAGCGGTGACCGTCCCCGTCGCGAGCGACCACGTCCACGGTGTACTGGGCGGCGCGCGAGAGCTGCCGTTCGCCGGTCGGCCGCCATCGCGTGCCGTCGTCGTCGATCCGGCCCTGGACCGGGGCCTGCTCTCCGTCCTGGAGCTTCACGACCTTGACCGATTGCAGGCGCCCGTCCGGCACCGTCACCTCGATCGACTGGTCGGCCGCTACGTTCTTGGCCCCGTTCGCCGGGACGACCTTGATTGCTTCCTCGGGGGACCCCGGCTTGCCGAGCAGATCTTCCGCGGCGGTGCATCCGGTGACTCCGGTCAGCATCACCGCCCAGCTCAGTACGGCGGCCAGGGTGGCCCCTGCGCTTCTCACAGTTGTTCTCACACCCGATCAACGACCGTCACCCCGCCGGGGAAACGTGAGTGCGACCCAAGCTCTGGGCAGAACACTGGGGAGGACGACGCGACGGGGAGCCGCGGCCGGGACGCCGCACGCCCTTCCCCTGCCGGTGGCGCCGGCCCGACCGAGCCGCGGGAGGCATGACAGGTGGCGAGCGCACCCGAGCAGGAGGCACCACAGGATGCCCTGGTGGAACGGCCCGCGGGGCTTCCGCAGGCGCGCTCCGCGACCGAACGCAGGAGCCGCCGCACGAGAGAGAGGCCGCCGCCCGTCGAGCCGGTGTGGCCGGGCGCCCCGACCCCGCTGGGCGCGCGCTTCCGGGTTGGGCCGGATGGCACGGCGGGCACCAACTTCGCCCTCTGGGCGGGCGGCGCGGAGTCGGTCGACCTCTGCCTCTTCGATGACGCGGGGCGCGAGCGGCGCGCCCCGCTGACCGAGCTGACGCACGAGATCTGGCACGGCTTCGTACCGGACGTGCTGCCGGGGCAGCGGTACGGGTTCCGGGTGCACGGCCGCTGGGACCCGTGGACGGGGGCTCGCTGGAACCCCGCGAAGCTGCTGCTCGACCCGTACGCGCGGGCCGTGGACGGGGACTTCGTGCTGCCGCCCGAGGTCTACGGCCATATGCGCGACTGGCCCGAGCAGCATGTGGCCGACACCGTGCGCGACGACCGGGACTCGGCCCCGTTCGTCCCCAAGGGGGTGGTCGTGCACGACGAAGCTCCCGACGACGAGTGGACCGACGACCGGCGGCCGAAGACGCCGTGGGCGGACTCGGTGATCTACGAGCTGCATGTGAAGGGGTTCACCCAGCGGCATCCGGGGATCCCCGAGGAACTGCGGGGGACGTACGCGGGGCTCGCGCATCCCGCGGCCGTGGAGCATCTGGTGAAGCTGGGCGTGACGGCGGTCGAGCTGCTTCCCGTGCACCAGTTCGCCCACGAGGACCATCTGCTCGGGCGGGGCCTGAGCAACTACTGGGGCTACAACTCCATCGGCTACTTCGCCCCGCACGCGGCGTACGCGGCGTCGGGGACGGGCGGGCAGCAGGTCGGTGAGTTCAAGCGGATGGTGCGGGCGCTGCACGAGGCCGGCATCGAGGTCATCCTCGACGTGGTCTACAACCACACGGCGGAGGCGGGCGAACTCGGCCCGACGCTGTCCCTGAAGGGCATCGACAACCGCGGCTACTACCGCCTCCAGGGCGACGCACGCCGGTACGCGGACTACACGGGCTGCGGCAACACCCTGCACGTCGTGCAGCCGCACGTGCTGCGCCTGCTCACCGACTCGCTGCGCTACTGGGTGACGGAGATGGGCGTGGACGGCTTCCGCTTCGACCTGGCGGCGGCGCTCGCCCGCTCGATGCACGACGTGGACATGCTGTCGCCGTTCCTCGCGGTGATAGCGCAGGACCCGGTCCTGCGGCGGGTGAAGCTGATCGCGGAGCCCTGGGACGTGGGTTCGGGCGGCTACCAGGTCGGCGCCTTCCCACCCCTGTGGACCGAGTGGAACGACCGCTACCGCAATGCCGTACGGGACTTCTGGCGCGGCGCCCTGCCCGATGTGCGGGACCTGGGCTACCGCCTGTCCGGGTCGAGCGACCTGTACGCGTGGGGCGGGCGCCGCCCGTACGCGTCGGTCAACTTCGTCACCGCCCACGACGGGTTCACGCTGCGCGACCTGGTGTCGTACGGCCGCAAGCACAACGAGGCGAACGGCGAGGGCAACCGCGACGGCACCGACGACAACCGGGCCTGGAACTGCGGCGTGGAGGGCGAGACGGCCGACGAGGGCGTACTCGCCCTGCGCAGACGGCAGTTGAGGAATCTGGTGACGACGCTGCTGCTGTCCACCGGGGTGCCGATGCTCGTCGCCGGTGACGAGCTGGGGCGGACCCAGCGCGGCAACAACAACGCGTACTGCCAGGACAACGAGATCAGCTGGGTGGACTGGTCGCTCCTCGAAGAGCCGGGCTGGCGGGCCCTGTTCGACCTCACGTCGCGGCTGATCGCGCTGCGGCACACCCATCCGGTGCTGCGGCGGCGCGCGTTCTTCTCGGGGCGCGCGCACTCGGCGGACGGGCTGCGGGACCTCGCGTGGTTCACGGCCGGCGGTACGGAGATGACGGAGCGGGACTGGTACGCCCCCGCGGCCACGCTCGGGATGTACCTCTCCGGGCGCGACATCCCCGGCCGTGACGCGCTGGGCACGCCCGTCACGGACGACAGCTTCCTGGCGGTCCTGCACGCCGGGGACCGGCCGGTGAGCTGTGTCCTGCCCGCCGGACCGTGGGCACGGGCGTACGAGGTCGTGGTGGACACGTCGCTGGAGGAGCAGCAGGACGCACCGGCGGTGACCCACGCGGCGGGGGCGGTCATCACCGTGCCGGGGCGCACCGTCCTGCTGCTGCGGGTGCTCCCCTCAAACGACGGGGAGGGCTGAACCTCTAGCCGAGGATCTTCCGGTCGTACGCGACGGCGACCGCCGCCGCGCGGTCCTTCACGCCCAACTTGCCGTAGACATGCGTGAGATGGGTCTTCACCGTCGCCTCGCTGATGAACAGGACGCGGGCGATCTCCTTGTTCGACGTGCCCTTGGCGACCAGGGCGAGGACCTCGCGCTCACGGGCCGAGAGGGGTTCGTCGGCGGGGGCGGCCGGGGTGCGGACCGCGGTGACCAGGCGGGAGGCGACCGCCGGGGACAACACGGTGCGGCCGTCGGCGGCGGCGCGCACGGCCGTGAACAACTCCTCGCGCGGGGCGTCCTTGAGGAGGTAGCCGGTGGCGCCCGCCTCGATCGCGGGCAGCGTGTCCGAGTCCGTGTCGTACGTGGTCAGGACGAGGACGCGGGAGCGGGCACCGCGGCGGGTGAGTTCCTTGATGGCGTCGACGCCGTTCCCGCCGGGCATGCGCAGGTCCATGAGGACGACGTCCGGGTCGAGGCGGGCGGTCAGTTCGAGGGCCTCGACGCCGTTCGACGCCTCACCGAGGACCGCGAAGTCGTCGGCCGACTCGAACATGCCGCGCAGGCCGTCCCGTACGACGGGGTGGTCGTCGACGATCAGCAGGGAGATGCGGGAGTCACTGGTCATGGCGGACCAACGGTACGCGAGCCGAGACGGCCGTGCCGCCGCCGGGCTCCGACTCCACCGTCAGCGCGCCCGCGATGCGTTCGGCCCTGGCCCGCATCCCGTCGAGGCCGAACCCGCCGGTGCCGGTGCGGGCGGGCAGCTCCAGAGGGTCGAAGCCGCGGCCGTCGTCGCGTACGTCGAGGGTGACCTCGCCCGCCATGTACGAGAGGGTCACGCCGAGCCGTCCGGCGTGGGCGTGCCGGGCGGCGTTCGACAGGGCCTCCTCGGCGATGCGCAGCAGGGTCGCCTCGATCTCGTCGTGCAACTGCTCGGTGGTGCCGGTGACGGTGAACTCGGCGCGTACACCGGTGCGCCGCGACCACTCCGTGACGGTCTTCTTCAGCGCCTCGGACAGGGAGGCGTTCTCCAGGGCCGCCGGGGAGAGGTTGTGCACGGAGCGGCGGGCCTCGCCGAGGCTGTGCCGGGCGAGGTCGGCGGCGCGGTCGAGGTGCTGGCGGGCCTGTTCCGGGTCGGCGGTGCCCGCGACGACCTGGAGCTGGGCGATGATCCCGGTCAGGCCCTGCGCGATGGTGTCGTGGATCTCGGCGGCGAGCCGGCGGCGCTCGTCGGCGACGCCGGCTTCCCGCGCCTGGACGAGGAGTTGGGTGTGCAGCGCGGCGTTCTCGCTCATGGCGTCCTGGAGGGCCTTGTTCGTGCGCTCCAGTTCGGCGATGGTCTCGGCCTGGACGCGGTTGCGCTCCTCCTCCTTGACGTTGATGTGCATCATGACGGAGACGAGACCCGTGTTCACGGCGAGCAGCGCGCCGAAGACGGCCCAGGTGAGCGGGCTCCTGGGCGGGAACCCGCCGGCCTCGGAGCCCGCCATGACGACGGCCGTGGCGAACAGTCCGGTGCGCACGAACCGGCGCGGCAGCAGCCGGTCGGCGCTGAAGTAGCCGATGACGGCGTAGAACACGAAGAACGGGTTGAGCCAGGCCAGGACGAAGGCGATGGCCCAGCGCACCGTGTAGTAGCCGGCGCCCGACGCGGAGGGGCCGGGGTGGCGCAGTGCCCTCCTGCCCCACACGCTCTCCAGGAGCAGGGCCGCCGCGACGAGGGCGCCGGCGAGATACCACTGGGCCCGCTCCCGGCCCATGCCGGCGATGTCCGACGTCGCCAGGACCAGGGGGAGGCTGAAGGCCAGCAGGGCGTAGGGGCCGTAGCGGTGGAAAGCGGCCCACCGCTGCCGGATGGTGGTGTCCATCGCGCCGGTGCCTTGCATGTCCATCGCTCCAGTCTGCACGGGCCGGGTTCCGCACACGCTCACTCCCAGCGGAACCAGCGCGCGGACGCGGCGGTCAGGACCACGGCCCACGCGGCGATCACGGCCAGGTGGGACCAGGACGGCCAGTCACCCGCCGCGGCCTGGTTCATGGCCTGGGCCGCGGCGCCGAACGGCGTGAGCTCGACGATGTTCGCCAGCGCCGTGGGCATCGACTGCACGGGCAGCCACACACCGGCGCAGAACATGCTCGGGAAGAACACGGTGGAGCCGATGGCGCTCGCGACCTTGGCGGTGCGGGCGCGGGCGGAGACCAGCGCGCCGAGCGACAGGGCGACGACGACGGACAGCAGCAGGGCAAGGAGATACCCGAAGGCCTGCTGCGGCAGCCTCACGTCGAACGCGAGCCGCCCGATGGCGAGCGAGAGCAGCGACGAGGCGAGCGCGGCGGCACCGTGGATGGTCATCTGCGCGCCGAGCAGCGCGGGCGGCTGCACCGGCGTGGTCGACATGCGGCGCAGGATGCCGCGCTCCCGATAGCCGGCGATGACCGGTGCCATCGCCTGCAGGCCCGCGACGATCATCGGGAGCAGCACGGTGATGGGGACGTACGCGTCGATGAGGCGCAGACCGGCCGGGCCGGAGTCGGCCTCCCGGAACGCGGGGATGGAGCCGAGGATCACGAGCAGGGCCGGCGGGAAGACCATGACACCGAAGAGGCTGCCGGGTTCGCGCAGGAAGAGGCGGACCTCGCTCCTGAGGACGGCCGAGTTGGCTCCGCGGCCACGGACGAGGGTGGCGGTGGTGGTGCTCATGACTGGGTGGCTCCCGTCAGGTCCAGGAACGCGTCGTCCAACGTGGCGTCGGACACGCGGAGTTGGTGGGCCGTGATGTGGTGGCGGGCGAGCAGCGTGATGACGGCGTTGACCGTCTCGTCGGTGCCGCCCAGGGTGACGCGGCCGTCCCGGTGCTCCACGGACGCGAGCGCGGGCAGGTTCCGCAGCGCCTCCTCGTCGAGGGGCGCGGACGGCGTGAACGACATGACGGTGGAGCCCGCGGCACGGCTGATGAGGCCCGCCGGGGTGTCGAGCGCGGCGATCCTGCCCTTGTCGATCACGGCGATCCGGTCGCAGAGGCGCTGTGCCTCCTCCATGAAGTGCGTGACGAGCAGGACGGTGACGCCGCTGTCGCGGACGTCCTCGATGAGCTGCCAGGTGTCGCGGCGGGCGCGCGGGTCGAGGCCGGTGGTCAGCTCGTCGAGGACGACGACCCGCGGGTTCCCGATCAGCGCGAGCGCGATGAACAGGCGCTGCTTCTGACCGCCGCTGAGCTTCGCGAACCGGGTGCCGAGCTTGTCCGTGAGGCGCAGGCGCTCGGCCAGGGGGCGCCAGTCGGCCGGGTTCGGGTAGAACGCCGCGTACAGTTCGAGCGCCTCGCGGACGGTGAGTTTCGCCTGGAGTTCGCTCTCCTGGAGCTGGGCGCCGAGGATCTCGGTGACGCGGTCGTGGTCGGCGACGGGGTCGAGGCCGGCGACGCGGACGCGGCCGGCGTCGGGGACGCGCAGCCCCTCGACGCACTCCACCGCGGTCGTCTTGCCGGCGCCGTTCGGGCCGAGGATGCCGAAGATCTCGCCCTCCCCGACGGTGAACGAGAGGTCGTCGACGACGGCCCGCCCTGCGTAGACCTTGCGGAGCCCGGCGACCTCGATCAGGGGCCTGTCGCCCCGTACTGCGCTGTGTGTCGTCGTCATGCTCCGAGAATCCCGGCGCGGGCTCCTCGGCGGCATCGCCCATCGCGCTCGAAAGGGCATCAGCCGATCGGTTGATACGGCGCTACGACCCCTGCGGGGCGGGCCGGGGCCCGGGGCCGGGTTCGCCGGAAACCCGGTGGGCGTTGTCAGTGCCGATCCGTAGTCTCACTCCTGATGCCCACTACACATGCACCGGCCACGGACCCCGACCAACTCGTCCCGGCGGCACAGCAGTCCGCCGTCCGCACGCTGCTGCGCCTGTGGCCGTACGTACGGCCGGTGCGGGCGCGCTGGGCGGGGGCGGCGACGGTCGCCGTGGTCGCCTCCTGTCTGTCACTCGTCTTCCCCATCGTCCTGAAGTGGATCGTGGACGGGCCGGTCACGGACCACGACCCGGGCGGGGTGTGGCTGGGCGCGGGCATGCTGCTGGCCCTCGGGGTCGCCGAGGCGCTGCTCTTCGGGCTGAGACGGTGGCTGGTGGCGCGGCCGCTGGCGGGGGTCGAGGCGGCCATGCGGGGGGATCTGTACCGGCATCTCCAGCGGCTGCCCGTCGCGTTCCACGACCGGTGGGCCTCGGGCCAGCTGCTGTCACGCGGGACGACCGACCTCATGGTCGTCCGCATGTTCCTGGCCTTTCCGCTGACGTTCCTGATCGTCAACGGCGTGACGATCGTCGCCGGGTTCGTGCTGCTCATCGCGCAGGACTGGGGGCTCGGCCTCGTCCTGCTGGCGCCCGCGCCGCCGCTGATGGTGCTCTGCTACCGCTTCGAGTCGAAGTACGCGGCGGCCGCGCGCCGCGCCCAGGACCAGGTCGGGGATCTGACCACGGTGGTCGAGGAGTCCGTGCTCGGGATCCGGATCATCAAGGGGTTCGGGCGGCACCGCAGCCAGGCGCGGGCCTTCCGTGACCTGTCGCGCACGCTGCGCGGGACCGAGCTCACCAAGGCGCGGCTGCTCGCGGGGATCCTCGGCGTCATCACGCTGCTGCCGGAGCTGGCGCTCGGGGCCGCGCTGGTGCTCGGGTCCGTGCAGGTCGCGGACGGGAAGCTGTCCGCGGGGACGCTGGTGGCGTTCCTGTCCACGGCCCTCGCGCTGCGCTGGCCGATCGACTCGATCGGGTTCCTGCTCGCCATGAGCCAGGAGGCGGCGACGGCGACCCGGCGGTTCTTCGAGGTCATGGACGAGCCCGAGGAGAGCGAGGAGATCTCGGGCACGGGCGCCCCCGCGACGCAGGACGGTGCGGGCGGGCTGCGGTTCGAGGGGGTCCGCTTCCGGTACCCGGACGCCCCCGACGCGTCCGAGCCCGTCCTGGAGCGGATCGATCTGCATGTGCGCTCCGGGGAGACCATGGCGCTCGTCGGGGCGACCGGCAGCGGCAAGACGACCCTGACCGCGCTCGTGCCCCGGCTGCACGAGCTCACGGGCGGGCGGATCACGCTCGACGGGCGGGACATCGGGTCCATGGAGCGCGAGGAGTTGCGCACCCTCGTCTCCGTGGCCTTCGAGGAGCCGACGCTGTTCTCGGCCTCCGTCGCGGAGAACGTGCTGATGGGCGCGGTCGAGGCGGACGCCGCACAGCTCGACCGGGCGCTCGGCGTCGCGCAGGCCGGGTTCGTGAAGGCGCTGCCGGACGCGGCCGGTACGCAGGTCGGCGAGCAGGGGCTCAGCCTCTCCGGCGGGCAGCGGCAGCGGCTCGCGCTCGCCCGCGCGGTCGTGGGAAGCCCGCGCTTCCTCGTGCTCGACGACCCGCTGTCCGCGCTCGACGTGCACACGGAGGCCCTGGTGGAGGCGGCCCTGCGGGAGGTGCTCGCCGCGAGCACGGCACTCGTCGTCGCGCACCGGCCGTCGACGGTGCTGCTCGCCGACCGCGTCGCCCTCCTGTCGGGCGGGCGGATCACCGCCGTGGGCACGCACCAGGAACTGCTGCGCGCGAACGCGGAGTACCGGCATCTCATGTCCGGTGCGGACCCGGAGAGCGAAGACGACGGACCACACGGGCCGGAGGGGAAGGGCACGCGATGACCACGACGACGAAGCCGGACCGTACGCCGCAGGATCCGGCCGCCGAGGACGGCGGGGAACCGCGGCTCCCCTCCCCCGGCGACCCCTTCGACCAGGACGACCTGCCCACCCCCAAGGGCGCGACCGGCGCGTTGCTGCGCTCCCTGCTCGCGCCGAGCCGGCGCACGGTGTGGCTCGCCGTGCTGTGTCTGCTGATCCAGCAGGCCGCCGTGCAGGCGGGGCCGCTGCTCGTCGCGTACGCCATCGACAGCGCGGTGCCCGCCTTCCGCGCCGACGACCACGGCCCGCTGATCGCGGTGGCGGTCGGCTATCTCCTGGCGGCGTCCTGCTCCAGCCTCTTCCAGTTCGCGTTCGTACAGGTGTCGGCGCGGGTGAACCAGAACGTGCTGCTCGATCTGCGCGGCCGCATCTTCCGGCACGCGCAGGCCCTCAGCGTCGACTTCCACGACCGCTACACGTCCGGGCGGCTCATCTCCCGTGCGACGACGGACGTCGAGTCGCTGCGCGAGCTGCTCGCCGAGGGGCTCCAGGAGCTCATCAACATCATCCTGGCCTCCGTGTACATCACGGCGATGCTGCTCTGGCTCGACGTCGGCATCGGCGCGGTGGCCGCCCTGTCGTTCCTGCCGCTCTCCTTTCTGATCCAGCGCTACCGGCGGCGCGCGGCCCGGGTGTACGCGGAGCGGTCATCGGCGATCGCGCGCGTCATCGTGAAGTTCGCCGAGACGATGAACGGGATCAGGCCGGTGCGCGCCTTCCGCCGCGAGCGCGCCAACGACGCGGACTTCGCCGGGCTGAACCACCGCCACGAACGGGTCAACGGTGACGCGCTGCTCGAGATGGCGCGCTATGTCGTCGGCTCCCGTCTCCTCGCGAACACCGCGGTGGCCGGAATGGTCCTGTGGGGCGCCTACCGCGTCGCCGACGGCACCCTCGAACTGGGCGTCCTCGCGGCCGCCGTGCTGTTCGTCCGCCGTCTGTACGACCCCATCGACCGGCTCGCGATGTTCCTCAACTCCTACGAGTCCGCGGCCGCTTCGCTGCGGAAGATCGCGGGGCTGCTGCACCAGACGCCGACCGTCCCGGAGCCGTCGTCGCCGCGCGATCTGCCCGAGCTCGCCGGCGACCGTCCCGGCCGCGAGGTCGTCTTCGACCAGGTCTCGTTCGGTTACCGCACCGGCGGCGAGGTGCTCCCCCGCTTCGACCTCACGCTGCCCGCGGGACAGACGGTCGCCGTGGTCGGCTCCACGGGCGCCGGGAAGTCGACGCTGGCCAAGCTCCTGGCCCGCTTCTACGACCCCTCGGCGGGCCGGGTCCTGCTCGACGGCGTCGACCTGCGCGACCTGGGCACGGCCGAGCTGCGGCGGGGCGTGGTGATGGTGACGCAGGAGGCGTTCCTGTTCTCCGGCACGGTCGCCGAGAACATCGCGATCGGCCGGCCCGAGGCGAGCCGCGAGGAGATCGAGCGCGCGGCGAAGGCGATCGGCGCGCACGACTTCATCACGGCGCTCCCGGACGGCTACGACACGGATGTGCGCAAACGCGGGGGTCGAATTTCGGCCGGGCAGCGTCAGTTGGTCGCGTTCGCACGCGCGCTGCTCGCCGACCCGGCGGTCCTGATCCTCGACGAGGCGACGAGCTCCCTGGACATCCCCGGCGAGCGGGCGGTGCAGCGCGCGATGCACACGGTGCTGCGCGGCCGTACCGCGGTCGTCATCGCGCACCGGCTGTCCACGGTGGAGATCGCCGACCGTGTTCTGGTCATGGAACACGGGCGGATCGCCGAGGACGGCACACCGGACCAACTGATCTGCGGTACAGGAGCGTTCGCCGATCTGCATCGCGCCTGGCGGGAGAGCGTGGTCGGCTGAGCCGCGGCCCGGACGCGGCCCCTCCGCGCCCGGGCGACAGCTCCGTATATCGAACGTGAACCTCCGGGCAACGGACCGTTTCCGGCCAACATAATGACGCGCTCCTGACAGACAACGCTCTCTGCTGCCACTCTTCCCTCGGCCTCGCACAGCTGTCCCACAGCCGAACCGGCGGGTCCCGTTCGTGAACTGCAGCACGACCTGTTGTGCCCAGATGTGCCCAGTTGTGCCCGGCTTCGCAGTTCCACCTCGTACCACCTCGTACCGCCCTGCACTGCCTTGTTCTGCCTTGTTCTGCCGTGTTCTGCCCGGACGGTCATTCGCCGTCCGGTCTTCCCCGGCCGCGCGATCCGCGGCCCGCAGAAGGAGTCAGCCTTGAGATCGTCCGACACCTCCCACAGATCCGCCTCCCGCAAGCGAGCGACCGCCTACGGCGCGCTCGCGGCAGCCACCGCCCTGCTCGCCGGTGCCGTCCAGGCGGGCGCCACGGCCTCGGCGGACGTCCAGCCGGCCGCGGCGGCCGCCAAGGCCGTCGCGAAGGGCGCCGACCCCGGCGCCCTCCCGGTGAAGCTCTCCCCCGCCAAGCGCGCGGAGCTGCTGCGCGAGGCCAACTCCACCAAGGCGGACACCGCCAAGGACCTCGGCCTCGGCGCCAAGGAGAAGCTCGTCGTACGGGACGTCCTCCAGGACCGTGACGGCACGACGCACACCCGCTACGAGCGCACCTACGACGGGCTGCCCGTCCTCGGCGGCGACCTGGTCGTCGACACCGCCAAGTCTGGGAAGACCGAGGGCGTGACGCGCGCCTCGAAGTCGGCGCTCAAGGGCGTCGCCACCACCGCGGCGGTCGAGCCGGCCGCCGCGGAGCGGCAGGCGGTCAAGGCCGCGGCGGCCGACGGGTCGAAGAAGACCGGGGCGGACCGCGCGCCGCGCAAGGTCGTGTGGATGGCGCAGGGCAAGCCGACCCTCGCGTACGAGACCGTGGTCGGCGGCCTCCAGGAGGACGGCACGCCGAACCAGTTGCACGTCGTCACCGACGCGGCGACAGGCAAGAAGCTGTACGAGTGGCAGGGCATCGAGAACGGCACGGGCAACACGCAGTACAGCGGCACCGTGACGCTCGGCACGGCCCTGTCCGGATCGTCGTACACGCTCAACGACACCGGGCGCGGCGGGCACAAGACGTACAACCTGAACCACGGCTCGTCCGGCACCGGGACGCTCTACTCGGGCGCGGACGACGTGTGGGGCAACGGCAGCGCCTCGAACACCGAGACCGCGGCCGCGGACGCGCACTACGGCGCGGCGGAGACCTGGGACTACTACAAGAACGTGCAGGGCCGCACCGGTATCCGCGGTGACGGTGTCGCCGCGTACTCGCGGGTCCACTACGGCAACGCGTACGTCAACGCGTTCTGGGACGACAGCTGCTTCTGCATGACGTACGGCGACGGCTCGGGCAACCTCAAGCCCCTCACCGCGATCGACGTGGCGGGCCACGAGATGACCCACGGCGTCACCGCCGCGACGGCCGGTCTCAACTACAGCGGTGAGTCCGGCGGTCTGAACGAGGCCACGTCCGACATCTTCGGCACCGCGGTCGAGTTCTACGCCAACAACGCCAGTGACGTCGGCGACTACCTCATCGGCGAGAAGATCGACATCAACGGCGACGGCACCCCGCTGCGCTACATGGACAAGCCGAGCAAGGACGGCGCGTCCAAGGACTCCTGGTACTCCGGCCTCGGCAACCTCGACGTGCACTACTCGTCGGGTCCCGCCAACCACTTCTTCTACCTGCTCAGCGAGGGCAGCGGCGCCAAGGTCATCAACGGCGTCAGCTACAACTCGCCGACCGCGGACGGCCTTCCGGTCACCGGCATCGGCCGCGCCAAGGCCGAGCTGATCTGGTTCAAGGCGCTCACCACGAAGTTCACCTCGACCACGAACTACGCGGCCGCGCGCACCGGCACGCTCGCGGTCGCCGGTGAGCTCTACGGCACCACGAGCACCGAGTACAAGGCCGTGCAGGACGCCTGGGCCGGCATAGCCGTCGGCTCGCGCTCCGGTGGCGGCGGCGGTGGTGGTACGTCGTTCGAGAACACGACCGACGTCGCGATACCGGACGCCGGCGCCGCGGTCACCTCGTCGATCGCCGTGACCGGCCGTACGGGCAACGCGCCGAGCAACCTCTCGGTCGCCGTGGACATCGTGCACACCTGGCGCGGTGACCTGGTCATCGACCTGGTGGCCCCGGACGGGTCCACGTACCGCCTGAAGAACTCCAGCGGCAGCGACTCGGCGGACAACGTCAACGCGACCTACACGGTCAACGCGTCCTCCGAGGTGGCCAACGGCACCTGGAAGCTGAAGGTCCAGGACGTGGCCGCGCAGGACACCGGCTACATCAACAGCTGGAAGCTCACCTTCCCGTAAACCGCACGCGGAGGTGCCCCAAGGCCGACCGAGACATGTTCGGCCCGCACGGTCTGGGCGCGTCGCCCCGGGTGAGTGAACTCCCCGGGACGGCGCGCCCGTTCATGTTCCGTTCGCAATCCGTACACGGGACATCGCTCAACGGACGATTTCCGGCCAACCTGCGATCTCCCTCCTGACATGTACAAGCCTCAACTGGCACGCTTCCCCCACGCACCACAGGCAACACAGGCAACACGCCACTGAGCACAGCCCAGTTCAGCACCACACAGCTCTCTTACCCCACACACAAGGAGCTTGCGTGACCCCCCACATAGCGCGCTTCACCAAGAAGCGTTCGACTCTGGCCATCGCCACCGCCGTTGCCGCCGGAGCCCTGCTGACCGCCGGAATGACCACCGGCGCGTCCGCGCAGCCGGCGGCCGACGCGACGCCGGGCGGCGCGCCCATGAAGCTCTCGGGCGCTGCCCGCGCCGGCCTCCTCCAGGACGCCGACGCGAAGAAGGCCGAGACGGCGAAGGAGCTGAAGCTCGGCTCCAAGGAGAAGCTCGTCGTCCGTGACGTGGTCAAGGACCGCGACGGCGCGACGCACACCCGCTACGAGCGCACCTACGACGGACTCCCGGTCCTCGGCGGCGACCTGGTCGTCCACGAGTCCAAGTCCGGCAAGTCCGAGGGCGTCACCCGCGCGACCTCGAAGAGAATCGCAGTGACGACGGCCTCCGCCTCCCTCAAGGCCGCCCCCGAGGGCGCCCGCAAGGTGGTCTGGGCGGCGTCGGGCACCCCGCGCCTCGCCTACGAGAAGGTCGTCACCGGCACGCAGAAGGACGGCACGCCGCGCAAGCTGCACGTCGTCACGGATGCCGCGACCGGCAAGAAGATCTTCGAGTGGGACGCGATCCACACCGGCGCCGGCGAGAGCCAGTACAGCGGCAGCGTGACGGTCGGATCCACCAAGTCCGGCTCCTCGTACGCCCTCACGGACGCGGAGCGCGGCGGCCACAGCACGTACGACCTCAAGCACGGGTCGTCCGGCAAGGGCACGCTGTTCACCGACGCGGACGACAAGTGGGGCGACGGCACCACCGACGACGCGGCCACGGCCGCGGTCGACGCCGCCTACGGCGCCCAGGTGACGTGGGACTACTACAAGGACGTCCACGGCCGCAGCGGCATCAACGGCGACGGCAAGGGCGCGTACTCGCGGGTCCACTACGGCAACGCGTACGTCAACGCGTTCTGGGACGACAGCTGCTTCTGCATGACGTACGGCGACGGCGAGGGCGACAAGAAGCCCCTGACGTCGATCGACGTGGCGGGCCACGAGATGACCCACGGCGTCACCGCCGCGACCGCGGGCCTCGTCTACAGCGGTGAGTCCGGCGGTCTGAACGAGGCCACGTCCGACATCTTCGGCACCGCGGTCGAGTTCCACGCGAACAACGCCAAGGACGTCGGCGACTACCTCATCGGCGAGAAGATCGACATCAACGGCGACGGCACCCCGCTGCGCTACATGGACAAGCCGAGCAAGGACGGCGCGTCCCTGGACAACTGGAAGAGCGGCGCGGGCAACGTCGACGTGCACTACTCGTCGGGCATCGCGAACCACTTCTTCTACCTGCTGTCGGAGGGCAGCGGGAAGAAGGAGATCAACGGGGTCTCGTACGACTCCCCGACCGCGGACGGCCAGCCGGCCACGGGTATCGGCCGCGACAAGGCCGAGAAGATCTGGTTCAAGGCCCTGACGTCGTACTTCACGACGAACACGGACTACGCGGGCGCGCGCAAGGGCACGCTGAGCGCGGCGTCCGACCTGTACGGCGCCGACTCGGCGGAGTACAAGGCGGTCGACCGCGCGTGGGCCGCGGTCAACGTCAAGTGACCTAGCACGTAGGCAGGTCGGGGGCGGCGCCGGTTGCGGTGCCGCCCCTTCGCGCGTCAGCCCTCGTATTCCGTGAGGTCGATCTCGTGCACCTGGAGCGGGTGGCCGTGCTTCGGGTGCACGAACTCGTGCCCCTCCGTCATGCCCAGCTTGCGGGCGATGTTCTCCGAACCCGTGTCGCCCGGCCGGATCAGGGCGACGACCCGGTCGACGCCGCGGTCCTGGAGGGCGAACTCCAAGGTGGCCTGGGCGGCCTCGGAGGCATAGCCCTGGCCCCAGAACTGGCGGCCGAGCCACCAGTTGATCTCAATGCCGGGCTGGAGCTCGGACACGGAGAGGCCGACGACGCCGGCCAGCTCGCCGGAGGCGAGGAGTTCGACGGCGAACGGGCCGAAGCCCTCCTCGTCCCACTCCTCCTCCCAGCGCTCGATGTCCTCGGCCGTCCGCTCCAGGTCGCGCGGCCCGCCGTCGCCGACCCGGCGCATGACCTCCGGGTCCGCCTGGATCTCGGACAGGGGCACGAGGTCGTCGTCGGACCAGCGGCGGAGCAGGAGACGGGGCGTCTGGATCTCGGTCATGGGTCCATCTTCGCCGAGACCCACGACGCCGCCGACCATCCGGCCGCCCTCCCACACGTCCTCAGCGCATGAGCACCCCCGCGGCCTCCGCGATCGCCTCCGAGGGGACGGTCACCAGGCCCGTCTCGGCCGGTGAGGCGAGCAGTCGGTGGGCGGGCAGGATACGGACCGTGTAGCCGTAGGGGCCCGTCCGGTCGAGGGAGAGCGGGCCCTCGTACGCCCAGCGGCCGTCCAGATCCGGGCCGCCGGCAGGTTTCAGGGCCACCGTCGTCGCGTCGGTGATGCGGTCGTCGGAGTCGACGCGGCCGGCCACCGCCTGGACCTCGACGTCCTCGGGGCCGAGCTCGTCGAGCGCCACCCGCACACGCAGCACCAGCGTCGCGCCGAGCTCGGCCGAGGCCGTCGACGCCTCCACATGGTCGACGGCCACGCGTGGCCAGGACGCGCGGACCGTGGACTTCCACCGGGCGAGTTCGCGCGCCGCGTCGGGGGTGAGGGCGCGGCCGGAGCGGGCCGCGGGGGCGTACAGCTTCTCGACGTACTCGCGGACCATGCGTCCGGCGAGGACCTTCGGGCCCAGGTGCGTGAGGGTGCGGCGGACCATCTCGATCCAGCGGTCGGGCAGCCCCTCGGGGCCGCGCTCGTAGAAGCGGGGCGCGACCCTGCGCTCGACCAGGTCGTACAGGGCCGCGGCCTCCAGGTCGTCGCGCCGCTGCTCGTCGGTCGCGGCGCCGTCCGCGGTGGGGATCGCCCAGCCGAAGTCGGGCGTGAACCACTCGTCCCACCAGCCGTCGAGGACGGAGAGGTTGAGGCAGCCGTTCAGGGCGGCCTTCATGCCGGACGTCCCGCAGGCCTCCAGGGGACGCAGCGGATTGTTGAGCCAGATGTCGCAGCCGGGGTAGAGCTTCTGCGCCATGGCCATGCCGTAGTCCGGCAGGAACACGATGCGGTGGCGCACCCTTGGGTCGTCGGTGAAGCGCACCAGTTCCTGCACGAGGCGCTTGCCGCCGTCGTCGGCCGGGTGCGCCTTGCCCGCGACGACGATCTGGACGGGCCGGTCCGGGTCGAGGAGGAGGCGCCTGAGGCGGTCCGGGTCGCGCAGCATCAGGGTGAGCCGCTTGTAGGAGGGGACGCGGCGGGCGAAGCCGATGGTGAGGACGTCGGGGTCGAGCACCCCGTCGATCCAGCCGAGTTCCGCCGCGCCCGCGCCGCGCTGGCGCCAGGACGCGGCGAGGCGCTCGCGGACCTCGTCCACGAGGCGGCCGCGCAGCTCGCGGCGCAGCTCCCAGATCTCCCGGTCGGCGATCTCGGCGACGGCGTCCCAGCGGTCCGAGCTGCCGACGGCCAGGGCCTCCAGGGTGCGCTGCTCGCCGAGGTGGCGGGTGCCGAGCCGCAGGACCTCGGGGGCCACCCAGGTCGGGGCGTGCACGCCGTTGGTGACGGAGGTGATGGGAACCTCCTCCGGGTCGAAGCCCGGCCACAGGCCCGAGAACATCTCGCGGCTGACCCTGCCGTGCAGGGTGGACACGCCGTTGGCGCGCTGGGCGAGGCGCAGGCCCATCACGGCCATGTTGAAGACGTTCGGGTCGCCGCCCGCGTACGTCTCCGTGCCGAGGCCGAGGATGCGTGCGGCGTCGATGCCGGGGAGTTCGGCGCCGGGCCCGAAGTGGCGGGCGACGAGTTCCCGGTCGAAGCGGTCGATACCGGCCGGGACGGGGGTGTGCGTCGTGAAGACGGTCCCGGCGCGTACGGCTTCGATGGCGGCGTCGAAGTCCACGCCGCGTGCGGCGAGCTCGTGGATCCGCTCGACCCCGAGGAATCCGGCGTGTCCCTCGTTGGTGTGGAACACCTCGGGCTCGGGGTGGCCGGTGAGGCGGCAGTACGCGCGCACGGCCCGTACCCCGCCGATGCCGAGCAGCATCTCCTGGAGGAGCCGGTGCTCGCTGCCGCCGCCGTAGAGCCGGTCGGTGACATTGCGTTCGCCGGGGCCGTTCTCCTCGACGTCCGAGTCGAGGAGAAGCAGGGGCACGCGGCCGACCTGCGCCTGCCAGACGCGGGCGAGCAGCCGGCCGCCGCCGGGCAGGGCGAGCGCGACACGGCAGTCGGTGCCGTCCGGTTCGCGCAACAGGGTGAGCGGCAGTTCGTGCGGGTCGAGGACGGGATAGTGCTCCTGCTGCCAGCCGTCCCTGGACAGGGACTGCCGGAAGTAGCCGTGCCGGTAGAGGAGCCCTACGCCGATCAGCGGCACCCCGAGGTCGCTGGCCGCCTTGAGGTGGTCCCCGGCGAGGATGCCGAGGCCGCCGGAGTACTGCGGCAGCGCGGCGGTGATGCCGAACTCGGGGGAGAAGTATCCGACGGCGGCGGGCAGGCCACCGCTCTGCTTCTGGTACCAGCGGTCGCCCTCCACATAGGATCTGAGGTCGTCCGCGGCCTCGCCGAGCAGACTCAGGAACCCCTCGTCGGCCGCGAGTTCGGCGAGCCGCGCGTGCGGCACGGCGCCGAGGAGCCGCACCGGGTCCCCGTCGGACGCGGCCCAGCGCCCGGGGTCCACGGCACGGAAGAGGTCGCGCGTCCCGCTGTGCCAGGACCAGCGCAGGTTACGGGCCAGCTCGTGGAGGGGGGCGAGGGGCTCGGGCAGGACGGGACGAACGGTGAATCGACGGATGGCCTTCACGTTCTCACCTCTGTAGGGGGACGCGGCGGGCATACGCGCACACGTGCGAGGAGGACGCGCTCCGTCGCGCGGCCTCCGGCTGTCACTTCCGACGGTACGGCCACCCGGCTCCGGCTACCACGGCGCACGGAGTCGCGTCGGCACCTGTTTCACGGGCATCTCGCCCCATCGCAGGGGTCCTTGCCCAGGAACCGGCCGGTGCGCCGGTCGTACGCCATGAGGATGACCCGGTACGTCGCGCCGATCCCGGTCGCGCTGCGCCGCCGACCGCGTACCGGGGCCGGAGAAGGTCCTTCTTCGCCTCGACCTTCACCGCGACCGTCACCCTTCACCCGTCCCCCGTCCCCCGTCCCCCGTCCCCCGCGGACGATCTGGCCGATTCCGCCCCCCATGCGGTCTTGTAGGGCCTCGCGCCGCACGAGAGGCTGCCACACGGTGTGCGTGGACTCCCGGCCGTCAGGGCCGGCGCGCCGACTTCTCGAACCGGGGGCACCGGGCTCGACCTGTCCGCCCCCGGCGTCGACATCGCCTCGGCGTCTACCGCGAGCGACACGGGGAAGGCGACCTGTTCCGGGACGTCGACGGCGTCGCGGCACGCGGCGGGAGCCGCCGCGCCGTACCTGTCCGACCACAGCTCGGCCACGTCGGCGACGGTGCGCCGGGCGCTGACGAAGCGCGCGGCGACAGGCCCGGGCACGGACACGCCGCCCGGCTCGCCGAACAAGGTGCTCCAGGTCAACAACCGTCGAGAGAAGGGTGAGTCCATGGTCCGGCCCCCTCGTCCGCGGCGGGACCGGACGTGTCTGTGCGCTTACGCGCGAGTAGTTAACAAAGCGCCGGATTGCCCGCCCTGCGACGGTGGAAGGCTCCCCCGGTACACACTGCGCGACCCTCTTCCTCACCCCCGTTTCCGCAAACCGAACCCCCGCGGTCAGGAGCGGTCATGCCCGCACAGATTCCCTCGCCGAAGCCGCACACGGACCCGGCGAAGTCGTCGGCCAGAGGCGCGAAAGCGCAGAAACCACCGGGCCGGCGGCGCCCACCGGCCACCACCACCGCCACCACACTCGGGCGGATCCCCGTCCTGGACGTCCAGCCCCTCGTGGACCACGGCCGCAGGCCCGCCAAGGCGGTGGCGGGCGAGTCCTTCCAGGTCAGCGCGACGGTCTTCCGCGAGGGCCACGACGCGGTCGCCGCGAACGTGGTGCTCCGCTCCCCGCGCGGCCGCACGGGCCCCTGGACCCCGATGCGCGAGCTGGCCCCCGGCACCGACCGCTGGGGCGCGCAGGTCACGCCCACGTCGGAGGGCCGCTGGACCTACACCGTCGAGGCGTGGAGCGACCCCGTCACCACGTGGCGCCACCACGCGCAGATCAAGGTCCCGGCGGGCATCGACACCGAACTCGTCCTGGAGGAGGGCGCGTTGCTGCACGAGCGCGCCGCCGAGGGCGTGCCGCAGCGCAAGGGGCGCGAGACCGTGCTGCGCGCCGCCGCCGCGCTCCGGGACACCGCGCGCCCCGCCGCGGCTCGCCTGGCCGCCGCGCTCACGCCGAAGGTCGACGAGGTCCTCGCCCGCCACCCGTTGCGCGAGCTGGTCACCAGCTCCGACCCGCTGCCGCTCCTCGTGGAGCGCGAGCGCGCGCTGTACGGAGCGTGGTACGAGTTCTTCCCGCGCTCGGAGGGCGCGATCGTGCGCGAGGGGGAACCGCCGGTCTCCGGCACGTTCCACACCGCGGCGAAGCGTCTGCCGGCCATCGCCGCGATGGGCTTCGACGTCCTCTATCTGCCGCCGGTCCACCCCATCGGCACCACGTACCGCAAGGGTCCCGACAACTCGCTCTCCCCGGGGCCGCACGACGTGGGTGTCCCCTGGGCGATCGGCTCCCCGGAGGGCGGTCACGACGCGATCCACCCCGACCTCGGCACCCTCGACGACTTCGACGCGTTCGTGCGCCGGGCCGCGGACCTGGGCCTGGAGATCGCCCTCGACTTCGCGCTCCAGTGTTCGCCGGACCATCCGTGGGTGGAGAAGCACCCCGAGTGGTTCCACCACCGGCCGGACGGCACGATCGCGTACGCGGAGAACCCGCCGAAGAAGTACCAGGACATCTACCCGATCGCCTTCGACCGGGACATGCCCGGCCTGATCGCCGAGACGACCCGCGTCCTGCGTTTCTGGATGGACCACGGTGTGCGCATCTTCCGCGTCGACAACCCGCACACCAAGCCCGTCGTGTTCTGGGAACGGGTCATCAGGGAGGTCAACCGCACCGACCCCGACGTGATCTTCCTGGCCGAGGCGTTCACGCGCCCCGCGATGATGCGCGCCCTCGCGCAGGCCGGCTTCCAGCAGTCGTACACGTACTTCACCTGGCGCAACTCGAAGCAGGAACTCACCGAATACACGACGGAGTTGGCGAAGGAAACGGCCGCGTACATGCGCCCGAACTTCTTCGTCAACACCCCGGACATCCTGCACGCCTACCTTCAGAACGGCGGGCGTCCCGCGTTCGAGGTGCGCGCGGTCCTGGCCGCCACGCTCTCGCCGACCTGGGGCGTCTACAGCGGATACGAACTGTGTGAAAACGCCCCGCTACGCCCCGGTAGCGAGGAGTATCTCCATTCGGAGAAGTACGAACTACGGCCGCGCGACTGGGAGTCGGCCGAGCAGGAGGGGCGTTCGATCGCGCCTCTCATCACCCGGCTCAACGACATCAGGCGCCGCAGCCCCGCCCTGCGCCGGCTGCGTGACGTGCATTTCCATCACACGGACAAGGACACGGTGATCGCGTACTCCAAGTCGGTCGCAGGCGCGCACGGTTCGAACACGGTTCTGGTGGTCGCCAACCTCGATCCCCACCACACCCAGGAGGCGACGGTGTCGTTGGACATGCCGCAACTGGGACTCGGCTGGCACGAGTCCGCGCCGGTGCGCGACGAGCTCACCGGTGAGACCTACCACTGGGGCAGGGCCAACTACGTGCGCCTCGAGCCGGGCCGCGCGCCCGCGCACATCCTCACCGTCCTGCGACCGTCCTCACCGTCGATCGGAGGGTCACCCACACCATGACCGTCAACGAACCCGTCCCGGACACCTTCGAGGACACCCCCGCCAAGGACCGGGATCCCGACTGGTTCAAACGTGCCGTCTTCTACGAGGTCCTCGTCCGCTCCTTCCAGGACAGCAACGGCGACGGCGTGGGCGACCTCAAGGGCATCACCGCGAAACTGGACTATCTCCAGTGGCTCGGCGTGGACTGCCTGTGGTTGCCGCCGTTCTTCAAGTCACCTCTACGAGACGGTGGTTACGACGTCTCCGACTACACGGCGGTCCTGCCGGAGTTCGGCGACCTGGCCGACTTCGTGGAGTTCGTCGACGCCGCGCACCAGCGCGGGATGCGCGTGATCATCGACTTCGTCATGAACCACACGAGCGATCAGCACGAGTGGTTCCAGGAGTCCCGAAAGGATCCCACCGGCCCCTACGGCGACTACTACGTCTGGGCCGACGACGACAAGCAGTACGAGGACGCGCGGATCATCTTCGTCGACACCGAGGCGTCGAACTGGACGTTCGACCCGGTGCGCAAGCAGTACTACTGGCACCGCTTCTTCTCCCACCAGCCGGACCTCAACTACGAGAACCCGCGCGTCCAGGAGGAGATCCTCGCCGCCCTGCGCTTCTGGCTGGACCTGGGCATCGACGGCTTCCGGCTCGACGCGGTGCCCTATCTCTACGCGGAGGAGGGGACCAACTGCGAGAACCTGCCGGCGACGCACGAGCTCCTCAAGCGGGTCCGCAAGGAGATCGACGCGCACTATCCGGACACGGTGCTGCTCGCCGAGGCCAACCAGTGGCCCGAGGACGTGGTCGACTACTTCGGCGACTACGCCTCCGGCGGCGACGAGTGCCACATGGCGTTCCACTTTCCCGTCATGCCACGCATCTTCATGGCCGTGCGCAGGGAGTCGCGCTACCCGGTCTCGGAAATCCTGGCCAAGACCCCCGCCATCCCGTCGAGCTG